>NZ_CP079869.1:2481868-3102336 GCF_025263265.1 Mycobacterium sp. SMC-4 | reverse complement strand
TCGCCGTCGCCGAGCAGGGTCCCGGCGAAGGCCTCCTGCCGGCACAGCGCCAGCAGATCGGCACGGGTCAGCTCGACCAAGGAGGTTCCGGTGAGCACGGGCATGTCCGCGGGCGTGCGCAGATCGACATAGAGTTCGGCGCCTTGCAGCCACTGCACATCGGTGGTGGTGTCGACTGCCTGACCCGGCTCGACGAGCGCATCGCGCCGCCAGCAGCGGTGGGTGAGCTCGTCGCGACCGACGTATCCGCCCGGTGAGGTGCGGCGCAGATATCCGGGCCAACTGCCGTGGTGGGAGATGTCGGTACCGGCCTGCCAGGCGTCCTGAGCGCAGCCGAATCCGATGACCTCGGCGCCGTCGGCCAGGGTGACCCGCCCCAGGGACATCGGTGTGGGCAAGTCGGCAAGAAAGTCTCCCAGCATCGCGGTGCTGATCAGCCACAGTTCGCCGGCGATGCTCATGCCCGTCTCGGCCCCGACGCGCACCAGCCCGGGTTTGGTCGGTTCGGTGTCCAGTCGTGCCATCCGGTATGACGGCGCGGTGCGGGTCGGCCCGCACCAGCGGGCACCGCGCTGCTCGAGCTGCCAGGCCAGCGGATGACCGCGCAGATGCGCGCCCACGACCAGCAGCGGGGTGGCTGCCAGTCCTGCCCGCACCGGCCACGGGGTCGCCGGAGCGGTGCTCCCGGTGGCGTCGATCAGTCGGTGGGCCAGGTCGAGTGCGACGACGTCTTCTCCGGCGCGGGCGACGACGCTGAGACCGAATTGCGCTCCCTGCGAATCGGTCCCGCCCGGCACAGCCACGGCGCACAGGTCCATCAGGTTGCAGAAGTTCGTGTAGGTTCCCAGCCGCGAGTTCACCGCGACCGGGTCGGCGGCTACGTCGGCGATGCGGGGATGTCCGGTCGTGGTGGGGATCAGCAGCGCGTGGCAGTCGCCGAGCTCGGCCATTGCGGCGTCGGTGAACTCGGCCAGGGTCACGCGGTCGCGCAGCAGCCGGGTGGCCGGCACTGCTCCGGCGGCGGAAATGATGGTCGCCACTGACGGGTCCAGGACGTCGTCACCGCGATGCGTGTCGACGAATCGGCCGACCGCATCGTGGCGTTCGGCGACCAGACCGCCGTCGTAAAGCAGGCGGGCAGCGGCCAGGAACGGAGTCAGATCGATCTCGATGAGCTCTGCCCCGGTGTCGCCCAGCCGCTCACAGGCGGCCTGGAACATCTGCGCCCACTCCGGAGCCAGAGCCGGAAGGGCCCGCGGCACCGCGACTCGCGGCGTGGCCGGAGCGGCCAGCGGAGCGTGGGGGGAGAAAGCGCGGGCTCCGCCGGCGATCACGCCCATCGCCGCATCGGCAGTGCCGAGGTCGCGGGCGAACACGGTCACGCAGTCGTAGGAGCGGCATGCCGGGACCACTCCGTCGGTCGGGACCACGCCGACCGTCGGCTTGATTCCGACGATGCCCTGCAGCGCCGCCGGTACCCGGCCCGACCCCGCGGTGTCGGTGCCCAACGCGATGTCGACGAGTTCCAACGCCACCGCCACCGCCGAGCCCGAGCTCGACCCGCCGGAGATGTAGTCGGGTCGGCGCGCGTCGCGCACTGCGCCATAGGGGCTTCGGGTGCCGACCAGACCGGTGGCGAACTGGTCGAGATTGGTTGCTCCGATCACCACAGCCCCGGCGGCCCGCAGCCGTGCGACCACAGGTGCGTCGGTGCTCGCCGGTTCTGTCGCGTAGCCGGGGCAACCGGCCGTGGTGGGTATCCCGGCGACGTCGATGTTGTTCTTCACTGCCGCGAGCAGACCGGCCAACGGCAACTGCGCCCCGGATCGTGCTGCGGCATCGACTGTCCGAGCCTCGGACAGCGCGTCGGCCATGGGCCGCAGGGTGATCCAGATCTCGGGACGGTCTACCGCGGCGATCCGGGCATAGGCAGCGCGAACGCGCTCGACTGCGTTCACGGCCGTTCTCCGGCGCCGACGATCACCAGGGGAGTGCCGGGATCCACCAGATGTCCTGCCGAAACCAGGATTTGGGTCACCACCCCGTCGGAGGGCGCACGCAGGACGGTCTCCATCTTCATCGCCTCCAACGCCAGTAGCGGTTGTCCCGCTACCACTTGGTCGCCGACCGAGACGTCGACTTTCCACACGCTCGAGGCGAACGGTGCGTCGACGCGGTGATCACCCTCGTCGAGCACCAACTTGTCGGTGCGGGCTGCCGCGCTGGAGGCTGCGCGTTCGGCGCGATCGAACTCTCCGGCAGCGGCCCAGGCGGCCCGCTCTGTGGCGAAGGCGGCACTCTGCCGGGCCCGGAAGGCGCCGATGTCCTCGGCATTGTCGGCAAGGAACCGCTCATGGTCGGCCAGCGAGAACACACCGTCGGTGATGTCGATCGAGCCGCGGCCGGCGGCGATGTCGGCCCGCAACTCCAGCAGCTCCTCGGCCGAGACCGGATACCACGAGATGCGGTCGAAAAATCTTAGCAGCCACGGACTTCCCGGCTCGAACGGCGGCGTGTGGCGGTAGCGGCTCCACACCTGTGTGGTGCGACCCACGAACTGGTATCCGCCCGGACCCTCCATGCCGTAGATGCACAGATAGGCGCCGCCGATCCCGACAGAGTTCTCTGCCGTCCAGGTTCGGGCCGGGTTGTACTTCGTGGTGACCAACCGGTGGCGCGGGTCCAGCGGGGTGGCCACCGGAGCTCCGAGGTAGACATCGCCGAGCCCCAGTGTCAGGTACTGGGCGTCGAACACGGTGGTGCGGACATCGTCCTCGCTGTCCAATCCGTTGATGCGCCTGATGAACTCGATGTTGGAAGGACACCACGGTGCGTCATCGCGTACGCCGGAGGTGTAGCGGGCGATCGCCTCCCGGGTGGCCGGATCGTCCCAGCTCAGAGGCAGCCGAACCCGCCGGCTGGGTACTACCAGTTCCGAGGCTGCCGGTAGCTCGTCCTCGATGTCGGACAGCAGGCCGAGCAACCGCGGGATCGACAGCTCGTCGGGGTCCACGTGGACTTGCAGCGAGCGGATCCCGGGCGTCAGATCCAGAATTCCGGTGGCGGCGCCGTCGAGACGGGTGTGCAGCGCGTGCACCCGCGCGCGCAACGCCAGATCCAGCACGATATCGCCGTATTCGACCAACACGTTGTCGTCGCCGCTGCGGCGGTAGGTGACATCCGGCGCACCGTCGACACCCGACCGGCGGGCCAGCACCCCATCGTCGCCGTCACCGGTCCGGGTGACGTGCAGGGCGGCCGCGCCGCGGGACAGGCCGAGTTCCCGGCGGGACGGAGCATCCGAGGTGCGCACCGGCACGAAACGCACGGTGTCACCAGGCCGCAACTGGCCGAGTTTCCAGCGCTGCGCCGCGATTACGGTGACGGGGCAGACGAAACCACCCAGACTCGGACCGTCCGGGCCCAGCAAAATCGGTGTGTCGCCGGTGAAGTCCAGCGCACCCACGCTGTAGGCGTTGTCGTGGATGTTCGACGGGTGCAGCCCCGCTTCACCACCGTCGGGGCGCGCCCACTGCGGTTTGGGTCCTTCCAGGCGCACCCCGGTACGGGCCGAGTTGAAGTGCACCCGGTAGCGCGCCTGGAACAGGGTGTCGATGTCGGCACGGGTGAAGAACTCCGGTGCGCCGTGCGGCCCCTCGGTGACCGCAAGCTCCCAGTCATTGGTCAGCGCGGGCCGCACCTCGGGAGGGACCGGACCGACCCCCGGCTTGCTGCCGGCGTCCGGAGCCGGGGCGTGGGTACGCAAGACGTCTCCGGTCACCAGCTCGCGTCCGCCGTGGCCGCCGAACCGTCCCAGGGTGAAGGTCGAAGCGCTGCCGAGATAGCAGGGCACATTCAGTCCGCCGGCGAACAGAACGTAGGTGCGCAATCCCGCTGCGGCGGTGCCGATGTCGAGCACCGCGTCCGCTGGAATCTCGACGGGCTCCCACATCGGCACCGGGGTGCCGTCGACGGTGACCAGGCATTCGGCGCCGGTGACGCAGACCGTCGTGCAGTGGGTGACCCGCAGCGCCGGGCCCGAGGCGGTGCACTCCAGGCCCGCGGCGTGATCGGGGTTACCCAGCGCGCGGTTGCCCAGCCGGAAGGACAGATCATCCATCGGACCGCTGGGCGGCACCCCGACCTGCCACAGGCCCACCCGGCCCGGCACGTCCTGCACTGTCGTCATCAGTCCCGGCCGCTCCACGGTGATCCGCGGCCGCGGATCGGACACCTCTGCCAGTGTCGCGGTACTGTGTCGGGCAGCGCGCACGTCGGTGTGCTCAATTGCGGCACAGAGTAATCCGGTGTTGACCTCGATACCGTGCAGCTCGGTGTCCGCCAACGCCCGCCGCAGGCGGCTCAGCGCGTCGTCGCGGTCTGCGCCGCTGGCGACGACCTTGGCCAGCAGGGGGTCGTAAGACGAGGTGACCTCCGTGCCTTCGGTCACCCACGAATCCACCCGGACGTCGGCGGGGAACCGGACCGCTGTCAGGATTCCGGTGCTGGGGCGGTAGTCGCGCGCCGGGTCTTCGGCGTAGATGCGAGCCTCGATGGCGTGACCGGTGGTGGGGACCCTGCCGCTGGGGTAGGCGTCGAGCATGGCGGTGTCACCGAGCGCCAGGCGCAGCATCCAGCCGGCGAGGTCGACACCGGTGACGGCTTCGGTGACCGGGTGCTCTACCTGTAGGCGGGCGTTGACCTCAAGGAATGACGCCTCCTGCCGCACCGGGTCATAGATGAACTCCACGGTGCCCGCCGATCGGTAACCGACCGCGGCAGCCAGCGCCCGCGACGAACGGTGCAAGTGAGTGCGGATCTCGTCGGGAAGTGCCGGGGCGGGAGCTTCTTCCACGACTTTCTGGTGGCGGCGCTGCAGCGAGCAGTCTCGATCACCGAGGCTGACCACCCGTCCACTGCCGTCGCCGAAGATCTGCACCTCGACGTGGCGGGCGTTGTCGACGTACCGTTCGACGAACACGCCGGCAGAGCCGAAGCTGCGTTCGGCCTGAGCCACCACCCGTTGGTAGGCGGTGCGCACATCGTCTGCATCACGGCAGATGTGCATGCCGATGCCACCGCCGCCCCCGGTGGCCTTGAGCATCACCGGATACCCGATGCTCTCCGCGACGCTGACCGCCTCGTCGGTGCCATCGAGCAGGTCGGAGCCGGCGAAGACCGGCACCCCCGCGGCGCGGGCTGCCGCGCGCGCAGTGTGTTTGGACCCGAAGCGGCGCAGCTGCTCGGGCGTGGGACCGGCAAAGCTGATTCCGGCTGCTTCCACAGCTGCGGCGAAATCGGCGTTCTCGGAGAGGAATCCGTATCCCGGGTGAACGATCGTCGCTCCGGTCTGGGCTGCGGCGTCGAGGATCGTGTCGATACGCAGGTAACTTTCCCGAGGGATGGCCGGGCCGATCCGCACGGCTTGGTCGGCGAGGTGTACGTGAGGTGCGCCTCGATCGGCGTCGGAGAACACCGCCACCGAGCGCAGGCCCAGCGCACGGGCGGCACGGACCAGGCGCACCGCAATCTCGCCGCGGTTGGCCACCAGCACCGACGTCATGCGTCGTCCGCCGGCCGGGTCACGATCATCTGGACCGGAGTCGGATCGAAAGCGTTGCAGGGGTTGTTGATCTGCGGGCAGTTGGAGACCAAGACCAATGTGTCGACCTCGGCGCGCAGCGCGACGCGCTTGCCCGGGGCCGACAACCCGTCGACGATGCCCAGAGCCCCATCGGGATCCACTGGCACGTTCATGAACCAGTTGATGTTGCTGGCGAGGTCACGAGCGCCCAGACCCCAGCGCGATCCCTCTAACAGGAAGTTCTCCATGCAGCCGTGCTGGGCGCGGGTGTGCTGGCCGTAGCGCAATGTATTGGACTCCTTGGAACACGCACCGCCGAGGGTGTCGTGGGCGCCTACCTCATCGGCGACGACGGTCATCAATGCCTCGCCGGTTTCGGCGCGCAGCACCGAATCCATGGTCAGGGTGATGCGACCCTGCCGGCGGATCGTCTCGGGGGCGCTGTAGCGCAGTCGGGTGTCGCCTGCGGCATAGAGCAGGCAGTCCACCGCCTGGTTTCCGGCGAGATCGACGATGGTCAGCACGTCACCCGCACTCACCACGGCCGACCAGGCGGCTCGGGCGGGAACGTACTGGTCGAGGATGATGGTCCCGGCGACAAGGGGTTCGACGGTAGCGGTGCTCACAACTGTCCTCTCGCGGTGAGGTCGGCCTCGGTGTTGGCGATGGCTTGCCGGTGTTCGGGTCCGAGCGGGCCCACGAGAGCTCCGCGTACCAGCCGTTCCAGGTCGGTGCGGGCTGTCCACGCGTGCACCGACAGCGGTGAACAGGTGAATGTCGGCCGGGGATCAAGTGGGTGACTTGTGTTGGCCAGCAGCACGATTGCATCGACATGCAGGAGCAGGTCGACCGTCGCGCCGGGGCCGGCCGAGCCGAGCCAGCTGAATGTGCCGGCACTGTCGACACGTACGCCTTTGAAGAAGGAGACCGACGGTGGCACATCACGGCTGTCGAGGCCGTGTTTGAGAGCGCCGAGGGTGAAGAGTTCCCGCCCGGCAGGAGCTCCGGACTCCGGTGCGGCTGCGGCGTAGCGTTCCAGATTTCCGGCCCGGGTCGAGGTTCCGGTCAACGCGTCATGGTTGCCGGAGGTATCGGAGACGATGGTGGCCATGACACGGCCGAATCCGCTGAGTAGCGGGTGACCGGCCCCGAGGTAGGCCTGCCAGGGCACCTTGACGGTGTCGGCGACGTTGAGCCGCTCGTGCGGTGAGTCCGCGCGGTGCAGCAGCAGATGAGCGCAGGCGTCACCGTTGGTGTCGGTGAGCCGGATCCGGGTTCCGCGGGCCAGAACCGCGGTCGTGTAGCCGCCTGGCGCAACGCATTCCGACCACACCAGTTGCTCGGAGGGGATGTCGCCGGGTACATCCGGGGACGTCGAGGCCGGAACGTGACGCATGAATTCGGCGGTACGGCCGTGCTGCGCGCGTGCGTGGTCGCGGGCACCTGCTGTGGTGGCCGTGCTGGATATGGTGTCTGTGCTGGTCACGGACCTCTCCCGCTCATTGCCTGCCGTTTCTGTCGTTTGACAGTTTTGCGCAGCAGGCGCGGGAGATGGTTGCCGCGGCGTAACCGAATACGCCGCGGCCGTTAACAGTGGACTGCGTTTGTTTCTTTCAGGTGACAGGTATTCGCCGCGCGGGCACGACGACTATGGCCCCCTCGGTCTCAAGGGGGCCATAGCGGGTGCTCGGTGCGTCAGCCGCTGCTGCGTGCCTTCCGAGACGAAGAACCGCTGTCAGAGCCGGCGGACGAGCCACCGCCACGTCTGCTCGAGGAGTTCCCGGACGCGTCCGAGGAGTCGCCCCTGGCTGCTGCGCGGCCAGACTCACCCGTGCCCGATTCGTCTGTGGCGGACTCGGATTTGTCCGGCTCGGTGGCGTCGGGTTCAGAGGTGTCTGCGGCGTCTGCGGCGGTGTCACCGACCTCGTCACCGACGGAGGTGTCCGCAACGTCGTCCGCGGGGCCGGGCAAGCTCTCGGTCTCGGCGTCCGCACCGACCGGCGCGCCGTCTGGTTCCGGAGTCTGCGGGACCGCCAAGGAGTCCGTCGAGATCGGTTGGCTCAACTTCCTTTCCTCTCCGCGCAGTCCGACCTCGATCGATACCAGACGGTCCTCCGCGGCGAGATCGGTGGACGACACGTCGGCAGTCGCCGCGGCGGGATTGTTCTTCGCCGCGAGGAACTCTTCGCGGGAGACCTTCATCGCCCAGGCGATATCGCGGGGCATGTTGATGAAGAACTGCTCGAAGGCACCCTTCGGCGTGAGCAGGCCCACCCAGGGCCACGGCTTGCCGTCCTCGATGGCAAGCCGTGGCGTGTAGCCGTTGAGTAGGGCGTTGACGACCTTGCCCGGCATGTTGATGGTCTCGCTGAGCGCGGTGGTCCAATCGCCGGTCTTGATCGCAGCCGCGATGTCGTCCAGCACTTCGGTGAACTGGAACGCGGCGGTGACCACGGGGCCGAGCAGGGACTCGGTGTAGTGGCCCAGAGCGTTGTCGGTCAGCAGCACGTCGAAGACGTTGGCCAACTTTCCGGCGCCCAGGGTCTGGGCGATTTGTCCCGGCATCGCCAGAACGTCGAACAACGGCCACGCTCCGGCCCCGAGACTCCACAAGAAGTATTCGTTGACCGCGGCGAACGCGTTGTTGAACTGCGCCGCTCCCAGGTAGCCCGCGACGTCACGCATCAGGTCCGCAACGCCGTCGAACCGGCCCTGACTGTCGGCGATGCTGGTCTGGATGGCCTCGCGGATGCGATCTCCGTACCCGGGCAGGTCCGCGGCCAAGGCCTGCCACCCGGTGGTGTTGCCGAACACCCCGCCCAGCTCCTGGAAGAGGGTGGGGGAGCCACGCAGGACGTCACCGAGCCACACGGGGTACTTCGTCGCGACTTCGTTGAGTCCGTAGGCAATGTTCTGGGAGGACGCCTTGAACGCCTCCTGCCAGGTGGTCAGCGGGTTCGTCCAGGCCGCCATCTGGACGTCGCGAGCCTGCGCGGCGGCCAGTGCCGCCGGCGCCGGAGCCATCGGGGTGATGGTGAGCACCGACGCGCTCACCAGCGCGACACCGGTCAGTACCGCGCGTTTGTGTAGCGGTGGGGCACTCGACCGCTCCGACGTCGAAATGTGCTCAGGGTGAGCAGAGAGCGCTAACGCCATGGTTCTCCTGTGTCAGATAAAGAGGAATCAAGCCAATCGGCCGACGCGACGCTAGCTGAGGCTAACCTAAGAAACAAGTGCTACGCAATTTGCTAGCAGTCAGATGCCGCGAGCGGCACGGCGCTGGGCGCAACGGCCCCGGCTCGGGTGCCGAACTCATCGCTTGTGCCTTGAAAGCTGTTCTCGGACAACAAACTTAGCTAGGGCAATAGCTGTCGTTGGATCGACCGTTGTCGCCGATTCGGCTAGACATATGACAGGCGAGTTGGCCTGTCTGCCACGCAGACACTGTTAGCTCTGGTGTGGTGCCGCACCAATGTAGCCCACGGAGGTGGGTTCATGGGGGTCTAGCTTCGGGATGTCGGCTGCGCCGGATTGCGATCTCCGTCACGCCTGGGGCGCAGCGATGTGACCTCGAGCCGCGGAGACTGCCGGGACTCGGCCCCGGTGTGGGGCCGAGATTGCGGCTGAAGTTTCGCCAGCAAATCACCTTGCTTCATTATGACCGCGGCTGCAAAGAATGCAGGAGTTTGCCGTACGGAGAGATCTATTTCGGGCCGGAACATTGATCTGACAAAAAGGTGCCGACGCGGACCACGATGGGTCATCCGCGCCGGCGACATTGTTCGATTGTGTTCTCCGGTTGTTTCGCCGCGCGGCTAGAAGCGGCGCCCCGGCATCAACGGACCGGGCAGCCATGGGTTCGGCCCACGTGGCACCGGTTCGGTGTAGATCGATGCGTGGCCCGGCTTCTGGCACACCGACGTTCGAGGCCCTGTCCAGTTACATTGGGTTTGGTTGCTCGCGCTGACCATTGGTGCCGTGACCATCGTGCCGGCGGTGAGCGCAACGGCTGCGAACATCGGCGCTATTCGACGCAGGGTGAACTTCATTCTCCTTCTCAATTCTTGGATGCCTTCTGTCCATGAAGACGCCCAGGTAGCTGACTGAATCATTTTTCCAGAAGGCGCAGACCAGGCGAGAGTTTCTACTGGACATTGGCGATCGCTTTATCCTTCTACAATCCAATATACGACCGTTGGAACCTCGCGTCATTATGGTCATAGCTAACCCAGATTTGACTTGGATTGGTAATTCTTCAGCGCAATCTATGAGTATGGGCGAAGCGGAACTGCGCGGTCTAAACGGACTGAATACCGTCAACCGCATTGGCAGAGCGTGCACTGAGGCGGGGGCGCGAGGGCGCGGGTCGAAATCAGCGGGTTCTGTGTAGTCGAAATGGCGCGTGGGTTCCACGCAGACGGCCGTATGACTTTCTGGCGACTGTTTTTGTCGGCGATCCTGGTCTGTGCCGTTATGCCGGCGGCCAGAGGCGGTGTCACGCGGCAGTCATGGCTGGCGACTTCGCCCTGCTGCGTGTTTCTGGAAACGAGTGTCCGGGGCGGCGATGTGAGCCGAATCGCAGAAATGGTGAAGAGGTGAGGCGTAATGCGCAGACGTGATGCGGAAAGCAGAAAAGGCGCCGACGCGCTCCGAAAGGTTCGGATCGCGTCAGCGCCCCTGCGATGTCGCGCAGTAGTGCTGCGCTGCTGCTTAGAAGCCGCGTCCCGGCATCAGCGGACCTGGCAGCCACGGGTTGGGGCCACGGGGTACCGGCTCGGTGTAGATCGAGGTGCTCCCCGTGGTACCGCACATCACCGACCGGGGACCTGTCACGTCACAGTTCTGTTCGGTATTGGCGGCGGCGGCGGGTGCCAACAGCGTACTGCCGACCATCAGCGCGCCTGCGGCCACCAATGGTATCGAGCGACGTACGTTGAACTTCATTCTCTGTCTCCATTTCTCTTGGCGCCTCTTGCGGGGGTTCATCGAGAATGGCGAACCTCCCTCACTCAATGCTTGGGGGCATCAAGTTACCGGTTTATCGGTAAACGCTGGCATCTGACCGCGTTACCATCAATTCTAGGTATTCAAGTTGCTTTCGTCATTGCAGTCATAGATAACTCAAATATGTTCAACTCTCAGGAAAATGGTGAACAAATCAGGTTTAAAAAGTACCGCGCAGTGGTACCGCCATTCATTAAGGAGCGATTGAATTCACACTTCTTTCCCGCCGAGCGATATTCGCGCCGGCACCCGCGCCGATCTCCAGGGAGTCGACGCGAGTGCGCGCACGGCGGTCTACGAGTGGTGGTGGGCCTCGATGTGACCGTTGATCTCGGTCGGCGACACGCGGACCGCAGCAGCGCTGGTGATGTCGTAGAACAGCCCGATGATGTCCAGCTTGCCCTCCTGGTAGGCCTCGGCGATCAGCGGGTGTTCGCGCAGGGTCTCGATCTGTACAGCCACGTGGACCATGCTGAGTTGATCGACCCTCCCGAACCCGGCATCGGCTGCTGAACGGGCGACAGGGTGGCGACCGTCCTGGAAGGCGGCCACCGTCGAACGGCCGTGGGCCAGCCAGGCATAGAGGTGTTCATCTCCGGCGTCTCGCTTGGCGCCGTCGCTGAGCAGTGCGTTCATCGCGCCGCAGCTGGAGTGGCCACAGATGACGATCGAGGACACCCGCAACTTCGAGACCGCGAAGGTGATAGCCGCTTCAACGGACGGATCGCGCTGTTCTGGGGGCACGAGATTGCCCACGTTGCGAACAGTGAACAGGTCACCGGGGCCGCTGCTGGTGATCACGTTGGGCACGATGCGCGAGTCCGTGCACGTGATGAACAGCGTCTCGGGCCGCTGGGCGTTGGCCAGCTGCTCCATGTGCGGGCGGATGTACGGCGCTGTGCTGCGATGGTAAATGTCCAATCCCTGCAGAACAGAGGGGAAGTGGTGCTGGCGCCAAGCGCTCCACGGGAAGACGCCTGCGCGTTTGTCGATCGCGCCGAAGCGGCGCGCCGGCGGACCGTCGGCAGCGCTTTGCAGTTCGGTCGGACCTAGTTCGTCGATCTCTACGGTGCCTCCGGTCGCGCGGTACTGCCGTGTCCAGTCTTCGATGGCTTCCAGCGCTGCATGGTCGATGAAATCGATCGACAGCTCGACGCTGACCTTGTTCTCCGGGGGTAGCGAGTTGAGCACTCGGGTGAGGCGGGGCAGCGAAAGAAAGGTGCATGATCCTTCGACGGAGACCTGCCAGCTGTCGTCATCGACGCGCTCGGCCTTGATTCTGGCCCGCGCCACTCGCCACACCACAAGCGCGACAGCCAGCGCCAACCCGATGAGGACACCCTGCAGCAGATTGATGAACACCACACCGAGGATGGTGACCGCATAGACCGCGATGTCACCGGTGCGCAGCGCGGTCTGGATTTGGGTCTTCTTGACCAGTTGGGCACCGACGACGATCAGCAAACCTGCCAGCGCAGCGGTCGGAATCAGCTCGGCCAGCCAGGCGAACGGCAGGGCGAACGCGAGCACCCAGTAACCGTGCATGATCCCGGAGGCGCGGGTTTCGGCGCCGGCTCGGACGTTGGCCGAGCTGCGCACGATCACACCCGTGATGGGAAGGCCGCCGATCATGCCGGAGGTGATGTTGCCTGCACCCTGGCCCAGCAGCTCGCGGTCGAAGTTCGTGCGATGTCCGCTCTTCATGCGGTCGACGGCCACCGCACACAGCAGGCTTTCCACGCTCGCGATCAGCGCCACGGTGAGCACACCGACTGCGATGGCGCCCCAGTTCCCGTCCGGCAGGGCGGGCAGCTGGATCGCGTCGACGATCGATCCGTCGAGCTCGATTCGGGGCACGGACCAGGGCACGACCACCGACAGTGCGGTTGCTGCGACGATCCCGGCGAGGGGGCCGGGAACTGTGTTGATCGGAGCGGGCACCCAGCGCCAACCCACCATCACCACGATGACCAGCAAGCCCATGAGCAGGCCCGGCAGGTGTGCGCCCAGGACCTGCTCGGGTAGACCGCTCAGGTTCTCCCAGCCCGAACCATGCGAGTCCCCGCCGAGTAGGACGTGGACCTGCTGCAGCGCGATGGTCACACCGATGCCGGCCAGCATCGCGTGGACCACCACTGGCGACACGGCCAGCGCCGCGCGGGCGGTCCGGCTGAGTCCGAGCAATACCTGCAAGACTCCCGCGGCGACGGTGATCGCGCACGTGACGGCCCAGCCGAACTGGTCGATCAGGCTCGCGACGATCACGGTCAGCCCGGCAGCCGGACCGCTGACCTGCAAGGGCGATCCGCCGAGGACGCCGACCACGATGCCGCCGACGATGGCCGCGATGATTCCGGCGAGCACCGGTGCATTCGAGGCGACGGCGATGCCGATCGACAGCGGGAGGGCGACGAGGAAGACGACAATCGACGCTGGGAGGTCATGACGCACTATCGGCCCCAGTCGGCCTTTCATGCCTTTCATGACCGTGTGATCGCCGGTTTCCTCCGCTGGCGAGTGGCGCGACATCTGCAGAATGATGTTCTCCTAGCTATCCGTGAAACGACCTGTGCAGTAGGCCAGCTCGGCTCTATCCACTTCCCGAAGATGCCAAACCACAGGCTTTTCAGGGCAATTGGTGCAGATGAGCCTCAGCAAAGAATCATGGTTCGATCGTTGCTGATCATGGTGTTCCCGGGCGAACTGTCATCCCAATCCGGGAAGTCGGCATTCATATGAAAGCCAAATCTTTTGTGCTGTACCTGATTACGCTCAGGATCGACTAGGTCGGCAGGTCGCTCGGTGTGCCCCCGGATGTGTACCTCCGGAGGCGTTGGTCGCGACGTTTTACGGGGCGCGCCATGGGTACTGCGCTGGTATGGCAGCCGCAGCACCCGTGGACAATTCATTTGTCTTTGATAAGAGTTCCGTGACACCGCTATCGGCAATCGGGACACTTGAGATATGACAGCCACCCCGACCCTTTCCCGTGGCGGTCGGCGGCCGGCCGCCCTGGGGCAACTCCCGACGATGAATCGCAAGGACGGGTCGCCGATACGTGTCCTGCTTGTCGACGACGAACCGGCCTTGACCAACCTGGTCACCATGGCCCTCCGTCACGAGGGCTGGACTGTCGACGTGGCCCACAACGGGCGCGACGCCATCCGCAGTTTCGACGCACGAGAGCCCGATCTGTTGATCCTCGACATCATGCTGCCCGACATCAGCGGGTTGCAGATCCTGCATAAGGTGCGCGGGTCGGACACCCACACCCCGATCCTGTTCCTGACCGCCCGGGACTCGGTGCGCGACCGGGTCGGCGGATTGACCGCCGGCGCCGACGACTACATGACCAAGCCGTTCAACTTGGAAGAGCTGGTCGCGAGGTTGCGGGGGCTGCTGCGCCGCGCTGGGCACGCCGACCGGACAGCTGCTGATGACGAGGTTCTCTCCGAGGGGGATCTGACGCTGGACAGTGCCAGTCGCGAGGTCACCCGTGCCGGGGAGCCGATCGCGCTCACCGCGACCGAATTCGAGCTGCTGCGTTGTCTGCTGCGGCACAGCGGCCGCGTCCTGACCCGGTCGAAGATTCTCGATGAGGTGTGGAACTACGGGTTCGGTGGTCGTTCCAGCATCGTCGACCTGTACATCTCGTACCTGCGACGCAAGATCGACGACGGTCGTGAGCCGATGATCTGCACCGTCCGGGGCGTGGGGTACATGCTTCGGTCACCAGAGTGAGTGACCTGCGATCTCGCCGACTGTGGCCGCGTTCCCTGCGCAGCCAGCTGGTCTTCGGGGCGTCCTCGATCGTCATGCTGGTCCTGGCGGTCATCGGCGCCCTCTCGATGCACAGCCTGCGCGTCTATGTCACAGAGATGACCGATGTCGAGTTGAACCGGTCCCTTGCGGCCTTCGAGTACTCCTACACCAACCTGACCGACGAAGACCTGCGCGATTCGGCTGAGGTTCTCGCGGGCTTCATCGGCCAGGGGCCTGGGAACCTGATCGCGGTCATGCGCGACGGCGAGGTCGCGGGTTCTGCGGTGTACTCCGACACAGATCCGTTGCCGGCACCCGCCGAGGCGCTGCGGGAACTGGAGACGCAGACGTGGCAGGATCCGCAGCCGCGGACCATCACCCTGCCCGGTCTCGGCGACTACCGGGTGCAGGCATCCTCAGTGGACGGCGATCTCGTGCTGCTGTGCGGGCTCAATCTCGCCGACGAGAACCAACTCGTCCTGCGTCATTCGCTGACGGTCGCCAGTCTTGCGCTTGCCGGTCTGGGGGTGGCGGCGCTGGGCGCGATAGCGGTCGTGGGCTGGGTGCACCGGCCGCTGCGCCGCATCGCCGACACCGCGCGGTTCGTGGCCAAGATGCCGCTGGAAGAGGACGAACAACGGGTCACGGTACGGGTCCGCGCCGAGGACACCGACCGCGACGACGAGGTCGGAACTGTTGGTGAAGCATTGAATCGGTTGCTGTCCAAAGTCGACGATGCGCTGGTGGAGCGGGCCGAAGCCAGTACCCGGATGCGCCAGTTCCTCAGCGATGTCAGCCATGAACTGCGCACACCGTTGTCGGTCATCCTGGGTTACGCCCAGCTCACCCGCCAAGACAGTGCGATCCTGCCGGCCTCCAGCGAGTATTCGCTGGCGCGCATCGAAGAAGAGGCTGCACGGATGGCCAAGCTGGTGGCTGACCTGTTGTTGCTTTCGCGACTCGACGAGGGCCAGGAACTGGACAGCGAAATGGTCAATCTGTGTGATCTGGTACTCGACGTGGTCAACGACACCGCCGTCGCGGCACCGACACACCGTTGGTTGATGGACCTGCCCGACGGCCCGGTCTGGGTCCGCGGCGACGCCATGCGCCTGCACCAGGTGGTCAGCAACCTGTTGACCAACGCCCATGCGCACAGTCCACCCGGCACGGCAGTCGTCGCAACGCTGCGCACAATATCTGGCTGCGGTGAGGCACCCGCTGCTGAGCTTGAGGTGGTCAACGACGGACCGACGATCGATCCGGAACTGTTGCCGCACTTGTTCGATCGGTTTGTGCGCGCGGACAATTCGCGATCCCGAAAGTCAGGCAGCAGCGGCCTGGGACTGACTATCGTGGCGGCGCTCGTGCAGGCGCATCAGGGTACTGTCAGCGCAGAGTCAGGCAACGGCCGAACCGCGTTCCGGGTGCAGTTGCCAGCACTGCCGAGCCGCCTGGCGCCGTTGGGAGACGACGCGTCACCCAACTCGACTCGGCCACCAACTCCTCTCCTGCAAGAGTGTGGCGATCGCCGGCACGGTGAGAGTCCGGACGACGAAGGTGTCCAGCAGCAGTCCGCAACCGATGATGAATCCGGCCTGCACCATCATGTGCACTGATCCCCCAGCGGCGCCGGGAAGACGACCACACTGAAGTCCATCGCCGGGCTGGTCGACGTCGACTCGGGCACCGTGGCGATCGGCGGCGCCGACATGACGGCGGTGGAGCCCTACCATCGCAACGTCGCGATGGCCTTCGAGAGCTATGCGCTCTACCCGCAGAAGACCGTGGCTCAGAACCTGGCCTCGCCGCTGCGATCCGGTCGGACCGGTCGGTACTCGGCTGCTGAGCAGGAAGATCGGATCGATCAGGTCACCACCACCCTGGGCATCAACGCCCTGAAGAACCGCTTGCCGCGTGAGCTGCACGTAGATCGTGGTGGTGTTCGACATCGCGCCCAGCTGCTTGAGTTCGGCGCGCATGGATGCGCGCAGCTTGGCGTCGAGGTGGCTCAGCGGCTCGTCGAGCAGATACACATCGGCCGGCCGGACGAGCACCCGGCCCAGCGCCACTCGCTGACGCTGACCGTTGGACATGACCCACGATTACCAGGAGGCACTGGCCCTCGGTGACCGCATCGCGGTGATGCGAGAGGGTCGGGTGGTGCAGATCGGTACACCAGACGAGATCTGGCGCCGACCTGCTGACACCTTCGTCGCACGTTCCCTCGGCCAGCCCGAGATCAACCTGCTCGACGGTGTGGTCGACGAGGGACGGATCCGGCTCGGTGACGGCTCGCTCGACGTTCCGGTGCCCGCCGGAGTGCGCTGCGGGCGTGGTGACCGAGTGCGAGTAGGGCTGCGCCCCAGTGATATTCACGTGACCAGCGGAGAAGGATCGCTGCACGGACGGGTTGTGCTCACCGAACGACTGGGCCGCAACATCGAGTTGACGGTCGACGTCGGAGGCGCGCAGCTGATCGCGCTGACCTCGGGCCGGCACGGGGTAGGCGAGGGCGACACCGTGAAGATGCGTATCGCCGAAACCGATGTGCATGTGTTCACGCCTGGCGATGGCGACACGGCCAGGCTCGGCGAACCAACTTTGGAGGCAGTGCAGTGAGCGTCACGATCGACAGGACCACCCAACAGGTCGCTCAGAGACTGACGCTGCGCGACCTGGTAAAGACCTACGCATCACGCAGCAGCGACAGCGTGACCGCGGTCAAGGGCATCAACCTGGAGATCGAACCCGGCGAGCTGGTGGCCCTGCTGGGACCCTCCGGGTGCGGGAAAACCACCACGCTGCGCATGATCGCCGGGCTGGAGACCGTGACCAGCGGTTCGATCAAGATCGGGGATCGGGAGGTTTCCCAGCTTCCCGCAGCCAAGCGGGGGATTGGGGTCGGCTTCGAGAGTTATGCGCTGTATCCGCCGATGTCGGTCCGTGACAATCTGCTCTACGGCTTGAAAGCACGCAAGGTCAAGGGCGCTGAGCGGATGGTCGATTCGATCTGCGAGCGCCTGGAGATGAAGGAACTGCTCGGACTGCGGCCGGCCGGGCTGTCAAGCGGTCAGAAGCAACGGGTCGCGCTGGCGCGGGCGCTGGTCCGCAATCCGCCGGTGGTGTTGCTCGACGAGCCGCTCAGCCATCTGGACGCCTCGGCGCGCAACCGAGTGCGCCGCGAACTCAAGGTGCTGCAGCGGGAGTTCGGCTACACCACCATCGTGGTCACCCACGATCAGGTGGAGGCGCTGTCGCTGGCCGACCGGCTGGCCGTGATGGACGGTGGCAAGGTCCAGCAGTTCGGCACCCCTGACGAGGTGTTCGACGATCCTGCCAACCTGTTCGTCGCAGAGTTCGTCGGTGAGCCCGCGATCAACGTGCTGCCCGGCACAGTGCGGCTCCACCGCGGCCGGGCCCGGGTCGAGATCGGCTCCGGGGCAGGCTTTCTCGAGACCACGGTTACCACCGTGCCCGACACCACGAGGGTCACTGTGGGGATCCGGCCGCAGGACTGCGTCCTGTCGGCGCGCGGTGGCCAGGGTGTGGCAGCGACGGTGGCGTATTTCGAACATCTGCTGGAGTTCGGTCTGGCGACCAGCACCGTGCCCGGGATCGAGCAGGGTGTGCTGGTCCAGACACCGGCCGAGCAGGACTATCGAACCGAGCAGCAGGTCACGGTGACCGCGCCGGCCGAGCGGGTGTACCTGTTCGACACCGACACCGGAGAGCGTCTGCGATGACCAAGCTCTACAACGACCCGGCTCAGTTCACCGAGGACATGCTGACCGGGTTCCTGGACGCCAACGCCCGGTACGTCACGGCTGTGCCCGGCGGTGTGGTCCGCGCGCACCGCACCCGGCCCGGAAAGGTCGCCGTCGTCATCGGCGGCGGGTCTGGCCACTATCCGGCCTTCTGCGGCACGGTCGGACACGGCTTCGCCGACGGAGCGGTGGTCGGAAACATCTTCACCTCACCGTCGGCCGAGGATGCGGCCTCGGTCGCCAGGGCTGCGCATGGTGACGCCGGTGTGCTGCTGACCACCGGCAACTACGCCGGCGACGTGATGAATTTCGGGCTCGCGGTGGCACAGCTGCGCAACGAGGCCATCGAGGCTCATTACTTCGCGGTGACCGACGATATCGCCAGCGCACCCCGCGGCCAGGAAGCCAAGCGGCGCGGGATCGCCGGTGATTTCCCGGTATTCAAGTGTGCGAGCGCGGCTGCCGAGGACGGCCTCGACCTCGCCGGGGTGGTCCGGGTCGCCGAAAAAGCGAATGCCGCCACCCGCACGCTGGGCGTGGCGTTCGACGGCTGCACGATGCCCGGGGCAGATCACCCGCTGTTCACCGTCGCGGAGGGCACGATGGGTGTCGGTCTGGGTATCCACGGCGAACCCGGCGTGGCCGACGAGCCGATGCCCACGGCAGCCGAGCTGGCGCAGAAACTGGTCGACGGGGTACTGGCCGACCACCCCGGATCGGACTGCACGCGGGTTGCGGTGATCCTGAACGGACTGGGCCGCACCAAGTACGAGGAACTGTTCGTGGTGTGGGGGACAGTTGCGACCCTGCTCCGCGAACGCGGTTACCAGATCATCGAGCCGGAGGTCGGTGAGTTGGTCACCAGCCTCGACATGGCCGGCTGTTCGCTGACGGTGATGTGGCTCGACGACGAGCTGGAACGGTATTGGACCGCACCTGCCGACACGCCGGCCTACCGCAAGGGTGCAGCGGCGCAGATTCCCGAGGGCGGAACGGCCGAATTGCGAACGGTCGATGAGTTACACACCAGCACAACAGCTCCGGCGCTGGCCGAACTGTCCGACGACGAGGGGCGGCGCGGCGGCCGGTTGGTCGCCCGAATGCTGGCCGCAATGGCCGCGATGCTCGCCGATGCCGAAGACGAACTGGGGCGCATCGACGCCGTCGCCGGGGACGGTGACCACGGTCGAGGCATGGTGAAGGGTTCCGCCGCTGCCTCCGAAGCCGCCGAGAAGGCGGTCGTGGCCGGCGGGGGACAGGGATCGGTATTGGCCGAGGCGGGCGCCGCGTGGGCAGCCAAGGCCGGCGGCACGTCGGGAGTGCTCTGGGGTGCGCTGCTGGCGGCGATCGGCGCACGACTGGGCGACGTCGGGCGACCTGACTCGGTGACCGTGGCGGCCGCGGTCCGCGACGGCTACGACGCGTTGATCACGCTGGGCGGTGCGGCTCCCGGCGACAAGACCATGCTCGATGCGGGTCTGCCGTTCGTCGAAGACGTGCAGCGGCGGGTCGCCGACGGTCAGCAATGGCAGGGCGCTTGGCAGGAGGCGGTCGCTGTCGCCGCCGAGGCAGCGCGAGCGACCGCCGAACTGCGGCCCAAGGTGGGCCGGGCACGTCCGCTGGCCGAGCGAAGCGTCGGTACCCCCGATGCCGGCGCGACCTCGCTGGCGATGTGTCTGCGCGCGGTCGCCGAGACGTTCGCATCGACCCCGACATCAGCGAAAGGGAAGTGACCGAAATGTCTTCAGGGCTGCGCATCGTCGTCGGATCCGACGACGCCGGCTACGAGTACAAGGAAGCACTCAAAGGCGACCTGCTCGCTGACGATCGGGTTGTCGACGTGACCGATGTCGGCGTCGGCGCCGACGACAACACCGCCTACCCGCACGTCGCGGTCGCCGCGGCGCGCATGGTCGCCGAGGGGAAGGCCGACCGTGCCCTGCTGGTGTGCGGGACCGGGCTCGGCGTGGCCATCAGTGCCAACAAGGTGCCTGGAGTTCGCGCGGTCACCGCGCACGACGGCTTTTCCGTGGAACGGTCAGTGCTGTCCAACAACGCGCAGGTGCTGTGCTTTGGGCAACGCGTGATCGGGCTGGAATTGGCGCGCCGCCTGACGCGGGAGTGGCTGGGCTATGAATTCGATCCGCAGGGCGCCTCGGCGGGCAAGGTCGAGGCCATCGGCGGGTACGAGTCGGCCGCCGGATGACGCGGCGGTAGCGGGAATCTCCCGATCTGAGGACGTAACCCCGAGCACCGACTGACCGATCGGCGTCGTGGGGATGAGTTCGGCACCTGCGATCCGTTCTGGGGGCATGGAAGCAGTGCCATCAGAACAACCAGGGAGGGTCACCATGAAAATCGTTGTCGTCGGCGGAACCGGACTCATCGGTTCGAAGTTGGTGAAGACGCTGATCGAACACGGTCACCACGCCATCGCCGCGGCTCCGTCGACCGGGGTCAACGCTTACACGGGGAAAGGTCTTGTGACGGTCCTGTCCGGCGCAGATGCCGTCGTCGATGTGTCGAACTCGCCGACGCTCGACGCCGCGGCGAAGGAGTTCTTCCAGTGCGCGACGACTAATCTGCTGACTGCGGAGAAGGCCGCCGGTGTGGCCCACCACGTCACGCTATCGGTAGTCGGCACTGATCAGTTAGCCACGCAGAGCGGCTATTTCGATGCCAAGCTTTTGCAGGAGAGGCTGCTTGCCGAGGGGCCGATCCCGTACACGATCGTGCGGGCAACGCAGTTCTTCGAGTTTCTCGAAACCCTTGCCGACGCGGCGACGATCGACGGCAAGGTCCGTGTGCCGCCGGCGTATTTCCAGCCGATGGCGGCCGCGGATGTCGCCGAGGGCGTCGCCACCGCAACGGTCAACGGCCCAGAGAATGGCACCGTGGAGATCGGCGGACCGGTGGCAGTCCTCCTGCCTGACCTTCTGGGCACTGCATTGACCGCCGTCGGTGACAGCCGCACGGTGGTGGCCGACCCGGAAGCCAAGTACTGGGGAATCGATCTGGGCGAGCGCACCCTGGTGCCCGGCCCGGAGGCGACCCTGTTCGACACGCGGTTCGAGGACTGGATCCTCCAGGCGGCCGCCAAGGGCTGAATTGTCCCGAACACGGCGCCGCACAGCCGGGCAACGCCGGGCTAAACTGCAAACTGCCATATTCAGACCGGACCGGACCGGCGCGCGGCAGGGTTGACGGTGGAGGTCCCTGCAGCGGGCGCGGTGATGCCGATGTCAAGCCGGGGTCGGAGAATGCCTCTTCGCGGTCGTGAGACCGAGTGCGCGACCCTCGATGACTTCATCGCAGGTGTCAAACCGGGTAGCTCCCAGGTGCTGGTGTTGCGCGGTGAAGCCGGCGCAGGCAAGACCGCGCTGCTTGACTATCTGGTCAAGCGCGCCCACGACTTCGATGTCGTGCAGATCGCGGGCGTCGAGTCTGACATGGAGCTCGCTTACGCCGGCCTGCAGCAGCTGTGCGCACCGCTGCTCGGGCACCTCGACGTCCTTGCGGAACCGCAGCGTCACGCTCTCGACGTGGCGTTTGGTCGGGCCGTCGGGGCGGCGCCGGACCGCTTCCTGGTGGGGCTGGCAGTGCTGAGTCTGCTGGCCGCGGCGGCGGCAGGCAGACCGCTGATGTGCGTCATCGACGATGCTCAGTGGCTCGACCAGGTGACCGTGCAAACACTGGCGTTCGTTGGCCGGCGTCTGCTCGCTGAGCCGGTCGCGTTGGTCTTCGCGGTTCGTGACAGTCCCGAGCTTTTGGGGGGCCTGCCGGAGTTGACCGTCGGAGGTTTGTCCGTCGCCGACGCCAGGGAGCTCCTCGAATCGGTGATGGTGGGCGGCATGGACTCGCGCGTGCGGGACCGGATCGTCGCCGAGACCCGTGGCTTGCCTCTTGCCATCCTGGAGGTGCCGCGCAGTATTTCTGCCGCGGAACTGTCGGGTGGGTTCTGGATTTCAGGCAAGCGCTCCTCGGCGGCCGCTGTCGAGACGGGCTATGTGCGCCGTGTCCAGGCGCTGCCTGAGAAGACACGACTGCTCTTGCTGGTCGCGGCTGCCGAGCCCATCGGCGATGCCGGGTTGTTCCTCGGTGCGGCAGCTCGCTTGGGAATTCCTGTCGACGCCTTGGGTCCAGCTGAGGCGGACGGTCTGATCGGCTTTGGACCGCAGATGCGGTTTCACCATCCGCTGATTCGATCTGCGGCTTACCGTGCAGCAGACCTGGCCGACCGGAGGGCAGCCCACCGCGCATTGGCCGACGCGACGGACCCAAAATCCGATCCTGACCGCCGCGCGTGGCACGCGGCTCAGGCCGCGGCGGGCCCCGATGACGCGATCGCTGCTGACCTGGAATGTTCGGCAGAGCGCGCCCAACGACGTGGTGGCATCGCAGCTGCGGCGACGTTTCTGGAACGAGCGACGACGTTGACGGCTGATCCGACTATGCGAGCTGCCAGGGCCCTGGCCGCTGCACAGGCCAAACGCGATGCTGCGGACACATCAGCGGCGCACGACTTGTTGACCATCGTCGAGTGCAGCGAACTCTCGGCGGTGCAGCAAGCGCATGTTTCGCGGCTGCGAGCCCAGATGGATTTCGTTCGCAGCCGGTCCGGGGAAACCGGCGCACCGCAAGTCGCCGATACGGCTTCGACATTGCTCGACGCTGCCCGACGGCTGGAGCGCCTCGACGACTACAGCTCGCGGGAGTGCTACCTCGAGGCCATCGCTGCGCTGGTCTATGCCGGACGTCTCGCCGATCCCTCAGTCCTCCAGGAGGTCGCCGAGGCGGCGCTGAACGCGCTCGCCGATACGACAGGTGACCTGCGACCCGTGGATCTCCTGCTCAAAGGCATGGCCCAGCGAATCACCGATGGGCTCCGAAGCGGCGCCGACACGTTGCGCGCCGCGCTCGCAGCGATGTGTGAACAGGCTGACACAGACGCCACCGCAGTCGGGCGGTGGCTGCGGGTGCCCGGCTTTCCGATTCTGCAGGAATCCGCCGCCCACGAACTGTGGGACGAAAAGGCCGTGCGGCACCTTTCGACAGCCGCAGTGAACCACGCGCGCGACGCCGGTGCGCTCGCTGGTTTACCGCGTGCCCTGACCTACCGCGCTGGGGTGCACCTGGTCTCAGGTGAGTTCGCACAGGCCGGGCAACTTCTCGGCGAGGCTGCCTCCATCACCGAGGCAACCGCGGGAATGTCGCCGGTCCGCTATCACTCGGTGTTGTTGGCCGCATGGCGCGGAGACCCCGCGGCGGCCGCCGAACTCGTCGACGCTGCCAACGACGGCACGCTGCGGGGAGAGGGACGACTACATGGCCTCACCCGCTACGCCTCCGCGGTACTGAACAACGGTCTCGCCCGCTATGAAGAGGCATTCGCCGCTGCGCGCGGTGCGTGCGACTACCTGGATCTAGGGTTTCACGGCTGGTGTCTCTATGAGCTGGTTGAGGCCGCCACCCGCTGCGGAGAAGGCGACGCCGCCAAGGAAGCCGTCTCGCGCCTCGTCGATACCGCAGGTGCCAGCGGAACCAACTGGGGCTTAGGAGTTTTGGCCAGCGCACAGGCGATGGTGGCCGCCGGCGAAACCGCCGATGAGATGTTCACCGAGGCCACCGAGCGGCTGAGCCGCACTCCCATCGTCGTGCACCTGGCCCGAACGCGGCTCTTACACGGCGAATGGTTGCGGCGGGCGAATCGACGCACTGACGCTCGGCGCGAGCTGGTCTCGGCACACGAGGCGTTCGACCGTATAGGCGCGCGGGGATTCGCAGAACGGGCCCGGCGGGAGTTGGCAGCCACCGGCGAGAAGGTCCGTAGCCGGCAGACACGCACGGGCGTGGAACTCACCGCCCAAGAGGCGCAGATCGCCCGGATGGCCGCCGACGGACTGACCAACCAGGAGATCGGCGCACAGCTGTTCATCAGTCCCCATACAGTGGAATGGCACCTTCGAAAGGTCTTTCCCAAACTGGGCGTCACCTCGCGCAGGCAGCTACGAGCGCTGACCTTCTGACCGCTCGATAAGGGTATCTCGGTCTGGTGTCGACGCCGAGCTCCCCGGGCCCAGGGATTTCCTGCCGGCACCTACGGACTGGGGATACGCCACTACGGACGACCAAGGGCTCGGATCTGCTGTGTTGTCGCAATTGTGAGATGTGACAGCAGCCAGCATGCCGAGAAGGGCGTCCGAACATGACCGTCACCTATCTACCCACTGCAACCACACCCGACCGCGACCTCGCCACCAGATTCACCCGCGAGGTCGAGCCACTCATCGGCGTCCTCGCCCGCGCGGCGCGCCGGCTGACCCGGTGTGAGGCGGACGCCGAAGACCTTCTCCAGGACACCCTGCTTCGCGCGTACACCGGCTTCCACACCTTCGAAGAAGGCACCAATCTCAGGGCATGGCTATTCCGGATCCTCCATAACCACTGGATCAGCAGCTACCGCGCGAAACAGTCACGAGTCGTCGAGGTGCTGGCCGACAGCGTCGACGAATTCGACCTGGCTGCCAGCGCCTCCCGCCTGCCCGGCAGCGGCCGGTCAGCCGAGTCGGAGCTGCTCGAATCGCTGCCGTGCGGCGACATCAAGGCCGCGATGTCCGCGTTACCGGAAGGCTTCGCCGAGGTCCTGTACTACGCCGATGCCGAGGGTTACACCTACGCGGAAACCGCAGCAATTCTCGGAATCCCGGTCGGAACCGTGATGTCGCGGACTTTTCGCGGCCGCAAGCGGCTGCGCATCACGCTGGCCCACCTGGCTCCTGGCAATACCGAATCCGTCGCCCCATCCGTCGTGGCTTAGATCGAGGAGTCGTCATGGAACTGGCAGGCAAGACGGCCCTGATTACCGGAGGAACAGCAGGCATCGGCTTGGCGTGCGCGCGACTGTTCGCGCGCGAAGGCGCTGGGGTCACCATCACCGGACGTGACGCTGCCCGCGGCGCCACCGCAGCCGCGGGCATCGACGGCGTCGTCCGATTCGTGCGAGCCGACCTCGCAGACCTCGAATCGGTGCGGGCACTCGTAGGGCACGCCGGCGAGGTCGACATCCTCGTCAACAATGCCGCGAGCTTCCCGGCAGCGCTGACTCTCGATCAGCAACTCGAATCGTTCGAGGCGACATTCAACACCAACGTCCGCGGCGCGTACTTCCTGACCGCAGAACTGATACCCGGCATGCTGAACCGAGGCTACGGCAGCATCATCAACGTCACGACAATGGTCGCGTCCAAAGGCGTACCCGGGGCGGGTGCCTACAGCGCATCGAAGGCTGCTCTCGAATCCCTCACCCGGACCTGGGCCGCGGAGTTCGGCCCGTCGGGCATCCGCGTGAACAGCGTCGCGCCGGGTCCGACCAAAACTGAAGGCGTCGAAGCGACTTGGGGAGAAACCAACGAACAGCTGGGGCGCTCCCTACCCCTGAGGCGCACCGCCAGTCCCGACGAGATCGCCCAAGCTGTGCTGTTCTTGGCCTCTCGACGCGCCACATTCATCACCGGCTCGGTACTGCACGCCGACGGCGGCGGCAGCGCGATCTGAGATACACGAAGGAAAGACATGGACACTCGATACGATCCCTCCTGGGAAGACGCCTTGACGGTTCTACAAGAGGTGACGCCTCCGCCCATCCCGTCCGGCGCGCACGCCATGACCGTTGTCGTCGACTACCCGCCGGGCAGCTCCGGCGCCCCACCACACCGCCATCCCAGCGGGCCGGCATTTGGCCTCGTTCTGGAAGGTGAAATGCTCTTCGAACTCGAAGGCCAGCCACCGCGGGTGGTGCGAGCAGGGGAGGCCTTCTGGGAACCCGGAGGCGACGTGATCCACTATTCGGACGCCAACAACCGGGATGACATGAGATGCCGATTCACCGTGACGATGCTCTGCGTCCCGGGCGAACCTATGCTCGTACTCGTCGACGACGAAGAACTGGACGCGCGCAAGCACCTTCGCGTCTCGCCCCACGAGTAATACATGCGCCGAGCACCGGCTAAGACAACACACCATTGCATGCCTCGCGCGGGGGTTCCGAACGCACCGTCGGAACCCCTGCGGTCGGCGACCACGCCCCTCAGAAATCCCACACGGCAGGGACGAACCGGAACCCACTGCCGGCGACCGCGACATGGCAGACCGACGGAAACGGTAGATGCGTTGCCACCAACTGCTCACCGGTGGCCGCCAGCTCCTCGAGGAGACGGACGCGGACGTGTGCCGCTTCAACAGGGTCGTGCTCGAAGCCGTTTTGCCAGTAGGGATTATCGAACGCAGGCTGGAACAGGGCATCACCGGCGAAAGTCAGTGCGTCCCCGCCGGCCTCAACGCGAACGATGCTGTGACCCGGGGTGTGCCCCCCGGTGCGGCGGACCAGCACTCCGGGTGCGACCTCGTACTCGGCTTCGAATGCACGCAGCTTGCTGCGATAAGCGTTCAGGAATCGAGCCGCAGTCCGCCGAAGCACCTCCGGGATTGGATCGGGCATGACAGTGCGTGAAAAATCAGGCGACTCCCAAAACTCGGCTTCAGCTGCGGCCAGATGGACGCGCAGATCCGGCCGCAACCGGTTCCGCAATCCGTCGACAAGCAAGCCACCAATGTGGTCCATGTGTAGATGTGTCAGCACCACGTCGGTCACTGTTGATGGCTGGATCCCGGCAGCGATCAGGCGCATGGCCAACTGACCGGCTCGCGGAAAGTCCGGAAACTCCGTCCCGAGACCGGAATCGATGAGGACAGTCCTGCCGCCGCTTCGCACGACAGCGACGTTCAGCGGCCAGTCCAGCACCTCACGCGGCAGGAAATTGTCATCCAGCCATTCTCGCAGATCGGCAGGCTCGGCATTGGTGGCCAGTGTCGCGGTGGTAATGGGCAGCACACCGTCGCTGATCACCATCACGTCGATATCGCCGACCTTCAGCGCGTATCGCGACGGCACAGGCTCATCGACAGCCCGTGTGTTCCCAGCAATATTCGTCAAGTTCATGGTCTTCCTCCTTTGATTGACATGCACGGAGGCGGTGGACACGCCGTCCGCCCCAACCTGCCGAACGCAGCACCCCCGCCGGAGTTATCCCCGGCAGTCGCTGACAAGGTCGCTGGTTGCTAATCCGCTGGAGAGCCCTCGGAGGGATGGGCGCCAATACTGCTGAAAGCGGCCTGAAAGTGAAATCCTCCTGGGGGACCATGAGAATCAAGATGTCGGTTGCGTTGCATTCGTGAAATCGCCAGGTCGGCAAGCGGCGCAACGGGCAGATGCCGCCGTCGCCCAGCGCTCACGACGGGCCGGGCGGTGTGCCGGTGCGATGGCAGCGCGCGCATCGGCCCCATGGCGGAAATGGTGCCGAAGGATACCCGCTGACCAGGTGATTTCACCGGTCTACAACGGATGCACAACGTCGCACAGTCATCCTTTCACATGTCCTCGATAGGCAAGGAGACTGAAATGACCACCACCGACCTCGACGCGGACCGCGCGCTCAAGGCTAGACATCGCGCGCTGTGGGCCTCAGGTGACTACCCGGCCGTGGCCGCCGAGCTGATCCCGTCCCTGGGCGCCGAACTCGTCAGGGCCTGTGCGGTCCGCCCCGGCGAGCGGGTGCTCGACGTCGCCGCCGGATCGGGCAACGCGTCCATCCCGGCCGCGGCCGCAGGAGCTGTCGTCACTGCCGGTGACCTGACCCCTGAATTGTTTGACGCCGGTCGGCGCATCGCCGCCGAGCGTGGTGTCGACCTGGAGTGGGTCGAAGCAGACGCCGAGGCGTTGCCGTTCGCCGACAACGGTTTCGACGTCGTGATGTCCTGTGTCGGAGTGATGTTCGCCCCGCATCATCAGGGGGCAGCCGACGAGCTGGTTCGGGTGGTCCGGCCGGGCGGCAGAATCGGGCTGATCAACTGGACACCTGACGGATTCATCGGCGGGCTGTTCGCGACGATGAAACCGTATGCGCCGCCGCCACCACCGGGAGCCGGCCCGCCTCCGCTGTGGGGCAGCGAGGACCATGTCCGTTCGCTGTTCGCCGATCACGTCATCGATCTGACGCTGCAGCGCCGGACGGTGCGGATGGACCACTGCGCGACGCCGCTGGAGTTCCGCGAGTACTGGAAGCGCAACTACGGGCCGACCATCGCGGCGTACCGGTTCAATCAGGACCGGCCCGACCGGGTGGCCGCGCTCGATGACGACTTGCTGTCGTTTCTCACCGATCAGAACCGGGCCGACGAGCCGGGCCGCACGGCCTACGACGCCGAGTACCTGTTGGTGACGGCTGTAAAAAAAGGGGGCCGCACCCCAACCCGCGCCGATAAACATCTGTTCAGCTAGACGGTATGGAGGCTGGCTCGGGGCCGAAGGCCTCGGGCTGCAATCGGACGTGGGTTGCCGTGACGAATGAGGATGCGCTGAACGGGGTTTTCGCTTTTGAGGAGTTCCTCTGGAGGTACGTGCGTGCCATCGTCCGGCACCGACCGTCAATTCATGGAAGGGACAGTTCTATGGCCTGGCGTTCACTGTCGGCGGGGGCCTACATAACGTCATAGTGACGAATTAAGCGGTTCACGCTGGACGTCGACAGCGCGGAGTGTCCGCCGCTGTCAAGGTAGTTCTGGGCTGTCGATCGTAGTGTCCGGCGCTGTCGGATAGTCATGGATTCAGAGTCGGCGCCGTGGTTACACCGGTCGAAGATCTGCACGTGCATGGGCAGGGACCTGGGCGGGTGTCACTGTCAGATAGTTCTGGAACGGAGGGCGAGAAATCGGACAGCTATCAGGTTTTCCCGGACTACTCCCAACAGTTCCGGATCGGGCTGTCCGATCCGGAACTTGTTGAGAGGGGAGAATGCGCTGACCTGGGCACTCTCAAATAGTTCTGGACGGAATCGTGGCCGTCTGTCCAGAGCCAACCGAGAGTGTCGGACAGAATCCAGAACGACACGATAGTGCCGGACAAAAGGATAGTTTCGATGGATCAGAATTCTGCCCCGGTTCGAACCGACATGTACGCGGCTCTGCCCAGGGCGATGGAACTGGCGACCGAATACCTGGCGGGTCTCCCACACCGGCCGGTCGATGCGAGTACCAGCTACGACGAAGTAGTCGATGCCCTGAACCGGCCGTTGCCCGACCAAGGCACGAATGCGGTCGCGGTAGTCGAGCAGTTAGCCGCAACTCTAGGCCCGGCAACGATTGCGTGCGCCGGCCCCCGCTACTTCGGCCTCGTCGTCGGGGGAACGCTACCCGCGGCGTTGGCTGCCGACTGGCTGGTATCGACATGGGATCAGACGGCGTACAGCCGGATGTCGTCGCCGGCGGGTGCTGCGATCGATGCCGCCGCCGAGCGCTGGGTTCTTGACGCTCTCGGGCTGCCCACGGACGCATCCGTGGGTTTCGTGACCGGAGCCACGGCGGGAAACGTCGTTGGGTTGCTTTCCGCACGGCACGTGCTGTTAGCGCGGCGAGGTTGGGACGTCGAGGCCGATGGGCTCGCGCAGGCACCCCGTGTTCGCGTGCTGGTGGGCGACGAGGTCCATCCCTCAGTACTGCAGGCGTTGCAGATGATCGGTTTGGGAGCGCGCCGCGTCGAGCGCGTTGCAGTCGACGCACAAGGAGCCATGAGAGCGGACGCGCTCGCCGACGCGCTCGCCGCTGACTCCGACCCCGCCATCGTGTGCGCACAAGTCGGCAACGTGAACTCCGGAGCGTGTGATCCGATGTCAGAGATCGTCGCGGCAACCCACGAGCACGGCGGATGGGTTCACGTTGACGGCGCGTTCGGACTATGGGCTTGCGCATCGCCGCGACTGTCGGCACTGGTTCAAGGTGTCGAGCTGGCCGATTCATGGTCGACCGACGCGCACAAGTGGCTCAACGTTCCCTACGACTGCGGCCTGGCCATCGTTGCCGATCCCCAAGCTGCCCGCTCGGCACTGGGCGCCAACACCAGTTATCTGCCCACTAGTAGCGAGCGCGAACCCGGTGTCCTGGTGCCCGAGATGTCCCGGCGTGCAAGGGCGTTACCCGTCTACGCAGCGCTCGCCTCGCTAGGCAGGGAGGGGCTGCGGCAACTGATCGAACGCTGCTGCGACCATGCCGACCGTCTGGCCCAGATGATCCAGGGCACGCACGGCTTTGTGGTGTGCAACGACGTCGTGCTCAACCAGGTCCTGATCCGTGCTGACGACAGCGACGAGCGCACGTGGCTTGTAGCAGAATTCGTGCGACGCAGCGGAGAGGCGTGGGTCGCGGGAACCGAATGGCACGGTCGAGCGGCGATACGTGTGTCCTTCTCCAACTGGACCACAGCGGATAACGACGTCGACCGCCTCGCTGAAGCGCTGCGGCAATCGCTGGCGGCGGCGCGAAAGGCTCAACAGGAGTAAGGCCAATGCTGCGGCTCAGCTGAGCCGCCAGCAGTGGACGGCCTTCCTGGACGATTGCGCAGACAAGCGCCAAAGCGGCGGCGTCTGCCAGGTGAAGAGACCCAATGGGATTGGCTGGATCTACCGAATCCGCCGGCTTTCCGGGTCAGCTTATGGCTCGACCGGCCGGATGCAGCGACCGGGAATGTCTGTGCAACAACAGATTCCGGTGTCCCGCTAGACCAGGTTAATTTGTCACTGTGACGTAATATTGGCAGTCGGCGGGGAAGCGATAGGGATTCGCCGTCGACCAGTACCTGCCTGCAACCTCGCGTCAGTGCCCTTGTCGCTGCGCTCTGTCTGACGTTTCCAGTCGCCGGCACATTTGCGCTCAGGCCGTCGTGAGATCTGCGCCGACCCCTGGGGCGGGTGTCACTGTCAGATAGTTCTGGAACGGAGGGCGAGAAATCGGACAGTTACCAGGTTTTCCCGGATTACTCCCAACTAGTTTCGGATCGGACACGGACAACTGGCGCGGTCTGAGTCCTCGCTGGTGATACCCCATTGCTGTATGCCGATAAGCGACATTATGTCAGGTAAATCACTGCATTTTCATCCGATGAATCACGCAGCAATCGTGTGACTCTCGCCTACCGACCCGGTACCCATGGATGAAACAGCCTGGACACCAGGGGTTTTCGGTGGATGCGAACGAGTATGCATGACCCCCTCTCCGGCTGGCCGCCGCGACACGCATCGGCGAACGTTCGTTTTGCGATGGACCTACCTGCGGCGATGTGGTAATGATTCATTAGATGATTCAATGATGCATCAGATGAGACGTCCTGGGAGGCTGAATTGCCCGTCGACAAGAGCGGTCGCGTGGTTCTGGTCGGGTCAGTTCCGCTGCTGCATCCGGAGGCCCAAACCGTCGAGGACATGCTCGACGGCTGGCGCAACCAGCAACTGTGCCGCAACCTCGACCACGAGACCATCAGCAAGCGCATCGCCCTGGTGCGCCGCTTCATCGACCACTGCAACGAGTACCCCTGGGCCTGGACACCGGCGATGGTTGAAGAGTTCTTCGCCGATCTGCGCGGCATCAAAGGCCGGGCGCAATCGACCGTGCGCGGCTACCAGAACGGCCTACGGTTGTTCTGCTCGTACATCGCTGATCCGGACTACGGCTGGGATCGGGTATGCGAGCAGCGCTTCGGCACTCACCCTGCGCAAGTGTTCTTCGAGTGGAACACCGCTGCCCACGTCCAAGACAACGAGCAGAATCCGCTCAAGCGGCCCTTCACCAAAAAGGAGCTGCAGGACTTCTTCGATCATGCCGACGAGCAAGTGTCCCTGATTGCCAATGCCCGTAAGAAGGGCTGGCTGCCGGCTTACCGCGACTCGGTGATGTTCAAGGTGGCCTACTCCTACGGGCTGCGCTTCAATGAACTGCGACACCTGCAGACCGTCGACTTCTCGCGCAATCCGCACGCCGCCGAATTCGGGCGCTATGGCGCGGTTCTGATCCGGTACGGCAAGGCCAAAAAAGGCTCACCGCCGAAGCGGCGCACCGTGTTCACGGTGTTCGACTGGACACCCGAAGTCATCGCCGACTGGCTCACCCACGGCCAACCGTATATCGACGACAGCATTGACCTGTTCCCCAGCGAGCGCGGCAGCCTGATCGCTGAGACCACCCTGCTGCGCCGCTTCCGGCGCTACTGCGACGAACTGGATCTGCCGGCCGGACTGGATCTGCATTCGTTTCGCCGCTCGCACATCACCCACCTCATAGAGGACGGCTGGGACGCCAAATTCGTCCAAGACCAGGCCGGCCACGATGTCGCCAGCACCACATCCCTCTACACCGGTGTATCCAGCGACTACCGCACCCGCACACTGCGCCGCATGCTCGATCAGACCGTCAAAGATGCGCTCTCCTTCGGGGAAGAATCATCATGAAACGCGAAGTCGACTACACCTGGCGCCTCGCCGAGCTCATGGCCGCGCATGGCATGCACAACAGCACTGACCTGATCCCCCGCCTGGCCGAACGTGGCATTCAGCTCTCCCGACCCCAGGTCTACCGTGTTGTCCACCAACGGCCCGAACGTGTTTCGCTGCAACTGATGGCCGCGCTATGCGACATCCTCGGCTGTGGCGTGGAGGACCTGGTGACCGTCACTGCCACCGACGTCCGACGCCGGAAGACCGCATCCGGGGCAGCCGCTACCCCGCCGCCGAACGTGGTCGAACTCAACAAGTCGGTCCGGCCACGGCGGGCGCGGGTCATCACCGATGGCCCCGATTAATCCCAAGCCACGATCCAGGCGCCGCGGACGCCCACCCGTCACCACCGGTCACTACGAATGCAGCCGCTGCCATCGCAAGGCCAACACACTGCGCGTCTACTGGCCCGGCGATCAGCTGTGCCACAGCTGCTTCTACACTGCGATGCGCACCCACGGCATCTGCCCCAACTGCGGGCACGACGGCGTCCTTCCCGGCCGCCTCAACCGCACCGACCCACGGCCGGTCTGCCTGACCTGCGCCGCCATCCCCGGCGATTACGCCTGCCGCACCTGCGGCCACGAAGGCGAAATCCACCGCCGCGGCGAATGCGCACGATGCGCTCTACGCGACGACCTGTGCAAAATCCTGCTGCACCATCCCGCCGACCCGGCCGCCATGGAAACCCTCCTCGAAGTGCTCTGCGGCGTCGACCGGCCCGAAAGCATCCTCACCTGGAAGCGCAACATCCAGGTACTGCAGCTCCTCGGCGGAATCACCTCCGGCGCAATACCCCTCACCCACGACGGCCTCGACACCGCCGGCCCGGGCCGACACATCGAACACCTACGCAGCATGCTGGTGCACCACCACCTCCTCCCACCACGCGACGAACACCTCGCACGATTCGAACGCTGGCTCGCCACCAAACTCGACGCCATCGACTCCCCGACAGTGCGAGGACCCGTGGAGCAGTTCGCCACCTGGCACCACCTGCGCCGCCTGCGCAGCGAGTCCAAGCCCGGCCAAGGAACCGACGGACCCAAACGCGCAGCACAACAAGAGATCACCGAAACCATCAAATTCCTGACCTGGCTCGAGCAGACCCACGACCGCACCGCTTCAACCTGCAGCCAGCAGGACGTCGATGAATACCTGGCCTCAGGTCCGACCACCCGCCATTCGATCCGGACGTTCTTCGTCTGGGCCAAACGCAGCAAGATCAACACCTCAATCACCATCGAGCACCGACAAGCCAGAACATCCCCGACCATCACCCAAGACCAGCGCCTCGCGTGGCTCAAAGAACTCCTCACCGGCGACTCCGAGAGTCTTCCCTACCGGATCGCTGGAATCCTGCTGCTGCTCTACGCGCAGCCGTTGACGAAGATCGCCGGCCTGCAGACCACCGCTGTCATCCGGGTAGGCGCCGAGACCCGTATCGCGCTGGGCAAAGAACCCACCCCGGTGCCCGAGCCGTTCGCCTCCCAGCTGCACCATCACCTCTACAACCGGCCCAATCAACGCACCACCGGCGGAGCCATCGCCACGCCCTGGCTGTTTCCCAGCAGCCGGGCTGGCCGTCACCTCGACCCGCAATCAATCATGCATCGGCTTCGATGGCTCGGCATCGAGTTGCTGGGCTCACGCAACAGAGCCCTTCGCGAACTCGTATCGCAAATACCGCCACCGGTCGTCGCCGAAATGCTCGGCTACAGCGACCAAGTCACCCAAAAACACGCCGCCGAAGCCGGCAACACCTGGGCGCAGTACGCATCCGCCACCGATCGGAAGCACACTCCGACAACACCACCTGGACGAACCATGACGACCGACTCTCCGCAGGTTTGCCCCACCGACGACAAAGACGAACCGGACACGGATACCTCCGAGCCCACGTTGTTCGACCTCGATCCCCCGGTTCGGCCCTACGACGTCCACATTGAGTCACTAGGAGCCGCGGCGGCCGCATTCGACGACGCCCGCGGCGCGGTCCAGGTGGCCACGAACGCCCTCGGTCAGGCGCGCGCGACAGCTAAAGCAGCCAAAACGCAGCTCACCGACGTAGTGCTCCAGGCGCATCTGGCCGGCGTATCTTGGGCGAAAATAGGTGAGGCCCTGGGTATCTCGCAGCAATCGGCCTATCAACGCTGGGCTCGACGTTTACGCGAGGACGATAACGCGACAATTCACGATGTCGAGGACGGCGATGAATCCGAAATCCCGATCTCCTAGCTGACACCGTAAACGACCTCAAGCCGCACCCAAGCCGCCGATACCCATCGATGACTCCACGAGCCTTCCACGACCCCATCTCTGAGCGCCGATCCAGCAGACAGACCGATCGCACCGAATACAGCGGAATCACCCCACCGAGGCGCGACTTGCATTGGTGTGAGACGTATTCCACCTAGCTGCCGTGTCTTCGAAGCGCTGATGACGCGGCAATGGCCGCTGCGACCGCGAAACCAGCGACAGCGGTAGCGAGCGTGAATTGCTCACCGAAGGCGCCGATGCACAAGCCGCCCAGGACCGCTCCCAAAGCGCCCATCGTCTGATTAATGGAGCGCCTCGTGGCGTTCACGCGCCCGAGCAGCCGGTCCGGTGTAAGCGTCTGCCAGTAGCCCATCTCGTTGGCATTCTCGATGCCGGCTGCGATCCCTTGGAATCCCAACGCAACGAAAATCACTGCATCGCCCAAACTGGATTCAGGGGCGCAGGCCACGAGCAGCCACGTGATCGGGTATGCGGTGCGCGCCAGAATGATCACCCGTCCCACCCCTATTCGGTCACCGGTCGACGGTGCCAACGAGGCCCCGATCAGACTCGCGACACCGAAGACCGTCAATAGCATTCCGAATGCGTAGGGGGTGAACCCCATGGAGCGCAGGGCCAGCAGGGAAAGCGCTGTCATCGCTGCCCCGTTGGCGAGGAACCATATGTGTGTCGACACTGCCAGCGGACCGAGAGTCCGGTGGCGGTAAGTCCATTTCAGGCCTTCGCCGATCTCGTGACGGAGGTGGCGCGAGCGTGGTTCTGGTTGGGGTTCGGGGGCATGGACGCTCGCAATCAGCACAGCCTCGACGAGGTAACTGATCGCGTCGACGACGATGGCCGCGGGAGCGCCCAAGAGGCCCACGAGTCCACCGCCCATCGCCGGGCCGAGGGTTTGGGCGGCAGCGTCGGCCTGATCGAGACGCGCGTTCGCCGCAACCAATTGTCCCGTCGGTACCAGTCGGGGAAGCAATGATTGCGTGGCGGCGAACCCGAATACCGAGAACGCCCCGAACGCCAGCAACGCGACGACCAGCATCCACATCTGCAGACTGCCGGCCAACCACAGAACTGGAACCAGCCCCAGGCTCAGAGCACGCCCCACGCTGGCCCACACCAGCACAGGTTTGCGGCGCCAGTGGTCGACATACACCCCGGCGACAAGTCCAAGGGCCGCGTACGGAACAAACTGTGCGGCGTTGACCACGCCAACCTCGAATGGGCTGGCACCGAGCAACTGGACGACCAAGACGGGCATCGCGACCGCAGAGATCGCCGACCCGATGGAACTGAGTGCCGCAGCCACCCAAAAACGAACAAAAGCCGAGCGAGTACCTTCACCCGCACTATCCCCCACGACACCACTGTCTCACGGCGAAGAGCAATGATCAGAACCTGTGGATGAGCCTCGGTGAGGGGGCGTGAAAGTGGGCGCACCTTCCCGAGGATGATCTGAATATCCGAAGGTCCGATCATGAGCCGGCGTTGGCGCGCTGGTTCGGGAAGGTACGCCCATGCTCACCGTAGTTCACGATGCCATCGAGGCCAACGAAAGCACTGGCGGTGCTGGTCGGTCGTTGTTGGACGAGATCGTCCGCGACGGCGCCCGTCAGATGCTGGCCGCCGCGTTGAAGGCTGAGGTCGCCGCCTACGTGGCCCAGTTCGCCGATCAGCTCGATGAGAAGGGGCATCGGCTGGTGGTCCGCAACGGCTATCACCAGGCCCGCGAGGTGCTGACGGCAGCCGGGGCAGTTGAGGTGAAAGCACCGCGAGTCAACGACAAACGCGTCGACCCCGACACCGGTGAGCGGAAACGGTTTTCCTCGGCGATCCTGCCGGCCTGGGCACGCAAGTCACCGCAGATGAGCGAAGTGCTGCCGCTGCTGTACCTGCACGGGCTGTCCACCAGCGACTTCACCCCCGCTCTGGAGCAGTTCCTGGGCTCGGGTGCCGGGCTCTCGGCCACCACGATCACCCGGCTGACCAGCCAGTGGCAGGACGAGGCCCGCGCGTTCGCCGCCCGGGACCTGTCGGGCACCGATTACGTCTACCTGTGGGTCGACGGCATCCACCTCAAGGTCCGCCTGGACCAGGAAAAGCTGTGTCTGCTGGTGATGCTCGGCGTGCGCGCGGACGGCCGCAAAGAGCTCGTGGCGATCACCGACGGCTACCGGGAATCGACCGAGTCGTGGGCTGATCTGCTGCGCGACTGTAAACGACGCGGCATGACCGCACCCGTGCTCGCCGTCGGCGATGGCGCACTCGGCTTCTGGAAAGCGGTACGCGAGGTGTTCCCGGCCACCAAAGAACAGCGGTGCTGGTTTCATAAGCAAGCCAATGTGCTTGCCGCCCTGCCGAAATCAGCGCACGCGTCGGCGTTGTCGGCGCTCAAGGAGATCTACAACGCCGAGGATATCGACAAGGCCCAGGTCGCGGTCAAGGCCTTCACGGTCGACTTCGGGGCCAAGTACCCCAAGGCGGTCGCCAAGATCACCGACGATCTGGACACCCTACTGGAGTTCTACCACTATCCCGCCGAGCACTGGATCCACCTACGCACGACAAATCCGATCGAAAGCACCTTTGCCACAGTACGTTTGAGAACCAAGGTCACCAAGGGGCCGGGATCACGTGCGGCTGGTCTGGCCATGGCCTACAAGCTCATCGACGCCGCCGCGGCCCGCTGGCGTGCCGTCAACGCACCACACCTGGTCGCCCTGGTCCGCGCCGGCGCGGTCTTCCACAAGGGCAAACTGCTCGAACGCCCCACCGAAATCACCCCACCGACACCGCCCTCAGACGGCGATCAGCAAGCCGGAACGGAGGTCGCCTGAAACACGCCGATCCACAGGTATTGACAATTCCTCCACGGCGAACAGGCAGCTCGAGACCAGTCTAAAATACCTTTCGATCGGTAGGACTCGATATCTGGTCGAGAGCCGACACTGCTAACACCTTGCCCGTTCTGTGGACAAGCCACTGGGCCCCGATCACCTCTGAAGGCAGCGGGGGGTGCGCGTGCTCGCAGTTCGTTTGGTTACCCGCGGAGTACTACTGGCGATTCGTGGTTGCTGTTTGCGATCAGGATCGTCGCTCGATCCTGAGGCTTGCATTCTCGGAAGTAGCGGCGCTGCGCTTCAACATAGCGCCGCATGGTGGGATGGTCCGGGTCTGGGTTACTTCCATCTCGCAAGGCCATCCTTCGTGCGGTTTCGATGAAGGGAACATCGAGGAACACGGATAGGTCCCAGCTAGTGGCAAGCTCGTTGCGGTGCAGGAAGATTCCGTCCACCACGAGCACTGTGCCCGGGGCGGCCAGCTGCGGCTCCGGCATGAGAATCGTGTCAGTGGTGACGTCATGGCAGGCGGTGCGGTATCGCCGAGATCCGCCGGGCCGAAACGGGACAAGGACATCGGTATAGAACTGGCGATAGTTGTAGGAGTCTGACCAGAACCCCTCAGGCGAACTACGGCCCAGCCGGTACCGAACCTCGCGGGTGTTGTGAAAGTCGTCGAGTGATACTCGGACGACTGGTCGTTGTCGGTCTCGTAGAAGTTCGGCTAGTGCGTCCGCGAAATGGGTCTTGCCGGCACCGTCGGGCCCGTCGATCGCGATCCTCGGGCAACGCTGACCGTCGAAGACAGGAATCCGCGCCGCGACGAAGTCCAACGCATCCACTCGACCGAAAGCAGCGCTCATCACCGGCGGTCCTGCGTATCACCGGCCAGAAGCGCATGCACGTGCATGTCGTGCCAGCCGTCAGCGTGCAACGCAGCACTCCGCCGGATGCCCTCCACGCGAAACCCGGCCTTCTCCGCAACCCGACAAGAGGCGAGGTTGGCGACCGAATGCTCCAACCCAATCCGCTGGAAACCGACTTCACGGAATGCCCACTGACACAAAGTAGTAAGGGCTTGAGAACAGAGTCCTCGTCCACGCCACGCTGGCGCCATCCAGTACGCCGCTTCAGCTGAACCATCGTGCAAATCCACGCATTTGAGCGAAATACGGCCGGTCAATGAATCGCTGGTGCGGTCAACCAGCGCCCAATTCAACTGAGCCTCTGCAGTCCACCCGTCACGCCACTCGCTAATCCACTGGCGCGCTTCGTCCTCAGAATCGGCGCGCCGCACATGCCAGCGTTGGATCTCGGGGTCATTGAAGGCGTCCACGACCGCGCGAGCGTCAGACAGTCGCCACGGTCGGAGCAACGCAATAGAGCCCACCGACAACGACGGATGAGGAGACAGCGGATATCGCCGGCGGGATCAAAGTCGGCACACATGGCATCATCGCGCAAAATCCGAACCTAGACCAACGAGAACGCGGCATCCACGCGTAGGCCCTTCATCGCAAATCTTTGATCATAGCGATGCCGAGGGGTCCATTGCCTTGGCCCACCACGCGAAATCCCTTGCGCTCGTACAGATGTTTGGCCGGATTGCGAACATGGACATTAGTGCACATTGCTTCTGCATGTGGCGAAAGCTCGGCGAACAGTGCATCCAGAAGCAAGCCGCCGATGCCGGCTCCCCGCGAGCCTGGTGCGACAGCGATGCAGAGTTCCGGCAATGGCGACCCGGCCGCATCAGTGCGCAATGGCGGATTGCTATGGTACGTCCACACCGCACCGATAGCGATCGCGCTGTGATCCTCGGCAAGGATCGGCACGATGCCAACAGGTGGGAGCAATTCGAGCACTTCGCCGTCACCGGGGTCAGGAAGTGGCCAGTCTTCGATAATGCAGGCATGGCGGGCCATCTCGACGACGAAAGCGTGATCGTCAGCGGTCGCCGAGCGGAGTCGCACTCTGGACTGTGCCATCGGCAGATTGTGGCAGAAGTTCCCTGCTGCACGCATATCGATTTTTGACGAGATGGGATGTACGGGCGCGGCGCGAAACAGTCGCCAGCAAACATTCCGTGGACGGTTAACCAAGAGCCCAAAGGGCTTGCCAAGTGTGAGTCCATCACAGCTGCTGCCAGCCGCCCATCCCGAAACTGCCGACCCTATCGATATCAACAATCACCGGATTACGGCTGAATCGAATACTGAGGGTTACCAGTAAACTCAGCTCAGCCGTCTACCGGCCACCACTCCACTCTTATTCCGCAGCACGCCACATCGTCGAGCGCATTCGCCACCGCAAGAGTCAGTCGACTCAGGAGTTGCGGTGGCGCACCAACGGTCGTCCGCTACGTGCGGCGTTACGGGCGCTACACGCCGATGTCAGCCGCCGATGGACTCTGGCCGAGCTCAGCGAGATCGGGCAGATGTCGCGTTCAGTATTTGCCGCCGCGTTCAAGGCCAAGGTGGGTACACCGCCGCTGACCTACTTGATCAACTGGCGAATGACGCTGGCCCGCGACGCGCTGCGCAGCGGCAGTCGGTCGATCTCCGAGCTCGCCGCGGCGACGGGTTACGAATCTGAAAGCGCTTTCAGCACAGCCTTTCGCCGTGAAGTGGGCTCCTCGCCTCGGCACTACCGCAACGCGTCACAGGACGGCGGGGCACTGACCCGGTGACGGGACGTCGGGTGAGCACCGGGGTTAGTTGTGCCGAACCGCCTCCCGCTGGCGATCTCGGCGGGGGCGTCTCGTGCAGCCCCAGAGCCCTACTGCGATGCCGATGACCGCGCCGCCGAGACCGACGACTTTCTGCGCCGGCCTCATCTGGTCGTGCACGCTCATCCCGCCGAGGAGGTCGGCTGCGTCGGCGCCGCCGGAGGCCAGGAACCATCCGCGCGTGTCGTGGCCTCGCACGCCCGCGGCGATCAACAGTCCACCGATCAACGCGTCCCGGTAGCCCATCGACCGCAGGAGCAGCCGTGTGCTCGGCGGCGGCTCGTCGGGATCACCCCAGAGCTTGTTCGCGCGAAGCGGATCGACGAGAAACGAGATGCCCGAGGCCAGCCGGATGCCACCAGCAACCACGGCTGCACGATCTGCGCTCATGCCGGAACCCTATGGCACCGACTCGCGGTGGGCGCCGGTTTCGGTCAGGGCGAGACGGCGGCGGCAAGCCGAGCGAGCGGGTCGGACCGCTGATCTCTGGTGACCAACGGTGAACATCACCGGAAATGCCATCATCGATGGTTCGACTTCCTTTGTATCCCTACGCTACGCGACATGGTGAGCTCCGCACGAGTACCGAACAAACGGAGGTTATCCACACTCATACGGGGAGGTTATCCCCCGTGACACCTGAGTTTTCCAGCAGCATGCTGTCTGTGGTCGGGACTTTCGTTTAGCGATGGCTACTGAGGACCCATCGAAGTCCCTGTCAAGCGAGAAAGTTGCACCAAACCGGACAAGGCAACATAGGAGCAGGGTCAAATGAAGATGAGCGCAAAACCCGTACAGAAATCCGTGATGGGCCGCCGCAACTTTCTTACTGGCGCTGCCGCACTTGGTGTTGGTGCCGGATTGTCCGCGTGTGCCGCTGCATCTAATGACCCGGCGGCAGAGATTTCGGACATCTCGTTGCGAGACCAAGACCTGCTCTTTATTGCCACAGAAGAGACCTATACCACCGATGAGCTGATCGCGCTGAACGCAATTAGCGATGATCACGCAGAGTACCTCAAGGAAACTGGTCTTGCCGAACTCGGGCCCGGCCGCATCGGCGAAATGGACGAGGCGGGTATCGATGTTCAAATTCTCTCCGCACACACGCCGGGCGTGCAGGATCTCGCCGGTCAGGAGGGCAACGATTTTGCGTATCGCCTCAACAAGATGATCGCCGATGGCCCAATGGCCAACCATCCTGGGCGATACCAGGCCTATGCGACCCTGCCCCTGCAGGACCCCGAGGCATCTGCGGACGAATTGGAGCGCGCCGTCCGCGTAGACGGCTTCGTTGGCGCCATGACCAATGGGTTCATTGGCAGCAAGTTCCTCGACCACCAGGATTTCGAGCCCGTTCTGGCCCGTGCCGAGGCACTTGATGTTCCGATATACCTTCATCCGGGTTACCCACCGAAAGAAGTCTTTGATATCTACTACAAAATCGGACGCCCAGGATTTGACGCTGAGTACCAGGAGCATATTTTCAGTGGCTCAGGATATGGTTGGCACCAAGAGGTGCTTACTCAATCCCTTAGACTGATCATGACCGGGGTGTTCGACAGATTCCCAAGATTGCAGATCATTATCGGCCACATGGGAGAAGGCCTTCCGTTCTATTACGAGCGCATCGTCGAAGATCTGGGAGAACCGACCGAGGGTTATCTGAACAAGCCTGTCGGGCAATACTTCAACGACAACTTCTGGTACACAACCAGCGCATTCTTTCAAGATGAGCTGCTCCATCTTTTGCTGAAGTACATCACCGTGGATCGAGTGATGTTTGCAACCGACTACCCATTTGCAAACATGAAGGAAGGAACCGACTGGTTTCGGGCAGTGGACCTGCCGCGCGAGACCAAGGAAAAAGTCGCGTTCCGAAATGCTGAAAAGCTGTTCGGCATAACGGTGTAACGCATTGATGCGGCGCTGGAAACGATACCGCCCGACCCCTGCATTCGCGCGCAAACAGTCGAGCGCACCTATCTTTCGCGGGCGCACTGCCTCTGAATACGACGGAAACGAGTATGGAGGTTTACCGGTCAATCGCTCAAGATTGCGTTGCCGCCGGGCCTTGAAGTCAAACAGCTAGATGGTCCCCGGGGCCAGAACCCATTGATGGCCGTTGCGCGCCGAGTGCCATCTGCCAGTGCTCGTCCTCGGTTGGCAGGTATTCGTAGGCCAGGCGGCGGTATGACGAGAGTTGTTCGTAGTCGCTAGGATTGCGGGCGCTGTAGAGCGCCTCGGCGTCGAGCTGCGCTGTGGTCGCGATCAATCCGGACTCAAGGAGCGGCCATCCCTACGTCCATCACTCAAGACAAAGTCACCGACATGGACCGCTCGCGCACCAACTACGAGACACCGGCAGGGTGCGCCCGTCGGTTGAATTGTCGCGGCCAAAGGCAATTGTCTCGAGCTAACGCTTTTGATGACCCGCGTCGTCGGGCAAGATCAACCTATGCGCAATCTCTCAATCCGTACGACCATCACCATTGCTGCCGCCGCTCCCCTTGCTGCTGTGTCGCTGTTCGGTGCCGGGATCGGTTCAGCACAGCCCCTGAACTGCATCAACGGTCAGTTCTGGGATCCGATCACCAACACCTGCCAGACGCCGCGTCCCGCGGACAACTGTGCGCCGGGTGAGTATTGGAACGCCCTGTCCAATGTCTGCCGGCCGTTGGGTCTGCTTTAGCGCGCCGTCGACTTCAGCGGCAGAGAGCGCGGCGGGTTCTCCTGCCGGTGAGTGCGGTGGGTCTGTCGGGGCCGGCCGTATCAGGCGGTGTATACGGACATCTCGTTGCCGCGGCCGGGTTCGAACGGCAGGGGCAGCGAGCGGTACCCGTTGCCGGGGTTGCGCACGTAGGTGAGATAGTCACCCGACTCGTCCACGGCGTTCTCGGCAATCACCAACGCTCCCGGCGCCAGGCGTGATTCGAGGATCTGTAGCACCGGAAGGTACAGGCTCCAAGCGCCGTCGAGCAGCACTAGGTCGATACCGTCGTCGATGCCGTCCCGTAGTGTCTCCAACGCGTCCCCGACGCGAATGTCGACCAGGTCGGCTAGTCCCGCGTCAGTCAGATTTTCCTGCGCACGTTGGGCTTTGGCCGGTTCGAGCTCGGTGCTCACCATTCGGCCGTCACCTCCGTCGCGCAACGCCACGGCGAGGTGGATGGTCGAGACGCCGAAAGAGGTGCCGAATTCGACGATGTGGCGTGCGCGGCGTGCCCGGGCGCAGACGTAGAGGAACCGCCCGAATTCCGCCGACACGTTGAGAAAGTTTTTCGCGAACTCTCGATAAACGCTCTTGTAGTCTTGCGCCTCCCGGGCCATTAGTCGTGCCACTTCCTCGCTGTTGTCCTGCAACGCCTCGGACCATTCGGCGTACAGCGGGCCGTCTGCGACCTGGGCCTCCATGAACAGCCGGGCCAGCACGTCGGCGACGGGCGGTGAGTTGAGAGTGTCCATGAGCGCTCCTTCATCCTGAATGGTGGTTACTGAGTAAGGGTGACCTAACAAACTGGATTCAACCACCGGTAACGTGACTCGCTATGCCGCAAACCCGCCAGTCGGACGTACCGGTGCCGACCTATCCGGCCGGAGCCCCGCACATCACCGGTCGTGCCCGTGCTGGTTTTCGTATTGCAGCTCACCGCCACGCCGAAGGTCAGCTGGTGTATTGCGCCAGCGGCGCATTGGCGACCACTACCTCACACGGAACCTGGGTCGCACCAGCGAATCGGGCGACCTGGACGCCGCCGGGCTTCCAGCACGCCCACCGCTGCCTCGGCGATACCGACGTGCGCATCGTGGTCATCCCCGTGGAGCTGTGCCCGCGGCTCCCCCGCCGGCCCAGCGTGTGTGCGGTCGGTCCGCTATTGCGCGAGGCCATTCTGGCGTTGACCGACCGGCGCGACACACGACCCGAGGTCTACGCGCGGTTGCGCACCGTGCTCATCGATGAACTCGTCGAGACACCCGAGCAGTCTCTGCACCTGCCTGAACCACGTGACGACCGTTTACGGGCGGTTACCGAGCTGCTGCACCACGACCCGGCACAAGTGACGACACTGGCCGAGTTTGGCCGCGCCGTGGGCGCGGGCGAACGGACGCTCACTCGACTCTTTGACCGCGAGCTCGGGATGAGCTTCCATCGGTGGCGCACGATGCTGCGCGTCCACCGTGCCCTCGCTCACCTCGCCGACGGACAGTCGGTCACCGATACCTCGATCGCCTGCGGATGGTCGAACCCCACCAGCTTCATCGAGGCGTTCACCGCAGTGATCGGACAGACGCCTGGTCGCTACCAAGCCGGCCTCCGGGCGTCAGAAACTACGCGCGACTGAACCGCACTGTGCCGAATCTGGGCGTTCGAGACGTCTCACGCCCGGTCTCGAAGTGCGCCGTCCTGCAAGGCGCGAGTCATTTTTCGGAAAGCGTGTGGAGTACAGAATTCGCACTCGGCCAATACTAGAACGTGTTCTAATTCGGCATGTCCAGTTCAGTGGCGGGGCATGCCGACCCCGCGTTCGCCGAAGTGCAGGCCGTCTTTGAAGCCGCTCTTGCCGACGGCGACGACCTCGGTGCGGCAGTGGCGGTGTTCGTCGACGGTCGTCCGGTGGTGGATCTGTGGGGAGGCATCGCGGACAGGCGGACCGGGCGTCCGTGGACGCGCGACACGGCTTGTCCGACCTTCTCCTGCACCAAGGGTGTGACAGCGACCGCGGCCCTCATGGTCGCCCAGCAACGCGGCTACGGCGCCGACGAACCGGTGAGCGCGTGGTGGCCGGAATTCGCACAACACGACAAACACGAGATCACACTGAGTGATCTGCTGGCCCATCAGGCCGGCTTGCCCGTCTTGGAGCGCCCGGTTTCGGTGGCACAAGCCGCGGATCCCGCAGCGATGGCTGATCTGCTCGCGCACCAACGCCCGCTCTGGCGGCCGAGAACCGAACATGGCTATCACGCTTTGACTTTCGGATGGCTGGTGGGCGAATTCGTGCGCCGCCACACCGGTATGACCGTCGGCGAGTTCACCCGGCGCCACTTGGGCGACCGGCTGCTCATCGGCGTCTCCGGTGCGACAATGCGTGAGGCTGCTCGGGTCAGTTCGCCTCCGCCCGAGCAGCGTGTCTGGAGCGCAGAGAATGCACCGCCGATACCGGACGACACAGTCGCGGAGATGGTGGCCGCGTTCAACGATCCAGAATCGTTGTTCCTTCGGTCAGCGTCGAATCCCGTTGCTTCCTATAATGATCCAGACGTTCTGGCGGCCGGCTGGCCCGCTGCCGGCCTGGTCACCACCGCTCGTGACCTGGCCAGGTTTTACGACGACCTGATCGGCGGCACCTTGATCGCCCCGGGTCATCTGCGGGAAGCGATCACCCAACGCGTACGCGGCCGCGACCGCGTGCTGCGGCTGGAAAGCGCATTCGCGCTGGGCTACATGCTGCCGTCGCAGAACTTCGTGGTGCCCGAGCCGGCGCAACAAGCGGCATTCGGCCACCCCGGGGCCGGTGGCTCGGTGGGACTGGCTGACCTCGAGCGCAAGGTCGCTTTCGCTTTTGTGCCCAACTTGCGTCGTGACTGGCTGGCCGGCGATCGCCGTGCCTATCGGCTCATCGCTGCGGTGTACGACGCGCTGTGACGTCGCGGCGTTTCAGATGGTGAAGACCTGCGGTGGCCCGGCGAGCGTGGCCTTGGCCCGGAGCCCGATCGCATCGACGATCTCGGTATTGCCCGCCTCGAGCCCGTCGAGGGCCAGTTCGACGAGAGCGGCCGGCTCGGTAACCGCGCCCTCGGGAAACTCGATCCCCGCCTTGCGAGCGAAGTCGAACAGCGTCTGGGTGCCGACGAGCCCCGGCATGAGGCCGACGACATGTGTTCCCTGGCTGGCCAATTCAAGACGTACACCATTGGTGAGCCCCCACTCGGCTGACTTGGCCGCTGCGTAGGCGGTGTTGCCGTCCACCGTGAGCCACGCGGCTGCCGACAACACGTTGACGATAGCGCCACCGCCGTTGCGTGCGAGGACCGGCGCAAATGCCCGAATGACGTTCAGTGTGCCGAAGTAGTTGGACTCCATCACCCGCCTGACGTCCTCCAACTCGCCGGTCACCAGGCTGCCACCGGCAGTGTCGGCGGCGTTGTTGATCAGGATGTCGACGTCATCAGCAATCTCGGCGGCGCCCCGTGCCGAGTCCGGGTCGAGGATGTCCAAGCGCAGCACCTCGGCCCCTGGGATGTCGACGAGTTCGGGTCGTCGCGCCGTGGCGTACACCTTGGCCCCGCGACGCAGGAGCTCGGTGGCAAAATGCGTGCCGATACCCCGATTGGAGCCGGTGACCAACGCCGTGGCCCCTGCTAATTTCATCTGTCCTCCATGGAATTCCGGACCAGCGGCAAAAGCTGACCGATCGGTCAGCTTGACTCCGCTACCCTAAGCAGAAGATGACCGTGCGGTCAACTTGGTAGTGTGCGAGGGTGACGTCAACCCCTCGTGCCCTGCGTGCTGACGCCGCGCGCAACCGCGAGTCGCTACTGGCCGCGGCCGAGGAGGTGTTCGCCGAGCGCGGGGTCGAGGCCTCGGTCGCGGATATCGCCCGTCGTGCGGGAGTGGCCAAGGGCACGGTGTTCCGCCACTTCGCCTCCAAAGAGGATCTGATCGCGTCCCTCGTCTGCGAGCATCTGGTCACCCTCACCGACGCCCTGCGCCGGTTGGCGGATGCCCGTGACCCCGGTGCGGCGCTGCTGGAGTTTCTGACTATCGCCGCCGACCAGCGTCGCCAACACGACTTGACTTACCTGCAGACGTATAGTGCGAGCGACTCCAGGGTGGTAGCGATCCGTGATGAGGTGCACGCTGGCGTCGAGAGGCTGGTGGCCAACGCCCGCGCCGCGGGCGCGATCCGCCCCGATGTCACCGGGACCGATGTCTTCCTGCTGATGTGCGCACCGGTCCATGTGATGGACGGTCTCACTGATCCGCCACCCGACTTGTGGCGGCGCTACCTGACGATCATCTTCGACGGGCTACGCCCGCAAGGCGCGAGCCCGCTACCCCTGCCTGCACCCCACTTGTCCTGAGCTCAGCCGCGCCCGAACGGTTCTTCTCCCCGGGCGTCGTCGCGCAGACTAGGACACCAACCGACGGCAAGAGGAGGAACGGTGCCGGGAATGAGCCCTGTGGCCGAATTCGACTTCATCATCGTCGGGGCGGGAAGCGCGGGCTGCCTGCTCGCCAATCGGCTCAGCGCCAACCCTGATCATCGTGTGCTCCTGGTTGAGGCCGGCGGCCAGGACAACTGGTTCTGGATCAAGGTGCCGGTGGGCTACCTGTACACCATTGCCAACCCCCGCACCGACTGGTGCTTTACCACCGAGGCCGATCCAGGTCTGGCCGGTCGCAGCATCATCTACTCGCGGGGCCGCGTGATCGGCGGCTGCTCGTCGATCAACGCCATGATCCACATGCGCGGCCAGGCCAGCGATTACGAACTTTGGGCGCAAGCTACCGGTGACGAGCGGTGGCTTTGGGGCGGCTCCGACCGTCCGGGCGAGACGTTGACGATCTACAAGGAGCTGGAAGACTACTTCGGCGGGGCCGACGACTGGCACGGCGCCGCTGGCGAGATCCGAGTCGAACGCCCGCGGGTGCGCTGGAGGATCCTGGACGCTTGGCAGGCTGCCGCTGCCGAATTGGGCATTGCGCCGATCGAAGAGTTCAACCGGGGGGACAACTCCGGCTGTGCATATTTTCATGTCAATCAGCGGCGTGGCCGGCGCTGGTCGATGGCTGACGCTTTCCTGCACCCTGTCACCCACCGCCCCAATCTCACCGTCTACACGCAATCCCAGGCACTACAGCTTCTGATGGACCATCAGGTCAGCGAGTATCAGCGTCGCGGTGCCTGGACCACCGCGCAGCACCGCGTCACCGGCCTGCGGCTACTCAAAGACGGCCAGATCCTCGACGTTGGAGCCCGTCGGGAAGTGATCCTGAGCGCCGGAGCCATCGGCTCGCCACACCTGATGCAGGTCTCGGGTCTGGGGCCGGCCAGACTGCTCACCCACCATCAGGTGCCGGTCGCCGTCGACCTACCTGGAGTCGGCGAGAACCTTCAGGACCATCTCCAACTTCGGACCGTCTACCGCGTCCGGGGAGCACGAACCGTCAACACGCTGTATCGCAATTGGATCACCCGGGCAGGCATGGGATTTCAGTACCTGATGTTGCGATCGGGTCCCCTGACCATGCCGCCATCCACGTTGGGGGCCTTCGCCAAGAGTGACCCTGCGCTGGCCAGCCCCGATCTGGAATGGCACGTGCAGCCCTTGTCGTTGCCGAAGTTCGGCGAACCTCTTCACCCCTTCGCGGCCATCACTCCCTCGGTCTGCAATCTGCGCCCCACCTCGCGCGGGCACGTGCGGATGACCCACGCAGATCCGCTGACCCACCCAAAGATCCTCTGCAATTACCTGTCCACCGAAGCCGATCGTGAAATCGCCGTGCGTGGCCTGCGGATGACCCGACAGATCATGGCTGCGCCCGCCCTGGCCCGCTACCGCCCGGAAGAGTTGCTTCCCGGCCCGCAACGGGTGAGCGACGACGACCTGCGCATGGCTGCCCGTGAACTGGGTACCACCATCTTCCATCCGGTGGGCACCTGCGCGATGGGCGCCTTTGACACCCGCGGTCTGCCACAGTCGATCGGCACCGTGCTCGACACCGACTGCCGCGTGTTCGGCGTCGCAGGCCTTCGAGTGGCTGATGCTTCGGCGATGCCCACCATCACATCGGGGAACACCAACGCGCCGGTCATGCTGATCGCAGAGCGCGCGGCGCGGGCCATCCTGGAATGCGGAGGTGCGCCATATCGTTGAGTGGACACATGACCGACATGATGAAGGCCGTTGCGCTCGACCGATTCGGAGGCGTCGACGCTTTCGAGCTGCGCGATGTTCCCATCCCGGAGGTCGGACCCCGTCAGGTCCGGGTGCGCGTCCATGCGACCGCGGTCAACCCGCTCGACTATCAGATCCGTCGCGGAGATTACCCGGATGATGTGCCGCTCCCGGCGATCATCGGGCACGACATCTCCGGAGTGATCGAAGCCGTCGGATCCCACGTGACCGAGTTCAGCGCCGGCGATGCGGTGTACTACACGCCACGGATCTTCGGTGGCCCCGGCTCCTACGCCGAGCAACACGTCGCCGACGTCGACCTCGTCGGCCGCAAGCCCGAGAACCTTACACACCTGGAGGCAGCGAGCCTGACTCTCGTCGGCGGAACGGTGTGGGAGTCCCTGGTGACACGAGCCCAGCTCACCGTCGGGGAGACGATTCTCATCCACGGCGGTACCGGCGGTGTCGGCACGATCGCGATCCAGATCGCGAAAGCGATGGGCGCGCGAGTGATCACCACCGCGAGGGCCGGGGACCATGAGTTCGTGCGTTCGCTTGGCGCGGATGCTGCAATCGACTACGCGTCGACGGACTACGTCGATGCCGTAGCTGAGATCACGCGCGGCAAGGGCGTCGATGTCGTCTTCGACACGATCGGCGGCGACACGCTCACCAGAAGCCCGTTGGCGCTCGCCGACCTTGGACGCGTCGTCAGCATCGTCGACATCGCGCAGCCGCAGAACCTCATCGAGGCGTGGGGTCGGAATGCCGCCTATCACTTCGTCTTCACGCGACAGAACCGAGGGAAACTGGACGCGCTCACCACGCTGGTCGAGCGCGGTCTCGTCAAGGCGGTCGTCGGCGCGACACTGCCGCTGGCTCGAATGGCCGAGGCCCATGAACTCCTCGAGGACCGGCGGTCGTATGCGCTGCGCGGCAAGATCGCGATCGATGTGGCGGGTGAAACGGTGGAGCTTCCGCCTATCCGCACTGAGACCGGACAATCGCTCACCGCATCGGAATAAACGGCGTGCCGGTGAACTTGGCTCAAGAGTCGTCTCTTCCCCGACTCAGGAGCATCCATGACCCTTCCCATTCGTGTCGCCGTGCAGATCCAGCCGGGCGGCGCGCCTGACTACCGCTCGTGGCGCGAGGCTGTCTTGGCCGCCGACGACCTCGGCGTCGACGTCATCTTCGGCTACGACCACTTTCACCGCCCGGCAATGGAAGCCATCATCGACGGCAAGCCGATCCTGGCGGACGAGCAGCCTGATGTCTCCAACTTTGAGGGTTGGACTGCGCTCGCGTCGTGGGGCGAGATCACGTCACACGCTGACATTGGGCTCCTCGTCACGGGCGTCGGTTACCGCAACCCGGATCTGCTCGCTGATATGGCGCGCACCGTCGACCACATCAGCGGCGGTCGGCTTGTTCTCGGCCTCGGCGCGGGCTGGTATGAAAAGGATTACACCACTTACGGTTACGAATTCGGCACCTTCGGCTCCCGTTTCGACCTATTCGACGAGAGCCTGATCCGCATCGAGAACAGGCTGGCTGCATTGAACCCTCCGCCCGTGCGCAAGCTACCGATCCTGATCGGCGGCACGGGGCCCAAGCGCTCGCTGCCCGCCGTTGCCCGCCACGCCGACATCTGGCATGCGTTCCAAGACCTCGACGCGTTCCGCAGGTCCAGTGACCGCGTCGACGACTTGGCGGCGACGTTCGGTCGCCACGGCGGCGACATCGAACGTTCGACGCTCTGGCAGAACGCCCGCAGCGCGGATGCCTTTCGCGAGGCGGGCGTCACGTTGTTCCAGACCGAACTCACCTCCGACGACGGCTACGACCTGACGTCTCTCAAGGAGGTGCTCACATGGCGGGACAACGGGTGACCATGACCAAACCGGTGTAGCGGAAGCGGTCATATCCCACGTTTCGGCCATGTGGACCAACAGATATCGCGAGGTTCGACCGAGCCTGAAATTCGCGGGCCGGTAGTACCGCCACCCGTGATGTGACGCGGAGATCGTTCTGATTTGACATGCTGTTCGCCAGTTGCCGTTTCAGCAAGGAGATGTTGTCAAGGTATAGCTCGTCTTGGACGATTAGCGCATGTCGACCCAATTCTCAGACCGCGAGTTCCTGTCGGCGTACGAAGGGCAGCAGCCACGTCGCGTACCGGGTTATCACGCGATGCATCGTATGGCCGCGGTTCTGATCGCGGAGCATGCTCCCCACGACGCGCAGGTGCTTGTGCTCGGCGCTGGGGGCGGACTGGAGATCAAGGCGTTCGCCGAAGCCAACCCTGGTTGGTCCTTCGACGGTGTAGACCCATCGGCCGACATGCTTGAGTTGGCCGAACACACACTTGGACCATTGGCCGATCGCGCGCGTCTGACGTGCGGGCTTATCGATGACGCGCCATCGGGCCCGTTCGATGCTGCCGCCAGCATACTGACTCTGCAGTTTCTCGACCCTGGCGAACGCAGCCGCACTGTGGCCGAGGTTCGACGCCGGCTCAAGCCGGGCGCGCCCTTTGTCGTCGCCCATTTTGGGTTTCCCCACCAGAACCTCGAGGACCGGTCACACTGGTTGTCGCGCTATGTCGAGTTCGCCGTCGCCTCCGGTGTTGCCCGCGAGGATGCGGAAGCTGCACGTTTGGCCATCGATGAGCACCTGCACATCCTGACCCCCGATGAGGACCAAGCCATCCTGCGGGACGCCGGCTTCACCAACATCACCGAGTTCTACACCGCCCTGACGTTTCGCGGGTGGGTTTGCTACGTCGACGAGTCCGATTGAAGCTGCACCCGGCGGTGTACCACTTTCGACCCAAAAGCTGACCGGCAGGCGGACAATCGATCCATGTCCACTGCGCTCTGGATCGTCATTGCAGTGCTCGCCATCGGCACGATTGTTGGCGGACTGGTACGGATGCGGGCCTGGTTGCAGAAGCCGGCTCCGCCCGAGGTGATCGAGGCGGCGCGACGTCGCGACGAGGAAGACGAGTGACGGCCGGACCCGCGGCTCCGGCTGCATCGCGATGAGTTCGACTCGTCGGCGCAGTCTGATCGGTATGGGCAGACTCATCTATGGCTTCAACGTGTCGGTCGACGGGTACATCGCCGACACTCGAGGCAACATCGACTGGTCCGATCCGAGCGAGGAGCTGCACCAGTACTGGAACGACTTCGAGCGGGAGACCGCTCTGGCGTTCTATGGACGGCGGCTCTACGAATTGATGGCCGCCTACTGGCCGACCGCCGACGAGGACCCGGATGCCACCCCACTGATCGTTGACTTCGCCCGCATCTGGCGCGACATGCCCAAGGTCGTCTTTTCGCAGACCTTGCAGTCCGTCGACTGGAACTCACGCCTGGAACGTGGCGACCCCATCGAAGTGGTGAGGAAGCTCAAAGCCGAGACCGACGGCAGGCTGGAGGTGGCCGGCGCGACGCTGGCTGCGCCTATTGTGCAGGCCGGATTGGTCGACGAATACCGAATCGTCGTCGCGCCGACCGCCGTGGGCGGCGGAACTCCGTTCTTTCCGACCTTGCCGTCGTGGATCTCACTGCGATTGTTGGAAAATCGCACCTTCCCATGCGGCACGGTCCTGCTGCGCTACGAGACGAAACGCGACTGACCGGACGTGCGCGGCACACCATGGGCGCGATCCGCACCCGCAGTCGGTCTCGACTGTCATCGCCCAGTCTCCCCACCCGTTGACCTCAACAGCCGTTCAGGTTGCACGATCGGGTCATGAATGCTCCTGTCGATGTTCCCGCGTATTTGCGTCGAATCGGGTATCGAGGTGGTGCCGGGGCCACCCTCGAGACATTGCAAGGGCTGGTCGCCGCACACAACCGGTCCATCCCGTTCGAGAATCTCGATCCCTTGCTCGGCGTGCCCGTCGCCGATCTCGGCGCACCGGCGTTGACCGACAAACTGGTCTACCGGCGCCGCGGCGGATACTGCTACGAGCACAACGGGCTGCTGGGCTACGTGCTGGAGACGATTGGATTCGAGGTGGATCGGCTCGCCGGCCGCGTGGTCTGGATGAGTGCGGACGACAACCTGCCCGCTCAGACTCATCAATTCCTCTCGGTGGCCATCCCCGGTGTGGGCGGTCGGTTCCTCGTCGACGTCGGTTTCGGTGGCCAGACACTGTCCTCACCGATTCGGTTCGAGGTCGACGTCGAGCAGCCCACGCGCCATGAGCCGTACCGCATTCGGCGACAGGACGGGGGTTTCGTGTTGGAAGCGTTGATCCGCGATCGCTGGGAACGGCTCTACCTCTTCACCGACCGTCCGCAGCCTCGTATCGATCTCGAAGTGGGCAGTTGGTACGTCTCCACGCACCCGCAATCGGTGTTCGTCGTCGGACTTACTGCGTCACTGGTCACCGACGATGCACGCTGGAACATGCGGGGCCGAAACCTCACGGTGCATACCCGTGCCGGCACTGAGCGCACTCGCCTGCGTACCGCCGACGAGGTTGTCCAGACCCTCGTCGAACACTTCAACCTCGACCTGGCAACCGTCGGCGCGCGCGCCGACATCGAGAAACGGGTCGACGAGGTACTGGACAGCTGAGTTGCACTGGTCTGACCACTTGACCTCTGTGCGGGTGTGGGCCATCCTGGGTGCATGGCACTTCGACCGGTGAGCCGACGTTCGGTACCCGAGGACGTTTTCGACCAGATCATCACCGACGTGCTCAACGGCGAGATGCGGCCCGGCCAGACCCTCCCGAGCGAGCGGCAACTTGCCGAGGTGCTGGGTGTCTCGCGGCCCGCGGTCCGGGAGGCGCTCAAGCGGTTGGCAGCAGCCGGGTTGATCGAAGTGCGTCAGGGCGACGCCACCACGGTGCGCGACTTCCGCCGCACCGCAGGGCTCGACCTGCTCCCCCGGCTGTTGCTCCGAGATGGCGAACTTGACCTCGTCGTCGTCCGCAGCATCCTGGAGACCAGGCTGCACAACGGGCCCAAGGTGGCCGAACTCGCCGCGCAGCGCGGGGGCGCCGCACTGTCCGGCGAGCTGAACGTCGCTGTGCAAACCCTGGCGAACGAAACCGATCCCGTTGCTGTGCAACGGTATGCGCTGGACTTCTGGGACCGCATCGTCGATGGCGCGGACTCCATCGCGTTCCGGCTGATGTTCAACACCTTGCGGGCCACCTACGAGCCCGCGCTGCCCGCTCTGGCCACGATGATGGCCGCCGAAGTCGGACGTGTGGACGATTATCGTGCGCTCGCCGATGCGGTACGCGACGGCAACCCCGCCGCAGCACGCGAATGCGCCCACCGTCTGCTCGAACCCGCGACGACTGCGCTGTTGGAAGCGCTGCACAAGTTGGAGGAAAGCTGATGACCACGACCGCGGCTCGTTCCGCCCGGCAACGATTCACCCTCTTCGATGCCGGACGCGCGTTCTGGCGCCATCCCTCACCTTGGATGATCACGGCGACTCTGGTCGGCGCGTTGGGTGCGCGCGTCGCCGTCGGCGACTGGCAGATCACCGACGCGCTGGTGCCGCTGATCATGCTCGCGGCTTTCCCGTTCTTCGAGTGGCTGGTGCACGTCTGCATCCTGCATTGGCGACCACGGCGGATCGGCGCGCTGCGCGTCGATCCTCTGCTGGCACGTAAACACCGGGAACACCACACTGATCCGAGAGACATCGGGCTGGTTTTCATTCCCTGGCAAGCGTTGCTCTGGGTGCTGCCCGTCGCCCTGGGGGCAGCCTTGCTGGTGTTCCCCCGGACGGCACTGGGCCTGACGTTCCTGGCCTTCCTGGCCGTGCTGGGCCTGTGCTACGAGTGGTGTCACTACCTCGTCCACACCGACTACAAGCCTAAAACCGTTGCCTATCGCGCGGTTTGGCGCAATCACCGACAGCACCACTACAAGAACGAGCACTACTGGTTTACCGTCACCAGCTCCGGCACAGCCGACCGGGTACTGGGTACCTGCCCCGACCCGGCCGGGGTGGCGACCTCACCGACTGCGAGGAACCTGCACGCGACGGTGTAGCGGCAAGCGGTATCCGGCGCGCGAAGACGGACTATCGCCTGGGTGACCAGGAAGCGGGACCAGGACTCTGGATCCGAAGGGCCCTGACAATGGTGCCTTTGGACCATCGTCGGGACCAACTGTGCTTGCATACGATGGCGGCGCCCTCACGACTGCGAATGGGAGTCGGCAGTGACAGCACCACACGCCGCGGCTACTGCGGAAGTCGCTGCCGGCGTTGGGTTGCCAAAGACACCCACCGGAATCCGAGGGCTCGACCAGATCACCCGCGGCGGTCTCCCGCGGGGCAGAACAACCCTTGTCACCGGCGGAACCGGGACCGGCAAGACACTGCTGGCCCTGCAGTTCCTTGTCGCCGGTGCCCGAGAATACGCCGAACCCGGCGTTCTGCTCACCTTCGAAGAATCCGCGAAAAAGGTCAGCGCCAACGTCGCGTCTTTGGGCTTCGACATCGAGGGACTGCAGCGTGAACAACTGCTCATCGCCGACGCCTTTCGCGTGGACCCTGCGGAATTCGGCGAGGCAGGCGAGTTCGATCTGGAGCCGCTGTTCATCCTGTTGGCCCACTCGATCGACCGGATCGGGGCCAAACGCGTCGTGCTCGACACCATCGAAGTGCTCTTCGGAGCCTTCGCCGAACAGTCGATCGTGCGTGCTGAATTGCGTCGCCTCTTCAATTGGCTCGAGGAACGATCGGTGACCGCGATCGTGACCGGCGAGTGCCACGACGGGCTCACTCGCCACGGTATCGAGGAGTACGTCTCGGACTGCGTCATCGTGCTCGACCAGCGGGTGCGCGAGGAGGTTGCCACACGCATCCTCCGCGTCGTCAAGTACCGCGGGTCAGCCCATGAGACCAACGAATACCCCTTCCTGATCTCGGACCGCGGCTTCACGGTGGTGCCCAGCACGTCGGTTCGTCTGGATTACAGCGTCTCGGAGGAGCGCGTGTCCACGGGGGTGCCGCGCCTCGATCACATGCTCGGCGGCGGTCCGTTCCGGGGATCGACGTTGCTGGTCAGCGGTGGGGCAGGCACCGGCAAGACCACGCTGGGAGCACACCTCGTCGACGCGGCCTGCGCCCGTGGAGAACGAGCGCTACTCGTCTTGTTCGAAGAATCACCTGACCAGTACGTCCGCAACATGCGGTCGGTCGGTCTCGACCTGAGCCGGTGGGTCGATTCGGGCCTACTGCGCGTCTGGGCGGCCCGTCCGAGCGCGTACGGGCTGGAGGCGCACCTGGCGATCTTCGCGGAGCTGCTCGAGGACGTCGGGCCATCAGTCGCGGTCCTCGACGGGCTGGCCGGTCTTCTGCACGGTGCGTCCACCTCCGAGGTGACGTCGATGGTTGCCCGCGAGATCTATCTGTTGAAGAGCAGCGGGGTTACCACGTTGGCGACGACGCTGGCCGGCGGTGAGGAGACGAGCACCGTCAGCGTGTCATCGCTGGTGGACACCTGGCTGCAGCTACGTAACGTCGAATCCAACGGCGAGCGCAACCGCCTGCTGTCTGTTCTGAAGTCGCGGGGCAGTTCGCATTCCAATCAGGTGCGGGAGTTCGTCCTCACCGACCACGGCGTCGATCTTGTCGACGTGTACGTCGGCGCAGCAGGCATACTGACCGGCTCTGCCCGGATCGTGCGGGAGGCAGAGCAGCGGGTCGCCGCCCAGCAGCGGGCCGAGGAGTCTGCACGTCAGCGGCGTCAGCTGCAGCGCTGCATCGCCGAGAACGAAGCCCAGCTCCGTCTGCTCGAAGAAGAGCTGACCGCCGGTCGGGCCGAGTTGGAACGACTCGAGGTGCACGAGAAGAACGAGGTGGCCGACGCCGACGCGGACCGATCGGTCCTCGCCACGTGGCGCTGGGCTGATCCGGCCAAGACTGTCGAATGATGCGACAATGGCTCATCCGCGCACCAATGAACCTGGCGCTGACGCAGAAATCTGGCAATTGCGCCTCTATGTCACCGGTCGCTCGCCGAAGTGTCTCGGCGCGATCGAAAATCTGCGGCGCGCCTGCGAGGCCCACTTGGCCGGCCGGTACGAGGTCGAGATCGTCGATCTGCTGGAAAACCCCCGACGGGCCGCCGACGATCAGATCGTGGCAGTACCCACCCTGGTCCGTAAGGCGCCCGAGCCCGTCCGCAAGATCGTCGGTGACCTGTCGGACACCGACAGGCTCCTGGCAGGCCTCCAACTGCGCAGGCGACCTGACGCATCGTAATCGGCACCGTGCACATCGTCACCGGTCGGCAGCACGATGATCGAGGATCCCCCGAACGGCACACCCGAGACCGACCGGGAACTGCGCCGCGAACTCGACGAGGCACGAGAAGCGCTGCGCGCCATTCGAACCGGTGAGTTCGATGCCCTCGTCATCGACACCGGCCGCGGCGATGAGTTGTTCACACTCAACCGGACCGAGCGGCCGCACCGGCTGGTCGAAGTGGTCGTCAACGCAGCCCTGGGCTACTTCCGTGCGGTGGCAATCGATTTCGACGGCACACTGGCAGAGGGCACCGTCGCGCCTGACACGTTGACCGCCCTGGACGAGGTGCGTTCCCGCGGGGTCAGGGTGATCCTGGTTACCGGGCGGATCGTCGACGAGCTGCGCGCCGTGTTCCCTGAGGTGCAGGACCACGTCGACGCGCTGGTCGCCGAGAACGGCGCGGTGCTCGTGACCTCGGTCGGCATTCGTCGGCTCGCGGCTCCGATCGACCGCGCCGTCAGCTCGGCGCTGAACGCCCGCGGCGTGGCTCATCGCAACGGGCAGGTGCTGATCGCGTGCGCCGCCGCTGACGAGGCGACCGCATTGGAGGTGATTCGTCGGCTAGGCTTGGAGTGCCGGCTCGTGCGCAACCGGGGGGAGCTGATGATCCTGCCCGCCGCGGTCACCAAAGGCAGCGGTCTGCTGGAGGCGCTCGCCGAACTCGGACTGTCGCAGCACAACACCTTGGGCGTCGGTGACGCCGAGAACGACCACAGTCTGCTGGAGGTGTGCGAGGTCGGCGTAGCTGTTGCCAACGCCGTCGAAAGTCTCAGTGCCGAGGCCGATCTGACGCTGACCCTGCCCGACGGTCAAGGCGTGGCCGACCTCCTGCGGGGACCGTTGCTCGCCGGGCGCACCCACCTTCATCCGAGCCGATGGCAGATCATGCTGGGAACCGATGACGACGGCCGGCCCGTCACCCTGCCCGCCTCCCAGCTCAACATCGCTGTGTGCGGTGACACCGGCACCGGCAAGTCCTACCTCACCGGGCTGATCTGCGAACAGCTCCTCGCTCTTGGCTACGCGAGCGTCATCTGCGATCCAGAAGGCGACCACGTCGGGCTGGGTGAGCTGCGGCACGTGCTGGTGACCGGCGGCGAGGACCGCCGCCTCGCCGACCCGGCCGAAGTCGTCCGCCTGCTGCGCAACGCGTCGGTCGTCATCGATTTGTCCCATCTCAACACCGCCCAACAGGCCCATTACCTTGCGGGGCTGCCCGCCGAGATCGAGGCTCAGCGAGCTTTGAGCGGGTTGCCCCAGTGGGTCGTCGTGGACGAGGCCCATGCCCCGTTCGGTCGGGCGGGCGTGGCGTTGTCGGTGTTCAACCCGGCCGCCAAGGGCTACCTGCTCATCACCTGGCGGCCCGAACAACTGGCCAATGAGGTCCCCGCCGCCCTGGATGCGGTCATCGCGCTCGCATCACCGGATCCGTCAGACCATCTGGTCGACCTGACCGCCGCAGTGGCGGGCATGCCGCCGGCGCAGATGGCCCAGTTGCTGAACGGGCCGACCGGCCGTGCCGTACTGGCGTGGCGGGCCAAACCACACCAGGCCGTCGCCTTCACTCCCGGCGCCCGCAGGACACCGCACCTGCGTCATCAGCACAAGTACGCCCAAGCCGGCGTTGAACCGAGCCGGCGGTTCTACTTTCGTAGCTCAGGTGACCGTCTCACCGGCACGGTCGCCGCCAATCTCGCCGAGCTCGAAGACGTGCTGAACCGCTGCGACGCAGGAGTATTGCGACACCACTGCCCCGCCCACGATTTCTCGAACTGGGTGGCGGGTGTTTTCCACGACAAGCGGCTGGCCGCGGAGTTGGCCGCCGCTGAGTCTCAACTCCCGCGCGGGAGCCCAGGCGCAATCGCCGAGCAGGTCCGCCTCGCGCTGGTCGCGGCCCTCCAGAGCCGGGCATCCAGGTGACCCGCCGGCCAGCCTGATCAGGACGACGATTCGGCGGCCAACCGTGCGAGCGTGTCAGCCAACTGAGTTTCCGTCACGAGCGGGAACTTCACCTTTTCGAGCAGCGCCTTGTCGGTGACGCCGGACCAGTCATAGGTGTGCCGGACCAGTGTGGCATCCGGACCCTGAGGTTCCAACTCCCACAACCACTCCCATCCCGGGGGTTGCGTCCCCGCAGGAGCGGTCTTCCATGCCAGCAACTTGTCCTTGACATATCCGGAGACGTGATTGTCGGTCTTGTACTCGCCTCCCATGTGCGATCCGTGCATGTTCATGGTGAACACTTCGCCGACCTTCTGGATTCGGTCGGCATGGTCCACCCCTCGCACGAAACCGGACCCGTCGAGTGTCTGGTGTCGATGTGGGTTGGACAGGATCTCGAAGATCGCGTCGGCGGGTGCGTCGATGGTTCGCTCGACGGTGACGTTCGTGTCGTCGCTCATCCCCCCAGATTGCCCAGGCCGGCGCACCGCCCAAACCGATTCTGGCAAAGTTGCCGCCATGGTGGAAGTTCGGGAGATCCTGACCGGGAAAACGGGCGAGGCCGCCGACGCGTTACTCGAACTGCGTCCGCGCTGGAAGACGCCCGCCGCTCTGGTCGATTTCGTCGATTCCCAACTGCGCCCGGCGGGCTACCGGATCGTCGGCGCGTTTGAACCCGGCTCGGCGGCGGCATCTTCGGCACTGGGCTTCCGCGAGGCGCACTCCACCGCGTGGGGCCACTACGTCTACGTCGACGACCTGAGCACCGTGTCCACCGCACGCGGCCGCGGTCACGCCGACCTCCTGCTTCGATGGGTCATCGCCGAAGCGCAGCGGTTGGGCTGTGAAGCAGTCCACCTCGACTCCGGTGTGGGCCCCGACCGAGCGGCTGCGCACCGGCTGTACATGCGCCATCACCTGCAGATCACCTCCCACCACTTCACCATCGAGCTGGGCGTTTGACGCGACGGTGCGGTTGGGCCCGACGTCGGGCAGGTAGCGTGGCGCCCGTGACTTCTCTTCGCGTGCGTTCCTCCGTTGCCCTCGCGGCCGCCGCTGCGGCTTCCGCTCTGAGCCTCGGTGCCTGCAGCTCCACCGTTGCCTCCTCAGAGGCGCAGCCGCCGACGGGCTGCCCGACTGCTGCCCCGGAACCCACGGGCAGTCCCGAGTGGACGCTGGCCGGTGAGACCGGCAGCGTCGAGGTGACCGGGTCGACGGATACGTCGGCACCACTGGTAGAGGTGAGCGCCCCGTTCAGCGTCGCCGAAACACAGGTTCAGACACTGCAGGCCGGTGACGGACCTGTGGTGGCGGACACCGCTACCGTGTCGGTCTGCTACATGGGAGTCAACGGCCGCGATGGATCGGTGTTCGACAGCAGCTACCAGTACGGCGAGCCTGTCGAGTTCCCGCTCGACGGTGTCATCGCCGGCTTCCAGAAGGCCATCGCCGGCCAGAACGTCGGCTCGACCGTCGCGGTGGCGATGACCCCGGCCGACGGCTATCCCAGCGGCCAGCCCGCCGCCGGTATCGTCCCCGGCGACTCGCTGATCTTCGCGATCAAGATCCTCGACGTCACCGGCTGACACCCGAGCGGGGCCGGCCGCGTTAACGTACGCGATGCTCCCGTCGGTATCGGTCCTTACCGACTGTTGGCCGTCGCGTCGCCGAAACACCGCATGCTGGCCGGCATGGGGCCTTGTACACCAAGGAGCTGTCGGCCGCCTAGCGTCAGCGTTCCGCAGCAGGCTCGACGGTGGTCAACTCGGTCAGCCCGCTGACAGTGAAGGTGGTCATCAGCAGCGGGTGAGCGACGACCTTGTCGATGTGATCGCGCAGCCCGAACAACACGTTGATACCGGCGCTGTCGACGTACTCGACCCCGCTGAGGTCGACGACGAGCGCAGCCGGGGCGCTGTCGGCGGCACCGGCAAGGACTCGCTGGAACGCCTCGACATTACTCAGATCGACCTCACCGCAGGCCACGACGGTGACCGACCCGTCAGTGTTGCGCGCAGTGTCGATGGTCAGCGCTGCGGACATCAGGTGATCCTCGCCGACAATTCGACCGTAGTACCCGCGGTGTCGTGCTCGATGGTGACTTCGTGCATCAGCATGCGCATCAGGTCGATCCCCCGACCGCGATTCGACTCCGGGCTCGTGCGCGGCTGCTTCCACGATCCGGTGTCGGCAATGGTCAGGTGCACGCACTCGGCCGAAGCAGTCGCACGCAGGCTGATGGTGCCGTCCGGCGTGTGCCGGTGACCGTGCTCGATGGCGTTTGTCACCGCCTCCCCGGCAGCGACGAGAACGTCGGTCGCTGCCGTCGGTTCGACACCTGCCCGGCTCAACCAGCCGCGCAGCGCCGCCCGGGCCGGTGCGAGATTGTTGGCGTCGGCAAGGAAGTCCAGCTCGAGCGGAGCAGGTTGGCGATACATCAGCAGGACCACATCGTCCTGATACCCATTACTGGGCGCCAGACCCGACATCGTCTGATTCGCCAGCACCTCAAGTGCGGAGTCGCGGTGGTCGTGCACATACTCTGCGGCCCGGGAGATGCCGTGCTCCAACCCGGTATCACGGCGTTCGACGAGGCCATCGGTGTAGAGCACCAGCGTGGCCCGCGCCGGGATGGTCACCCGTGCTTCCGGGCGGGTCCAGTCGACCCGCAATCCCAGCGCGATCGAGTGCCCCTCGTCGAGGGTCTCGAGGTTGCCGTCAGAGTGCACCAGGATCGGTGGCGGGTGTCCGGCGCTGGAATACACCAACTCGCCGGTGCCGGTGTCGAGGACCGCGCAGACCGCGGTGGTGCACTGCGCTCCGGGCAACCGGGCCGCGAAGCGGTCCAGCCCGACCAAAGCTGCTCCCGGGCTCGGGTCGGCGTACAGCAGGGCACGACACGCGCTACGAACCTGACCCATGACGGTGGCTGCCGCCAGACCGTGCCCCACGCAATCCCCGACGACCAGCGCCACCCGGCCGTCTTCGAGATCGACGACGTCGTACCAGTCACCGCCGACCTGCAACGGTTTGCTGGCCGCCTGGTAGCGCACGGCAAAGCCCTGCGGTAGATCAGCAGGGCCCAGGATCGCATGCTGCAACGCCAGAGCGGTTTCCCGTTGTTGGTCCACCTGGTGCACCCGCTGCAACCCCTGGCTCAGACGCCCGGCGAGCACCGTCAACAGGGTCTGGTCCTCGAGCGTGAACGGCCGCTGCTCGGTCAGCTCGATCCAGACGACGAGCACGCCGTCGGGATGCTGGATCGCAATGCCGGCCGCGCCCGGGGTCGACGTGTACGGGGTCAACAACTCGGCGTCGCGCAGTTCCAGAAGCGCCGCGCGAATATGAGCCGGCACGGTGTCCCACTCGCCGACTGTCTCGCCGACCACCGCCACCTTCGGCGTCGCGTGCGACGGCGCAGCGTGGGCGGGAAACGTGACGGCCAGGACGCGGCGGGCCCGCCACAGTCGGCGCAGCTGCTCCGCGGCGGCAACGACGGCATCTTCCACGGTATTGGCTTGTGCGAGTTCCTGATTGAGTGCGTGCTCGCGGCCTGCCGCCAGTGCCAGCGCGATCGCTGCGTGCCGCGCGAAGTCGCTGACCAGTTCGAGGTAAGCCTCGTCGAATCGGGTCTGCTGGATGCGCCGGGCAACCGCGATGACTCCGAGGACCTGGTCGTCGGCGATCAAGGGCATCACGATCGCCGATCGTTCACCGACGTCGGTGAATCCTTCGATCGGGTACTGGAACGAGTCCGTGATCAGCGGTAGGCCGCGCCGCGCCACACCACCGGTTGTCGAGCCGTCCATCGGAACCTGACGACCGATCACCTCCGCCGAGTAACGGCCGGCTGTGGCCGCCACCACCAGAGTGGTCACCTCGCCCGGCGTCTCTGAATCCCGCGGGACCAGCAGAATCGCCTGCTCGGCGTCGGCCAGCTCGAGTGCCCGGTTCACGATCAATTGCAGTGTTCCCAGTTGCGGGTCACCGGACAGCAGGGCCGTCGTGATCTCGCGACTGGCCTTCGTCCACCTCGCGCCCTCACGCTCGCGCTCGAACAATCGCGCGTTGTCGATGGCTGCCGTCGCTGCCGTCGCCAGCGCGCGCACCGCACTCTGCTGGGCTTCGGTGAACAGCCGACCCGGCCGATCGTCGCGGAGAAACAGGGTTCCGAAGTCCGCACCGCGTACCACGATGGGCACTTCGAGGAAGCTGTCGCTCGGCTGCCGGTCCGGCGGTGGTGCACCGATCACACCGGCGGCGTCCTCGTCGAGTCCGTCACCGACGAGCGATGCATAGGCGCCGTCGGCGCCGCGGACCGCCAGCGTCGCGTACCGGGCCTGGCTGAGTTCTCTGGCCGCATCGACGACTCGGCGCAGCGTCCTTTCGACGTCGAGGTCGGACCCGATGGCGATGATGGCGCCGACCAGTCGCTCCATCTGTTCGCGAGCCGCAACAGGGTCATCGGGCTGGTCGTGCAGGTGGTCCGGCGTGTGGTCACCGCTTTGCCAGGCGAACGAGTCACCCGGTTGATGCTCCATGTCGACCAACCTAGTGCGTGACTGGCTCGTGCCCCCGCAATCGGGTCAGACCAGCCGGTTGCATGACGACCAGACCCGACCGATCAGCGCGCCTGCGATGCCGATGTAGCAAAAACCAGTCGCGGATCTGGCAGTTCATGCCGTCGGCGCCGGCGGATCACCGAAGTTGCCTTCCGACATGAGGGACACTGGAATGGTGCCGGACAGCGACGTGCCGCCAGGGCTGCGAGAACGCAAAAAGCTCCGAACTCGCACGGCGATCCGGCGCGCCGCGTTCCGGCTCTTTGCTGAGCGGGGGTACGCGAACACCACCGTCGAGCAGATCGCGGACGCCGCCGAGGTCTCCCCGCGGACGTTCTACCGATACTTCGGTGTCAAAGAAGCGGTGCTGATCAGCAATGACATGATCAGCCCGATCGTCACCGCGTTCATCGAAGCTCCCCGCGAACTGGACTTCGTCGCGGCCTACCGGCACGCCGTGGCCCAGGTGTTCGGTGCGCTGTCACCGGACGAGCGCGAGGATGTCATCGCCGGCGAGCAGATGATGTACGGCATTCCCGAGGTGCGCGGGCTGATCTACACCGAGTACGTCCACCTGATCGACCGGATCGCCGACGCGCTGAAGATCCGGCTGGGCGAACACGTCGAGGACGTCGAACGACGTGTGCTCGCCGGAGCGATCGTCGGGGTGCTGATCGCCGCATCGCACGACACTCCACTGCCCGAGCGCTCACTGGACAATGCGCTGGCCATCCTGGACTCCCGACTGTCCTGACGCACTGCACCAACAGCCGCCATCATGGACAGATGGAGTCGATCCGGGTGGACCGCTGGCTGTGGGCGGTACGGCTGACCAAGACCCGGCCCGAGGCCGCCGACGCGTGCCGCGGCGGGCACGTGCGCGTCAACGGACGGGTGGCCAAACCCTCGACCGCGGTGGTCACCGGGGACGAGGTGCGTGCCCGGGTGGGTGAGCACACCCGTGTGGTCGAGGTTCTGCAACCGATCGCCAAGCGCGTAGGAGCCGGCGTCGCGGTCAGCTGCTACCGCGACCGGACTCCCCCGGCGCCACCCACCGCGCAGACCCCGGTGGCGGTACGAGACCGCGGGGCCGGGCGGCCGACGAAGCGTGATCGACGGGTGCTCGACAGGTGGCTGGCCTCAGGCCGGTGACGACGCGTCCTGAGCCGGCCGACCGTCTGCTCGGCGATCGGCGAGCTTTCCGTTGGGGTTGAAGCTGAAGTTGGCGATCGCAGCCGACACCCCGGTGCCGATCGGACCCTGGGCATCGAAGAGCGTCGCGCTGCCGGTGGCCACACCGTCGGCGCTGTAATGGGTCAGCGCGGCCATGCCGATATAGGGCCCGCGCGGCAGCCGGCTCAGCGTCAAGGTGTAGTCGGCGTTGATGAAAGCCAGGCCCGCAGTGCCGAAGTTGGTCAACGAGCTTGTCACGTCCACCGCCATGGCCGCCCGGATGAACGGCGTCAACGACTCACCGTCGACCAGATCACGCACCTCGCGCAACCACGCGTATCGCGGCCCATCATGCTGCCACGGGATGCCCTCGGCGCCAACGGAATCCCCGCCGAAGGCAGTGATGAACATCGGTGACGAATCATCGAACTCCGCGGGTTCGGGCGGCATCGGCGGCATATCGACCGGGGTGCTGAAGAACCGACCCTGCGGCTGCACGCCGCGACGCAGGCACAGTGCCGAGGCGCGTGCCACCAGTTCACCATGCTGGGTCATCTGCGCATCGATCGAACGCATTCGGCTACCTGATCGCGTGACGCATGCGCTGACCTGCAACGGCGCGGTGGCCACCCGCCGCAGGATTTCGACGGTGAACCGGGCCGGGTGCAGTTCGGGGTCGTCGATCTGATGTTCTGCCGCCCGGGCCAACAGTCCCCCGACCACCTGTCCGCCCAATGTCGGTCCCCAGCCGCCGTGGGCGATGGTGTTGGGCATCAGCCCGTCCTCGTGGGGCACCAGAAAAGGGGTCAGGCGGCCAGTCATGCGCGACAGCTTACTGAAGTGCTTACGGTAACATTCTCGCCGGCCGGTCAGTCAGACCGACGAGGCGGCGGGTTATCCGCCGAGCTCGGAGACCGCGGTGTCGAGCGCCGTCGCCTGGGTGCTCAATTCCGCGTCGCTGAGCTGTGTCGCTCCCCCGGTACGTTCGAGCAGCGCAGCCCGGGAAATGATCTCCAGCGCTCCGCGATTGGCCTCGCTGTCCAGGCCGCCCGCGGTCAGTATCTTGGTTCGGCCTTCGATGAGCACCAGCGTCGCATCCGGTCCCGCTTCGAGCAGCCGGCGAAGATCTTGCGGTGAAACTGTCATGCCTTGGGTGTGCCCGGGTCGGGGTGGCCTCACACCGGGCTGATCCCAACTTCTCCATGTGTAGCGCGATTCGTGCTCGGCTGCTCCGAGCATGAACGCTCGGTGATAGCGGGTAGGCCGGGCAATGGTGGCCAACCATGTCGCGATGGTGCTGACGCGGTTGCTGACCCCCGTCAGAGCTGCAATATGAATGAAACCCCAGGCCAGCCAGCCCACGACACCGGCCACTTTGATCGGCCCGACCTGCAGCAGCGCCTTGCGCCGGCTGATGTAGGCCGCTGACCCGAGATCGCGGTACCGGTAGGGCTTGCGGGGGCGGCCGGTGAGATCGCGGCGGATACAGGCCGCGGCGTGCATGCCGCCCTGCATGGCGTTCTCGGCGACCCCGGGCAACCGGTCGCGTCCGGCGAGATCGCCGATCACGAAGATTTCCGGGTGCCCGGGCACCGACAGGTCAGCTTCGACACCGATTCGTCCGGCTCGGTCAGACGCGGCGCCCAACACCTCGGCGACGTGGCGGGCGAATGGAACGGCCTCCACTCCGGCAGTCCACAACACCGTCCGGGCGCAGTACTGCCGGCTCGCACCGCCGGACTTCGGTGTGACCGTGACGCCCTCCTGGCGCACGTCGGTGACACGCACCCCGAGCAGCAGTTCGACGCCGAGATCGGTCAAGGCGCCGGCGGCCTTGTCCGACAGTTGCGGTGCAAAGGTCTTGAGCACCCGCGAGCCCCCGTCGAAGAGCAAGACCCGCGCGTCCTCGGGCTCGATGCTGTGAAATTCGTTGGCCAGTGTGCGTGTGGCCATCTCCCGGATCTGGCCCGCCACCTCAACACCGGTCGGTCCGCCTCCGGCCACTGCGAAGGTCAGCCACCCATCGCGCTCGGAACCCGGCGGCAACGTCTCGGCGATCTCGAACGCGGTGAACAGCCGCTGCCGGATGTTGAGGGCGTCGTCGAGTGTCTTCATACCCGGCGCCCACTGGGCGAAGTGCTCATTACCCAGATATGACTGCTGCATCCCCGCGGCGATCACCAGCACGTCGTAGTCGACGGTGAAGGTTGTCGCATCGGGGCGCAGAGCGGTCACCCGGCGAGTGGCCGGGTCGAGCCCGATGGCCTCGCCGAGCAGGGTTCTGACGTTGGCCTGGCCGGCGAATTGCTCGCGTAACGGACGGCTGATGTGACCGATGCTCAACGTCCCGGTGGCGCATTGGTACAGCAGCGGCTGGAACAGGTGCCCGGCGGCGCGATCGAGCAGCGTGACGTCGACGTCGGCCCGTCTGAGCCTGCGGGCGCAGAACAGCCCGCCGAACCCTCCGCCGATGATCAGCACACGAGGCCGCTTCATGTGCCTGAGGTTATCGAAGCCAACCCCCTGCGATATCCGACGCGGCGTAACGCCGAATCGTCACATGACGAACTAACGGATGCGAAGCAACCGCTCCGACGCAATCGGCGTCACGAATCCCCGAGGGGCACGGCTGTGCGCTGTGCCGGAAGAGGACACACGATGAAACGAATGCATGAGTTCCGGCGGAAGGGACTGCCAACGCTCGGTCGACGGCTGCTGGCCGGGATGGCGGCAGCCTTGCTGCTACCCGGCCTGGTGGCAGTCGTCGGCGGGTCCGGCACCGCAGGTGCGTACTCGCGACCTGGCCTTCCGGTGGAGACACTGATGGTGCCGTCGGCCGCGATGGGCCGTGACATCCCGGTCAAGTTCCAGGGCGGCGGACCCAAGGCGGTCTACCTGCTCGATGGACTGCGGGCCCGCGATGACAACAGCGGATGGGACATCGAGACCGCGGCGTTCGAGGACTACTTCGAGTCGGGTTTGTCGGTGGTGATGCCCGTGGGAGGCATGTCGAGTTTCTACACCAACTGGCAGGGACCGGCAGTGGGTAACGGTCAGACCTACAACTATCAGTGGGAGACGTTCCTGACCTCGGAGTTGCCGGCCTATCTGGCGGCCAACAAGGGCGTCTCCCCCACCGGCAACGCCGTCGTCGGTCTGTCCATGTCGGGGAGCTCCGCTTTGATCCTGGCCGCCTACTACCCCGGGCAGTTCAGCTACGCGGGGTCGTTGTCGGGCTACCTCAACCTCTCCGACGGCATCTGGCCCACGCTGGTCGGCTTCGCGATGCGCGATGCCGGTGGATTCAGTGCGACCTCGATGTGGGGCCCCGGCGGCGGGCCGGCCTGGAAACGCAATGACCCGACCGTGAACGTGGGCAAGCTGGTCGCCAACGGCACCCGGGTTTGGGTGTACTGCGGCACCGGGCGTCCCGGCGAACTCGGCGGGGGCGGCGACTTTCCCGGCCAGCTGCTGGAAGCCATCACGCTCAACAGCAACAAGGAGTTCCAGAAGCAGTATCAGGCTGCCGGCGGTAACAACGGAGTCTTCAACTTCCCGGCCAACGGCACGCACGGGTGGGGCTACTGGGCCTCCCAGCTCAACGCGATGAAGGGCGACATCCAGCGCACGCTCGGCGTCTGATCGACCGTCACGGCAGAGGCCCCCGCAGGCGCAACGTCTGCGGGGGCCTCAGCACGTGTTGATCAGAACGTGGGGACGAACACGCCGTCCATCCAGACGCCCCAGTGATTCCAGCCCTCATCCCAGACCTGCGGGTTGCCCGCAGCCCAGGCCGGATCGATCGGCTTCGGCGGGGCCCAGGCCGGCGGCTCACCGGTGTTCGGGCCGGCCGGCGGAGCTGCCGGCGGGGGTGGCGGGGGCGCCCAGGTCACGGGCTCGGTCGGCTGCCACTCCATCGGCTGCTGCGCGGGCTGCCAGTCGGCCGGCTGCATCGACTCCATCGGAGCCGGTTCGCCGTGCATGGGCTGCTGGTCCGGGGTGGCGGGCTGGCCGGGAACCGGCGGCCACGGCTCGGGCTGGGCGCCCGCCGTGGCGGCAACGCCGACCGCACCAACCGCCAGACCACCGGCGACAGCAGCGCTGGCGAGGATCTGGGAGATCTTCATCGGGCATAACTCCTATCCGGGGCTCACGTCGGAACCCTCATTCAGTGAGTACCAAGTTCTGTTAGCCCTATTGGCGGAGCGGTAAACCCCCAGCCCGGCGCAGGGCGATGGGTGTGGCCGAGCACACACCGGGGCGATGGCGTTCACTGGGATGGGTGAGTGATCGACTGCGGGCCGAATTGCAGCGGGTGATCGACAACGATGACGTCGGCGCCGCCGACGCGCGCATCGCCCTGGCCGACGGAGCCGTCCGCCGCAGGTTGGAGGCCGGCATCCGAGCGCTGGCCGAGCACCGCGGCCCGCACAGCAGCCTATGTCCGTCCGATGCCGCCCGACTGGTCGGCGGCGACGATTGGCGCGAGCTGATGGAATGCACTCGGGAGGTCGTTGCACAGATGGCCCGACGCGGCGAGGTGCAGATCACCCAACGCGGTGAAGCGGTCGACCCGGACCTCGACTGGCACGGCCCGATCCGGATCAGGGTGACGGGGCACGACCTGTGAGCGACGCCGACCGCCATCGTTGGAATCAACGGTATGCCGACCGCGGACCGGTGCATGTGGGCGAGGCGAAGCTGCCCGCAGCATTCCGGGAATTCGCCGACATCTTCCCCAGCGCCGGTACCGCGCTGGACCTGGCCTGTGGGCGCGGCGGGGCCGCGGTGTGGCTGGCGCGGCGCGGACTGCGTGTCCGGGGCTACGACATCTCGCCCGAGGCGCTTGGCCAGGCACGCGATCTGGCCGCGCTCGCCGGATGCGCATCGCGCTGCCGTTTCGACGTCGCCGACCTCGATGCCGGACTACCGCCGGGACCTGCGGCGGACGTCATCGTCGTCAGCATGTATCGGGACGCGCGCCTCGATGACGAGATCTTGACCCGGCTGGCGCCCGCCGGTCTGCTGGCGGTGAGCGCGCTGAGCGAGGTCGGGGCGGCTCCGGGGCGCTTTCGTGCGGCCCGAGGCGAGCTCACCGCAGCATTCGGAGAGCTCGAGCTCATCGGTAGTGGCGAAGGTGGCGGGCTGGCCTGGTTGCTGGGTCGGCAGCCGGCGCTTGGCAGGATCGGTGCGTGCCCGAAGCCCCGCTGACTGTCGGCGCGCTGCTCACGCGCGCCGTCGTCGACCATCCCGACCGTACCTACGTCGTCAGCCCGGACTGCCGGCTGAGCTACGCCGAAGCCCAGCGGCGTTCTGCTGAGCATGCCCGCTGGCTGCTGGCCCGAGGAGTCGGTAAGGGCACCCGGGTCGGGTTGTTCTTCCCCAACGGGCCCGAATGGGTGACCTGGTGGCTGGCGGCCTCGCGCATAGGGGCCATCGTGGTTCCGCTGAGCACCCACTACCGCGCCGCGGAACTGGCCAAGGTGGTCCGACTCGCCGATGTCGCCCTGATGGTGGCCCCCGTGCAGGTCCTCAACGTCGATGTCGCGGGGCTCTTCGAGCAGGCCTGGCCAGACCTCGCCGGACAGCGCCCGGCACGGCTCATGCTGACCGAGGCACCGTTCCTGCGGACGATCGCGATCACCGGCGGCGCCGGCCCACGGTGGTCCGATGCCCCGCGCCCCGACGAGCGCGTCGGGGCGGGACTTCTCGCCCGCGCGGAAGCCGAAGTCAGCGCCGCCGATCTGACGATCATGGTGCACACCTCCGGATCCACCGCGGATCCGAAGGGGGTGCTGCACACCCACGGCACCCTGGTGCGGCAGACCTCGACGTGGCCCGCCGCGGTCCGCGCCGTCACCGGGTCCGACGCCTCGCCGGTCATCCTGTGCGCGATGCCGTTCTTCTGGATCGGCGGCGTGCTCGCCGTCACCGGAGCCCTGCATGAGCCGGTCACCCTGCTGGTGCTGCCGCGTCTGGATCCCGGCGTCGCGTTGGAGCTGATCGAATCCGAGCGAGCGACCGGGGTGGTGGGTTGGCCGGCGTTCACCCAGCGGTTGCGCGCTCATCCCGACTTCGCCACCCGGGACCTGTCGTCGGCTCCGCTGCTACGCGATGGCCCCGTCGACATCGCGATGACCAATGTGCCCGATGGCTTCCCGGTGCACCGGACGATGTCCGAAACCGCCGGGGGCTTCGGCTACACCGAGATCGTCGTGGTCGACGAATCCGGCGCGCCGGTCGAGGACGGCACCGTCGGCGAACTGTGGGTCCGCGGCATCGGAGTGATGGCCGGCTACAACAAGCGGGAACGATCCGACACGTTCGACGTCGACGGCTGGTACCACACCGGTGACCGGGTCTACCGAAAGCCCGGCGACCCTCGACTGTTCTACGTCGGTCGAAGCACCGACCTGATCAAGACCTCGGGTGCGAATGTCTCGCCGCTGGAGGTCGAGGCGGTGATCGAGAGTTTCCACGATGTGGCCCAGTGCGTGGTGGTGGGTATCGAGCACCCCGAACGCGGCGAGGAGGTGTGTGCGGTCGTGGTGCCGATAGGCGGTGAGCTCGACACGGCCGCCGTGGCTCGGCGCACCGCGACGCTGCTGTCGTCCTACAAGGTCCCGTCCCGCTGGATCCTTGCCGCCAGTGAACGCATTCCGACATTGGCGAGCGGAAAACTCGACCGAAAAGCGTTGCGGGAATGGGTGCAGGACGGCGCGGTGCGCTGACAGTGACAGGATGGCGGCGTGGCTGAACGCGTGACGTTTCCGAGTAGTTCCGGGCCGATGCTGGCCGGATCGTTGGACGTGCCCGACGGCCTGGTGCGTGGATGGGGCGTCTTCGCGCACGGTTTCACCCTGAGCAAGGACTCCCCGGCAGCCAGCCGTATCTGTAAGCAGTTGGCTGCCGAGGGAATCGGCATGCTGCGCTTCGACAATCTGGGCCTCGGTGACTCCGAAGGCGACTGGGGTGACGGTTCGTTCTCCCACAAGGTCGCCGACACCGTTCGAGCGGTGCAGTTCATGAACGAAGCCGACCGCGAGGTCCGCCTCCTGGCGGGTCATTCCTTCGGCGGCGCCGCTGCCATCGCGGCCGCCCACGAATGCCCGACGGTGGCCGCAGTGGTCAGCATCGGGGCACCGTGCGATCCCGCCCATGTGGAACGAAACTACGACGCGCTGATCGACCGCATCGAAAAAGAGGGCGAAGCGCCGTTTTCCATCGGTGGTAAGGCCCTGACGCTCAAACGCCACTTCATCGAAGACGTGCGCGCGGTCGACGCGAAAGACCTCATCGCCACGTTGCGCCGAGCGTTGCTGGTGATGCATTCGCCGACCGACAACACCGTCGGCATCGACAACGCCAGCGCGATCTTCCAGGCGGCCCGGCACCCACGCAGCTTCATCTCGCTGGAGGGCGCCGACCACCTGCTCACCGAGAAGAACCAGGCAGCTCGCGCGGCGCGCATCATCAGTGCGTGGGTCGACCCTTACCTGTGAATCGGCCGCAATTCAGCGGTCACCACCGCCCACTTCGGCCGGCAACGGTGGTGGCAGAGGTGTCGTCGGGGCCGTCGTGGTCGGTGTTGTCGTGGCGGTCGCCGGTGACTCCGGCGTCGTCGATGCTCCCGCCCGGCGGAAATCGAGCATCGGCTCGTCGCGGATCACCTTCTCGCCGGTGCTGATCACCAGAGACTTTGCGGTCACCAGGTACTCGACGCCGTTGCGCGTGGCGGTGAAGGCACCGTCGGCAGATCGGGTCGCCGAGGTGATGAGTCTGGCACCATCGCGCACGCGCACACCGCGATAGGTGAGAGCACCGCCGGGTGACTCGCAGATCGCGATCCGCGAGGTCTCGGTGTACCCGAAGACGACTGCGGAATCGGGCGCTGCGCAGCGGGCGGTCGAGTCGAGGTAGCCGCGACTGTCGGAGTTCGGCGCGCCCCATGCCGGTGGTGCGACCAGCAGCGCAGCACAGCACGAAGCTGCCGCGGTGACGGCGCGGCGACGCAGTTTCGGACCGGAGATCATTCGGTGTGCTGACATCACTGTCCACCAGACCACGCTCGTGCCCGCACGGCCAACGCGGACCGCCGTTGAACACGCATCGTTGACCGTCTGAGACCGCGCCGTAATAATCGCGCCGCGTGCGACGATCAACACCTTGATGACTCTTCGACCGAGAACCGTCGCCGTGCTCGCCGCTGTTGTGATGGCGTGTGCCATGCTGGTGGCTCCGACCCGGACCGCGACCGCGTCTCCGATTGTCGCCAAGGACTTCTCGAAGCCGGCGATCGTGATCCTCGGCTACGGTCTCAAACCCGATGGCACCATGCGCACGATTCTGCACACCCGGGTGCTCACCGGATTGGCTGTGGCGCAGATCTTTCCGGAAGCGCCGGTGATCGTGACGGGTGGAAACCCCCGCAACGGCAACACCGAAGCCGGCCAGATGCGCAAGATGCTGCGCCTGCTGGGCATGCCCGAGCATCGGATCATCGTCGAGGATCGGGCCAACAGCACGGTGCAGAATGCGCGGTTCTCGGTGCCGCTGGCCAAGCGAGCGGGTGCTACGGGGATCATCCTGGTCACCTCGTCGTCGCACCAGGGCCGCGCCGACGGGAACTTCGCCGATGCCGGGGCCGAAGTGCTGGCCACCGTGAGCTTCCCGGACAGCAACCCGACCATCAACATCACGCAATTCGTGCGCGACGTCATCAGCCCGTTCGTCACCATCACCTGACGCATGCCGCATCGGTGGGGTCTGGGGGCGTTTCTTGTCGTCGAGGCCGTCTACCTGCTGACCTCATTGCTCCTGGCGCTGCAGTTCGGCGCGGGCCTTTCCGTTGCCGGGGTGGCATTGGTCGTGGCCGGCCCGACCGTGCTGGCCGCCGCACTGGCCGTGGTCATCACCCGGGTGCGCGGCAACGGGCCACGCCAAGACCTCAGACTGCAGTGGTCGGGACGGGCGGTGGCCATCGGCCTGCTGTTCGGCGCCTGCGGTTTGTTCCTCACCATTCCGGCAGCGCTGCTATGGGTGCAGATCGTGGGACAGGACGCCAACTCCGCCGCCGGTGAGGTTTTCGGCGGCCTGCGGGGCAGCTGGCCCGCGGCGGTGCTGGTCTTCGTCGTGATCGTGATCGTGGCACCGGTGTGCGAAGAAATCCTCTATCGCGGTCTGTTGTGGGGGGCGATCGACCGGCGGTGGGGTCGGTGGGCCGCCCTGGTGATCAGCACCGTGGTGTTCGCGCTGGCCCACTTGGAGTGGACGCGGGCTCCGCTGCTGGTCGTGGTGGCGGTGCCGATCGCGCTGGCCCGGCTCTACACCGACAATCTGTACGCCAGCATCGTGGCCCACCAGGTGACCAACCTGCTTCCCGGGTTGGTGCTGATGTTCACGGTGGCCGGCGCGGTTCCGGCCTGAGCGCGCTCAGTCGAAGAGGCCACCGAGAAAGTCGCTACGGCACGCGTGGCGGGCCAGCTTTCCGCTCGTGGTGCGGGGAATCGAACCCGCAGGCACGATGCGCACCTCGGCCACCTCGAGGCCGTGTCGCTGCTGCACGGCAGCGCGAATCGCCTCGGCGGCCGACGCCGGATCGGCGCGGCCGGTTCCGGTCGCACGTTCGGCGACAACCACCAGCCGGTCGCCGTCGACGGTGAATGCCGCCACATAGCCGCGCCGCACCACCGCTGAGGCCTCCGCGGCAGTGGTTTCGATGTCGTGCGGGTAGTGCTGGCGCCCGTGCGCCTGCACCATGTCGGCGATGCGACCGGTGACGAACAGCTCCCCATCGAGATAGAAGCCGAGATCACCGGTGCGTAGCCACTGTTGGTCCGCTCGGGCCCCGGCCCCGTGACTGTGCTCGGGGAGCTGCGATCGCAGCCGGGCGCCGAACGCGTGCCGGGTGTCCTCGGGCCGGTTCCAATACCCGCGACCGATGTTGTCACCCTGAAGCCAGAGTTCACCGACCTGCCCGTCGGGTTGTTCCGAACCGGTGGCCGGATCGACGATCACGCACCACAGACTGCGAGCGATCCGGCCGCACGAAACATGACCGATGGCGCGGGGGTCGTCGGCGGTGACCGGGACGGCCCGGCCGCGGCCGAGCGCCTCGCGGTCGGTGTAGAGCACCCTGGCCTGCTCCGCGGGTCCGATGGTGGACACGAACAAGGTGGCCTCGGCCAGTCCGTACGACGGTTTGAATGCCGTGGGCGGCAACCCGAATGCGGTGAAAGCCTCGGTGAAGGTGCCGATCGCCTCGATGCTGATCGGCTCAGAACCGATGATCAGCGACACATTGGCCAGGTCGATGTCGGCGCCGGGGGCCGGCAGCCCGCGTGCGGCGGTCCACTGGTAGGCGAAGTTCGGCGCAGCCGTGACCACCCGCCCGGTGCGCGAACCGTCCGACAACGCCTGGATCCACCGCAGCGGCCGCCGGATGAATGCCGTCGGCGACATCAATGTCGTGTGCCCGCCGTAGACCGTGGGAAACCCGATCATCGACAGGCCCATGTCGTGGTACAGCGGTAACCAGCTGACCCCGTGGGTATTTCGGTCGAGCAGGTCGATCGACAGGATCATCTGCAGAAGATTGGTGCCCACCGCGCGGTGGGTGATCTCGACACCGACCGGCGCCCGCGTGGCGCCACCGGTGTACTGCAGATGCGAAACGTCTTCGATGCCGATGGGAACAGGCGTGAACGTTCCCGCCGCCGAATCGGGGATCTCGTCGACCGCCAGGACCGGCGGCACCTCGAACGACGGCATCGCCTCCAGGAAGTCGACCACCGCGTCGCGGGCCGCCGCAGTGGTCAGCACTGCGTGCGGGAGGGCGTCGCGCAGGGCGACGTCGAGCCGCTCGGCGTGACCGGGCAACTCGGGGGCGAACAAGGGCACGGCGATCGTGCCGGCCCGGATCGCGGCGAAGAACGCGGCGATGTAATCGAGACCCTGTGGTGCCAAGATCGCCACCCGGTCTGCGCGCTCGGCCACCTGTTGCACGCGCGCACCGATGGCCTGCATCCGTATCCCGAGCTCGTACCACGTCAGTTCACGAGTGCTGGAGGAACCGGTGTAGTCCAGGTACCGGTAGGCGACGGTATCGCCGACGTGGGCGATGTTTCGGTCGATCAACGAGATCAGCGTGACGCCGGGTGGCAGCACGATGCCGCCGTCCGGCCCGAGGCACTCCTCGATCTGCAACAGGCCCATCAGCGCAGTCTACGGTGGGAGGCCAAAAAGCTGATGTGTCAACAAGTCCCGGGCGTCAGGCGATGATGCGAACCAGATAGGGAGTCATGTTGTTGGTCCGCACCGCTGACACCGCCACGCCCTTGTCGGTGGTCTCCACCATCTGTCCGTTGCCGATGAACAGCGCGACGCTCTGGGTGCCCTCCGGTCCGTAGAAGATGAGATCGCCGGGCAGCGCCATCGACGGCAGCACCTTCTGGCCGACCTTGTACTGCTCGCCCGAGGAGCGGGGCAGCTTCACGCCCGCGCCGGCGTAGGCATACACCATGAGTCCCGAAGCATCGAAGCCGACCACTTCGATGCGGGGCGCTGGAGCCGGTGCCACGGCCGGCGGTGCTGCCGTGACCGGCGGTAGAGCCAGGCCGGGCGTCACACCCAGCGCCACTGTGTCTTCTTGTTGCTCTTCGGGAGTGGGCGCGGCCACGGTGCCCTTACTCGGTCCGGATGCTCCACCGCCTCCGTAGGCGAACGGCACGCCGCGCTGGGACATCGCCCGGGCGATGACCAGCTCGACCGCCTTCTGGTTGGTTGCCGAGCGCGTGATGTCGGCGGCTGCCAGGCCCGGCGTTGCCACCAGCAGCGCCACACCGATCACCAGGACAAGGACGCGTCGCATCGCACTTCCACCGCTTTCGGACGGCCAGCGGCTCTCCGACGCTGGACTCAAACAACAACTGTCACTATGACCACTTCTACACCACGGCATAGACAGGTATTGACGTCGTCGCAGGAGCCGGCCCGGACAGTTGCGCAACCGGGACGAAACGGTGACCTACGCCGGCGGCCGGCACTCTAGGGTGCCGGCTGCCGGGTGCGCACAACGCTGGGTCAGGAATTCAACGCGGCCAGTGCGGCGTCGTAGTCAGGCTCCTGGCCGATCTCGGGCACCAGCTCGGTGTAGGTCACGGTGCCGTCGGCGCCGAGCACCACGACCGCACGCGCCAGCAGACCGGCCATCGGGCCGTCAGCGATCGTGACGCCGTAGTCGTCGCCGAAGCTGTCCCGGAACGCCGACGCGGTGGTCACGTTCTCGATGTCCTCGGCGCCGCAGAATCGCTTCTGCGCGAACGGAAGGTCCTTGGACACGCACAGCACCGACACACCGCTGGACGCAGCGCGCTCGTTGAACGTGCGCACGCTTGCCGCGCATACCGGGGTGTCCACCGAGGGGAAGATGTTGAGCAGAACCGGCTTGTCGCGGAACTGATCGGCGCTGACCGAGCCGAGATCGGTACCGGTGAGGGTGAAGCCGGGTGCCGGGGAGCCGACAGCGGGCAGCTCGCCGACGGTATTGATCGGGTTTCCACGCAACGTTATCTGTGCCATGGACACAGTCTGCCAACCCCAGCCCACGCAGGCGCGCCGGGGTCCGACCGCTCAGGCCTGGCCGTTGCCGTACTGGCGCGCGATGTCAGGCGAATCCAGCCATCCCGAGTAGGTGGGCCGCTGCGGCCAGCCCGGCGGTACGTCCTGCCACTGCTCCTGCCGGCCCCACGGCAAGATGTCGATCAACGCAAAGGTGTGACTGAGTTGTTCGGTGCCGCGGCCATTGGTGTGCCAGGTCCGGTAGACCGTCTCGCCATCACGCAGGAACACGTTGACCGCAAACCCGGTGTTGGGCGCGGCGTCGACATCGGCGGCGAAACTGCTCTGCGCCGAGGAGTACCAATCCATCATGTTGCCCACCTTGTCCCGGTAAGCCAGCGCCTCCTCGATCGGCCCCGAGGTCACGATCACGAACCGGGCGTCGTAGTTGTCGAGGAACTCCAGTCGGGTGAACTGTGAGGTGAACCCGGTGCAGCCACCGCACTGCCATTCGGCGCCGTCGGTCCACATATGGTTGTAGACGATCAACTGACTGCGCCCGGCGAATACGTCGGCCAGCCGAACCGGTCCGTCGGCGCCGATCAGCGTGTAGTCGGGCAGCGCCACCATGGGCAGCCGCCGCCGCTGCGCGGCGATCGCGTCCAACTCTCGGGTGGCGGCCTTTTCCCGGGCTCGCAGCTCGGCCAGCGCTGTGCGCCAGGTTTCGGCGTCGGCCACCGGAGGCAGCGCGCTCGGTCGTGTCATCGCAGTACCTTTGCTCGTGTGTGGTGAACTCTCGATACTGACCGAGGCGACACGACAAACTCATCGCTTGGCAGTATGTCGGGCATGACAGCGCCCAACGCAGTGCCCCGCATCGGAGCCGGCCGAGCCGATTCGTGGTCGACGCAGCTATGGACGGCGATCACCCCGATCTTCGACGCCATCGTGTCGCATCCGTTCGTCACCGGTCTCACCGACGGCAGCCTGGCACCGGATTCTTTCGCGTTCTATGTCGCCCAGGATGTGCACTACCTGAGGGCCTACGCTCGCGCGCTGGCTCTCGTCGCTGCCAAGGCGCCGACGCTGGCCGACACGGCGATGTTCGCCCGGCACGCCGCCGAGGTCTTCGAGGTCGAACTGGAGCTGCACGGCGAGTTGCTCCCGGCGCTGGGCCTGTCCACCCAGGAGGTCGACCGGATCCCGGTCAGCCCGACCACCCAGGCCTACAACAGCTACTTGCTGGCCACCACCTACGACGGCAGCTTCGCCGACGGGCTGGCCACGGTGCTGCCGTGCTACTGGATCTACGCCGAGGTCGGCGCAGAACTGGCACAGCGGGGTTCGACCGATCCGCGTTACCAGCGCTGGATCGACAGCTACGGGGGTGACGAATTCGCCACGACCGTCACCGAGGTGCTGCATCTGGCCGACCGGATCGGCCCGTCGCTGACCTCCGACGAGGAAGCCGTCGCGCGAGCGCACTTCGTGACGACCGCGCGCTATGAGTGGATGTTCTTCGACGCCGGCCACCGTCAGGAGAAATGGCCCGTTTAGCCGGGTCTCGCGCCGTAGGGTGAAGCATGGCCATCACCGAAGCTGACCTTCAGTCCGATTCGTCCTTCGAGCGCGATGTCGCCGAGACCCAGCGCTACCTCGACAGCCCGCGTTTTGACGGGACGATTCGGCTCTACACCGCTCGTCAGGTCGCCGAGCAGCGCGGCACCATCGCCGTCGACTACGCAGTGGCACGCGAAGCCGCCACCGCGTTCTATCCGCACCTGCGCAACTTGTTCGAGCAGAAGAAGTCCATCACCACGTTCGGGCCGTACTCCCCCGGCCAGGCCGTGGTGATGAAGCGCATGGGCATCGAGGGCATCTACCTCGGTGGCTGGGCCACGTCGGCGAAGGGCTCCACCACCGAGGACCCCGGCCCGGACCTGGCGAGCTATCCGCTCAGCCAGGTGCCCGAGGAGGCCGCGGGTCTGGTCCGGGCGCTGCTGACCGCCGACCGCAACCAGAACTACCTGCGCCAGCAGATGACGCCCGAACAACGCGCGACCACTCCCGAGTACGACTACCGACCGTTCATCATCGCCGACGCCGACACCGGTCACGGTGGTGATCCGCACGTACGCAACCTGATTCGGCGCTTTGTCGAAGCCGGCGTGCCGGGCTACCACATTGAGGACCAGCGTCCCGGGACGAAAAAATGCGGTCATCAGGGCGGCAAGGTGCTCGTCCCGTCCGACGAGCAGATCAAGCGGCTCAACACCGCGCGTTTCCAGCTCGACGTGATGCGGGTGCCCGGCATCATCGTCGCGCGCACCGACGCCGAGGCGGCCAACCTGATCGACGGGCGTGCCGATGAGCGGGACCAACCATTCCTGCTCGGTGCCACCAACCTCAAGATCCCGCCCTACAAGGCGTGCTTCCTGGCCATGATGCGGCGCTTCTACGACCAGGGTGTCAGCGAGATCAACGGTCACCTGCTCTACGCGCTGCCCGACGGTGAGTACGCCGCGGCCGAGGCGTGGTTGCAGCGCCAGGGTCTGGTCGCGGTGATCGACGACGCCGCGCGCACCTGGAAGGATGGCGCGGTGGCCTCGGTCGACGCGGCCTACGACAAGGTCGAGTCGAAATGCGTCGAGCTGTGGGAACAGGATGCCGGGCTGAACACCTACGGTGGCGCGGTCGCCGAGCTGCTGGAATTCCGTGACCGAGAAGGCGAGCCGTCGTCGATGAGTGTGGCCGAGTGGCGCGCGTTCGCCGAGCGCGCTCCGCTGTACACCGCACGTGAGAAGGCCAAAGAACTCGGCGCCGACGTGGCCTGGGACTGCGAGCGGGCCAAGACGCCCGAGGGCTACTACCAGGTGCGCGGCGGTATTCCCTACGCGATCGCCAAGTCGTTGGCCGCCGCACCGTTCGCCGACATCCTGTGGATGGAGACCAAGACCGCCGATCTGGCCGACGCCAAACAGTTCGCCGATGCCATCCACGCCGTCTACCCGGACAAGATGTTGGCCTACAACCTTTCGCCGTCGTTCAACTGGGACACCACCGGAATGACCGATGAGGAGATGCGGGCATTCCCCGAGGAACTCGGCAAGATGGGGTTCGTCTTCAACTTCATCACCTACGGCGGCCACCAGGTCGACGGCGTGGCCTCCGAAGAGTTCGCGACCTCGCTTCGCCAGGAAGGTATGCTCGCGCTGGCCAGGCTGCAGCGCAAGATGCGGTTGGTCGAATCTCCTTACCGCACACCGCAAACGCTGGTCGGAGGTCCGCGCAGCGACGCGGCACTGGCAGCGTCGTCGGGGCGCACGGCTACCACGAAGTCGATGGGCAAGGGCTCCACTCAGCATCAGCACCTGGTGCAGACCGAGGTGCCCAAGAAGCTGCTCGAGGAATGGCTGGCGTTGTGGGCCGAGCACTACCAGATCTCGGAGAAGCTGCACGTCCAGTTGCGTCCCCGGCGGGCCGGCTCCGACGTGCTCGACTTGCAGATCCTCGGCGACGGGGAGGAGCCGCTGGCCAACGTCGTCGTCGACCCGATCAAGGACCGACACGGCCGCAGCATCCTGACCGTCCGCGACCAGAACACCTTCGCCGAACACCTGCGGCAGAAGCGGCTGATGGACCTGATCCACCTGTGGTTGATCCACCGATTCAAGGCAGTGATCGTGTACTACGTGACGCCGACCGAGGACAACATCTACCAAACCGACAAGATGAAGGCGCACGGCATCTTCAGCGACGTGTATCAGGAGGTCGGCGAAATCATCGTCGCCGATGTCAATCAGGAGCGCATCGACGAACTGCTCGCACCGGATCGCGCGGCGCTGGGACGGTTGATCAGCAAGCAGGACTGAGCAGAGGTCACCGGGTGGCTAGCGTGCCTCGCCGGCGCGCTGCAGCAGCGCCTGCCACCGCTCCACCGTGCTCGGGTCGGTGACCTGGTAGCGGCCCAGCCGGTCGGTGTCCGGCGATGCCGGGGTCGGGGCGGCCGGAAGCCACCCGCCCTCCCCGGTCAGCGAACGAGATGGGCTGACGACGTCGGCGTCGGCCAGCCACCTCGGGGTCGGACCGCACGGGTAGGGCAGCTGCGGCATGGCGGCCGCCAGCGCGATGTCGCCGGCAATTCCCACGCTGGTCAGGCCTGTCGGGTTCACCAGCGCGGGCAGCCCGATCGCTTCGGCGCGCCGCAACGCGCGGCGCACCCCGCCCAGCGGGCCGCTGCGCAGTATCGCCGCGTCGGCAATCTCAGCGGGCCGAGGTGCCTGCGCCAGCACATCGGCCTCGACGGCGACCGGGACCGCGCTGCGAGACCGCAGCGCGGCGGCCGAAACCGCTGAGGCGGATGTCAATTCGACGATGTCGAGTGCGGGGATCGTGCGCGCCAGTTCGCCGATGAGCCCGACAGCAGCGTCGACGTCGGCGACCTGTACCGAGCAGCGCAACAGGGCCCCCGCCGGCAGATTGTCATGGACGGCGTGCACGCGCTCGAGCGCAGCGTCGAGCGCCCCGGGACGCGCGGCGACCGTGACCCGCGCGGCAGCTACCGGCACCTGACCACGCACCGCGTCCGGCCAGCCCACAGTGCTCGGCTCCATAGCTGCTGTCAGCCATCGCGCCGCGAGTGCATCGTCGGCATCGGGCGGCGCACTGAACTCGCCCCAGCCCTGCGGGCCTTCCACCAGGACGCCGACCCGCAGCCCGTCGGGGGTGGGAAGGGCAACGACGCGGGCGTCGCGGAAGTCGATCAGCGTTCTCACTGACCGACAACGTAGTCCGGCCGGCCGCGACTAACCTAACGGCGTGGCCGATGCGCCGTTCCTGCTGTTGTCCATCCGCGACGAAGATGCGGCGGCCGACGACGAATTCCGGGCGATGCGGCGCTTCGCCGCATTGGCCGACCATCAGTTGCACCGGATCGCGCTCACCACCCAACCGCTGGGCCACGTGGACCTCCGGGACTGGTCGGGCATCATCCTGGGCGGCGGTCCCTACAACGTCAGTGACGATGAGCGTGCCAAGACCCTGACACAGCGGCGGGTGGAGGCCGAACTGGCGCGGTTGCTCGACGCCGTGATCGACCGCGACTTCCCGTTTCTGGGGTGCTGCTACGGCATCGGTACGGTCGGAGCTGCCATCGGCGCCACAATCGATCGGGTGCACAGCGAGCCGGTCGGGCCGGTCAGGGTGTCGCTGACCGAACAGGGACGCAATGACCCGGTCTTCGCCGAGCTCCCCGATGACTTCGACGCCTTCGGGGGTCACAAGGAGGCTGCCGCCAGCCTGCCGGCGGGTGTCGCGCACCTGGCCAGCTCCCCCGCCTGCCCGATTCAGGCGTTCCGGGTGGGCGCCAACGTCTATGCCACGCAATTCCATCCCGAGCTCGACGTCGACGGCCTGTGTACCCGCGTCGACGTGTACAAGGATCACGGGTACTTCGCCCCCGAGACCGCCGAGACGCTCAAGGAGACGGCCCGACAACGGCCGGTCAGCGCGCCGATGACGATCCTGCGACGCTTCGCCCAGCGCTACACCCGCCCCCGGTGACGGCTCAGTCGTCGTCGACCGCGAACTGGGCCCGCGCGATCTGTTCGACCATCGGTGCCAGACGCGCCCGCAGCTGATTGTGCGCCGCATCCTCGTCGTAACCGCGGTACGCCGCCACATCGGCGAAATCGGCGACGATCACGAAATCCCAGTTGCCGTCCCGCAACCCGGCGTCGGTGCCCACGGTCACGCGCACGGTCCCCGGACAGTTGAGCTCGCGCAACCCCTGCTGGATGCTGGCCACTTCGGCGGCGTCGTAACCGGATGTGAGCTTGGCCAGGACCACGTTGCGGATCATCGGATCACCATCGGATCACCGTAGCCTCAATACGGGTTGAGCTGGGCACCGATCAGCGGGGCGATCTTGGCGGCCATGTAGGCGTGACCCGCATCGGTGGGGTGCACGCCGTCTTTGCCGATCAGTTCCGATCGGCCGGCGAACCAGCGCGCGGCTATCGGGTCGACAAATGTCGCTCCGGCCAGTTCGGCCTGATAAGACAGCACATCGCGGATCCGCAGGATCTCCGGTGGCGGGGTTTCCGTCGGCCAGGGCGGTCCGATCACCAGAAGTTTGGCCGAGCGCGCGATCTGGCGAGCCAACTTCAGCGTGCCGTACATCGCGATGGACAACCGGGTCGGGTCGACGGGCATGTCGTTGCGGGATCCGTAGAACACCACCAGCGCATCGCCGGGCTTGACCGAGCGCACCGTCAGATCCTCGAAGACGCTGCCCCGGTTGCCGCGGGTGCAATAACCCGCGCCGCCTTCGGCGGCCACCGTCGGCCTCACCGCGATGCCACGCGCCGATAGCTCGCGCCACACCTGCGGCGCCCACGACCTGGGTCCGTTGCCGCCCTGGTCGCTGCCCGTGGTGTAGGAGTCGCCGATCACCGTCACGCTGTTGGCGATGAAGTTGAGGTGCCGCACCTGCGGCTGCTGCGCCGCGGGCAGCGGGACATAGGTGCTGCCGAAAAGTACTGCGGCAGCGAGCAGGAAGGTGCACAGCCGACTCACCGGACCAGCGTAGTTCGTCGGCGTAGTCGTCGGCCGCGACGCGCCGCAGCGCCCCGCGATCGTTATCCGGCGCGCGCCACCGGCTGCAGTCTGCCCGGCGGCGGCTCGGCCATCTGGGTCCGGTGCGGGTCGTGCGGGGCGACCATCCGCCGCATCCACCGCCGAGCGGGCTCCTCGACGAAGTGGTAGAGCCACGCCGCGCCCAGACCCGCCACCACGATCAGGCCCACGACGATCATCTTCGCCGACCAGCTGGGCGTCAGCGTGATGTCGAACTGCTGCACTGCCCAATTCCACGCGGTGTGCACGATCTCGTGCAGCATGTACAGGCTGAACGAGATGTGCCCGAGATAGACCATGGGTCTGATCGACAACAAGGCCGGCAGCGTTCCCGCACCGATGGCCACCGCGATCACGAACGGCACAAACAGGACGTCGACCAGACCGCCGGCGTCGTAGATGTTCCCGGGTGGATGGGCATCGAGCAGGTACAGCCCGCCGATGATCGCCGCGCCGATCCCCAGCGAGGTGACGCCTGCCACCCGTCGCGAGCGCTCCGACAGTTGCAGCTTGCGCACTGCGGCGCAGGCCAACGCGCCTGCCAGGAACTGCATCACGATGCGGGGCAGCCAACTCCACGGCGTGTAGAACAACCCGCTGGCCAACAGCAACAAGATCGGCGGCATCGAGGCCGCGACCGCCAACCACATCAACGCCCGCGCCCGGGTCACCGCCGCGATGCGGAACACCACCAGGATCAACCCGCCGAACAGCAAATACGCCAGCCACTCGGCACTGATCGACCACGCCGGGCCGTCCCAGCTCGTCCCGTCGAAGTAGGGCTCGAACCACAGCTGGACCAGCAGAACCTGACGCCACCAACTGGTGGCGTTGAGAGACTGCACCACCTCGGGCTCGGCGGGAACACGACCGACGTAGAGCGTGAAAACAATCCACGCCGCAGCCAGATGCATCGTCACCAGATACACCGGCCACACCCGCGCAAGCCGCAGCCACAGAAAACGCAGTGTCGCCCTGGTGGACCATGTCTGGCCCATACGGTCCAGGTAGTTCCAGGTCAGAACGAAACCGCTGAGGATGAAGAACAGATCGACGCCCTGCGCGCCGGCGTCGAGGATGGGCGCGAGTGCACTACTGAATTCGGGCGCCGCCGCGGCCAACATCGGCCGGAAATGGAACAGCACCACCCATACTGCGGCGACGATGCGCAGGCCGGACAAGGCCTTGATCTCTCCGCTGCGCACGCCACTCATTTCGTCGGATCGGGTTGCTGTGTGCCTTTGCCACGCCGCGGCCGGGGGCGATGTGCGAAAGCCAGACCCCGAGCTCACCGGCGGCGAACGCAGGCAGATTATCAGCGCCGGCACCGGTGGCCCGGGTCCGCAACGCCGCATCGGCGCGGTTGTCCGCGAACCACCTGCCCCGGGTATTCTCAAGAAATTGTCAATCGAACAGATCGGCCCGCCGGTGAGCGTGCCAACGAAAGAGCCAGGGGCCATGAGCGTCCTGCATGACAGCGACACGCTGTCGTTGCTGCTGGTAGAGGACGACCGCGCGGACGCGATCCTGGTCGAGGAACTCATCGCCGACACCGGCGTCGACATCACGGTGCGGTGGGCGCAGTCCATGGGCGAGGCCGAGGCGCTCATCGCAGGCGGCCGCCCTGACTGTGTGCTGCTGGATCTGCACCTGCACGACATCGACGGCATGGACGGCCTCGCCCGCATCGCGGGAATGGACGCCACCATTCCGGTGGTGGTGTTGACCGGGCTCAACGACGAGCACTTCGCGTCGGTGGCGGTCGGCTCGGGAGCCCAGGACTATCTGGTCAAAGACCGCGTCGATCCCGACACGCTGCGCCGCGCGGTGCTCTACGCGATCGAGCGCAAACGCGCCGAGCTGACCGCGGTGGATCTGCACGCCACGCAGCTGCGCGAGCGGGAGAACGCGCGGTTGGAGCGGGGTCTGCTGCCCTCGCCGCTGCTGCTGGACAACCCCGGCGTGGACATCGTCAGCCAGTACCGGCCCAGCCGCGCCAACGCCCTGCTCGGTGGCGACTTCTATGACTTCGTGCAGACCCCGGATCGTACGGTGCACGTGATGATCGGCGACGTCGCCGGCCACGGCCCTGACGAGGCTGCTCTGGGGGTGGCGCTGCGGATCGCGTGGCGGACGTTGACCTTCGCCGGGCTGCGCGGCGCGGAGCGGATGCGGCAACTGGAACGGATTCTGCGCGCCGAACGGGCCGGTAAGGGGATCTTCGCCACCGTCCTCAGCTTGGCCATCCCGCCGGAAGGTCCGGTGATCACCGCGGTCCGGGCCGGGCATCCGGGCATGCTGCTGCACGGCGGCGGAACCGTGGAGTGGGTGGAACCGCCCGGTGGACCCGCGTTGGGTCTGCAGGCCGGCGAATGGGCTCCCGCGCAGGTGGAGCTCCCCGACGGCAAAGGGTTGGTGTTGCTGACCGACGGCTTGTTCGAAGGGCACATCGGGCGCGGAAACGAACGCCTGGGTGAGTCGGGACTCCTGGAGCTGGCGCAATCGCTGGCCGCGCTGCCGGGCCGGGCGTTCGTCGACGCGCTCATCAACGCGGTCGAAGATCGTGCCCAGCCGCAGGGCGGCATCGGTGACGATATCGCCGTCGTCCGGGTCGAGCGGGTGCCGCAGCGATGACCCGGCCGCAACCACGGCCCGCCGGGGGGCCGAGGCTGACCGTTCAGGGTTGGCAGAACATGATCTTGGCTGTTCTTGCCGTCGTCGTCCTCGCCGGCGCGGTGGTGGTGGCGGTGCTGCTCAACCGCACCGAGCAGGTGTCGAGTCAGATCATCAATCAGATCGCTCCGTCGCGGGTCGCGGCGTATCAGCTGCAAGCGGCGTTGCGGGACCAGGAGACCGCGGTGCGCGGGTACCTGATCTCGGCCGACGAGCAGTTCCTGGCCCCGTACGGCGACGGTCGACAGGCCGAAGCCGAGACCTCGGTGGAACTGCGCTTGCTGGAACAGAATCGACCGGACCTCCTCGAGGACCTCGACGCCATCGAACAGGCCGCGGCGACGTGGCGAACCGAATTCGCCGAGCCCGCGATCGCCACGGTGCAACCTGGCCGGCCCGCGGTCATCTCCCCGGATCTCAATGCGATCGGCAAGAGTGAGTTCGACCGGCTGCGTGGCCTTTTCGAGATCCAGAATGACCGCCTGGAGCAGGCGCGTGATGCCGGCATCGCCGAGCTCGACAGCATCCGGGCCTGGCGCAACGTGGTGCTGCTGGCGATGCTGGCGGCGTTTCTGGTGACGATGGTGCTGCTGGCGCTGTTGCTTCGCCAAGCGCTGGTTCGGCCGCTCACCGCGGTCGCGGCGGCCTGCCGTCGAGTGGCCGAAGGTCACTTCAACGAGCAGATCCTTCCGCAGGGCCCCAGAGACATCCGCGCCATCGCCAACGACGTGGAGAACATGCGTCAGCGCATCGTCGACGAACTCGAAGCCTCGCAGGCGGCGACAGCTGCGCTGGATGAACACGCCGAGGAACTGCGCCGGTCCAACGCCGAACTCGAGCAGTTCGCCTACGTGGCTTCCCACGATCTGCAGGAGCCGCTACGCAAGGTGGCGTCTTTCTGTCAGCTGCTGGAGAAGCGCTACGGCGATCAACTCGACGAACGCGGCGCCGAGTACATCGGTTTCGCCGTCGACGGGGCCAAGCGAATGCAGGTGTTGATCAACGACCTGCTGACGTTCTCCAGGGTGGGCCGGCTCAACGCCACCGAAACCGACGTCGACCTTGACGCGGCGCTGGACGCTGCGCTGGGTAACCTGGCCACCTCGATCGAGGAATCCGGTGCGGTGATCGAACGGCCGGCCCAGGGGCTGCCCACGGTCAAGGGTGATCCGACGCTGCTGGCGATGCTGTGGCAGAACCTGATCGGTAACGCGGTCAAGTTCCGCCAGCCCGACGTCGCTCCTCGGGTCACCATCAGATGTGACGCCGATTCCGACCATCAGAACTGGTCGATCTCGTTGGCGGACAACGGTATCGGTATAGCTCCGGAGTTCAGCGACAAGGTGTTCGTGATCTTCCAGCGGCTACACGGTCGCGACGCATACAGCGGCACCGGGATCGGCCTGGCGCTGTGCAAGAAGATCGTCGAACACCACGGCGGAACCATCTGGATTGACAACCGTTACACCGGGGGGACACGCTTTGAGTTCACGTTGCCCGTCGCAGTGGAAGACACCGCGGCTCCCGTTTTGGAAGGATCGACGTCATGACCCCCGCTGAACGCGCCATTGACGTGTTGCTCATCGAAGACGATCCGGGTGACGAGCTGATCACCCGAGAAGCCTTCGAACACAACAAGATCAAAAACACGTTGCACGTCGCGCACGACGGCGAGGAGGGATTGGACTTCCTGTACCGCCGCGGCCCGTACGGAGATGCTCCGACGCCGGATCTGATCCTGCTGGATTTGAACCTGCCCAAGTACGACGGGCGTCAGCTGCTCGAGACGATCAAGTCCGACCCTGACCTCAGCCACATCCCGGTCGTGGTGCTCACGACGTCGTCGGCCGAAGAGGACATCCTGCGCAGCTACAAGCTGCACGCCAATGCCTATGTCACCAAACCGGTCGATCTCGATCAGTTCATGAACGCGGTGCGCCAGATCGACGAGTTCTTCGTGCAGGTGGTCCGGCTTCCGCAGTTCTGACACCGTGGACCTGCCGCGGCTCGACCCGGACCTGCCTCACCTCGCCGACGTCGCGCCGGCGGTGCTCACCGCGATGGGCGTCGAGGGCTTCGAGTCGCCACTGCAGCTACCCGCCGACGTGGCCGGCGCGTGTGTGCTGCTGATCGACGGCTTGGGCGCCGAACTGCTCGATCGTCACCGCGCCGACGCACCCGTACTGTCCGGCATGCACCGGCAGACGTTGCAGGTGGGTTTTCCGTCCACCACCGCTGCGGGCTTGGCAGCCGTCGGCACCGGATGCCGCTCCGGTGAGCACGGCATGGTCGGAATGTCGTTTCTGCTGCCCGACATCGGCCTGATCAACGCGCTGCGCTGGCGTCCCCATCCTTGGGGTGAGGATCTGCGCTCCGCGGCGGTACCCGAGCGAATCCAGCCGCGGCCCACCGTGTTCGAACGTGCGACCTCAGCCGGTATGACTGTCAGTGTGGTCTCCGGGGCACAGTTCAGCGGATCGGGTCTGACCCGCGCGGTGCTGCGCGGCGGACGCTATATCGGAGTGCACGCACTCGGTGATCTGGCGGCCACGGTGTCCTCGGCCGTCGCCGAACGCGGCTTCTGCTACGGCTATCACGCCGACCTGGATCTGGTCGGGCACCTGCACGGTCCAGGTTCGCCGGCGTGGCGCTTCCAGTTGCGCCAGGTCGACAGGCTGGTGGAGACGGTGGTCGACAACCTGCCCGCCGGTGGGCTGCTGGCGGTGGTCGCCGACCATGGGATGATCAGCCTCGATCCTGACCAGACGATCGATACCGACCACACCGCTGAGCTCCTCGACGGGGTGGCCGCACTCGGGGGTGAGGTGCGCGCTCGCCACGTCTACGTCCGCGACGGAGCACTCGATGACGTGTTGCAGACCTGGCGGACGGTGGTGGGGGCACGCGCCTGGGTGGTGGCCAAAGACGAGGCCGTGGCGGCGGGGTGGTTCGGCCCGCGGGTGAGCGACGATGTGCTGGCGCGCATCGGTGATGTGGTTGCAGCGGCACGCGGTTCGGCCGGCGTCCTGCGCACGACGGCCGAACCGATCGAATCGTCGTTGGTCGGGCAGCATGGCTCGCTGACCGACGCCGAGCAGCGCATCCCCCTTCTACTCGCCGGCGTCTGACTCGGGTAGGTATGACCGCGGTTTTAGTCGCGCCCGTGGGACGAAATATGTTGTAAGCAAACAATATTCGGTGATCTTGGTTGGCACGTCCGATCTGTCAAGTTCATCCGTGCCGGCACGCTGGTGGCACACCCCAATTTGACGGACAGGCAACCGTTTTCGTGACGCTCATGTCACATTCGGATGTATTGTGGTCGTGGTCACAGATTTTGGGGTTTTAGAGACCCGCTGTTAACGTCCGTCCGCATGTTTGCTCTCGCGACTCTCTTGACGCTTGTCAATCAGGTGTCGGGGACTCCGTACGTGGTCGGCGGTGACTCGCCGGCGGGTACGGACTGCTCCGGCCTGGTGTCCTGGGTGACCAACGCTGCGACCGGCCGCCCGGTTTACGGTGACCGGTTTCACACCGGGAACATCGAAAGTGCACTGCTGGCCCGTGGGTTCCAATACGGAAGTGAGCCCGGCGCCCTGGTGGTCGGGTGGAACAGCGGTCACACTGCTGTGACGTTGCCCGACGGCACCCCGGTGTCCTCCGGTGAGGGTGGCGGAGTGAAGATCGGCGGCGGCGGCGCCTACCAAGACCAGTTCACCAAGCACATGTTCCTTCCGATGCCGGCGCACGTGCCCCCGGCCCCGGACCCGGTGCTGGCCCCACCGCTGCCCGCACCGCCGTTGGGGCCGCCACCGATGGATCCGATGGCGCCGCCACCACCGGCCCCGCAGCCACCCCCACCGCCCGGTGCGCCAGTTGTGCTGGCGGGCCACGAGGCCCCTCCCCCTCCGCCGCCGGCTCCGGGCGCTCCGCTGTAAGCGGTTGCCGGTGCGCGTCCGGCGCGCGCTAGCGTCTCTGCCGTGATGGTGCTGCTGCCCCCGTCGGAGACCAAGCGCCCCGGTGGTGACCCAACCCCGTTGCGCCTGGAAGAACTCGCGGCCCCAGCGCTCAACGGCCTACGCCGGGAACTGGTCGACGAACTCGTCGCCTTGGCGGCAGACCGCGATGCCAGCCGCCGGGCCTTGGGGATCTCCGCGTCGCAGGATGCCGAGATCGACCGCAACGCCGCGTTGGCCACCGCGCCGACCCTGCCGGCCATTCAGCGCTACACCGGCGTGCTCTACGACGCGCTGGACGTGACATCGTTGCGCGGCGCCGCTGCTGCGCGGGCCGCCTCGCGGCTGGCTGTCGGGTCGGCGCTGTTCGGGCTGCTGCGGGCCGAGGACGCGATTCCGGCCTACCGCCTGTCGGCGACATCGAAGATTCCGGGGCGGCCCGGCCTTGCGATGCGCTGGCGCCCGGTGCTGGAGCCTGTCCTGAGCGACGCGGCCGCCGAGCAGCTGGTGGTGGACCTACGATCCGGGTCTTATGCCACGCTGGGCCGACTCGCCGAGGCGGTCACCGTCAGCGTGGTGGCCGAGCGCGACGATGGGCGGCGCACCACGGTGAGTCACTTCAACAAAGCCCACAAGGGTCGGCTGGCTCGCGTGCTGGCAACCACGCGATCCGAGCCGACCGACGCCGCCGGGGTAGCCGCCATCGCGCGTCGCGCCGGAATGCGGATCGAACGTGCCGACCGCCACCTCACCATCGTGGTGGCGGCCTGACGATCGCCGCGGCTACAGCCGGAACAGGAAGTCGGTGGTGTAGAACTCCTCGGGATGCTGTGAGAACGCGCTGGGTCGGGTGACCGACACCCACGCTCCGGTGGCGCCCTGCGCGATCGGCGCCCGCACCGTCACCGCACCGCCGCCCACCACGTCGGTGATCAACACCGCCCCGGCCACACCCGGGTCGCCGGGCGCGCAGGAGAGCCCGCGCGGCACCTGGATGAGTCGGACGTCGTAGGCCATATTCGGTTTCCCGGTGGCCATCTGGACATCGGCGACCACACTGCCGCCCTCGGTGCGCAGATGGCTGATCACCCGTCCGAAGTCGCTGGCCCCCTGATAGGGGTTTTCGCTGAAATCGCATCGACGCAGTTTCTGCGACAACGGAACCAGCGAGCCCTGCGCGGCGGCGACGGCGGGACCGAGCATCGCGGAGGCCGAAAAGAGTGCCAGGCTAACGGCAACGAAGACGGTCCGCACGGTACGGCGCATGAGAGTCGGTTTCCTCATCTCCCGAGAAGATTGGGTGCTGAGGTCACCCTAGATCGATTCCGGCGGTGACGCCCCGAGATTGCGGTGGCCGCCGCCGTTGACGCGTGCGGGCCGGCGCGGGAGACTTTCGCCGATGTCCACGCTGCTGCTCTACCTGCGTCTTCAGGCGATGACGTTCGTCTTCGGCATCATCGGACCGATTTTCCTGTTCATCTACTTCACCATCCAGCCGGATCCGACGGTGCGCTGGATGTACTGGTGGGGCCTGCTCATCACGTTCGCCGATATCTTGATCGCGTTGTACCTCACCGACGAGATGACAGCGCGCAGACGAGAAGCCGTCCCGCGCCGGACACCGGACACGGTCTCATGAGCGCCATGGGTTACTCCTGGTACCCGGTTCCGGAGAAACCGCGCCGCTCCGGCACCGATATCGGGATCTCGATCGCGCTCCTGGTGCTGACAGTCCTGATCGGTGCCGTGTCGGCGGTCCTGGGGCTGTTCCTGCTGGCATTCCTCGACCACTGTCCGCCCGAGACGTGCAGTGTCACCGGAGCCGTCAACGCGGTATTCACCGCGCTGCTGGTCGCCGGGGCGATCGGGCTCACCGGCCTGGTGATCACGGTGATCCAGCTGGTTCGCGCCCAGCCCGGATGGCCGTTCGCGGCCGGCACCCTTGCACTGTGCCTGCTGACCCTGTTCCTGGGTGGCGTGGCCTACTCGGCCGCGGTCGGCTGATGCCGGGGCCGCCGGACCGTCATCCGGTGGAGTTTGCCGGGACCGGGTCCGGCAGCCCGGGGGCACGTGCGAGACTGTCGCGCATGGCCCTTGACATCGCCCGTCCCAAGCTCGAAGGCAAGGTCCTGGTCGACGAGGACCGCCAACTCGGGTTCGCCGAGTTCGGTGACCCGCAGGGCCGGGCCATCTTCTGGCTGCACGGCACCCCCGGCGCGCGCCGCCAGATCCCGGTCGAGGCGCGGGTGTTCGCCGAGAAAAACGGCATCAGGCTGATCGGCGTCGACCGGCCGGGCATCGGGTCCTCGTCGCCGCACGAGTACCACCGGGTCATCGACTTCGCCCACGACCTGCGCGTCGTCGCCGACACTCTGGGTATCGCCAGGATGCAGATCATCGGCCTGTCCGGCGGCGGCCCGTACACGTTGGCCTGCGCTGCGGTGATGCCCGACCGTGTCACCGCCGTCGGGGTGCTCGGTGGCGTCGCGCCGACGCGGGGCTCGGACGCCATCGGAGGCGGCCTCATGGGCAACGTCGGCCTGCCCGCGGCCCCGCTGCTCGAACACCTCGGCACCCCGCTGAGCCTGGTTGCGGCCGGCCTGATCCGGTTGATCAAGCCTGTCGCCGAACCGGTGCTCGGTCTCTACGCGTCCGTCTCCCCCGAGGGTGACCGGCGGTTGCTGGCCCGTCCGGAGTTCAAGGCGATGTTCCTCGATGATCTGCTCAACGGCAGCCGCAGACAGCTGGCAGCGCCCTTCGCCGACGTTGTCGTGTTCGCCCGCGACTGGGGGTTCCGGCTCGACGAGGTCAAGGTACCGGTGCGGTGGTGGCACGGCGACGCCGACCACATCGTGCCGTTCGCGCACGGCCGGCACGTAGTGAGCCTGCTGCCCGACGCCGAGCTCTACACGCTGCCCGGCGAGAGCCACCTCGGGGGACTCGGGCAGGCGGAAGCCATCATGACCGCCATGACCGAGCAGTGGGACCTGGAGGACCGCCGCTGACGATCAGCGCTGCAGCCAGCCCCGCACGGTCGGCAGGTCTCGGCTGTAGCTCTGCATGAAGTCGTCGTGGTACAGCGTGCCGCCGCTGATCGCGGTGTTGCCGGTCCACACCAGGTGGACGCGCACCACACCCTTGTCGAAGTAGTCGCTGCGGTCGGCGACCCGGTGATGCCACCCGGTCTGTTCGGCGAGCGCCGAGACCGTCTGTCGCTCGTCGGTGTCAGTCATCGCCAGAATCTCCCGTATCGAAGTGGTGTCCGCGCCACTCTAGCCGTTGGCGAGCAGCGCCCTGCGTAGCAGATGCAGGGCCACGGTGGTCGAGCGCTCCCGGACGTCAGACCGATTGCCGGGCAGCTGGGTCGTGCGTGTCAGGTGCACGGTGTCGCCGTCGTCGCCGTGACCGGTGCGCAGTGCCACCGAGAAGCACACGGTTCCCACCGGTTTGGCCTCGGTGCCGCCGCCTGGGCCGGCGATACCGGTGACCGCGACTGCGGTGTCGGCGTCGAACCGCTCCAGCACGCCGCGTGCCATCTGCTCGGCGACCGGCTCCGACACCGCACCGTGCTGGTCGATCAGGGCGGCGTCCACTCCGAGCAGATCTACCTTGGCGCTGTTGGAATAGGCCACCACCGAGCCCGCCAAGTACGCCGACGCGCCGGGGCGCTCGGTCAGCCGTGCGGCCACCAGACCGGCGGTGCACGACTCGGCCGTGGCGATTCGGCGACCGGCCAGCAGTCCGGCAACCTGGTCGTCGACCAGGGCGCCGTCGGTGGAGAAGATTTCACGACCGTGCCGTTGCTGGAGCGCCGACAGCAGCTGGTGGTAGGTCGCCAGGTGCTGGGGCTCGAAACGGGTGACGACCTCGAGTTCCCCCCGGCGCAGGCACGTGGTGATCTCCAGATGACCGAAATCGTCGATGCAGCGCTCGGCGTCGCGCAGGGTCTCGGCCAGTCCCGACTCGGGCAGCCCGAACATTCGCACGGTGTGCTGTTCGTAGCGGGTCCGACCGGCGATGGCGGCTTGCACGGCGTCGGTGTTGACCGCCACCTGCCACATCGGTTGGAGTTCGCGCGGCGGGCCGGGTAGCACCACGACGGTCGGGGTGCCGGGAACCACCACCCCCGGCGCCGTGCCCACCGGGGCGAGGATCTGCGCACCGGCAGGGATCAGCGCCTGCTTACGGTTGGCCGCCCGTAGGGCCGCGGCGTCGACGTCGGGGAAACGGGTCATCAGGGTGGTCACGATGTCGTTGATCGTGCGTTCCAGGCTGTCGTCGAGAACCAGTTCCCGACCGCAGAAACGTGACACCACCTCGACGGTCATGTCATCGGCGGTGGGGCCCAGACCGCCGCTGGTGATGATCAGGTCGACCCGCTGTTGCGCGAGGAACCGCAGCTGAGCCTCGATGTCGGCGCGACGATCACCGCACTGCGTGAGGTGGGCCAGTTCCACGCCCAACTCCAGCAGCCGGTCCGCCAGCCACGGTCCGTTCTGGTCCCGGACCCGTCCGGTCAGAACCTCGGTCCCCGTCACCACGATCCCGGCCCGCACGCTCACCTGCCCGACCCTACGCAGGCCGGACCCGGGCTATTTGTGCGGGACGTCGTTGGTCAGGCCGCCGTCCATGACGTACTCGGCCCCGGTGGAGTAACGGGACTCGTCACTGGCCAGGAACACCACGAAGGTGGCGACCTCCTCGGGCTGACCCGGCCGGCCCAGCGGGATTCGCAGCATGTTGTCGGGAAAATGCTTGGTCATCGGGGTGCGGATGAAGCCCGGATGCACCGAGTTGACCCGGATGTTGTGCGCGCCGAGCTCCAGCGCGGCCGATTTGGTCAGACCGCGCACGGCCCACTTCGAAGCCACGTACGGGTGCACCATGACCGCGCCACGCAGACCCTCGATGGACGAGATGTTGATGATCGACCCACCACCGGCGGCCTTCATGGCCTCCACCGAAGCCTGCATCCCGAGGAAAGTCCCGGTCAGGTTGACGTCGATCACCTTCTGCCACTTGGTCATATCGAACTGACCGATCATGCCGAGCGCGACCGTGCCGGCGTTGTTGACCAGCACGTTGAGGGTGCCGAAGTCGTTGACCGCGGTAGCCACCGCCGCCTCCCACTGATCAGCCTGGGTGACGTCGAGATGGACGTAGCGGGCGGAATCGGGGGTCTGGGCGTTGATCTCCTCGGCCAGCGCCTGACCCTTCTCGTCGAGGATGTCGCCGATGACCACTTTGGCGCCCTCGGCGACCAAAGCCCAGGCATCTGCAGCGCCCATGCCTTGCGCTCCACCGCTGATGAGTGCCACTTTTCCGTCCACGCGTCCCATGGGGCGTCAGGCTACCGCACCGGTAGACACAAACTAGAACCTGTTCCTATTTCGATTCCGAGCACGCATACTGCTGGCCATGGCGATTCGTGTGGCACTAATCGGGACGGGGAACTGCGGGAGCCTGGCGCTGCGCCAGCTCATCGAGGACGACCGTTTCGAGCTCACCGGGGTGTGGGTGTCCTCCGCGGCGAAGGTCGGCAAGGACGCCGGCGAGCTCGCACGGCTGGACGTGACCACGGGCGTGACCGCCGTCGACGATCTCGATGCGATCGTCGAGGCCGCGCCGGATTGCGTGGTGTATTGCGCGATGGGCGATGTCCGGATGCGCGAGGCGATGGCCGACGTCCGCCGCTTTCTCCAAGCGGGTATCGATGTGGTGGGCTCCTCGCCGGTAAGCCTGGAGTATCCGTGGGGAGTGCTTCCGGAAAAATCGATCGATCGGATGGAAGCCGCTGCCCAGCAGGGCAATTCGAGCATATTCATCACCGGTGTGGATCCCGGTTTCGTCACCGATCTGCTGCCGCTAGCGCTGGCGGGCACCTGCCAGCACATCGAACAGATCCGCACGATGGAAATCGCCGACTACGCCAGCTATGACGGCGCGACGGTGATGTTCGACGTGATGGGCTTCGGTAACGAGATCGGCGATCTACCGTTTCTGTACCAACCCGGCATGCTGAGCATGGCCTGGGGCGTCGGCATCCGTCAGCTTGCCGCCGGTCTGGGTATCGAGGTCGACGAGATCACCGACTCGGTCGAGCAGGAACCGGCCCCCGAGGACTTCGACGTCGCCGTCGGCACCATCAGGAAGGGCACCGTCGCCGCGGTCCGATTTCTGATCGAGGGCAAGGTGGACGGCCGGTCGGCCATCGTGGTCGAACACATCACCCGGCTACGGGGGGATCTGCGCCCCGACTGGGCGCAACCGGCGCAGGAGGGCGGCTCCTACCGTGTTGAGATCACCGGCGAACCGTCTTACGTGATGGATATTTGCCCGACCAGCCGCAACGGCGACCACAACTACGCGGCGATCCTGGCTGCGGCGGGACGCATCGTCAACGCGATCCCCGACGTCATCGCGGCCCCGCCAGGGATTCGCAGCACGCTGGATCTTCCGTTGTGCACCGGCAAGGGCATCTACCGACCGGGGTGACCGTCAGCGGCGGCCCACACCGTGCCAGACCATGCGCACCCGGGTACCGTCGGCCGACGTCTCGATCTTGTGCTCGTCGGACAGCGTTTCCATCAACGGAATGCCCCGGCCGCGGTTTCGTGGCGCCGGGTCGGTCTGCGGGGTGCGCCAGGCGCCACGGTCGCAGATCAACACCGTCAGCTTCTGGTCGTTGGCGTTGTACTCGGCCGAGATATCGATGGTTCCGGGGCGCTCGGCGAGCAGGTAGGCAAATTCGGCAGAGTTGGCCAGTGCCTCGTTGATCGCCAGCACCACATCGCTGCACCGCACCGCATCGAGGTCGAAGAACCGCTGGAGCCATTGCGCGAAATCCTGGCGGGTCTGCGCGACTGCGAACGCGTCCGCTTCGAGCCCGAAGCGCTCGAAACGGTCTGCGTTGGCTACTTCAGCCGGCGGCATGGAATCGATCATGGCAGTCGGTGGCTACCCCGAGAAGCACGTTCCTATTCGGCGTTCTCAACTACCGCGGGCCGCGAGGGCTTCGTCCAAGTTGGGATACAGGCTGACGATGTCGGCGATTCCGACCAATTTGAGTGGCCGACTGGTCGCCGGACCGTCGGCGACCACGCTGATTGCCACGGCAGAGCCGGCTTTGTCGTGCGCGGCGACCAGCACGCCCATGCCGGCCGAGGCCAGGAACTCCACCTCCGTGAAATCGATCACTACGCCTTCCGGCTGCTGTTCCAGCGCGGTGTTGATGGCCGTCTCCAGCTGCGGCGAGGTGAGCATGTCGACGACACCTGACACCGCCACCACAGCTACCCGGTCGACCCATCGATGGGTGACGACACAGGTCGACGCCCCCGATTGGGCAGTTGCGCCTTCGGCTGCTTGCTCGTCCAAGGTTCACCTTCCATGTCACAGGCCGCATCGTGCAACGAGTACGGCAAGGCACTGCTCGTGCCACCCGCGCAGGCTGCATCCTGAACCCGGCAAGGACCAAACTACCGTGGCCGTGTGCTGCGACCGGCCACAGATTAAACCAGGAGTAATCGCGACGCCCCGAGACGGGCCGACACGCCCCGTAGCATGGCGGGTCAACAGCCTGTGGCGCCCGTGACCTAGGAGCCGAATGTGACCGCCGATCCCGCCGATCCGGTGGACGTGATCGCAAAGATCGGCGACAGTCAACCGGGTCCGCAGGTCGGCGCGTTCTTCGATCTCGACGGAACCCTGGTCGACGGCATCACCGCCACGGCGCACGCCGGCGATCGCATCCGGCGCCGGCAGGCCCGGGTCGGTGAGGTGTTCGGTGTGGTCGAGGCCGCTATGCGGTATCGGTTCGGGCGGGTGCACTTCGAGAAATTGCTGGCGCGCGCCGCGGGTTATCTGCGCGGCGATTCCCTGGCCGAGCTCGATGCAGTGGGACATCGGCTGTTCGGCGAGCGCGTGCGCTCGCGCGTCTTCCCGGTGATGCACCAGATCGTGCTGGCCCATCAGCGGCGCGGCCACACCGTGGTGTTGAGTTCGTCGGCGTTGACCATTCATGCCCAACCGGTTGCCCGCTATCTGGAGATCGACCATGTGCTGTGCAACCACTTCGAGGTTGATACCCATGGTCGACTGACCGGCGCCATCGCCAGACCGGTGATCTGGGGTCGGCAAAAGGCCGTCGCGGTGCAGGAATTCTGTGCGGCCAACACCGTCGACTTGACCTGCAGCTACTTCTACGCCGACGGTGAGGAGGACATCGCGTTGATGGGCTTGGTCGGTCACCCCCATCCGGTGAACCCGCGGCGACGACTCGCGGTGGTCGCCGCGCAGGAGGGCTGGCCGGTCTTGCGGATGCCCGGGCGAGGCTTCCGCAACGGCACCCGTCGTGTACTAAAGTAGAACACGTTTCAGTTTTAGGCCTTTGACGCCCATGAGCCCACCAGGAGCGAACTATGCATACTCCCCTATGCGACCAGCTCGGCATCGAGTTCCCGATCTTCGCGTTCACCCACTGCCGCGATGTGGTGGTCGCGGTCAGCAAGGCCGGGGGGTTCGGCGTGCTGGGCGCGGTGGGCTTCACCCCTGAGCAGCTCGAGATCGAGCTGAACTGGATCGACGAGAACATCGGCGACCATCCCTACGGCGTGGACATCGTGATCCCGAACAAGTACGAGGGGATGGACGCTGCGGACATGGATCCCGAAGTCCTCAAGAAGACCCTCAACGATCTGGTGCCCGACGAGCACATCGCGTTCGCCAAGAAGATCCTGTCCGATCACGGCGTACCGGTCGACCACAGCGACGACGATGCCCTGCAGCTGCTCGGCTGGACCGAGGCGACCGCCACGCCCCAGGTCGAGGTGGCGTTGAAGCACCCCAAGGTGACCATGATCGCCAACGCGCTGGGCACGCCTCCGGCGGACATGATCACCCATATCCACGAGGCCGGCCGCGTGGTCGCGGCGCTGTGTGGCTCGCCGTCGCAGGCCCGCAAGCACGCCGACGCGGGCGTCGACATCATCATCGCTCAAGGCGGCGAGGCCGGCGGGCACTGCGGCGAGGTCGGTTCGATCGTGCTGTGGCCACAGGTGGTCAAGGAGGTTGCGCCGGTTCCGGTGCTGGCCGCCGGTGGTATCGGCAGCGGGCAACAGATCGCCGCGGCGCTCGCCCTCGGCGCTCAGGGAGCGTGGACGGGTTCGCAGTGGGTGATGGTCGAGGAGTCCGAGCACACGCCTGTACAGCATGCCGCCTACGCGAAAGCCACCAGTCGCGACACCGTGCGCAGCCGCTCGTTCACCGGCAAGCCCGCGCGCATGCTCAAGAACGACTGGACCGAGGCGTGGGAGAATCCGGACAACCCCAAGCCACTCGGGATGCCCTTGCAGTACATGGTGTCCGGTATGGCGGTGGCCGCAACCCACAAGTACCCCAACGAGTCGGTCGACGTCGCGTTCAACCCCGTCGGCCAGGTCGTCGGTCAGTTCACCAAGGTCGAGAAGACCGCCACCGTGATCCAGCGCTGGGTGCAGGAGTACCTGGAGGCCACCAACACGCTCAACGAGCTCAACGAGGCCGCGTCGGTCTGACCCGACTACGGCGTCGGCGCCGGCGGCGGTAGTGGGGGCAGGGCCGGCGGCGGCGCCGGGACCGGCTGCGCCGCCGGGGGCCCGGAACTCAGCGGGCGCTGCGTGAGCAGCAGCAGCGCATTGCTGCCACTGACTTCCTGGGTTTGCATGGCATGCCAGAGGTCGCGTAGGTAGTCCAGCCGCGACTGCGACACCGGTGTGGTGCTGGTGCCGGGCGGCAGGTTGTGCGGGCTGGCCAGATGCGGGACGCCTTCGGTGGCGGGCTGAGCCGAACTGGTGACCACCGGCTGCTCGGGCGCCGGCGCAACGGGCGGGGCGGGCGGCAGCGGCTCGGCCGTGGCCAGCGGCGCACAGGTCAGCAGCCCGGCCCACATCGCCGCTCCTGCCACACCAACGGTCATCGCATCGCGTCGCAACTTCACCGAGGCCCCCTCCGGGTCGCCGTCCATTGTCACTCTGTGCTTCCCCACGCACGGCGATTTCGTTACACCGGGCCCGCTGGTGGTGTAGCAATGCGATAGGCCCTCTGACGGTTAGGAGCCAGTATGGCGACTCCCACCTTCCAGCCCGGTTTCGATTTCACCGACCCTGATCTCAATCGTGAGCGACTGCCGGTCGAGGAACTGGCCCACCTGCGCCGCCACGCTCCGATCTGGTGGAACGAGCAGCCGGACGGCATCGGTGGTTTCGACGACGGCGGATTCTGGTTGGTCACCAAACACCGCGATGTCAAAGAGATCTCGAAACGCAGCGACGTCTTCTCCAGTCTGGAGAAGACGGCGTTGCCGCGCTATCCCGAGGGTTCGACGGGTGAGCAGATCGAAACCGGCAAGTACGTCCTGCTCAACATGGATGCACCGCATCACACCCATCTGCGCAAGATCATCTCGCGCGGATTCACTCCACGCGCCGTGGAACGACTGCGTGCCGACCTGGACCGGCGGGCCCAGGAGATCGCTCGGGCCGCAGCGGCCAGCGGGTCCGGCGATTTCGTCGAGCAGGTGTCGTGCGAACTGCCGCTGCAGGCCATCGCCGGTCTGCTCGGGGTGCCGCTGGAAGACCGCAAGAAGCTCTTCGACTGGTCGAATCAGATGGTCAGTGACGACGACCCGGAGTATGCCCACTACGACAACAGGAACGCGGCGACCGAGCTCATCATGTACGCGATGGAGCTGGCCGCGCGTCGGGCCGAACAACCCGGCGAAGACATCGTCACCACGCTGATCGAAGCCGACGTCGAGGGCCACAAACTCTCCGACGACGAGTTCGGGTTCTTCATGGTGCTGCTGGCGGTGGCCGGCAACGAAACCACCCGGAACTCGATCACCCACGGGATGGTCGCGTTCACCGAGCACCCCGATCAGTGGGAGCTGTTCAAGCGCGAGCGGCCGTTGACCGCCGTCGACGAGATCGTGCGCTGGGCCACCCCGGTGACGTCATTCCAGCGCACTGCGCTGCAGGACTACGAGCTTTCCGGTGTGCTCATCAAGAAGGGCCAGCGCGTGGTGATGTCGTATCGATCGGCCAACTTCGACGAAGAGGTCTTCGACGACCCGCACGCCTTCAATATTCTGCGTGATCCGAACCCGCACGTTGGCTTCGGCGGCACCGGTGCGCATTACTGCATCGGCGCGAACCTGGCCCGGATGACCATCGAGTTGATGTTCAACGCGATCGCCGATCACCTTCCCGACCTCACCGCCCTCGGTCCCCCGGACCGGCTGCGGTCGGGGTGGCTCAACGGCATCAAGCACTGGCCGGTCGACTATGCAGGGCAGCGCTCCTGTCCGGTGGCGCACCAGGCTGCGGGTAGCTCCGATCCCCCGACGGTCTGACACAGCACGGCCAATTCCGCGGCGGTGGGCCCCGAGGCCGACGGTGGGCGCCAACCCGTGGCATAGACAGACCGGGCTCGTTCCTGCACCGCGTCGAGACTCGACGGCAGAGCCGACATACGTTCGTAGGCGCTGACTGCAGGCCGCAGGACTGGATCTACCGCAGCTGCCGCGACCACCAGGTCTGACGGCAGAGGTCGGTCAAGGTGGACGTCGCCGCCGGCCCACCGACGAATCCGGTCGTTGTCGGTGCGTACGTGGTCGGTGAACCAGGGGCGCACGTGGGTGCGGCACCAACGATCGAAATCGATGGCGGCCGTGTCGATGTCGTAGTGGTGCTCGACCAATATGTCCACCAGCGCACGTGCCTGCAGGAAAGCCAGCGTGACCCCTCGGCCGGCGAGGGGTGTTGTGGTGCACACGGAATCGCCGACCGCGATGAGCCCGGGTGCGCAGGGGCGGCCGTCGGCCGCGACTTGTGAGCGGTAGGTGTTGTAGAGCCTTCCACCGGGGAGCACCGCGGACACGGGTTCGGCCCGGCCGGGCTCGGCCCACACGCTCAGCGCCGGGATGGCACGCACAGCCACCTCGAAGACGGCTGGTTCGCGCAGCAGTTGCAGACGGCGATCAGTGCCTCCGTGGGTGAGCGTGATCGAGAAGTGGCGGTCCTCGTGGACGAAGGCAACCGCGAAGTATCCCTCCAGGCTCAATGACAGGCCGACGGGCGAGTTCATGGGTCCGGACCCGGTCTTGAGTCGGAACTGCCGGGTGACATACATCGCTGCGCACGGTCCCCCTTCCCCGGGCCCGAGCAGGTGGCGGGTTACCCGTCCGGACCGTCCAGAGGCATCGACCACCAGGTCAGCCGTCAGTCGCTCGGTCCGCGTCTGGACGCCCACGACGCGGCCGCCAGCGTGCATCAGCGCTTTGACGTTATGTCCGGGCAGAAGCGTCAGATCTGCCTGCCGTGCCGCAATGTCGCGCAGAACCCGCTCGAAAGTCATCCGTCGGATCCGCAACGCCAACGGCTCCCCGTCGGCAGCCACAACGATGTCTGCGCCCGCGTGTCGCATATCCCGCAAGGCATCTGGGATCTCCGAAGTCAGCGCATCGACGACGGGTCCCCGGAATGTGTGTGCGTGCTCGAACTGCATGACCGATCTGCGTGGCCAGTGCCCCAGCGAACTGGGACCGTTGTCGCGGTCCAGAACCAGCACGTGATGTCCCCGGCGAGCCAGGGCGACAGCAGTGAATAGCCCGGTGGGGCCGGCGCCGACGACGATGATGCGCATTGCGAGCTCATTTCGAGTATCATTCGGTGATATGAATACACCAAGGGTCACCCGAAATGCCTGAGAATGTCAAGCGCACGTACCGTTCGCCTGTGCGGGACGAACAGGCAGAGCGGACAAGGCGCAGAATTGTTGCCGCCGCGGTCGACTCGTTCGTCACGACCGGCTACGCGGGGACTTCGGTGGACGCGATCGCCGCAGCCGCCGGCGTCAGCCGCAAGACAGTTTTCACGGCATTCGGCGGAAAGGCCGAGCTGCTGTCCTCAGCGGTGGACTGGGCCATCGCGGGTGACGACGAACCGGTGCCGTTGGCCCAACGGCCCGAAATGATCGCGTTGATGGCCCTTGACGACGCCCGAGACCTGCTGCAGGGATGGGCGCGTCTGATCAGGTCCATCGACGAACGCGTCGGCGGACTCTTCGCTGCGCTGGAAACTGCGGCCACCACAGATGAAAGTGCACGCGCGTTGCTGGAGAAGCTGCACGCGCAACGTCGGGACGGTGCCCGGGCAGTCGTCGATGCCGTCCGCGTGCGAGGAGTACTGCGCGAAGGATTGAGCACTTCCGCCGCAACCGATCTGGCGTGCCTATTCAGTGACCCGGTGATACACCGACATCTCGTCGGGGCGCACGGCTGGTCGGCGCGACGGTTCGAGAAATGGATGGCTGACACGCTCCATCAGCAGCTGCTCGCGGTGTGGTCTGTGGATAGTCGATGACCGTGCGCCAGTAGTCCTCCGGGATCTCGGCGTTCGCGCGCAGCACGATCGCCAGGCCGGTGGCCATTGCCACCCCGAGCAGGCCGAGCCATAGGCCGGCCACTGCGATGACGACCCACAGCACGGCGGTCAGCTCCGGCCACGGCGACACCAGGATCAGGATCGGGGCGAAGAAGAAGCCGGCCCCGATGTACCACGCCGACCCGGTTCGATCGCAGACCAGTACCGCCCGCAACCAGCGCGGGATCGCGGCATTGGTCGGACTGCTTCTCTCAGACATACCTATACGGTGCCGATGCGCCGGTAGGCGAGGCAATTACCTCAGAGGTAATGGTCTGGCGACGTCATACCCACCACACTTGCAGTTATGGCCGTAGCAACCGAGTGCGCCGACTCCTTCGGTGAGTTGTTGCGCCGCTGGCGCCGGCACCGTCGAATGAGCCAACTCGACCTCGCAATCGACGCTGACGTCTCGTCGCGGCACGTCAGCTTCGTCGAGACCGGCCGCTCGACGCCCAGTCGGGCGATGGTGCTGCGACTCGCCGAGGCGCTCGACATCCCACCCCGCGAACAGAACCGCCTGCTCGCCGCGGCGGGGCTGGCGCCGGAATTCGCGCAACGATCGCTTGACGAACCGGACATGGCCGTGGTGCGCGCCGGGGTGCAGCGCGTACTCGATGCCTACCAGCCCTTTCCGTGTATCGCAGTGGACCGCTGCTGGATGATCCAGCTCGCCAACCCAGGTGCTGGCATGCTGCTCGAGGGGGTCGCGCCCGTTCTGCTCGACGAGCCCAACGCGCTGCGGATCGCCTTGCACCCGCAGGGGCTCGCGCCGCGCATCCGCAACCTCGCCCAGTGGCGCGCCCACCTGTTGGCACGGTTACAGCGGGAAATTGCCGCAGGCGGTGGACCTGCAGAGCTGTGCGCGTTGCTCGATGAACTGCGGTCCTACCCGGGTGGATTCGACGATGGTCACCGCGTCGGCGAGGTCGCCGTGCCGTTGGAGGTGGACACTCTTGACGGGCGCCGGCTCAGCTTCCTGAGCATGGTGACGACTTTCGGCACCGCACTGGACCTCACCGCCGCCGAACTGAGTATCGAAGCGTTCCTGCCCGCAGATGCGGCCACCGCGGCCTATCTGGGATGACGAGATATTGCGGGTCAGGGGGCTGTTGACACCGCATTTCCAGATCGACCTTGTGCCTTCTAGGGCAACCACGTTCGCGCTTATGCAGGCCATGGGGCTGATCAATGATCACACCGAGAGGGGCCCACGCGACTGTCGCCAACGTCCTGACCTCACCCAACTAGACGGTGGTGACGTACCAGCCGACGGTGGGATCGGCGGCCAGGCCGACCACGTCGACAGCTTCGAACCACTGCACCGGGATGGAACTCAGTTCGCGCTGCATCTGCCGCAGGTCGGTGCCCTCCCACCCATTGCTCATCCCCGCGAGTTTGATCCCGTCTCCGCCCGAGGCGCCCGAGTCGAAGACCACGGCTCCGTGCACCTGAAGGGCCCGCAGCACCGCCTGGGTCGAAGCGGTGTATCCGCTGAGGTCGATATCTTCACGCAACCGGAACACCATTCCCATCGGAACTCCGTCGGCGCCGCTGCCATCCCCCGCGCGTGCCGGCCACACATAGCCTGCACCAAGGTTTTTCGGGATCACGATCCCCAACATGTGATCGATGTAGCCCCGTTCGATCTCATCAGGGCGCACCAGCAACGGCACCTGCGGCAGCCGCGACGCGTTGGCGAAGCCGATCGCGGGGTAAAGAGCCGAGTTCATGTCGTACTGCACACCGCCCTGGGCTATCCACGTCGATCCCCAGATTGCCCGGTAGACAGCGTTACCCAAGATATCGAGAATCCCGGCCCCGGGCAGTTCGACACCGTTGGCGACGTTGATCAACTCCTGCGAGATGCAGGTTCCCTCCTGGAACACGAACAAGTGGCGGTCCCAGGCCGGATAGGAAGGCATACCCTCCACTAGGGGACGGTCCGGGATTGCATACGGGCGGTTGTCGATTCCCGGCCCCGAAGTCGAGTAACCGCGGTTGAAGATCACCATCTCGGTTGGATGGTCGGGGCCCACGACGTTGACCGGTATACCGCCCGTGCTGCCCATCCACTCCGAGCCGCCCCAGCCGGCGTGCATCGTCGCTCCCCTACCGCCGCCGAGCAATTCGATCCAGCCGGCCGATTCGGCGAGGGCGGCCAGTCCACGAATGTCGGCGTGATAGATGCTGTCGACGGGCATCATCGTGCACCCACAGAAGGTGGACAGCGGCACCGTGGCCGGAGACTGGGTGTCTGGGCTGATCGCGACGTTGACGGTGACGATGGTGGCCCCGCCGTGCCCGTCGGAAATCGTGACTTCGAAGGTGTCGGATCGCAACGCCGGGGTGGAGTACACCGATGCCGCGAGCAGCCGGGCGAACTCGCTGGGCGAGTAGGTGAAGGCGCCGTCGGCGTCGACGGCGACGGTACCCCGGGCGGTGCCGGTCGGACCGCTGAACGTCAAGCTGTCACCGTCGGCATCGCTGCCCAAGACCCGTCCGGTCACCAACCCGGTGGTCGCGTCCGGGTCGTCGACCAGGACGGTTCCGGTCGGCGCGGTGTTGGACGGACTGATCGGCACCGTGACCGGGATCTCGGTGATCGCTCCGAAGACGTCGGTGACGCTCACCCGGAACGTGACGGTCCGATCGAGCAGCGACGCGGTCGTGGCGGCGGCGCCGTGACGGGCTTCGGCCGTCGGAGTGTAGGTGAATCTGCCGTCGCTGCGGACCACGACGGTGCCCTGACCGGTGTCGATCGTGGAGGCAAGAAAGGTCAGCCGGTCCCGGTTGGGGTCGATGGCGTTGGCCCGCCCGGTGACGATCCCGGTATGGGCTTTGGGTGCATCGATCGTGCTCGGACGGGCTCGCGGCGCGGCGTTGACGGGAATGATCGCGGTGGTGACGACCGATGACGTCACCCCACCGCGACCGTCGCTGACCGTCACGGTGAAGCGGTCGGATCGGATGAACGGCATCAGTCGGGCCAGCAGTCGCGAGAAGTCGGACGGTGTGTAGCTGAACTGACCGCTTCCGTCGCCGGTGACCAGGCCGAATCTCGCTCGGCCCGCGGTGTAGCTCAGCTCATCGAGATCCGGATCGACACCGATGGCGGTGATACTGGTGACACCGGTCAGCGCGTCGGGTGTACCCACGTGGGTCGTCAGCGTCGGAGCGGAGTTCGGTGCGGGTTCGCTCTCCGGTTCGGCAAGCCTGCGGGTTGCCGAGGAACCCAGTGCCGTGGTGGCGACGGCGTCCAGCGGAGCGGGTTCGCGACCGTCTGTCTCGTCGGCGGGCGCGACACCGACCTGCTGGTCAGCCGTGTCGTCGATCTTGCGCACCTCGCGTTCTGCCTCGACGGTGGTGTCGGCGGCCGGAGTGCGTGTCGACGAGAGCGCGTGACGGTCGACGGCACGGTCCGCGCGGTTGCGGTCGTGATGGCGCCGCGGTCGTTCGACGGCGGCGTTCCTGTTTTCCGAGGACCTGCTCTCCGACGACCTGTTTTCCGAGGACCTGCTCTCCGACGAGGCGTCCGCAGCAGCCGTGCCCGCTCCACCGAGCAGCACGGCGGCACCGATCCCTGCCGTCAGCGACATACCGACGACCCACCCGCAGTGTTGCTGTGCTGACACGGGATCCCCTCCCACTTGAGCACGACAGTAGCCCTCGGGTTAGCCGGACAGGCGCGAATCAGCAAACCAGGGCAAACCCTCTACGATGTGGCGACTGCACCCACCCGCCAACGACGGAGGACCATGCCCAGCTGGATCGCCGACCTGGTACGTCTGGACGGATACGGCCAGACCTTCCGTACCGCAGCGGCTTTCGGCGCGGGCGGTCGGCTCTTCGGTGGGTTGATAGCAGCGCAGGCACTCGCGGCGGCCGGTCGGACCATCGACCCCACCCGGCCGCCCCAGTCGTTGCACGCGTATTTCATCAAGGGTGGCCGCGTCGGTGTCGATGTCGAGTACGTGGTGGAGTGCACTCGCGACGGCAGGTCGTTCAACACCCGGCGGGTGACGGCGAGCCAGGACGGTGTCCCCATCTTCGAGATGCTGGCCTCGTTTCACCGGCCCGAACCCAGTACGGACTGGCAGCGCCCGGCACAGCCCAGCGTCACCTGGTCGGACGCCACCCCGGTCACTGCGCTGCCGGAGCGATGGGCTGACCACTTCGACATGCGCAGTGACGGCCCCGGAGCCGATGACTGGCCCCTCCAGCCGATGTGGTTGCGCAGCCGCCGGCAGGTCGAAGACGACCCACTGCTGCAGGCCTGCGCACTGACGTTCATCTCCGATGTGGGATTGGTGGCCACGGCCCGGCCGCCGGGCGAGGCTCAGCGGCCGGGACCGGGTGGTGCTGCCAGTCTCGACCACGCGGTGTGGTTCCACCGACCGATCGACCTGAACAAGTGGCACCTCTACCAAGCCGAGGCAATCAGCCACAGCGACTCCCGCGGCCTGGCGCGGGGGTCGATCACCGCCGAGGACACGACGCTGGTGGCCAGCGTGACGCAGGAGTCGCTATGGCGGATCTGACGTGTTGTGGGCGATCGACCGAATAGAGTCAGGGTCCATGAGGACCCGAAACCTCCTGGCTGCTGCCGCCGGAATCGCCCTGTGCCTGGCGGGATGCTCGGCACCGGACCCGGCGCTGGGCGGGACCACCGCCACCGTCTCGATCGACGGTGACCAGATCAATGGGTCGCACCCGGTGCGTTGTCACCAGGCCGGGTGGGCGTGGTACATCGAGACACCCGACGAGAATCAGGGTTTTTCGGCAATTCTGGAGACCGGTGGACCGGTCACCGCGAAGTCGGTCCAGTTCCGTGACTTCGGCGGGTTCACCGGGTCATTCTGGGTCGACAACGTCGGCGAGGCCGAGGCGACGGGCGCCAACGGGAGCTACACGATCACCGGGACCGCCGACGGCAACTTCACCGACAAGCCCAGCGAAGCGGTCAGCGCTCGGTTCCGAATTCAGGCCGACTGCTGAGGACGAGCCTCAGGCCTGGACGATGATCGGGTCACCGACGCTGACGGTGTCGAAGTACCAGGCGGCGTTGTCGGGGCTGAGGTTGATGCAGCCGTGGCTGACGTTGGCGTAGCCCTGTGACCCCACCGACCAAGGCGCTGAGTGCACGTACACCCCGCCCCACGTCACCCGGACCCCGTACTCCCCCTTGATCAGGTAGCCCTCGGGATCATCGAGCGGGATGCCGATGGTGCGGGAATCGAAGGTGACGTTGCGCTCTTTGGACAGCGCGGTGAACCGACCGAGTGGCGTGGGGAACTTCGCCTTCCCCATCGACGCCGGCATCTGGCGGGCAACCACGCCGTCAATGCTCACCGTGAACGTGTACGCGCTCACGTCGGCCACGCTGACGACCGAGGCGCCGGTCTGGAAGCTGGTGGAGAACCCGCCGATGCCGACATCGATGCGGGAGTGGGCGGGAAAGAAGTCCGTCGGTGTCCACTGGGCGGTGCGGGCATCGAGCCACTGGAATGTCCCCGCCACCGGTCCGGGGGCGCCGGCGGGTTGGACCACGATCGACCGTTCGGCGGCCGCCCGGTTCGCCACCGCGCCGCTGAATGCGACGGTGACCGGATGGGCCACGCCCACGGTCTGGCCGGGTCCCGGCGACACGTCGACGACGCGGCTGCCCGGCGCGAGCCCGGCGGTGGCGGTCGCGGCCGGCACCACCAGCGCCAAGCCGGCAATCAGTACACCGCAGATCAATGTGATTTGCTGCAGACGTTGTCTCAGCACATTTCCATCCTACGCGTCGGCCATCGGGCTATCAGTGACTTATCGGCTCGCCGGCGGCAAACGTTTCACGATCGGCGACCAGTACCGGCGGGTCCAGATGTCGCGGGCGGCATCACCCGCGCAGCATCGCCTCGAACAGCTGCGGATCGATGTTCCCGCCGGACAACACCACGACCGTCGATCCGGTCGCGGTGCCGCGGCGTCGATACGCAGCCAACGCCACCGCGCCGCTGGGCTCGCTGACCAGTCGACCGCGCAGTGCGAATTCCCTTACTGCTGAGCGTATCTCGTCTTCGGACACCGTGATCATCTCATCCACGACGGTCTGCAGGTGGGTGAAGGTGAGGTCGGACGGCTGCGACCGCAGGCCGTCGGCGACCGTGCGGTTACGGTCGTGAATCGGCCAGTCCACCCGGTGACCGAGGCGCATCGACTCGGTGGTGTCGGCCGCGAGTTCGGGTTCGACTCCGACGACCCTGGCATGAGGGCACAATGCACGGATCGCGACACCGACCCCCGAGCACAATCCCCCGCCGCTGACCGGCACCAGCACGTTGCGGACGTCAGGCAGGTCCTCGGCGACCTCCAGACCCACCGTGCCCTGCCCCGCGATGATCAGGGGGTGGTCGAACGGCGGGATCATCTCCGCGCCGGTGTCCGCGGCGACCTGGCCAGCCACCCGTTCGCGCCCGCCGGCCTCGCACAGCACCACCCGCGCACCGTGCATGCGGGTGGCCTCGACCTTGACCGCCGGCGTTTCCTCCGGCATGACGATGTGCGCCCGCAGGCCGAAGGTGGCGGCCGCGTAGGCCACCGCCTGGGCGTGGTTTCCGCTGGAATATGCGACCACATCCCGGACGCCGGGATCGCGAACCCGCAGGGCTGCGATCGCGTTGAACGCCCCGCGCACCTTGAACGCGCCGATCGGCTGCAGGTTCTCCGGCTTGATCCACAGTGGGCGGTCGGAGTCACCCCACAGCGCGGGCACCAGCGGGGTCCGCACCACGTGGGGCCGGATGCGTCGCGCGGCGGCACGGACGTCGTCGAGGGTCACCAGCTGCATGGCTGCCAGTCTGCCCGGCGGCACTAGGGTGTTGCGGGTGGCGGAGTTCTCGCTGGCGGTGGTGCCTCGATACGCCGAGATCGATCAACAAGGTGTGGTGTTCAACGGGCACTACCTGACCTGGTTCGACGAGGCCTGCACGGCGCTGTTCGATGCCTTGGGCATCTCGTATCCGGCACTGATGGACCTGGGTCTGGACTTTCAGGTCGTGCATGCCGAGATCGATTACGTCACCCCGGTACGGTGGCGCGACGAGGTGCGGGTGATCGCACAGTGCAGCCGGGTCGGGACGACCAGTTTCACCGTCGGTTTCACCGTGCTGGCCCGCACCGGCGCTGCCGACGAACGGGTCGCGGTGCGCGGACACAACGTCTATGTCCTGGTCTCGACGACCGACTGGGCCAAGCGACCGGTGCCTGAGCAGATGCGGGCGGCACTGAACCCCGGTTGAGCACTGGAGTGAGCCGACGAGCGGTACGGTCATCGACATGGGCGGTGATCACGGACCCCGCAGGGAGCTCACGCCCGGTATGGCCGAGCAACTTGAGCTGGCCTACGCCGGAGTGGCGTCGTTCGGCCACCGTCCGTTCCTGACCGACCTCGACCAGCTCCAGACCTGGAAACCGGACGCGGCGATCGTCGGCGCCCCGTTCGACATCGGCACGACCAACCGCCCCGGTGCGCGGTTCGGCCCGCGCGCGATCCGGGCCACCGCCTACGAGCCCGGCACGTATCACATGGATCTCGGACTGGAGATCTTCGAATGGCTCGAAGTGGTCGATTTCGGCGACGCGTACTGCCCGCACGGCCAGACTGAGCTGTCGCACAACAACATTCGTCAGCGCGTTCATGATGTCGCCAGTCGAGGAATCGTGCCGGTGATTCTCGGCGGAGACCACTCGATCACCTGGCCCGCCGCGACGGCCGTCGCCGATGTGCACGGTTACGGCAACGTCGGCATCGTGCACTTCGACGCCCATGCCGACACCGCCGACGAGATCGAGGGCAATCTGGCCAGCCACGGCACACCGATGCGTCGGCTCATCGAGTCCGGCGCGGTTCCGGGCTCGCATTTCGTGCAGGTCGGCCTACGCGGGTACTGGCCTCCCCAGGACACCTTCGAGTGGATGCGCGAGCAGCGCATGACCTGGCACACCATGCAGGAGATCTGGGAGCGCGGTTTCCCGGCGGTGATGGCCGATGCGGTCGCCGAGGCGCTCGCCAAAGCCGACAAGCTCTACGTATCGGTGGATATCGACGTACTCGACCCCGCACACGCGCCCGGGACCGGAACTCCCGAACCCGGCGGCATCACCAGTGCCGACCTGCTACGAATGGTGCGCCAACTCTGCTACGAACACGACGTCGCCGGGGTGGACGTCGTCGAGGTCGCGCCGGCCTACGACCACGCGGAGCTGACCGTCAACGCTGCTCACCGGGTGGTGTTCGAAGCGTTGGCCGGAATGGCTGCCCGACGCCGAGATGCGGCGGGCGCGGAGCCCGGAGAACCGGCGCGCACCTACCGTCGGCGGGGATGAGCGTTCAGCCCTTGGTCAGGGTGAACTGGCAGACGTCGGTGTAGCCCTCGCGGAACAGGTCGGCGCAGCCGGTGAGGTACTTCATGTAGCGGTCGTAGACCTCTTCGGACTGAATACTGATCGCCTCGTGCTTGCGTGCCTCCAGCGCCGTCGACCAGTGATCGAGGGTGCGGGCGTAGTGCAGGCGCAGCGGCTGCACGCGCGCCACCTCGAACCCGGCAGCGCGGGCGTGCGTCTCCACGGCGACCACTTGGGGCAGATCCCCGCCGGGGAAGATCTCGTCCATGATGAATTTGAAGAACTTCAGCTTGGTCATCGTCAGGGGCAGGCCGCGCGCCTTGAACTCCTCGTCGGACGGCTTGACGATGGTGTGCAGCATCATCACTCCGTCGGAGGGCAGCACCTCGTAGGCCCGCTTGAAGAAATCGTCGTAACGGTCGCGTCCGAAGTGCTCGAACGCTCCGATCGAGACGATGCGGTCGACCGGTTCGTCGAACTGCTCCCAACCCGCCAGCAGGACGCGCGTGGAGCGCGGGCTGTCCAGCTGGTCGAGGACCTGCTGGACGTGTGCCTGCTGGTTGCGGCTGAGCGTGAGACCGACGACGTTGACGTCATACTTCTCGACCGCCCGCCGGATGGTGGCGCCCCAGCCGCAGCCCACGTCGAGCAGCGTCATCCCGGGCTGCAGACCGAGTTTGCCCAGCGACAGGTCGATCTTGGCGATCTGCGCCTCTTCCAGCGACATCTCGTCGCGCTCGAAGTAGGCGCAGCTGTAGGTCTGCGTCGGATCGAGGAAGAGTCGGTAGAAATCGTCGGACAGGTCGTAATGCGACTGGACGTCTTCGAAGTGCGGGGTCAGATCGCGTGCCCCATTGCTGGTCTCTGGCAAAGTCACAAGCCTTTGGAATCGAATGCTGGTCGATTGACGGCCCCGCCGTTTTGAGGACCCGTGTTGTCGTTGCGCAGTTTCTGCACACTACCCGAGATGGTACGGCGAGAGAATCAGCGGCCCTCGCCGTCGTCGGTGGGTGGATCGGCGGCCTATCGTGGAGGTCTACCGCGCACGTCAACCGTGAGAGGGAGCAATGACCAGACCAGACCCCAGCGCGTTCGACGCCGCCGCCGAGGCTGACGTCGTCGAACAGAGCATCCCGGTCGATGACGTCGAGGACGACGGGGTCTTCTCCGACGCGCAGCGGGTCTCGGCTGACCGCGACTGGCAGGCCAATGAGGCCGATCTGCTGGAGCAGGCCATCGACGTGCCCGTCGACGACGCTGACTTCGACCGCTGAGCAGCCCGCTGCGCGGCTCGGTGACCGTGCCGATGGCCGCGCCCGCCGACCGGATCTGGGCCCTGATCGCCAACGTGGAGAACACCGGTACGTTCTCCCCGGAGGTCATCGAGGCCGAGTGGCTCGACGGTGTCACGGCGCCCACCCTCGAGGCACGGTTTCGCGGTCGCGTCCGTCGCAACGAGATCGGGCCGGTGTACTGGACGACCTGCCGGGTCACCGCGTGCACGCCGGGCCGCGAGTTCGGTTTCGAGGTCCTCGTCGGTGACCGCGCCGTCAACAACTGGCACTACCTGCTGAGCCCCTCGGCCGGGCAGGCGGGGGTCACCGACGTGACCGAGTCGTTCCACCTCAGCCCCAGCCCGCTGATGTCGGCCTTTGCCGTGTTGGGCGGGCAGCTGCGCCGGCGGCGCAACCTGCGTGACATGCGCACGACCCTGGAACGGATCAAAGCCGTCGTCGAGGGTCCGGGCGAGTCGTGATTGCGGGGCGGTCCGGGTGGGTATCTAGCCTCGGTGACCGAGCCGAGCGATGAAGTCGTCGACGCCGTCGGCAAGCTGACCGAGGGTCTGGAGTACCTCGAGCGGGCCCGCGGGCATCTGTACGCCTTCCACCAACTGATGGGGCGTGCCGACCTCCTGGTTGGTGACGCGTGTGAAGCCTTGCGCGACAGCGGAAACGACGAGGTGGCCGAACGGCTGAAAACGGATCTGGTAGGTCGCAACGTGCTCGAGGGGCGCTGGACGTTCCAGATCGTGGAGGAGTTCGACGACACCTACTGGAACGTGTACCGAGATCACGAGCGCCGTGTGCGCGAGGAGTTGGTCGGCGGCGCCCGCCACCTCCACGAGTCCCGGATGAAAGAGGACCGGCGCACTGCCGGCAGAAAAGGTCACGAGTCTCGGCCCTGAGGCTACGCTGGGTCCGTATGGACACCGGTACCCTCGTCGCGCGGATCAACGGCACTGCGCCACCAGAGATTCCGCTGGTGGACATCGACCTGAGCTCGTGGGACTTCTGGGGGCTCGACGACGATATCCGCGACGGCGCGTTCGCGACGTTGCGCCGCGAGGCCCCGGTCTCCTTTCACGAGGCGTTCGTGATCGACACCGACGCCGAGGTGGCCGGGCACTGGGCGCTGACCCGCTACGACGACGTGCACTACGTCAGTCGCCACCCCGAGTTGTTCAGTTCGGCGCTGGGCATTACGGTCGGTGACCAAACACCTGAACTGGCAGAGTATTTCGGCTCCATGATCGCGATGGACGACCCGCGCCACACTCGGCTGCGCAACATCGTGCGCAGCGCCTTCACCCCGCGCGTGCTGGCCCTGATCGAGGATTCGGTGCGTGACCGCGCCGCGCGGTTGGTGGAGGCGATGATCGACGAGCACCCCGACGGGCAGGCCGACATCGTCACGGCGCTGGCCGGTCCCCTGCCACTGCAGATCATCTGCGACATGATGGGTATTCCCGAGGCCGACCACCAGCAGATCTTCCACTGGACCAACGTCATCCTCGGGTTCGGTGATCCCGACATTGCCACGGACTTCGACGAGTTCTTCTCGGTCGCGATGGCCATCGGTGCCTACGCCTCCGAACTGGCCGACGCGAGGCGTACCCATCCGACCGAGGACCTGACCACCGCCCTGGTCCAGGCCGAACTCGACGGTGAGCGGCTCACCTCGGCCGAGGTGGCGTCGTTCTTCATCCTGCTGGTCGTCGCCGGCAACGAAACCACGCGCAACGCGATCAGCCACGGCGTACTCGCGCTGAGCCGCTATCCCGAGCAGCGCGACATCTGGTGGGCCGACTACCCGACGATGGCTCCGACGGCGGTCGAGGAGATCGTCCGGTGGGCCTCCCCGGTCGCCTACATGCGTCGCACCGCCACCCGCGACGTCCAGATCGGCGGCGTGCGTATCGCCGAGGGTGACAAGCTCACACTCTGGTACGGCTCAGCCAACCGTGACGAGACCCGATTCATCGATCCGTGGACCTTCGATGTCCGGCGCAACCCCAATCCGCATGTCGGTTTCGGCGGTGGAGGCGCGCACTTCTGCCTCGGTGCCAACCTGGCCCGCCGCGAGATCACGGTGGCGTTCGAGGAACTGCACCGTCGGGTGCCGGACCTGAGGGCGGTCGCCGAGCCGGACCGTCTGCATTCGGCGTTCATCCACGGAATCAAGCACCTGCCCGTGATCTGGACGCCTCGGCGCTGAGTCTCAGCGGTTCGAGACGTCGGGTCGCATGGTCTCGGCACCGGGATCGGTGTGCCGCCCCGCCTGGTCGGGCTGGTCGGGCCGGGTGGGGGAAGACCCGGTGCCCGGTTGACCCGTCCGGGCACCGGTCCCGGCGTCCCGACCGACCCGAGGGTCGAGTTTGTCAGCTTCGCTCAAGCGCGAGTCGATGTGCTCCCGCGCGCTGTTGAGCGTGTCGCGGCGGCTGGCCGCGGTGTCGGCGAGGCGAGCGGCCTCGGCGGCCTTGGCATCCGCTTCAGCTTGCGCCGCACGGGCTTTCGCCTCTGCCTCCTGCGCGAGGGTGGCCTGCCTGTCGACGCGATGGCTGTCTTCGGCGACCTCCTGGCGAATCCGGTCGGCCTCGTCGGCGCGGCGACGGTGGCGGGTCTTGTTCGCCAGGAAGACCACGAGCCCCAAGACGATCAACGCGACGACGACCGCCACGATGATCCAGACGGAGTTGTCCATGTCGGCTCCTTCGCTCACGGGCCACTCGTGTGACGGCCACGTTGATCCGACGGATGCCCGAGTCGCGGTCGCGCTAAACGCTCACAGCGTGGCGGTGAGCGGGCCGTTCTGCTCGCAGAACTTCTGCGGCGGGTTGCCCTTGGACGCGCACCCCCGACCGGTCGAGGTGTATGCCGTTCCCGGCCGGTACGGGACGAAGACCTGCGCCGGCAGGATCCCGCGACCCTGCGCGCAGGTGCCCGCACCCGTGTCGCCGGCGCGAACCAGACAGGCCACTGTCTGGAAAGTGACCGCGCCGTCACAGGCGCGGGTGCTCACCGTCGCGGTGACCATGGCGGTGCCGGACACGTCGACCACACGGGGCGGGCTGAGCTCGTACACACAGGCCGGCGAGGCCGGCTGCGCGGAGGCGGTGCCGATGCTCAGCGTCGAGGCCGCAAGAGCCGTGGCTCCGAGCATCGTGAACGTCCGCACCATGTCAGGATCGTAAGCCACCGCGGGGTGGACGCGCGGGGAATGGCGTCAGTACGGCCAGCATCTCCTGCCCAGAACGCGTCCAGGTGAACTGTTCGGCGCGACGGCGTGCCGACCGGCGGCGCTGCGGTTCGGGGCGGGCAAGGATCGACGTGACGGCGCGGGCCAGCGCGCCGGCGTCGTCGGCTGCGGTGGCACCACTCTCCGAAGTGAGAATCTCGGCCAGCGCCGAGGATCGGGACACCACCGCGGGCGTCCCGCACGCGAGTGCCTCCAGCGCGGCCAGACCGAAGGTCTCATGGGGTCCGGGAGCCAGCGCGACGTCGGCACTGGCCAGGATGCTCGCCACGGTGTCGCGGCAGTCGATGTGGCCGGTGAAGTCGACCGGCAGCCCCGCGGCCTGCCGCTGCAGGCGGGTGCGCAGCGGGCCCTCCCCGACGACCACCAGTCGGGCGTCGACGCCGTCTCGGCGCAGCGCGGCCAGGGTGGCGATGCTGCGGTGCGGATGCTTCTCGACCGACAACCGGCCGCAGTGCACCAGCAGTGGCTGACCAGCGCCCGCCCAGTGCTGCCGAACCGGCAGCGACCAGCGGGAGGGATGGAACTGATGAAGGTCAACGCCCAGCGGCACCGTCGAGAGATTGGTGGCCCCGATGCGTTCGAACTCCTCGCGGGCGAAGCCGGTCGTGCACACGACGGCGTCGTAGTCATTTGCGGTACGACGGTTGGCCACGTCGGCGACCGTTTGGGCCCACCGGTCCGGAAGAACCTGTCCGACAAGGCGATCGAGACGCTCGTGGGAGATCATGACGGTCCACACGCCGTGGTCGCGCCCCCATCGCCCGAGCCGCCGCAGCGTCAGCCGGTCCGACACTTCCAGCGCGTCGGGACCCAACCGTTGCAGCTCGTCGATCACCGGATGCGGAGAGACCGCGCGATACCCGCCCGTGAACGGAATCTGCCGGGCCGGCAGCGTGATCCGAGTGACGCCGGTGTCAAGCCGGGTCTGCTCCCGCGTCCGACCGGGCACCAGGAGGAAGACCTGGTGCCCGGCGCGGCCGTACTCCGCGCCGAGGCGGTCCACCGCCGTGCGCAGACCGCCGGAACGGGGACCGTAGAAGTTGGCGACCTGGACGACCCGCATGCAGCATCGATATCCGGTGCGCGTGTGCGCCCGGCGACGTGGGGGCGAAGGTCAATCGAACACCGGGTTTCCGGTGGCGCTCAGGCCATATACCCGGAGAGCCAATCCAGCGACCCGTGCCAAGCGTCCGCGGCCGCGGACGCGTCGTACCGGTCGCCGGTGTCGTTGAAGAACGCGTGGTGGGCACCGGGCTCGACGATGATCTCGTGGACCAGCCCGACGTCCTGCAGCGCCGTCCGGGCGATCGGTTCGGTGGCGTTGTAGACATTCTCGAAAATCTGTTCATCGATTCCATTGACACGTGTCTGCACGGCCTGTTCGATGAGGTTGTGACCTATGACACGATCATCCGGGGTGCCCGCTGGTTCGACGGCACCGACGCCCCGTCGGCGGTGCGTAACCTCGGTATCCACGCCGGGCACCTCGCTGCCGTCACCGCCGACGACCTGGACGCCACCGGCTGCCCGCAAGTGATCGATGCGCACGGTAAGTGGGTGCTCCCCGGCATGATCGACATCCACACCCATTACGACATCGAAGTCCTCGACGGTCCGGCGCTGTCGGAATCCCTGCGGCACGGTGTCACCACCGTCGTCCTCGGGTCCTGTTCGCTGTCCACCGTGCATGTCGACGCGGTGACCGCCGGCGACATCTTCGGCCGGGTGGAGGCTATCCCCCGTGACCACGTGATCTCCGCCGTCGAGCGCCACAAGAACTGGAGCGGCGGCGAGGATTACATTGCGGCGCTGGAATCCCGACCGCTGGGCCCCAACGTCGCAGCCTTCATCGGGCACTCCGACATCCGGGCGGCCACGATGGGCCTGGATCGATCGACGCGTGCCGAGACCGGGCCCACCCCGGACGAACAGCGGCAGATGGAACAGATGCTCATCGACGTGCTGCGTGCGGGATTCCTCGGGATGTCTTCGCTGCAACTGCGTTTCGACAAGCTCGACGGCCAACGGTACCGGTCGCGCACGCTGCCGTCGACCTACGCGAACCGGGGCGAACTGCGTCGGTTGACATCGCTGCTGCGCCGTTCCGGGCGGGTGCTGCAGTCCGCGCCCGACATCGAGAACCCGGTCAACCTGCTCTCGCATCTGGTGCGGTCGCTGGGACGTGGACGCGGCGCCCTCAAGACCAGCCTGCTCTCGGCCGCAGACGTGAAGACCAACCCGCTGGCCTGGCGCGCACTGGGGCCGATGGCGCGCCTGATCAACCGGCTCGGCGGCGACTTCCGCTGGCAGCACCTGCCGGTGCCGTTCGAGGTGTATGCCGACGGCATCGACTTCGTCATCTTCGAGGAGTTCGGTGCCGGAGAGGCCGCACTGCACCTGCAGGACGAGCTGGCCCGCAACGAGATGTTGCGCGACCAGGCCTATCGCCGCAGGTTCCGCAAGGACTACGAGAACAAGCTCGGGGTGCGGGTGTGGCAACGCGATTTCTTCGATGCTGAGATCGTGGACTGCCCGGACACCTCGGTGATCGGCAAATCCTTCGGTCAGGTGGGTCGCGAGCTTGGTGATATCCACCCGGTGGATGCGTTTCTCGACCTGGTGGTCGAGCACGGCAAGGCATTGCGCTGGCGCACAACGATTTCCAACCACCGCCCAGAAGTGCTGCAGAAGATGGCGCGCGACTCGGGACTGCAGATGGGTTTCTCCGACGCCGGCGCCCATCTGCGCAACATGGCCTTCTACAACATGGGACTGCGCCTGCTGCGGCACGTCCGCGACGCCGAGCGTGCCGGTCGTGCCTTCATGACAGTGGAGCAGGCGGTGCACCGCCTGACCGGCGAACTCGCCGACTGGTACCGCATCGACGCCGGTCACCTACGCCGAGGCGACCGCGCCGACCTGCTCATCGTCGACCCCGAGCGGCTCGACTCGGCACTCGACGGGTACGCCGAGGACGCCGTCGACATCTACGGAGGTCTGTCGCGGATGGTCAACCGCAACGACCGCACCGTCACGGCGGTCTTTGTCGGTGGTCGGGCTGTGTTCGTCGACGGGAGACCGACCGCGGCATTGGGCCGCCACCGCACCGGCCAGTTCTTGCGAGCCGGCCAACGTACACCCGCGCTCGGCGGGCAGGAAGGAGAGTTGGCCGATGCCGGCTGACCCCGAAGACACCGTGACCGGAATGTGGGCTGCGCTGTCGGCCCGCGACTGGCAGGCACTGCAGACGTTCCTGTCCCCCGACTGCATCTACCTCGACGTGCCCGTCGGTCCCGCCGCCGCCGCCCGCGGACCCGAGGACATCGTCAAACGGCTGAAAATCGGCATCGAACCGCTGGCCGGTTACCAGAATTTCCCCGGCCTGATGGTCACCAACGGTGTCGACGTGATGTATGAGCACAGCGAGCAATGGCGTTGGCCCTCCGGTGAATCCGCACTTCTGCCCTTCGTCTCGGTGCATCGGGTCGAGACGGCAAGATCACGTTGTGGAAGGACTACTGGGACATGGGTGCGCTGGCCAACCACGCTCCGCCGACCTGGATGGAAGACTTCGCCAACGCTGACATGTCCTGGGTGTTCGACGCCACCGGACTGGTCTGAGAGGAAACCTGATGCTCGATCTGAAGATCACCGGCGGAACCGTCGTCGACGGCACCGGCGCCGAACGCTTCCGTGCCGACATCGGCATCAAGGACGGACGCATCGTGGCGGTTCGCCGTCGCAGCGGCGAGGACTGCGGACTGACCACCGAGGCGCTGCAGACCATCGACGCGACCGATCGGATCGTCGCACCGGGCTTCGTCGACGTGCATACCCACTACGACGGCCAGGTCAGCTGGGACGACACCCTCGAACCGTCCAGCCTGCACGGCGTGACCACGGTGGTCAGCGGTAACTGTGGGGTCGGATTCGCTCCGGTGCGGCCGGGCAGCGAGCAGTGGCTGATCGAACTCATGGAGGGCGTCGAGGACATCCCGGGATCCGCCCTCGCCGAGGGCATCACCTGGCAGTGGGAGAGCTTTCCCGAATACCTCGACACCGTCGAGAAGCGGGCTCTCGCCGTCGATTACGGCACCCAGATCGCCCACGGCGCGGTTCGCGGGTATGCGATGGGTGAACGTGGCGCCCGCAATGAGGAAGCCACCTCCGATGACATCGCCGCTATGGCGCGCATCGTGACCGAAGCGATCGAGGCCGGTGCGCTCGGATTCTCCACCTCACGTACCGAGGCTCACCGTGCCATCAGCGGCGAACCGGTACCCGGCACCTACGCCGCCGAGGCCGAACTGTTCGGTCTGGGCCGCGCGATGGCGGCCGGCGGGCGCGCGGTGTTCGAGGTGTCACCGCAGGGCACTGCCGGCGAGAGTCCCGCGGAGGCCTGTATGCGTGAAATGGACTGGATGACCAAGCTCAGCGCCGAAATTGAACGGCCGGTGTCGTTCACCATGATTCAGACCGGCGGCGCACCGGATCTGTGGCGCACACAGCTTGAGCGTGCGGGCAAAGCGCTGGAGAACGGTATCGAGGTGTTCGCGCAGTTCGCCGCTCGGCCTTTCGGCATGCTGTTCGGGTTCCCGGGCTACCACGCTTTCACCCACCGACCGACCTACCGCAGACTCAAGGCCGCGATGGGAGCCCAGGAGTTGGCCGCGCGGCTGGCCGAGCCCGCTGTGCGCGCGGCGATACTGGCCGAGGAGGACCTGCCGCCGCAGCCGATTCCGTTGTTCGACGGGCTGTTCGCACTGATCCAGCACAGCACCGACCGGATCTACCCGATCGGTGACCCACCCGACTACGAACCGACTCCCGATCAGACGGTCGCGGCGATTGCCGAGCGGCGCGGGCAGACTCCGCTGGCGACGCTCTATGACCTGATGCTCGAAGGCGACGGCACCGCGATGCTGATGCTGCCGTTCTTCAACTATGCCGAGGGCAACCACGACGCGATCTACGAGATGATGACCCATCCGGCGGCGGTCTCGGGGCTGTCCGACGGGGGTGCGCACTGCGGGTTGATCTGTGATGCTTCCTATCCCACGTTCCTGCTGACGCACTGGGCTCGTGATCGCCATCGCGGCCCGAAGTTCTCTCTGGAATACGTGATTCGCAAACAAACCCTCGACACCGCGACGCTCTTCGGTCTCTCGGACCGCGGAGTCATCGCCGAGGGCAAGAAGGCCGACCTCAACGTCATCGACACCGACGCACTGCAACTGGACGTCCCACGGATGGTCTACGACCTACCCGCTGGAGGTCAGCGGCTGATCCAGGGCGCCTCGGGCTATGACGCGACGGTGGTCAGTGGGGTGCTGACCCGTCGGCACGGCATCGACACCGGAGCCCGGCCCGGCCGGTTGTTGCGCGGGGTGCGCTGAACGCCGACGTCAGCGGGTCAACCCTCGGCGCGGTCACTCACACACTCCAGGACAGCCGGAACTTCTCGGCGAGCTCGTCGTCGCTCAGGTGGGCGTAGTTGTGCTGCTCGTAGCGGCGGACCGCGACGACGGCATCGACGACGGGGTCGCCCAGGATGGTGCGTACCTTCGACGAGTGGTCGAGCGCGTCGAGCATGACCGACTGCTCGGTGTCGAGTACCGGTACAGCCGATCCTCCGGTCAGGCCGGACGGATCGACGGCGACCTCGGGGGGCAACTCCACACCAGTTTCGATGCCGCCTGCCGCCAGCCCAAGAATCACCGCCGAGGCCAGATACGGGTTCGCCGACGGGTCGATGACCTTGACCTCGACGTGGGCGCCGTACGGGTTGGCTTCGCCGGCGGGCAGAAACCGCACCGCGGCTTCCCGGTTCTCGGTTCCCCAGCATGCGTAGGCGCCGGCCCACTGTCCGGGCCGCATCCGCAGCCCGGACAGGATCGACCCGCACAGCACACCCTGTGCCGCCGGCAGTCCGGCCAGCACACCGGCGACTGCCGAGGCGCCCTCGGCGGTCATGCCGGCGGGTCCGTCGCCGCCAGAGAACAGCGGTACCCCGTCGCGCGTCAGCGAGAAATGTTGGTGTGCACCGTTTCCGACGCTGCCGGCGAAGGGCACCGGGGACAGACTGGCACGCATACCGTACTTGCGGGCGACCCGTCCGACGATGATGCGCAGCAGCGTGACCTGATCGGCCGCGGTCACCGGCGGTTGCGGGGCCAGCGAGATCTCGAACTGGTTGACTCCGTACTCGGGGTGGAACTGCTCGATCACCAGACTGGAGGCGGTCGCCGCGGCGCTCACGTCACGAACGAACCCCTCGAATTCGAGCACCCCGGCCAGCCCGTACTGGGCCCACAGATGCCCGGCAAGCGGCGCGCCGTCGGGACCGACGAGGACGAACTCGATCTCGTGGCCGACCAGTGCCTCGATGCCCGCCGCAGTCAGCGCATTCTGCACGCGGCGCAGCGCACCGCGGGCGCAGTACGGGTCGGGGGTGCCGTCCTGGCCGAAAAAAGAACCTGGGGCCCAGGCCAATCCGTCCCCGAGGATGCGCAGCGCACCGAGGTCGATCCGGATGCGCTGGTCGCCGATCACACCGGTGGTGTCGCTGAACACGATGCCGGTCTGGTCGACGGCGAACACGTGCCACACCGGGCTGGCCCCCAGACCGGGATCAGCGAACGATGCCATCCTGCGCAGCGGCACGGTCTTGGCGTGGATCAGACCCGCGGGGTTGACGACCGAGCCGATGAGGGTGGCCACGCCGTCGGCTTCCAGCTGAGCGATCGCCGCGGCGGCGAGCGGTTTGGCTGCCATATGGCCATTCTGCAGCCCGAGGCTCTTCTCAGAGCGTGATCTTGCAGCTCTGGCCGATGTCCAGGGTGCGCAGCATCCGGCCCATGCCCACCCACATGGCACAGGAAATAGCGAGATCGGTCATCAGCTCGTCGTCGAAATGTTCTGCGGCGCGGCGCCAGAAGTCCTCGTCGTCACGTAATGCGGTGTGGTCGGTGGCGAACCGGTGCGCGAACTCCATGGCGACGCGCTCGGCGTCGCTGTAACCCGGCCAGGTGCGCCATTGCGTCGCGTAGTCGTAGAACTCCTCGGTGATGCCGTTGTCCGCACCGTCGGAATCCCGGGTGTTCTGGCACACCACGCACTCGTTGGCGTAGGCGATGACGATTCGCGCCGCTTCCCGGACCCGCATCGGCAGCCGGTTCTTGGTGTAAACGGCGTTGCTGAACTGTGCCATCGCGGCGCCCAGATCCGGTGACTTCACAGCGAAGCCGGTCACATCGTCGTCCGCGAAATCCCCGATTCTGCTCATGAGCTCCGATCGTACGCGGTGTCACCGTGCGGCCGTGGTGAGTGCGTTCGGATCCCCTTCCCAGTCTCGTTGCACCAGCAGGCGCTGTGCGATCTTCTCCAGCGCGGCCTCTACCTCGGCGCGATCTGGGCGGCCCTCGAATGCCGGTGAACTCTCCAGCTTCGCGACGATCCGGCTGACCAACGGCGAGGACGTTGCGTCGACCTGTCGCGCACCCGATTGGGTCAACCAGAGCTGGTCTCCGGTGCGCAGCGCGTGACCGCATCCGACCAGTCGATCGAAGGTGGGTGCCAGCACCTCCGGCGGCACCCGCAACCGCTCGGCAATCTCGGTCAGTCGGGCCGAACCGAACACCTGGCTCTGCCGGTAGATCTGGATCAACGCCCACAGCAGTGCCACGTCGGCTGCACACCCGTAGGTGCCCGCGATGCTGCGCAGCCGGATCTCGGGAGACTGCCGGATCAGTCGCGCCACCGCGGTCTCCAGGATGTCCTCGGGTGTGTCGGCCGAGGGCATCGCAAAGCCCTCCCCCATGTCCAGCGCCGCGGCCGCTTCGATGTCCTGCAGCGGCACCTGCTTGAGCGTCAACGAGACAAGGAATCCGATCGCTGCGACCGGTGCCGCGCACAGGAACACCAGGCCCAGCGAATCGGCATACGCGGTCACCACGGGTGCCGCGACGGCGTCGGGAAGACGATGCAGCGCCTGGGGGGACTGCGCCGCTTCGGGCGGTGCGCCGCCGGCGGCCAACGCCGGGGTGATCCGGGCATACAGAAAGGTCGCGAACAGTGAGCCGAAGATGGCTGCCCCGAAAGAACTTCCGATGGTTCGGAAGAACGTCACGCCGGAGGTGGCCACACCGAGGTCGGAGAACTTCGCGGTGCTCTGCACGATGAGAACCAGCACCTGCATGCACATTCCGATACCGGTGCCCAGGACGAACAGATACGCGCTCTGCTGCAGGACGGGGGTGGTCTGGTCCATCCGTGAGAGCAGCACGAAGCCCAGCGTCATCGCCGCGGTGCCCAGGACCGGGAAGATCTTGTAGCGACCGGTACGACTGACCAGCACTCCGCTGCCCATCGATGTCAGCAGCAGTCCGCCGACCATCGGCAGGGTGCGCAGTCCGGACTCGGTTGCCGACACGCCGTCGACGAACTGCATGAACGTGGGCAAGAATGTCAGGGCCCCCAGCATCGCGAATCCGACGATGAACGACAGGATGCAGCACACCGTGAACACCGGACTGGTGAACAACCGGATCGGCAGGATGGGCTCGGCGGCGCGGCGCTCGACTCGGATGAAGAATGCCAGCGCGATCACCGACCCGATCCCCAGCACGATGATCGTCGGCGACGACCAGTCGAAGGTGCTGCCACCCAAGCTGGTGGCCAGCGTCAGTCCGGAGGCGCCCAGACCGATGAGCACGATGCCCGCGTAGTCGATGACCGGCCTGCCGCGTCGGCTCAGTGCCGGGATCGTGGCGACCGCGACGAAGAGGACCACGATGCCGAGCGGGATGTTGATCCAGAATGCCCAGCGCCAGCTCAGGTGATCGGTGAAGTAGCCGCCCAGTAATGGGCCCGCCACCGTCGTGACGCCGAACACTGCGCCCAGGGCACCCTGATATCGTCCGCGATCGCGCAGCGGGATCACCTCGCCGATGACCGCGGCAGCGGTGACCATCAGGGCACCGCCGCCGATGCCCTGCAGCGCCCGCGAGGCCACCAGCATCTCCATCGACGAGGAGATGCCGCACAGCACCGAACCGACCAGGAAGAACAGGATCGCGACGGCAAAGATGAGTTTGCGGCCGAAGAGATCTCCGAGCTTGCCGACGATCGCGGCGGCAATCGTCGAGGCCAGCAGATAGCTGGTGACCACCCAGGACTGATGGCCCGCCCCACCCAGATCGGCGACCACCGTCGGCAGCGCCGTCGCGACGATCGTCTGGTCCAGGGCGGCGAGCATCATGCCGAGCGCCACCGCGGCGAAGATGACTTTGCGACGGTGCGCGTTGACCTCAGCGGGTGCTGTGGGACCGCCCTGGCTGTGGTGGCCCCGGAGTGCGGTCATCGGTACCTGCCCCTCCCGGTCGAGCGTGAACTCCACAGCGATCATCGTTAGATGAGCTATTGAAGTTACGCCTGTCGGGCAGGCGTCAGTGCCCCGGGTGTGCTGAGGGTGCTGTTACTTCGGGGGCGTCGCCACGCACTGAGCCATGTAGAGCTCCTCGCCGAGCTTGCCCATCAGTTCCAGCTGGGTCTCCAGATAGTCGATGTGCAACTCTTCGTCGGCGAGGATCTTCTCGAACAGCGTCGCGGTGGTCGCGTCGCCCTTCTCGCGGCACATCAGGATGCCCGGCTTGAGTCGGCCGACCACTTCGTACTCGATGGCCAGATCGGCCTCGAACTGCTCGCGCAATGTCTGTCCGACCCTCAGGGAAAACAGCCGCTGGTAGTTGGGCAGGCCATCGAGAAGCAGAATGCGATCGGTGATCTCCTCGGCGTGAACCATTTCCTCGAATGATTCTTTCCGGGTATGTTCCGCCAATTCGGTGAACCCCCAGTTCTCCTGCATCTTCGAATGCAGAAAATACTGATTGATCGCCGTAAGTTCGCTGGTCAATTGCTCATTGAGCAATTTCAGAACCTCTGGATCGCCTTGCATGATCGCTCCTATGGGCGTTGTGGGCTGATCGCGTGCGCTATCTACACGAGCTGTGTGCGAGCACTTCCAATCTAGTCGAAAAAGCGCTCGTCGTCGTGGCCATTCTCGGTGTCGCAGGGTAGTTTTCGCGACGCAGTCGGCTCTCGCGGCGTGCGCGGCGCGCAGATCAGGAACCAACTCTGGACTGCCTAGGCTAAGTAAGGATAGACTCTGCTAACTTGTCAACCAGCACAGTGAGGTAAGGGTATCCAATGGGTGAGTACGATCTGCACTCATTCATTCTTGCCTGTGATTTCCGCGTCGACGACGTCGAGCGGATGTGGAAATGGCTGACGAAGCACCGCGACGAACTCGACGAATTCGGCGCCCATCACGTCGTGCTGTATGAATCGATTTGGGAGCCGCGCCGCGTATTGATGACGATCGGCGTACGGCATGCGAATTCGATTCGCGACGTATTGCGGTCCCCGGCGATATTCAAATGGTTCGACATTGCCGGCGCCGACGATATCCCGCCGGTATTCGGCGGTGAGGTGGTCGAGAAGATCGACCTGGACGGTTCGGCCTCCCAACGCCATGTGGGCCGGGTGGTGGTCGGCGTAATGTCCTCGGTCGACGACGTTTCGGCGTTGATGCTCAAGGTCCACGACGGCCTGGAGCGGTTCAAAAGCGGCGGCGTCCGCAAGATCTGGGTCTACCGCGCGCTCGACGACGGTCGAGAGGTGCTGATCCTTCAGGAGATCGAGAACGAAACCAAGGCGCGGCAGTGGATCGACCACCCCGACGCGGCCGCGGAATGGATGGCCAACGCCGGCATGGGCGCCTACCCCACCCGATTCGTCGGCCGGTTCGCCCAGCTGCTCAGCATCGGCGAGCCGGGTTAGCGAGCGCCGATGTTCGTCTGTCTGTGCACCGGAACCACCAGCCACACGGTCAGCGAGGTGGTGGCCAACGGTGCGCGCACCTCCAGGGAGATCGCCGATGCGTGTGGCGCCGGCGGTGACTGCGGCCGCTGCCGGCGCACCCTGCGCGCCATCATCGAAGCCCACTACGCGGTGAGCGCAACCGGCAACCTCAGCCGCTGATCGGCTTGCCGGTGAACTCGGCCAGCGCCGCGGCGTTCGCGGCGCCACCGAGGAGCTCGGAAAACGCGGCGTTCTCACACTCGGTCGCGGCGGTGATACCAGCCCGGAACGGTTCGACGATGGCCTTCTTCACGGCGACCAAGCTCGGAATGGACCGCGCCGCAAGGATGTCGGCGTGCCGGCGTGCTTCGGGCAGCAGGTCGTCGGGTTCGCAGATCTTCCAGGCGACCCCCATGCGGTGTGCCTCCTGCGCATCGACCCACTCCGAGGACAACAGCATCCAGGCCGCGTTCTGCCGCCCGATCAACTGCGGCAGCAGGTAGGACGACGCAGCTTCGGGCGCCACTCCGAGGCTGGTGAACGGACATTTCAACCGGGCCGTGCTGGCCATGAACACCAGATCGGCGTAGCCGAGGATCGTCGTACCGATACCCAGGCCCACGCCGTTGACCGCGCAGATCAACGGTTTGGACAACTCGGTCAGAGCGTCGATCATCGTGGTGAAGTGGCTGCCGCCGCTGGTCAGCGACCCGTCGGCGATGCCCGCGGCCATCTCCTTGAGGTCGTTGCCGGCGCTGAACGCTCTCCCGGCGCCGGTCAGCAATACCACCGCGACCTCAGGGTCCCGGTCGGCAGCCCGCAGTGCCGTCGCAGTCGCGAGGTAGAGCTCCTGGTTGAACGCGTTGAGGGCTTCGGGCCGGTTCAGGACCAGGGTGCGGACCCGGTTGTCGTCACTGATCTGCAGAGTCACCGCGGCAGCGTATCGCGGTGGTCGGCGTGGTCGACCCGAGCCGCCGCGCCGAACGGATCACGCAGCACATACCGGCTCGTCGGAACGGTGTCGACGTCGCGGTCAGCGCCGAAGGCTGCGGTGCTGGCCAGCATTCGCGCCATCCTGTCGCTGAGGTCGTCGTCGTCGGCGGCGCCGAAGAACGCGTGCAGGTCGGTAGCCGCCGTCAGCGGAAACAGCTCCTCGACGATCGCCGACACGCGCGGGGCATCGGCGGTAAGCGGGCGCACCACGGTGTTCTGCACGTAACCGAACGTCGACTGGGTGTCGATCGCGACCTGGGTGTGGTCCTGGTGCCAGCGTGTCAACCAGGTGTCCTCGGCCATGTCGGCGGGGCGGCGCAACAGAGCCACGTTCGCAAAACCCGGGGTGCGCTGTCCGGGGTCGGTGGGCGGGGGCGCCAGTGGTACCGACTCGGTCACCAGGTAACCGGCCACCTGTTCGCAGTGCTGACCCAACAGGGTTGTGACAGCGCGTGTTTGCGGCCCGTAGTACTGCTGGGTCCAGATGCTGACCACGGCGATCACCGGAGGGTCCAGAGTCGTCAGGGTCATCAACGACTCACCGACGGCACCGTCGCGGACGTTGACGGCCAGCCCCGGTACGCCGGTGTCGGCCAGTTCCTGCGCCACGTCGGTGCGTAACCGGCGGCACCACGCCTCGTCGGGCAGCGCGCCACGCAGGGTGACGATGACTTTCTCCATCCCGGGAACATAGCGGGCCAGAATGGTCGGGTGGACAAGGGCCGCGCACTACGTCTGGTGATGCCGGACCCTGTGGTGATGCGCTGCCTGCTCGGCGTGGCTGTGGTGACGGTGACCGCGGCGGTCTGGGGGCCGGCCGGGTCGGCCACCGCGGTCGGCGGTGCCGCGGCGGTCGCCGGTGCCGCGGCCCTGCGGGACAGTCCGCGCAACAGGATCCCGCTGGTCGTCGGCATTTCGCTGCTGTTGGGATGCGCCGTGTTGCTCGGTGCGCTGACGTCGGCCTACCCGCTGGTCTTCGTGGCTGTCGTGGCGTTGTGGTGTTTCGGTGCGGCCATGCCGTGGGCGCTGGGAGCCAATGCGGGTTTGATCACCACGGCCTCGGCGGCGCTGCTGGTCAGCTCGGCACCGTTGACCCCGACCTGGTCGACAACCCTGGGCACTGCTGGCCTGGCAGTCGCGGGTGGGTTGCTGCAGGCCGGTCTGGTTGCTGCCTTTCCCCCTCGGCGCTGGCGCAGCCAGCGTGATGCTCTCACCGCCGCCTACCGCTCGCTGGCCGATGATGCCCGTGTCTATGCGCAGTCCTCGGGGCCGGTCGAGCGTGACGATTCCGCGCTGCTCGCGTTGCGCTCGGCGTTCGCCGATCTCGACGGTCAGACCAAACGCCGTCCGGCGCAGTACCGCAGCTGGTACGGCCTTCCCGAACGCATCTCGGGCACTTTGCGTGACGCCGCCGGGCACGAGTCGATGACCGACGTCCTGGTCGCCGTGGCCGACACCCTGGCGGCGGTGGCCGACAGCGGACGCAGTGCCGGTGTCCAGGCAGATGCGGCCATCCAACGCCTGGACCGGGCAGTCGAGCAGGTCAGCGGCGACGGCGCAGCCGTCGCGCAGCGCCTGGCAATTCAGTGCCATGAGGCCGTCGCCATCCGGCTGGGCGATTTCGTGCCGTCCACCCCGGACATGGTGCGGCTGCGCCGCCCTGAGCTGCGGACGTCACTGCGCTCGGGCATCCACCTGATGCGCGACCACATCCGCTGGCGGTCGCCGGTGTTCCGGCATGCGCTGCGGTTGTCCGTGGCGGTCGGGATCGCCGTCGCGGTCGAGCGATTCGCCGACGAGGTGCACAATCCGTGGCCGGCGCTGGCGGTCCTGCTGGTGCTGCGACCCGAGACCGCGCACACCTACACGCGCTGTGCCGGGCGGTTGGCTGCCGGTGTCGGAGCGCTTGCGATGGCTTCGGTGGTGCTACTGGTGCTGGATCCGCCGGCACCGGTGTCGGCGGCGGTCGCGGTGCTGCTGGTCGGTGTCACCTTCACGGTCGCCCATTACGGATATCTCGCGGTCACAGCCGCGTTGGTGGCGGCGGTGGCGTTCCTGCTCGCCAGCGGTCACATCGGCAGCGGTGCCCCGATCAGCGAGCAGATACTCGGTGCGGCGGTCGGCGGCGCGCTGGCGGTGCTGGCTCACGTGGTGTTGCCCGATGACGAGATGACCCGCCTGGAACAGCGCGCCGGCGAGCTGTTGAAGACCGAGATCGACTATGTCGCGACGGTGATCAAGGCCTACCTGCATGCGCTGCCCGCCCCGTCGGAGGCGCTGGCCTCGGCGTGGCAACGGGCGTTTCGGGCGCGCGCGGCGTTCGAAGCCGCGTCGGGGGCGGCCCGCGCGGAGTCACCGGAATTGCGCCACTGGCTGCGTGCCTACCGCACCGCGCTGAACGGGCTCACCGCATCGTGCTCCACGCTGGAGATGAACCTGCCCACCAGTCCCCCGACCGCGCACAGCGAATTCTCGGTAGCCGTCGACGTCTACCTGGAATCGCTGAGCGGTGATCCACCGACCCCCGACACGCCGTGGATGATCGACACGGCCGAACTGACCGCCGCCGACCGACGGCTGCGCGACGCCGTGCCCCGCCACGGTCTGGACAAGGGAGCAGCGCGTGTCCTGGCTGCCGAGATCGGGGCCATCACCCGCAACCTGACGACCATTGCCGTCACTGCCGGGCCCACCGCAGCTCGATGACGTCGGTCTCGGCAGGACAGTGGCGCACGTAACGCCGGACTTCGTGGACAACTGTCAACAAAGTTCCTAGCCTGAGCACATGACCGAACGTGGCCGCAGCGCCGATCCCCGCGCCGAGCGGGTGCGGGCCCGCCTTCGGGAGGCCGCGTTCGCCATGGCGCACGAGCAACCCGTCGACCAGATCACCGTCGGCGATCTCGTGGCGCGGGCCCAGGTCAGTCGGCAGGTGTTCTATCGACACTTCCGCGACCGCGACGATGCGGTGGCGTCGGCCTTCACCCACGCCTTCGCCACCTCGACCGGGACAGCTGAGCCGGACGCCCGTGCCCGGATCATCGAGCTGTTCGCATTCGCGGCACGCCATTGCCTGCTGTGCCGCAATATCGCGTCGAGCACGGTCCATCAACACGTGCTCGCCGAGTACCGGGAGGCGCTGGTGCCGCCCTGTCGGCAAATCGCCGACCAGAGCATGACGGTGCTGACCACCGTCGCGCCGCTGACTGCCGAGGCGGTGACCAGGTTTCTGGTCGGCGGACTCACCGAGGTGCTGCGCTCCTGGATGGAGGCTCCGCAGGCCACCGACCTTCTCGCCCGTGCGCGCGCGGCCCTCGACACCGTCGACGCGCTGCTGGGCAATTCCGGCGACAACGTGAGAGGACTTCGTGATGGGTAGGCATCACACCCCCGAGACCCCCGCCGTGCCCGACCGCTGCGCGCTGCGTACGACCGTCGTGGCCTTGGCGGCGCTGACGGTCTTCGTACTCGCGATGATCGCCAGTTACTCCGGGGCCTTCGCGAAACCGACGCTGCACCACATGACGGTCGCGGTCGCGGCTCCGCAGCAGATCATCGACGGGCTGCGCAGTCAGGAAGCGTTGTCGGTCAACGAGGTCGGCGATGCCGCCGCCGCAAGTGCCCAGGTCTCTCAGCGCAGCGCCGACGCCGCCCTGGCCGTCACCTCGGACCACGGGATGACGGTGTATGTCGCCGGTGGAGGTGGCCGCAGCGTGGCCGCAGCCGCCGAAACCGTGGGTCGTGCTGCGGCAGAACGCGCCGGGCTGACATCGGTCGTCGAGGACGTCGCGCCGACCACTGCCGGCGACCCGTCGGGCACCGTCGAGTTCTACGCGGTGATCTTCCTGTCGATCGGTGCGTCGTTGGGCGCGGCGCTGCTGGGTCGGGTGATGGGCACCGTGCGCACGCCGGCGACACTGGCGCTGCGCACGCTGTCGCTGGTCGGATTCTCGGCCGTTCTCGCCGGAGTCGTCACCGCTTACGTCGGGCCGGTGCTGGGCGCCCTGACCGGGCACACCTGGGAGGTGTTCGCCTCGCTGTGGCTCTACGCGATGGCCGTCGGTGGTGCCGTGACCGGTGTCGCTGCGGCGTTCGGAGTGCCCGCCTCGATCGGGCTGGGACTGTTCCTGGTGGTCGTCGGCAACGCCGCTGCCGGTGGTCCGGTGGGTCGTCCCCTGCTGTCGAGCTTCTACTCGACTCTCAGCGACGTGGTGCCGCAGGGTTCAGGGGTCTCGTTGCTGCGCAGCATCTGCTACTTCGACGGGCATGGAGCGGCCACCCCACTGCTGACCTTGGCGATCTGGGCCGGTGCGGGGTGTCTGCTGGCCGTCGCCGCGACCGTCGCGCGTCGCAGTTCGTTCGCTCGGCGCTGACGGCGCTGGGCACGCGGGCTCTGACACCCTGGCTGTGCGGTCACCGTGCCGACCGCCGGTGGTTGCTTACCATTGGGTCCCATGGCCGCGCCGAGCGAGAACCCAGCCCGGCGTGTGCTGCCGGCGACGTTGGTGGAGGCTGCGGGCCTGCACCTGCGCAGCGTCATCCTCTCCGGAGAGCTCGGTCCCGGTCAGAAGATCGTCGAAGAGCAGCTCTGCGCCCGTTTCGGGATCAGCCGCGCTCCGCTGCGGGAGGCGCTGCGAACCCTGTCGCAGCAGGGTCTGGTCGAGCACCTGCCGCGGCGCGGATCCCGGGTGGCGCAGTGGTCGGTCACCGACATCGTGCAGTTGTTCGAACTGCGCCATGTGCTGGAAAGACATGCCCTGGAAGCGGCGCTGCCACTACCTGATCCGGGAGTTGCGCTGGTACCGGTCCGTGCGGCCCTGGCCGCGATGACCGAAGCGCAGGACCCGTTGGAGCGAGACGACGCCCACCGCGCGTTTCACGCCGCGGTGGTCGCGCTGGCCGGCAATCGCCACCTGGACCTTGCGCTGGAACCAGTGCTGCTCAAACTGCAACTGCCGATGGCCAGGAACCTCCGCGAGGAAGCCCGCAGGCGCACTCCTGCCGACGGGGTCGACCGGCACAGAGCCATTCTGAGCGCGCTGGAGTCCAATGACGGGCCCGCGGCACTGCGTGCCGTGCGTGATCACGGTCAGCTGGAGTACCTGGGCCTGCCCGAGAAACCGGCGCAGCGCTAACACAGAAGACACACGGCCGACGCGAGATCGCCATTATTTTGTCGACAATCGACAGGCATGGTCAGCGATATGACGGGCCCGTCGGTCGGGCCCTCGGTGTCGGAGATTCTCACCGCGCACGCGGGGGCAACGGGCTCCCCGAGCAAGACCGCGGCCCGGGTTGCCGATGCCATCGCCGCCGCCGGTGACGACGGTGTCTGGCTGTCCACGGTGCCGCGCGACGATCTGATTGCCTGCGCTGAGGCCATCGAGCGTCGCCCTGGGGCGCGCACGCTGCCGCTCTACGGTGTCCCGTTCGGGGTCAAGGACAGCATCGACGTCGCTGGTCACCGGACCACCCTGGCCTGCCCCGATTACGGCTATGTCGCCACCACCACCGCCCCCGCGGTACAGCGCCTGCTCGATGCGGGAGCGCTCTACGTCGGCAAGACCAGCCTCGATCAATTCGCCACCGGACTCAACGGAACCCGGACCCCGCACACCATCCCCCGCAGTGTGTTCGGCGGCGACATGATCTGCGGTGGTTCCAGTTCCGGCTCGGCGCTGGCCGTCGCACTGGGGCAGGTACCGTTTGCCGTCGCCACCGACACCGCCGGATCGGGCCGAGTCCCGGCTGCGCTGAACGGAATTCTGGGCTTCAAGCCGTCGCGCGGCCTGATCAGCACCGTCGGTCTGGTGCCGGCCTGCAAGTCGCTGGACTGCATCAGCGTCATGGCCGGCTGTGTCGATGACGTGGACCGGGTGCTCGATGTGATGGTCGGGCCGGACCACGACGACCCCTGGTCGCGTGCACGAGGTCCCCGCTACGGTGGGGCGCCGATCCGAGTCGGCCTGCCCTCCGCCGACGCACTGGAGTTCTTCGGAGACGAGCAGATGCGGCAGGCCCACAGCAGCTTTCGAGACCAGCTGACCCGGTCCCACACCGTCGTCGATGTGCCGATGGAACCCTTCCTGGCTGCCGGATCGCTGCTCTACCAAGGGCCCTGGGTCGCCGAACGCCTGGTCGAGTTCGCTGATTTCCTTGCCGAACAACCTGATTCGATTCACCCGGTGGTCCGCGAGATCCTGCAGGGCGGGCATCGCTACACCGCTGTCGACGCATTCGCCGCGCTGCAGCAGTTGCAGGAGCTCAAAGCGAGGATCGCGCGGTTGTGGGTCGATGTCGACGTTGTGGTCGTGCCGAGCATCGGTACCACGTTCACCGTCGACGAGGTCTTGGCGGCGCCCATCGACTGCAACACGATGCTGGGGCACTACACACATTTCGGAAATCTCCTCGACCTGCTGGGCGCTGCCGTTCCCGCAGGTGTCACCGCCGACGGACGTCCGCACTCGGCAATGTTGATCGGGCCGGCTCTGTCCGACGACACCGTGCTCCAGCTCGCGGCCCAGATCCTCGATGAACCCCGCCCCCAGCGTCCGACGCCCGCATTCGAATTCGTCGTCACGGAGGAACGGTTGTGAACGAGCCGATGATGATCCCCGCCGCCCCAGGCCCCTTCCCGATGTCGGCTGGTCACATCGCGCTGGTCATCATCGACATGCAGCGAGATTTCCTGTTGCCCGGTGGCTTTGGCGAAAGCCTCGGCAACGACGTCGCCCAACTGAGCAGAGTCGTCACACCGCTGGCCGCTCTGTTGCAGGCCGCCCGTAGTGCCGGTATCACCATCGTGCACACCCGCGAAGGTCACGAACCCGATCTATCTGACTGTCCCCCCGCCAAACTCAACCGTGGAGCGCCGAGCAGACGCATCGGTGATCCCGGCAAGTACGGGCGCATCCTCGTGCGCGGTGAGTACGGCCACGACATCGTCGACGAACTTGCCCCCTGGCCCGGCGAAGTCGTGATCGACAAACCCGGAAAGGGAGCGTTCTACGCCACCGAACTGTCCGAGGTTCTCGCCGAGGCCGACGTCACCCAACTCATCATCACCGGCGTCACCACCGAGGTGTGCGTGCACACCACCACCCGCGAAGCCAACGACCGGGGCTACGAGTGCCTCGTCGTCAGTGACTGCGTCGGTTCTTACTTCCCCGAATTTCAGCGCGTCGGCCTGCAGATGATCAGTGCGCAGGGCGGGATCTTCGGCTGGGTCGCCGACTCTGCGGCGCTCATCCCGGCGCTGAACCAACTCGCCGCAACGACAGCGTGAAAGGAACACGATGAGCACGATTGCCGATCCCCCTGCCGACCCGGTCGAACCCCAAGCGACCCCCAGCCCACCTATCCCCTGGTGGACGCGCGGGGACACCAACGCGTTCTTCGGATTCGGTTTCAACATCCTGGTCAACGTCTTGACGCTGACAGCCTTGACGATCGGCGTGGTTGGGCTGCCGGCTGGCGACGTGCTGGGCACGGTGTTGCCGGCCCTGGGCGTCGCGCTGATCCTGGGGAACCTGTACTACGCGCTGTTGGCTCGGCGGCTGGCCCGCCGGGAAAACCGCTCCGACGTCACCGCTCTGCCGTACGGGCCCAGTGTGCCGCACATGTTCATCGTGGTCTTCGTGGTGATGCTGCCGGTGTACCTGGCCACCGACGATCCGGTACAGGCCTGGCAGGCGGGACTGGCCTGGGCATTCCTGATCGGTGTGATCGTGATGATCGGCGCTTTCGTCGGTCCCTACATCCGCAGGCTGACCCCACGCGCAGCCATGCTGGGCACCCTCGCGGGTATCTCGATCACCTTCATCTCCATGCGACCGGCTGCCCAGATGTGGGAGGTCGCCTGGATCGGTCTGCCGGTGCTGGCCATCATCCTCATCGGGTTTTTCACCGACATCCGCCTTCCCGGCAACATTCCCATCGGCTTGGTGGCGCTGCTGGTCGGTACCGCGATCGGCTGGGCCGGCGGCTACATGTCGGCGCCGGAGGTCAGCCAAGCTGTCAGCGACATTGCGATCGGAATCCCGGATCTACGCATCGACCTGCTACTCAGCGGTCTCGGCAACCTTGCGCCGCTGCTGGGGACTGCGATTCCGCTCGGGGTCTACAACTTCACCGAGGCGATGAGCAACGTGGAAAGTGCTGCGGCGGCCGGCGACAACTACAACCTGCGCAGCGTTCTGCTCGCCGATGGGGCCGGCGCGGTGGTCGGCTCAGCATTCGGATCGCCGTTCCCGCCGGCGGTGTACATCGGTCATCCGGGATGGAAGGATGCCGGCGGGCGGGCCACCTACTCGCTGGCCAGCGGTGTGCTGATCGCGATTCTGTGCTTCCTGGGGCTATTCGGTGTGCTGGCAACACTTCTGCCCATCCCGGCCATCGTGCCGATCCTGCTCTACATCGGTCTGCTGATCGGTGCGCAGGCCTTCCAGGCGGTCCCGCGGATCCACGCCGTTGCCGTGGTCGCCGCATTGCTGCCCAACCTGGCCGAATGGGGTCGCGGGATGATCGACAACGCGTTGAGTGCCGCCGGCACCTCGGCAGCAGAAGTGACCGTCGAGGCTCTCAACGGGGCCGGTATCGTCTACGACGGCCTGAAAACCCTCGGGGAAGGGGCGGTGCTGGTCGGGCTGGTTCTCGGCACGATGGTGACTTTCATCGTGGAAAAGAAATTCCTGGCCGCGGCGATCGCATCGGCGGTCGGCGCTGCGATGTCCTTCATCGGGCTGATCCACGCTCACGAGGTCGGGTGGGCCGCCAGTCCGCAGGTGGCACTCGGCTATCTGTTGTTCGCTGCGGTGTGCCTGGCCTCGTCCCTGTTGCCACGAACTGCGGGTGCATCGGAGGAATCCGAGGTGGTCGCCGGCCACTGACGACTGTGACCGGTGACCGGCCACGGCCGTAGACTTCGGCTGTGGCCGGACCTACAGACGAGCCGACAGCGAAGACGACGTTCTCCGCGGAGGCGCTTCGTCGATGACCGAACCTGACTGGGTCGAACACGTCCTCTGGTGGCAGATCTATCCACTCGGGTTCGTCGGGGCCTATCCCGCCGAGCCGGCGCCTGCGGCCGACGAGCACCGGCTGCGGCGCATCGTCGACTGGTTGGACTACGCGCTCGAACTCGGCGCGTCCGGCGTGGCGCTGGGCCCGCTGTTCGCGTCTCGCACGCACGGCTACGACACCACCGACCACTACCGCATCGATCCCCGTCTCGGCAGCGATGATGACTTCGAGCACCTGGTCGACGAAGCGCACCGGCGCGGACTGCGGATTCTGCTCGACGGCGTGTTCAACCACGTCGGCACCGACTTCGGCCGGTACCGCGACGCCCGCCGCGGACTGGATACCTCATGGTTCCAGATGCGGGGCAACGACTTTGCCACGTTCGAGGGCCACGATGGGCTGATCACGCTCAACCACGACAATCCCGAGGTCATCGATTACACCGTTGATGTGATGCGCCACTGGCTCGGACGCGGTGCCGACGGCTGGCGCCTCGATGCGGCCTACGCCGTCCAAGACCGGTTCTGGGCTCAGGTGCTGCCTCGGGTGCGCCAGACCTACCCGCAGGCCTACATCGTCGGAGAGGTGATTCACGGCGACTACTCGGCAACGGTGCGCGCATCCGGTTTCGACGCGGTCACCCAGTACGAACTCTGGAAAGCGGTCTGGAGCAGTCTCAACGACGCCAATCTGCACGAGCTCGACTGGGCGCTGCAGCGGCACAACGACTTTCTGGACACCTTCGTGCCGATGACCTTCATCGGCAACCACGACGTCACCCGCATCGCCAGCCGGCTGACTCATCCCGACCATGTCGAGCATGCGCTGGTGGTGCTGCTGACCACCGGCGGGACCCCGAGTGTCTATGCCGGTGACGAGGTCGCGTATCGCGGCGTCAAAGAGGAGCGTTTCGGTGGCGACGATGCAGTACGTCCGCAGTTCCGTGCGCCCTACGAAGGAGTGGGAGAACACGGGCGACAGGTGTTACGTACCCATCAACACCTGATCGGGTTGCGCCGCCGGCACCCGTGGCTGCACACTGCGCGCACCATCGCCCTAAAGGTGAGTAACCGCGTATACCTCTACGCCACCCGCAGCGGGGACCACACCTTGGTGGTCGCGCTCAACGTCGCCGACGAACCGATCGCGATAACGTTGTCGGACATAGGATTTGCGCGCGCCGAGATCATCGCCGGTTCCGGCGCACCACCGTCAGACACCGTCACCGATATCACCGTCGCGCCGCACGGCTGGCTGATCCTGGCGCCCCACTGACCTTCAGGACAGCAGCTCGACGGTCGCCGGGTCCTCCCGGCCCTGGTAGAACATCTCCAGCACAGTCCGGCACACCTCGGGACCTCCGGCCCTGACGAACAGCGTCATCGACGAACGCACCTTGAGATCATCAGGGGAGCCCAGTATTTGGTGGGCGGTGCGGTCGGTGTGGGTGAGCAGCGTGGCTGCGCACTCCTGTAGCCGAGCCGACAGGACCGGATGTTGCAGATATGCCCGCGCCTCGGCCAGCGACGCGATACCGAACCGTTGCGCGGTCGGGCTGTGCCCGAGCTGACGCAGCTGCGGAAAGACGAACCAAATCCAGTGGCTGCGTTTGCGGCCGGCACGCAGCTCGCCCAGCACCGTCGAGTACACCCGGTCCTGGGCGTCGACGAACCGGGCGAGGTCGAAACGATCACCGGGGGTGGCATCAGGCATGGCACTGCCGAGCATGACAGGTGTCCGCGCCGAGTCGCAATCGTTAGCCAACCGCGACATCGAATCACTGTGTCGCACACGCGTATGCCCAGGCCGACCGTGTTGCATTACGACTGCAAAGCGACGGCACAGTGCGGCGCATGCGTGAGTTTTGACCAGAAAGGTGGGTTGGTTGCCGTTATGAAGTGGACAGAGAAGTTGGGCGGTTCTGCGAAGACCGCACTGCGCCGAGCGGCTGCCGCAGCCGTCGCGGCCGTGGCGTTGCCTGGGCTGATCGGCTTGGCCGGCGGCTCGGCGACCGCGGGTGCGTTCTCCCGGCCGGGTCTTCCCGTGGAATATCTCGATGTGTTCTCGCCGGCGATGAACCGAGACATTCGTATTCAATTCCAGGGCGGCGGACCCAACGCGGTCTATCTGCTCGACGGCCTGCGTGCGCAGGACGACTACAACGGCTGGGACATCAACACCCCCGCCTTCGAGTGGTTCTACCAGTCCGGTCTGTCCACGATCATGCCGGTCGGTGGCCAGTCCAGCTTCTACAGCGACTGGTACCAGCCTTCGCGCGGCAACGGACAGAACTACACCTACAAATGGGAGACGTTCCTGACCCAGGAGCTGCCGGCCTGGCTGGAAGCCAACCGCGGCGTCTCGCGCACCGGCAACGCCGTCGTCGGTTTGTCGATGGCCGGTAGCAGCGCGCTGACCTACGCGATCTACCACCCACAGCAGTTCATCTACGCCGGATCGCTGTCGGGTTTCCTGAACCCGTCGGAAGGCTGGTGGCCGATGCTGATCGGACTGGCGATGAACGACGCCGGTGGCTTCAACGCCGAGAGCATGTGGGGCCCGTCGAGTGATCCGGCGTGGAAGCGCAACGACCCGATGGTCAACATCAACCAGCTGGTCGCCAACAACACCCGGATCTGGATCTACTGCGGCACCGGTACTCCGTCGGAAATCGACGCCGGGACCGCAGGCCAGAACCTGATGGCCGCGCAGTTCCTCGAGGGGTTCACGCTGCGAACCAACATCAGCTTCCGGGACAACTACATCGCCGCGGGCGGCACCAACGGGGTGTTCAACTTCCCGGCCAACGGCACCCACAGCTGGGGCTACTGGGGACAGCAGCTGCAGCAGATGAAGCCGGACATCCAGCGCGTGTTGGGCGCCCAGGCTTCGGCCTGACATTCCTCCGACCCAGGGAGCCTGCCGTTTCCCCCGAGCGGCAGGCTCCCTGCTGTCGGTTCTACAGCCGGGTCCGGTTCTCGATGTCGGTGTTGAACTCGTCGAGCATCGCGTCGGTGAGCGTGGGGCGGGTCTCGGCTATCGCCGCGAGATAGTCGTCGGTGCAGGCCGGCTCACCGCGTCGGGATTCGATCTCGCGCTCGAAGGCGCACTGGGCGCCCTTGCGCGCAGCGAACTCGATATCGGCGGGGGTGAACATGTCCGATGCCTCCACGAGTTTGTCGACCTCGACCGAGTCGGCGTTGCCGTTGAGGTAGCGCCGCCAGATTGCCTTGCGCGCAGCCTCGTCGGGTGGCCCGACCGGAATGATGTAGTCGAATCGACCGGGCCGCAGAAACGCCGAGTCCAGCGAGCTCACCGAGTTCGTCGCGCAGATCAACAGCCGCTCGTCGTGCTGACGGAACGTGGGAATCAATTTCAGCAGCTCGTTGGTCACCCCGTGTGCGGGATCGGAGGGAATTCCCGAGCGCGAACCGGCGATCTCCTCGACCTCGTCGATGAACACCACGGCCGCGTCGAGCTCGTTGAGGTCGGCGAACACCTCGCGCAGCGCGGCGGGCATCGCCACACCGGGGGCAGCCAGCCTAGACGGGAAGATCTCGACGAACGGCCAACCCAGCCGTCCCGCCACGGCTTTGGCGAAACTGGTCTTGCCGGTGCCGGGAGGACCGAACAGGATGACGGCCTTGGGCGGTGACACCCCGTACCGAGCGGCCAGATCCGGCTGGGCCAGCGGTGCCACGATGCGTCGCTCGATCATCCGCTTCTCGGTTTCCATGCCGGCCATCCCCTGCCACAGACCCTGACCCATGTGCTGACCGCCCAACGCAGCCAGCAGGCCGGTGTCGGACGCGCCGGCGTGATCGATCTTCTCGAAGTACCGCAGATCGCCACGTTCGTTGTAGCCGGAGTTGCGCAACGCGGTGGCGCCCGTGGCGTTACCGGGTAGCAGGACGCTGATCCGGCGCGCACCCAGATTGCGCAGGCGCGTCTCCAGTTCGCCCAGCAACGCCGATCCGATGCCGCGATTCCGCCACCGACTGCTCAGTGCCACCATCGAAATCCAGGCGCGGTCGCCGGCGACGTGCGCCACCGCCATCCCGACGAGCTGGTCACCGACGAGAGCGACCACCGCGGGTTGGCCGGACCGGGCCGCCGCGACCACCTCCGAGACCGGGAACACCGGTGGCGCCTCGGCGGGTTCGCGGCTCTGGTCCCAGACCGAGATCGCCTGATCGAGGTCATCATCGTGGAAGTCACGTAAACGCCAGGGGGGCATGCGCAAAGTTCTACCGTCGTGGACAGCGCCCCGGTATCGCCCGAGAGGGTGGTGCGATCGGGGGATCACGCCTCCCCCGTGCGTGGGTGGTCACCGTCGTGGAGTCTACGGGGCGACCAGTTGCACTGCAGTTCAGTGCTCACCCCCTTAAGCTATCCACTTCAGGAGAAATCCTGACCAAGAAATTGAATTCTTGTTCAGGAAACCCGAGCCGAATCGTCCGGCGTTTGGCACAGTGACACCCACGGCCGTTCAGGAGGTGTGCGATGACGGTGAGCCGTACCCAGCGGCGGGCAAACCTGCTGCACGCGGCTCAGCGCGCGGTGATGAAACACGGTGCCGACGTTCAGCTCAACCAGATCGCGGCCGAAGCCGGGCTGACCTCTGGGGCGGTGTTGTATCACTTCCCCGACATGCAGACATTGCTGGTCGAGGCGAACCGAGCCGGTATGGAACGGTTTTACGAGGAACGCCTGCGACGAATCGAAGGAATTCACCACCCTGATCGCCGACTGGTCCTCACCATCGAGTCCGGGTTGCCGGCCGACTCCGACGATCCCGCGGTCAAGCTGCTCTGTGAGCTCGGCGGCGCGGCCGGACGTTACCCCATCTATGCCGTGCTGTTGACGGCACTCTTCGATCGGCAGGTGGCGATGTACCAGGTGATTCTGGAATCCGGTGCTGCACAAGGTGCATTCGCGCTGAGCTCGCCATCGCTGACCATCGCACGCAACATCGTGGCATTGGAAGATGCCTATGGCTACCGGATGGTGGCCCGCCACCCCAGCCTGGACGCCGAGGTGTCGGTCGAACTGATCCTCGACTATGCGCGGGTGGCAACCGGGCACCCGTTGCCCCGTGCTGCACACGGCGAAAGGACGCACCGACCGCAATGACCAAGCAGGCGTTGACCATCATGTTCTGGCCGGAGTCCGCATACGGACCCACCAACCAATGCATCGGCGTGGCGGCCAAGTTACGTGCCCGTGGCCACACCATCGTGTTCGCCGCAGAGTCCTCGTGGGCCGGCAAGATCGCACCATTGGGCTTCATCGAGGAACTTGTCGACCTGTCCCCGCCGGTCGATGGTGACCAGGATGCCGACCCCGGGCAATTCTGGACCGACTTCATCGCAGAGACGGCCCCCGAGTTTGCCAAGCCGACCATCGAGCAGCTCGAGACATTCATCAAACCGACCTACCAGGCGTTGATCGATGGCGCGAAGTACTGCGAACCACGACTTGGCGAGATCATCGGCGCCCACCAACCGGACGTGATCGTCGAAGACAATGTCGTGTTGTTCCCCGCGCTGGTCACCGCAGGTAAACCGTTTGTACGGTTCATCTCGTGCAGCCCGCTGGAAGTGCGGGGCCCCGATGTGCCGCCACCGTTTTCAGGTCTGCCCAGCGATGACAAGTCCGGCTGGACCGAGTATCTGACCGAGTTCGACCGAAGTCTGCGACCGATGTGGCAGGACTTCGACGCCTGGGTGCGCGCCCAGGGCGCGCCGGGATTGCCGGACTTGGAATTCATGCCGCGCGACAACGCCGCCAACCTCTACCTCTATCCGGCCGAGGCCGACTACACCGACCGGCGGCCGCTGGACCACTCCTGGACGCGCGTGGACTCCAGCATTCGCGAAACCGACGGAAGCTACCAGCTGCCCGCAGCAGTGGCTGACCGCCCGGCCGGCAGTGCCCTGGTTTATCTGTCACTCGGTTCCCTGGGCGGCGCCGATGTCGCGCTGATGCAGCGGCTTATCGACATTCTCGGAACGACCCGGCATCGATTCGTCGTCAGTATGGGCCCACAGGCCGCCAGACTCACCCTCGCCGACAACATGGTCGGAGCGCAGATGCTGCCGCAGACCAGGATCATCCCGCTGGTCGACGCAGTGATCAGCCATGGCGGCAACAACACCACCACCGAGGCGCTACATTTCGGAAAGCCACTGGTCGTACTCCCGCTGTTCTGGGATCAGTACGAAAACGCCCAGCGGATCGACGAATTGAGCCTCGGTGTCCGGCTGGACACCTACCACTTCGACGATGACGAACTGACCGGCGCCCTGGACCGCGTACTGGCTGACAACGAACTGCGGGAACGTGTTTCGGCAATCGGCGCGGCCGTGCGCCAACGCGACGGTCTCGGGCTGGCAGCCGACGTCATCGAACGGGTGGCCAGGTATCACCGCAGCGCCGCCGACTGAGACCGTGCACCCCGACTGCCCACCTGAGCCGGTCGATGTCCTCGACCTGGGAGAGCGCCACGCGCTGTCCATCGCCTCGGAGCACGGAACGCTCTCCGCCATGCCGCTCGTCGCCACCGGCGACGGACATTGGCGGCGGGCGATCGCCGGCAGCGGCGCAGCTGATGCCCTCGTCCGCTTGCTCGTCGAGACTCCCGGACGATCGCAGCGCGGCCGGTTCTCGGTGATGTCGTGGACAAACCGGTACGCCCCCGGCGCCGAGCGCGCGATCACCGTGGACCAGACCAACGAATCGGTCATCGTCGGGGAGCAGGCGGTGGTGAAGTGGGCGACTCATCTTGAGCCCGGTCCTCATCCCGCCCCGGGCAGGCTGTCGACGCTGATCGCCGCCGGGTTCACCGCGATGCCCACGCCGTGGGGTGTGGTCACCTGGAAGCCCGAGTCCGGACCCGAAACTCTGGTTGTGATGGTCACCGGTTATCTGCCCGGTGCAGTCGACGGCTGGACCTGGGCGGTGGAGATGTTCATCGCCGCGGCCGGCAGTGGGGATTTCTCCGCCGCGAGCGCGGCTTGTCGCACCCTGGGCGACGTCGTCGCCGACATGCACATCGGGCTGGCTGTGACGGCCACCCGGTCGACCCGTGCGGATGCGCGACGGTGGCGTGACAACGCCTTCGCCACCTTGGCCCGGGCGCGGACGCTGGCAAGTCCAGCCGCCGCGGCGCTGCTGACCTGCCACGACGCCACCCTCGCAGCCGTTCTGGAGCGCCTGGCCGACCTGACCGATGTCCCGATCCTCGATGCGCACGGTGACCTGCACGTCGGGCAGGTGCTGCGTGTCGGCGACCGGCTGGTCGTGACGGACTTCGACGGCAATCCGGTGGTGAACCCCGCCGAGCGAGTGCTGCCCGTCCCGGCCGCCGTCGACCTGGCCGGCATTCTGCAGTCCCTGTCTCATGTTGCCGTCGTCGCCGCCAAACACGCTGAACTGGCACCGAATACGCTCGGGGCGCTGGACAAGGCAGCAAGGGCTGCGCTGCTGGAGGCCTACCTGGGAAGGCTGCGGCAGGCAGGTCAGGCCGACCTGCACATCGAGGCAGCGGTGCCGGCGCTGCGACTGCAGCAGGTGCTGCGCGAAATCGTCTACGCCGCCCACCACCTGCCGCGCTGGATGTACGTTCCCGATGCGGCACTACCCGCCCTGATACCCGAGCTGATCGACGAATCGAGCCGATGAACCCCGACGCATTCGCCACCGACCTCGCCCGGAAGCCGGCCGTCCTGTCGAATCTGGCCGACACACTGGCACAAGACAATCCGTGGTCACACATTGTCCCCAACGACCTGTCCCGAGTGGTCTTCCTCGGCATGGGCTCGTCTGCGTATGCCGCCGGCGTCGCCGCGGCGCGGCTGCGGGCCCGCGGGATCTGCGCCGTCTCCGAGATCGCCTCGTCCGAGCTGCTACCACAGTGGGGGCCGGCAACACTCGTGGTGGCCACCTCGGCATCCGGCGGTTCGGTCGAGACCCTCGATGCCTTGGCGCGACTCGATGGATCGGCACGAACTGTGGCCTTGACCAACACGCCGGATTCGGCGATCACCGGCAGCTGCGACGCGGCCGTCGATCTGCGGGCAGAACCCGAGGTGGGAGGCGTGGCGTGCCGCAGCTACCAGCACACGCTGGCGATGTTGATGGCGCTGGAATGCCAGCTCACCTCCACCCCGATCGACGGGCTGATCAAAGCGATCGAATCGGCCGCACGCGCGAGTGACTGGCTGTTGTCCACCGAAAACACCTGGCGTCCCGACGTTTCGACGCTGATCCTGGCAGACGCCGAGACCCACCTGTGTGCCCCGGCACACCGGTTGTCGTCAGCGCAACAGGGCGCCCTGATGTTCCGCGAAGGGCCGCGCAGGTCGGCGATGGCTTGCGAGAGTGGTGATTGGAGCCATGTCGACGTATACCGCACCAAGAACAGCGATCTGCGCATGCTGGTCTTCGCCGGATCGAAGTGGGAAACCCAGATGGCTGAATGGACAGGCCCGCGCGCAACCACGATGGTCGGGGTGGGCGGCGACGTGCCGACGGCCACCATCACGCTGCGCTACCCCCACGACGAGGTCGACGACGTGCGCCTGCTCACCGAGACATTGGTTCCCGAGCTGGTGGCGGCGCGAGCGTGGCAGGCCGCCGGAAACGGATAGCGCCGCACCCGGATCGTCGCGGGAAGGCAGCAAGGGCCGGTCGCCGGACGGCGACCGGCCCTGTGCCGGGGATGGCTGGGCTCAGGGCTGGGTCTGCCCCGGAATTCCCTCGTAGGCGATGTCGCCGGTCTCGAGGTTCTTCTTCGTCAGGTCCGACAACCCGTCGAGGAACTGCTGTCGCTCAGTGACCACGTGCTGGATCGCGACGTCGACGTTGTCCTTGGTGATGGCGGGCATGACGTACACCGGCTCGGTGTTGACCTCCTCGCCCAGTGCCAGCGCGTTGGCCACGGCGAGGCCGGCCGCCAGCTCGACGGTGCCGTTCTGCAGTGACGTGCCGATGAATTCACCGCTCTTGACCGCATTGAGGCCGTCCTCGATGCCGTCGATGCCGACGACCGGCACATCGCTGCGGCCGGACTCCTTGAGCGCCTGCAGCGCACCCAGGCCCATGTCGTCGTTCTCGGCGACGACGGCGTCGATCTGGTTACCGAATCCGGAGATCCAGTTCTTCATCTTGTTGACCGCCTCATCGCGCTTCCAGTTCGCGGTGTCCTTGGCCAGCACCCTGATCTCCGGGTAGTTAGCCAGCACCTGCTCGATGCCCCTGGTGCGGTCGATCTCACCGGATTGGCCCAGCGGTCCCTGCAGGATCACGATGTTGCCGCGGCCACCCAGGTGATCGGCCATCATCTGCATCTGTTGGGCGCCGGCGGCCACGTCATCGGGCTGCACGCTGCCCGCGACGTCAGGGTTGTTCAGCGCGGCGTTCACCGCGACCAGTGGGATGCCCTTGGCCTTGGCGGTGGCGACCTGCGGGCCCAGTGAGTCCGCCTGGATCGGAACCACGATGATCGCGTCGACACCCTGATTGACCATCGAGTCGACCTGGTTGGCTTGGGTGGAGACGTCGAGGTTGGCCGAGTTCCAGATCAACTCGATGTTGTTGTCCTTGGCGTAGGCCTCCATGCCTTCCTTGCCCGCGGTGATGAACGAGCTCATGTCGTACACCGACACACCGATGCGGGTGGTGTCGCCGTTGGCCGCGGTGTCACCCGCGCCGCAGGCGGTCAGCCCGAGGCTGAGGGCGCCTACCGAGGCGATCGCCGCGATTCTGGTGGTGAGTCTCATGTCATTCTCTCTTTTCGATAGCAGTGTTTCGACGGTGAAAGACCCTGCGCCGGTCAGTTTTCTGCTGAATTCAGGTGCGCCTCCTGGATGACCACACGTCCACCGCGACCGCGGAGACGATCAACAGGCCCTTGATGACGTCCTGCCAGTACGCGGGCACCACGAGGATGTCGAGGCCGTTGTTCAGCGTCATGATCATGAACAGCCCCAGCGTGGTGCCCCAGATGCTTCCGCGCCCGCCCATGAGACTGGCGCCGCCGATGACCACCGCGGCGATCGCGTCCAGTTCGTACCCCTGTCCCAAGTTCGGCGGACCGGAGATGACACGGGAGGCCAGCATCACACCGGAGAGCCCGGCGAGTAGACCAGAGAACGCGTAGACGCTGAACAACACATTCTTTGCGTTGATGCCGGCAAGTTCGGCGGCGTTGCGGTTGCCGCCGACGGCGTATACGCGCATGCCGTACGAGGTGCGCTTCATGATGATGGCGAGCGCGATGATGCCGATGATCATCAACAGCACCGGAATCTGCAGTCCGAGGATCTTGGTGTTGGCGATCGATCCGAACTCGGCGGGAAGGCCGTTGATCGGTGCGCCACCACCGATGACGTAGGCCACACCGGAACCTGCGGTCATGGTACCCAGCGTCGCGATGAACGGCGGGACGTTGATCCGCGACACCAGGACACCGTTGATGCAGCCGAACGCGAGCCCGACGGCCATCGCGACGGTGACCGTCATCCAGACCTGTCCCGGATTGGCCTTGGCTGTCGCCGCTCCGGCCATCGCCGACACCGCGATCACACTGCCCACTGACAGGTCGATTCCGCCGGTGAGGATCACCAGCGTCTGCCCCAGGGCGATCAGCGCGAACGGCGCCGCCGCGACCAGGATGGTGACGAGATTCTCCGGTGTCGCGAATCGCGCACTGCGGTAGCTGAAGTAGGCGATCACCAGCAACACGACGATCACCATCGAGTAGCGCAGCAACATCGCTGAGAACCACTGCTTGGAAAAGAGTTTCACCGGCTCGCCGGTGACCGGCGACGTCACCGTCGGGGCCTTGGACGGCCCCGGTGGCTGCCGGTCTTCGTCGACCTCGGTCGTCATGGTGCCTCCTGCTGCGTCATGGGTTCAGATCCACCGTCGAGTGCGGTCGCCAGGCGGAACACCGACTCCTGAACCTCGGGATGATCAAGGGCGTCGCGGTCGAGCTCGCCGACCAAGGTGCCGCCCCGCATCACGAATGCCCGGTGAGACAGCCCGACGACCTCGGGCATGTCCGACGACGCCATCAGCACCGCCATCCCCTGGGCCGCGAATTCGGTGACTATGCGGTAGATCTCGCTGCGGGCTCCAACATCGACCCCGCGGGTCGGTTCGTCGAGAAGCAGCACCGCGACGTCGCCGGTGAGCCAACGCGCCAGCACCACTTTCTGCTGATTGCCGCCCGAGAGCGTGCCGACCTCCTGGGCCAGTCCGCGGCTGCGCAGTCGCACCGAAGACATCACATCCGATACCGCTTTGCTGCGGGATTTGCCGCGCAGCCAGCCCGCCAGAGAGAACGACGACAACCGCGGCAGAGTCCCGTTGTCCAGCACGCTCATCGAGAGCACGGCACCGGAGAGCTTGCGGTCTTCGGGCACGATGGCCATGCCGGCGCTGATGGCCGCAGCGGGATGATTGCGCTTGACGGTCCTGCCCCGCACCGTGATCGTTCCCGCGGTACTCGTGCGGGCGCCGAAGATCGCTTCCAGCAGTTCGGTGCGACCGGCACCGACAAGTCCTGCCAGGCCAACGATCTCACCGGCGTTCACCGTGAACGAGACCGGCCCGGTGGCGCCTTGGACGTGCAGGTCACGCACCTGCAGCGCCGGCTCGGTGCCCGGGGTGGGCCGCTCGGGGAACAGTGCATCGAGTTCGCGGCCGATCATCGCTGTGACGATCTCGTCGTCGGTGACGTCGTCGATGCCCTTGTCCAGGATCAACCCGCCGTCGCGCAGCACCACGACCCGGTCGGCGATGGCGCGGATCTCGGCCATCTTGTGGGTGGTGTAGACCATCGCGACACCGTGCTCGCGCAGCCTGCGCACCACCGTGTAGAGCCCATCCACCTCGCGCTCGGAGATCGCGGATGTGGGCTCGTCGAGCATGACGACCCGTGCGCCGGTGCGGGCGGCTTTGACGATCTCGACGATCTGGCGCAACCCGACCGGCAGGCTGCCCATCCGGGCGGACGGGTTGATCTCGATGCCGAAGACTCCCAGTGCGTCGCGTGCCTCGTCGATCATCGCGCGCCGGTTCAGAAACGGCCCGACCTTGATTTCCCTTCCGACGAACAGGTTTTCGTAAACCGTCATGTCCTCGATCGAGGCCAATTCCTGCGGCACGATGGCCACGCCGTGGCGGACGGCGTCCTTGGTGTTGCCTGGCGTCAGGGTGGTTTCGCCGACCTCCACCACACCGTGGTCGGCGGTGTACTGCCCGCTGATGATCTTCATCAGCGTCGACTTGCCCGCCCCGTTCTCACCCGCCAGCGCGGTGACGGTTCCGGGTTGCAGTTCCAGCGCGACACCCCTAAGCACCGGCACTCCACCGAAGCTCTTGTGGATATCGCTGCAGCGCAACAGCGAGCGTGTTGCGGTGCCCGACGTCGGCGCAGTTGCGGCGTTCACCTGGGCACCACGATCGACTTCAGACTGGCCGGATCGGAGTCGCTGTCGAGGGCCTGCCCGACGTGCTCGAGGTCGTAGCGACCGGTCACCATACCGTCGAGGTCGACGGCACCCGAAGCCACCAGGTGGATGGCGGCCGGCCAGGTGCCGGTGTAGCGGAACACCCCGGTCACCGTGATCTCGTGGTTGGCGATGTGGCTTACCGGCAGGGGGTATTCGTCGGCGCCCATGCCGACGAGCACCACGCGACCGGCCGGCCCTACCGCTTTGATCCCGCTGACGACCGCGGCAGGTACCCCGGTGGCGTCGATGAATGCGTCGACGGGCTCGATCCCGGCGATGTCCACGACGGTGGGGTCGAGCGCCTCCGTCGCGCCGAATTGCAGGGCATTGTCCCGACGTTCGGCAACGAGGTCGGTGACGACGATGCGCGAGGCGCCGAAGGCCCGGGCGGTCTGCGCGCAGATCACGCCGATGGGACCCGCGCCCGCGATGAGAATTGACGTTCCGGGTACAACCTGCGCCTTGCGCATGGTCGCAATCGCCACCGAGAGCGGTTCGAGTAGCGCCGCCGCCTCGTCGGAGATCGCATCAGGGACCGGGTGGGCCATGTCGTCGTCGATCAGCACGTACCGGCAGAACGCGCCGTCCACGGGCGGGGTCGCGTAGAACCTCATGTGGGGGCACAGGTTGTACCGGCCGGCCTTGCACTGCGCACAACGCCGGCACGGGTGCTGCGGCTCCACGGCGACACGCTGCCCGGTGCGTCCCGGGTCGACGCCGGCCCCGACGGCGGCGATGCGGCCGGACAGCTCGTGGCCGAGCACCATCGGCTCGTGCACGACGAAGTCGCCGATGCGACCGTGCAGGTAGTAGTGCACGTCGGAGCCGCACACGCCGACGGCCGCGACCTCGACGAGGACTTGATGCTCACCCGGCGTGGGCACCGGGCGGTCTTCGATGTGCAGGGTCCGCACACCCGTCATGACGCTGGCGCGCATGGTGGCCGGTGTGGACTCGACCGCGGCGGTCATCTGGCTTCCCTTCCCTGAGCCGGCCGGCGGCCGGTCAGGCCCGCCGGTGGCCGCTCGTTTGTTGCGTCTGTCGCTCATCTGAGTTCTTGTGATGTGGATCATGGTCTGCGCTAAGCTCATGTGTCAAGCGGTATCGCTCATATGAGCAACTGGCCGAAATCGTAGGAGGCGTCATGGGGCCGGATGAGTTGTTCCAGCGCGCAGTGATCGCCCGGCGCTACTACCTCGAAGGCCGCACCCGCGTCGAGATCGCCGAGGAATTCGGCCTGTCCCGCTTCAAGGTGGCCCGGATGCTGGAAGAGGCGCTCGAAACCGGGATGGTCGAGATCACCATCCACGATCCGGGGTCGATCGACATGGAGTTGTCGACCGCGCTGCAACGCAGATACTCGCTGCGGCACGCTTACGCAGTAGCCGCGGAGTCCAAGAAGCCGGCCGACAAGGTGGAGGCTGTCGCCAAAGCGATGGCCGACCTGGTGCAGTCGATTCTGCGCGACGACGATGTCATCGGGGTGGACTCCGGCCGGACGATGACCCACATCGCGCCCTACCTGACGGCGCTGCCCCCGTGCGATGTGGTGCAACTGACGGGCCTGGCCGGGCCCATCACCTCCAACGGCGCGGACCTGACCCGGCGTATCAGCGAGATCACCGGCGGGACATCCTGGCCGCTCTACGCCCCCCTGGTGGTCTCCGATGCCCGTACCGCCCAGAGTCTGGCCAGCAGCCAGCAGATCCAGGAAACCTGCGCCCAGCACGCCAATGTGACATGCGCCCTCGTCTCCGTCGGCGCCTGGGGGCCGGACGCCTCCCAGGTCTACCCTTCGCTGACCTTGAAAGAGGCCAACGGTTTTCAGGCTGCCGGCGTCTGCGCCGAGACGTGCGCTCTACTGCTGGACGCCGACGGCCAACGGGTCGGTGGGCTCGACGAACGTCGAATGGGCATCCGCGAGGACACACTTCGAGCGATCCCCACGGTCATCGCTCTCAGCACCGGCCCGGCCAAGATCGATGCGACCAGGGCGGTGCTGAAATCGGGCCTGATATCGGGGCTGGTCACCGACAGCGAGGTGGCCGCCGCGATGCTCGGCTGAATCCCCGGACCCCGGCGCCCCAGTACGGAACAGGACACAGAATAGACAAGGACAGCGCATGACATCGAGCACGGAACCGGTGGTGGACCTGAACTTTCCCCTCGACGACAAGGTTGCGGTCGTCACCGGTGGCGGATCGGGTATCGGCGCCGCGATCGTCGCGGCGTTCGCGGCCAAGGGCGCCCGGGTCGCTGTCGTCGACCTCGATGCGGACGCCGCCTCGGCGCAGGCCGCCGAGGCCGGGCCCGGCAGTCGCGGGTTCGCTTGCGACGTCGCAGATCCCACATCTGTGGCAGCGACGGTGGACGCCGTGGCCGAGGCCTTCGGCCGGATCGACATCCTGGTCAACAGTGCTGGTGTCGTGATGCTCGCGCCGGCCGAGGATCTGGAGCTCGGCGCCTGGGACAAGACCATCGACATCAATCTCAAGGGCACTTTCGTGGTATGTCAGGCGGTCGGCAGGCACATGCTGGCAGCAGGCCGCGGCACGATCGTCAATATGGCCTCGCAGGCTGCCACAGTCGCCCTCGACCAGCACGTCGCCTACTGCGCCTCGAAGTTCGGTGTGGTCGGGGTCACCAAGGTGCTGGCCGCCGAGTGGGGTCCGCGCGGCGTGCGTGTCAACACGATCTCACCGACAGTGGTGCTGACCCAACTCGGGCGCAAAGCCTGGGACGGGCCCCGCGGCGACGCACTGAAAACGTCGATCCCGGTGGGTAGGTTCGCCTATCCTGCCGAGATTGCCGCGGCTGCTGTGTATCTCGCCTCCGATGCGGCAGCGATGATCACCGGCGCCGATCTGCTCGTCGACGGCGGTTACACCATCAGGTGACATGTCGCCCGGACCCGGCAGCCTGGGCCGCACCGCACGCGCTGGCCCTGTTCGCTGACAGCACATCACGGGAACAAACGTGACCCGGCCGAGGTTGAGCGCATCAGGTTCAACTTTGGAGGTTTGATGCCTGAAGCTCTGCATGTGCCCATGCTGTTCGTCAGCGAACCGATCGTGCTGCCCGGCATGGTGGTGCCGATCGAGCTCGATGATGCGGCGCGCGCCGCGGTGGACGCCGCACAGGCCGGTGACAACGGCAAGCTGCTGATCGCTCCACGCCTGGATGACCGCTACCCCACCCACGGCGTGCTCGCCAGCATCGTCCAGGTGGGGCGGGTCCCCGGTGGCGGCGCCGCCGCGGTGGTGCGTGGCGAGAAGCGTGCCCACATCGGCTCCGGGACCACCGGCCCGGGGACCGCGTTGTGGGTGCTCGTCGAGGAGGTTGCCGACCCGGTGATCACCGACCAGACAACGACTCTGGCCGCCGACTACAAGAAGCTGCTGTTGGCGATGCTGCAGCGGCGTGAGGCCTGGCAGATCGTCGACGTCGTCAACAAGATCACCGACCCCTCGGCGCTGGCCGACACCGCCGGCTATGCGTCTTATCTGAGTGACGTGCAGAAGCGTGAGCTGCTCGAAACCGAGGATGTGGATCGTCGGCTCCGGTCGCTGATCGACTGGACCGGTGAGCACCTCGCCGAGGTTGAGGTCAATGACAAGATCGCCGAGGATGTCCGCGCCGGAATGGACAAGCAGCAGAAGGAATTCCTGCTGCGCCAGCAACTCGCCGCGATCCGCAAGGAACTCGGTGAGGACGATCCGGAAGGCTCCGAGGACTACCGGGCTCGGGTCGAGGCCGCCGATCTACCTGACCACGTGCGCACGGCGGCGCTGCGTGAGGTCGCCAAGTTGGAGCGCGCCAGCGAGCAGAGTCCGGAGGGCGGCTGGATCCGCACCTGGCTGGACACGGTGCTGGGGCTGCCGTGGACCATGCGCACCGAGGATTCGACCGACTTGGCAGCCGCACATGCTGTCCTCGACGCCGATCACCACGGGCTCGACGACGTCAAAGACCGCATCGTCGAATATCTGGCCGTGCGGGCTCGTCGCGCCCAGCGCGGGATGGCCGTCGTCGGCGGCCGCGGCTCCGGTGCGGTGATGGTGCTGGCCGGTCCGCCCGGGGTCGGCAAGACGTCGCTGGGTGAGTCTGTGGCCCGGGCGCTGGGCCGTCGATTCGTGCGCGTCGCGCTCGGTGGTGTGCGCGACGAGGCCGAGATCCGCGGGCATCGCCGCACATACGTCGGTGCCCTGCCGGGCCGCATCGTGCGGGCCATCGGCGAGGCGGGGTCGATGAACCCTGTCGTGTTGCTCGACGAGATCGACAAGGTCGGTTCCGACTACCGGGGCGACCCGGCGGCGGCGTTGCTGGAGGTACTCGACCCGGCACAGAACCACACGTTCCGCGACCACTACCTCGATCTGGACCTCGACCTTTCCGACGTGGTGTTCCTGGCCACGGCCAACGTGATCGAGAACATCCCGTCGGCCCTGCTGGATCGCATGGAGTTGGTGGAGATCGACGGCTACACCGCAGACGACAAGCTCGCGATCGCACGGGACTTCCTGCTGCCTCGCCAGCGGGACAAGGCCGCGCTGCGCGAAGACGACGTCACGGTGACCGAGGCCGCGCTGCGCAAGGTCGCTGCTGACTACACCCGTGAACCCGGGGTGCGGCAGTTTGAGCGGCTCCTGGCCAAGGTGATGCGGAAGGTGGCCACCAAGCTGGCCGTCGAAACCGGACCCGTGGTCGTCGACGAGCCCGACCTGGTGAGCTTGCTGGGACGTCCGCGGTTCACCCCGGAATCGGCCGAACGCACGGCGGTGCCCGGGGTCGCGACCGGACTGGCGGTCACAGGACTCGGGGGCGACGTGCTCTACATCGAGGCCGGAAGCACCGGATCTACTCCGCCCGGTGAGGGATCCTTGCAGCTGACCGGCCAACTCGGCGATGTCATGAAGGAGTCCGCGCAGATCGCGCTGTCCTATGTGCGTTCGCACGCCGAGCAGCTGGGTGTCGACCCCGAAGCGCTCGATCGCCGCATCCACGTGCACGTCCCGGCCGGTGCGGTGCCCAAGGACGGTCCTTCGGCGGGTGTGACGATGGTGACGGCTCTGGTGTCGATGGCCACCGGACGCAACGTGCGCTCCGATGTCGGCATGACCGGCGAGGTCACCCTCAACGGGCGGGTCCTACCGATCGGCGGAGTCAAGCAGAAGCTGTTGGCCGCCCAACGTGCCGGCTTGTCAACGGTATTCATCCCGGCCCGCAACGAAGCCGACCTCGATGAGGTGCCTGCCGAAGTGTTGGGCACGCTTGACGTCCGGCCGATGACCGACGTGGCCGAGATCGTCGCACAGGCCCTGGAGCCGGTGGGTGCCGCAGCGCCGGCCGCGACGGCGGCGTAGCTGTCACGAGCAGACGCACCCTCCCCACACTTGCGTGATTTCGGGGCAGTGTGCGTCTGCTCGGCGTTTCCACCGACACCGATCGGGCAAGCCCGAAGACATGGTCACATCGACGCACCGGGAGACCACCCGCCGGCTGCTCGAACACGCCGGGACCACCTTCGCCGCCGCAGCCGGAATCCGGCTGCGCGACAAACCCATGCCGCTGTTCCAGCTGCTGATTCTGTGCATGCTGGCCAGCAAGCCGATCGATGCCACCACCGCGGCACGGGCCGCCCGCGAGCTGTTCGGCGCGGGCCTGCGCACCCCGGCCAAGGTGGGTCAGGCAGACCGGTCCGAGGTGATCGAGGCATTCGGTCGTGCCCGCTACGTCCGCTACGACGAGAGCTCCGCCACCCGAGCCGTCGACATCGCCACCAGGGTCACCGATGAATACGCCGGGGATCTGCGCCGACTGGCTGTGGCCGCCGAACGCGACGTCCTGAAGACCAGGCAGCTGCTCCAGCAGTTCACCGGTATCGGAGACACCGGGGCCGACATCTTCCTGCGCGAGGTGCAGGACACCTGGACCTGGGTGCGTCCGTATTTCGATGAGCGTGCCACCGCTGCGGCCGTTGACATCGGATTGCCCGACGACCCGAGGGCACTGGCCGCGCTGGCGCCGCAACGGGCCGCCAACCTGGGGGCCGCATTGGTGCGGGTCTCGCTGGACGACGAAGTTCGGCGCAGCGTGCGGCAACCACAGTGACCGGTGCATGGCAGGCTGGTTCGACATGCATGCCTTCCGCTACGCCGGCCTGCCGGTGATCGTGCTGACCGCGGTCGCGTGCTCGGGCCCGACGGTCATCACCACCGAGGACGCGACGTACACCCCCGTCCCGACGAGCACCGCCGCACCCGAGACCACCGCCGCCGGCAATGCGCACCTGGTCAACGCGTTCGATTTCGCCGCTGAGGTCGACGGGCAGACCGGGTACTACTTCACCTCGCCGAGCGGTCGTTGGGCGTGTGCGATCGAACCGCGGGTGCGTGCGGGATGCCAGAACGCGCAGAGTCCCCACCGCATCGGTGTCACCGCCGCGCCCGCTGAAGTTCCCAGGCCGAATGGCACACTGGCTGCACCCAACGCCATCGTCGTGGAGCGCGACGCCGAGCCGCGGTTCGTCCCACTCGACACCCCTGCCTTCGGTCTGGACGCCGACGCAGAACCGGCCACGGTGCTGCCCTTCAACCGGATCCTGGCGGTCGCGGGGTTCCGCTGCAACGTGCAGGAGACAGTGGGAATCTCATGTCTGTCCGAGCTCAGCGGCCAGGGATTCACCTTCTCCGCTGACACGTTGCGCCTGCACTACACCGACGTCCCCGCCGACGCTGTCTGAGAAAGGGGAACGACCATGCCGTCCACCACCGCGCTCCGCGGCACTCTCACGGCGCCGGTCACCGTCACCGTCACCGGTGCGGCCGGCCAGATCGGTTATGCCGCCCTGTTCCGGATCGCCGCCGGTGCGATGCTCGGCCACGACACCCCGGTGAAGCTCCGGCTGCTGGAGCTGCCGCATGCGGTCCGCGCTGCCGAGGGCGTGGTGATGGAACTCGACGACGGAGCGTTCCCGCTGCTGACCGGCACCGACATCTACGACGATCCGGCCGCCGCGTTCGACGGCGTCGATGTCGCACTGCTGATCGGCGCCAAACCCCGCACCAAGGGCATGGAACGGGCCGACCTGCTCGGCGCCAACGCCGAGATCTTCGCCGCGGCCGGCGAGGCCCTCAACGCCGGTGCCGCTGCAGGTGTGCGCGTTCTGGTCGTCGGCAACCCGGCCAACACCAACGCGATGGTGACCGCGGCGCACGCGCCCGACATCGCCGCCGAACGGTTCACCGCACTGACCCGCCTGGACCACAACCGGGCCGTCTCGGCGATGGCCCGGCACGCGGGGGTACCAGTTACCGAGATCCGCCGAATGACGATCTGGGGCAACCACTCCCCCACCCAGTACCCCGATATCTTCCATTCCGTGGTGGGCGGTCGCTCCGGAGCGGACTACGCAGCCGACACCCGATGGCTGAGCGAGGATTTCATCCCCACCGTCGCGCGTCGAGGCACCGCGATCATCGAGGCCCGCGGCGCCAGCTCGGCCGCCTCGGCGGCCAACGGCGCGATCGACCATGTCGACGATTGGGTGCACGGCACGCCACCGGGAGACTGGACGTCGGTCGCGCTGCCCTCCCCTGGTGTATACGGCGTCGACGAAGGCCTGGTGTGCTCGTTCCCCTGCCGTGCGGTCGACGGGCAATGGGAGATCGTCGACGGACTGGACATCAATCCGTTCTCCCGCAGCAGGATCGACGCCAGTGTCGCCGAACTGCGCGCTGAGCGCGCGGCCGTCGCCGCGCTCGGGCTGCTTTAGCGCGGGTCCAGCGCGGCGGTACCGTCGGCGTGCACCCGCACCGATGCACCGGCGATGTCCTCACGCACCGTCGCCGCGGCTTCGTCCGGGTCGGTGAGGACGGCCAGTGCCCGAGCGTCCTGCGGGGTGCGCACGGCCAGGAACGCCTTCTCGGGAGTTCCGTCGCGGCCCACCGGTGTGGTCCACGATTCCACGGTGCCGACACCGCTCCACTCGACCAGCGCCGTCCGGGTCGGTTCCCGATCCACTTCGGATTGCACATCCTGCCAACGAAACTCGTGAGTCGGGGGCTCGGTGCCATACACGCCGATACTGTGCTTGGTCAGGTAACCACCGTTGGCGGTGATCAATCCACGCCGGCCCGGTTCGGCCACCAGCTGCTCGGCCATCGTCGCGATGGAGTGGGTCACGTAGTTGTTCCACGGCCCGCCGGCGAACGTCAAACCCCCGGTCACCGTCAGCGGTCGGCCCGGGTCGCCCACCGGAAGACCCAGTTCCTTGGCGGCGACCTGAACGGCTGACGGGAAGCACGAATACACATCGATGAGGTCCATGTCGTCGACGCCGGCCCCGGCCAACTTCAGCGCGCGCTGCCCGGCGATACGGATCGCCGGTGAGGTGTGCAACTGCGCACGCTCCCCGATGGCGTAGGTGTCGTGCGAGTCTGCTCCGGCATGGGGGAAAACCCAACGCTCCGAGGGGATGTGGAGCTCCCTGGCCCGCTCGGCGGAGGTCAGGATCAACACCGCGCCCTGGTCGACCATGTTGTTGGAGTTCATCAACTTGGTGTATGGCCAGCTGATCATCCGGTTGCTCGCCGAGGGCCGGCTGATCTGGTCGGCGCTGAGCGGATCCCGGTTCCACGCGTGCGGGTTGGTCGCCGCCACCGCGGAGAACTGCGCCCACAGCTCACCGACGCGGCGCCGGTGGTCCTCGATCGACTCACCCGCGGCAATGCGCACCGCTTGCTCGAACATCGGATACACGAACGCCGGGCGGTCGAGGTGAATCCGTTCGTCAGAGGGTGCAGCCATCGGTACGCTCTCGTCTGCGCCCGGCGGCAACGGCACCGACTCGTCCTGCCTGGTCCAGTCGGGTCGCTGTCCCGCGGCGCGCAGCCTGCTGCGGGTGCGCCACGTCTCCGCGCCTGCGATCAACACCACGTCGGCCTGGTTGCGCAGGATGTCCAGGCAGGCCAGGTTCACCAGAGTCTGCGGCACATTGCCACCGATGCCGGTGTATCGGGTGGTGGCCTTGTCGGCATGGATGCGTTGCGCCAGAAGCAGTCCCGGATCCCGGTAGCGCCAGGACAGCAGATTGACCACTCGTACGGCGTCGACGGCCTCGAGCACCCGGGCCTCGGCCGCTTCGCGGGCCGCGGCTGCCATCAGGTCGATCGGTTCGACGGACGGATTCTCATCACGCTGAGTGATCTGGCCGTAGCCGACGAGTACCGGTGTCCTGGGCGCGAGGGGCATGACTGCACACCATAACGGCAGCGCAGAGATTAACCAGATTGCCATCGGGTATGCGTTCCCACGCAGCGCGCCGCCGACTTGGATGGAGAGATGACCACCACCGCCCCCAACGTGCACACAGCCGCATGGACGACCGTCGACCGCGATTGCGTGGCCGATGCCGAGCTCGAACGGATCGACCGTTGGTGGCGCGCGGCGAACTACCTGTCGGTGGGCCAGATCTACCTGCTGGACAATCCGCTGCTGCGCAGGCCCCTGACGCGTGACGACGTCAAGCCCCGCCTGCTCGGTCACTGGGGCACCACGCCGGGATTGAACTTCCTCTACGCCCACCTCAACCGGGCGATCAAGGAACGCGCACAGTCGACGGTGTATCTCACCGGGCCGGGTCACGGCGGGCCCGGGTTGGTGGCCAGCGCCTACCTCGACGGCACCTACAGCGAGATCTACCCCGACGTCACCCGAGATGACGAAGGGTTACGGCGACTGTTTCGGCAGTTCTCGTTCCCGGGCGGCATCCCCTCCCACGTTGCGCCCGAGACACCGGGATCGATCCACGAGGGCGGCGAACTGGGGTACGCCCTGTCACACGCCTACGGCGCAGCATTCGACAACCCCGACCTGTTGGTGGCCGCGGTGATCGGTGACGGGGAGGCCGAGACCGGTCCGCTGGCCACCAGCTGGCATTCCAACAAGCTGGTCAACCCGGCGCAGGACGGGGTGGTGCTGCCGGTCCTGCATCTCAACGGGTACAAGATCGCCAATCCGACGCTGTTGGCCCGGATACCCGAGGACGAGCTGCGCGCCCTGATGGTCGGTTACGGCCACCGTCCCTACTTCTTCGAAGTCCCCGACGAGGGCAGTGGCATCGATGATTCCCTCGATGCTCATCGCCGCTTCGCCGCGCTACTCGACGACGTGCTCGACGAGATCGCGGCGATCAAGGCCACCGCGGCCGCCGGTGACGATTCCCGGCCGGCCTGGCCGATGATCGTGTTCCGCACCCCCAAAGGCTGGACGGGACCCGACTACATCGACGGGAAGAAGACCACCGGATCGTGGCGCGCCCATCAGGTGCCGCTGGCCAGTGCCCGCGACACCGACGAGCACCTCCACGTGCTCGGAGACTGGCTGGCCTCCTACCGGCCGCACGAGTTGTTCGACGACACCGGAGCGCTGCATGCCGACATCGCCGAACTCGCGCCTCCCGGACCGCTGCGGATGAGCGACAACCCGCACACCAACGGCGGCCTGCTGCTCAGGGATCTGCGGATGCCCGACTTCCGGGACTTCGCCGTCGACGTCCCGGCCCCGGGCGCCACGGTGGCCGAGGCCACCCGCGTTCTCGGCCAGTGGCTGACCGAGGTCATCCGGCTCAACCCGGACAACTTCCGAATCTTCGGCCCGGACGAGACCGCGTCAAACCGCCTGCAGGCGGTCTATGAGGCCACCGACAAACAATGGAACGCCGAGCTGCTCGGCGCCGAGGTCGACGAACACCTCGCCCGCGTGGGCCGGGTGGTCGAGATGCTGTCCGAACATCAGTGCCAGGGTTGGTTGGAGGGGTATCTGCTCACCGGCCGGCACGGCCTGTTCAACTGCTACGAAGCGTTCATCCACATCGTCGACTCGATGCTCAACCAGCACGCCAAATGGCTGAAGGTCACCAATGACATCCCGTGGCGACGCCCCATCGCCAGCCTCAATTACCTGCTCTCCAGCCACGTCTGGCGCCAGGACCACAACGGGTTCTCCCATCAGGACCCCGGTTTCATCGACCACGTGGTCAACAAGAGCGCCGACGTGGTGCGGGTTTACCTGCCCCCGGACGCCAACACTTTGCTGTCCACCTACGACCACTGCCTGCGGTCCCGGCAGTACGTCAACGTCGTCGTCTCCGGCAAGCAGCCCTCACCCAACTTCTTGACCATGGAGCAGGCCATCGCCCACTGCACCCGCGGTTTGGGCATCTGGGAGTGGGCGGGTAGCGAAGTCGTCGGCACCGACCCCGACGTGGTGCTGGCCGCAGCGGGTGACATCCCGACCCTGGAAGCGCTGGCCGCGGCCGACATCCTGCGCCAGCACCTGCCGGAACTGAAGGTCCGTTTCGTCAACGTCGTGGACCTGATGAGGTTGCAGGACTCCACCGAGCATCCGCACGGTTTGCCAACGCGCGACTTCGACATGATCTTCACCACCGACAAGCCGATCATTTTCGCTTATCACGGTTACCCATGGCTGATCCACCGGCTGGCCTACCGGCGCACCGGTCACCCCAACCTGCACGTGCGGGGCTATAAGGAGGAAGGCACCACCACCACGCCGTTCGACATGGTGATGCTCAACGACCTCGACCGTTATCACCTGGTCATGGATGTCATCGACCGGGTCCCGGCGCTGCGGTCGACCTGCGCGACCCTGCGCCAGCAGATGGTCGACAAACGCATCGCCGCACGCGACTACACCCGCGCCCACGGTGAGGACATCCCGGAGGTCAAGGACTGGGTGTGGCCGGCCGCTCGGGAATCGGGGTTCGGCACCGAAGCCGCCGACGCGACCGACGACACCGGTGGGGACAACGATTGAGCCGGTAGCCTGGCACGGTTATGTCTGACGTTTCCGTGGTGGCCGTGCCGGCCGAGCCTCATCCGCTGGTCGCCCAGCTCTCGGCGTTACAGCACTTCCGGATCTACGTCGACATCGCCGTGGTGGTCGTGGTGCTGGCGTTGTCCAACCTGCTGGCACACTTCACCACGCCCTGGGCCAACGTCGCTGTGGTGCCCGCGGCCGCCGTCGGGCTGGTCCTGCTGGTGCGTTCGCGCGGCCTGGGTTGGTCGGATCTGGGGCTGGGGCGCGAGCACTGGAAATCCGGCGCCGGATACGCCGCCGGCGCGGTGATCCTGGTGGGCAGCGTGATCGCCGTGGGCGTGCTGTTGCCCTGGACACGCCCGCTGTTTCTCAACAACAACTACGCCACGCTGTCAGGCGCGCTGATCGCCTCGATGGTCATCATCCCGCTGCAGACAGTGATCCCCGAGGAGTTGGCCTTCCGGGGTGTGCTGCACGGCGCACTGCACCGCGCTTGGGGTTTCCGCGGCGTCGCGGCGGCCGGGTCACTGCTGTTCGGGCTGTGGCACATCGCCACCTCGATGGGGCTCACGGCGAGCAATGTCGGATTTACCAAGATCCTGGGCGGTGGTGTGTTCGGCATGGCCATCGGCGTGTTGGGAGCGGTGCTGGCCACCGCGGCCGCCGGGTTCGTGTTCACCTGGCTGCGCAACCGCAGCGGCAGCCTGATTGCTCCGATCGCTTTGCACTGGTCCCTCAACGGCATGGGTGCACTGGCGGCGGCGATGGTGTGGCATCTGGGCTGACACCGGGGTCAGACCTGTAACACCGCGGCCCCGGCCACCCGTCCTGCGCTGAGGTCGGACAGTGCCTCGTCGGCGCGGTCCAACGGGTAACGCGGCGCGGTGACCTGCAGGTGGTGCTCTGCGGCGAACTCGAGGAACGCGTGGGCGTCAGCGCGGGTGTTCGACGTCACCGATCGCAGTTGCCGCTCCTGGAACAGGTGCCGCTGATAGTTCAGCACCGGGATGTCGCTGAGGTGGATACCCGCCACCGATAAGGTGCCTCCCCGGTCCAGTGCCGCGAGCGCCGGCGGGACGAGATCGCCGACCGGTGCGAAAAGGATCGCCGAGTCCAGGGCCACCGGCGGCCGGTCGTAAGCACCCTGTGCCGAGGCTGCACCCAGGGCCAGGGCGAGTTCGCGGGCCTGCGGTTCGCGGGTCATCACGTGCACCTCGGCGCCCTGGGCCAGCGCAACCTGGGCCGTCAGATGCGCACTACCGCCGAACCCGTAGATCCCCAGCCGGCCACCGGGCGGCAGCTCCGCTCGCAGCAGAGCGCGATAGCCGATGATGCCGGCACACAGCAACGGAGCCAGTTCTTCATCGGAATACCCGGCGGGCAGCGGTAGCGCGTATTTGGCAGGCACGGTGGCGAACTCGGCATACCCGCCGTCAGCGTCCCAGCCCGTGTAGCGGGAGCTCGGACAGAGGTTCTCCGCACCCCGTCGGCAGTATCGGCAGTGCCCGCAGGTGTGGCGCAGCCATGCGATACCGACCCGATCACCGATCGACAAGCCCGGCGCGACGTCGGCGCCGACAGCTACCACTTCGCCGACGACCTCATGGCCGGGCACCACTTCGGGCCGGTGGACGGGCAGGTCGCCCTCGGCGACATGCAGGTCTGTCCGGCACACCCCGCACGCGCGGACAGCGACCAGCAGATCGCCGTCCGCGGGTGCGGGTATCGGCACGACGGCGCGGCGCAGCGGGGCGGTCGACATCGGACCGGGCCGCCGCACCTGCCAGGCGCGCATGGTGGACCCCGTCATGGGGCGGGCCGTGCCGAACGGGTCAGGCGTTGCGCTTCTGCACCAACCCGACAAGCCACAGCAGGATCACCGCACCCAGGATGGCGGTGAACAACGTGAACCACCAGCCACCTCCGGCCGTGTCGAGGAAGAAGCTCAACAGGAAACCACCGATGAGAGCACCGACGACGCCGATCACGATGTTCATCAGGATTCCCGACCCTGAGCCCTTGACGATCTTGCCGGCGATCCATCCGGCGAGGGCGCCGATGATGATGTAGCCGATCCAACCGACACTGGTCAGCGTTGTCGAGCGAGCCAGCAGCTCGCTAGCGAGTAGTTCCATCAAGACCTCCTAGGTACCAGCCAGGTCCGAACGGGTGGCGCCGGACCTCGCTACCAGCTATACCCACTTCGGGTAACGGTCCGACAATGCCTATGGGAACAATTGGACCGTCAGGCCGGCGGCACCATTCCCGGCGCGGTGGCCGGATCGACCGGCACCGGAACCCCCACGGCCGGGCGCGGAGCCGGGGCTTCCGGATCCGGCGGCGGTGCGTTCGGATCAGCGGGCGGGACCGGCGCGTTCGGGTCCGGCGCGGCAGGCGGCGGTGGCGGCGGCGGGGGCGCCCACGGCCGGATCGAGTTGGCCAGCGTCACGGCTTCGTTCTGCGGCACCGGATTCTGTGCGGTGCCCAGCCACACCACGAACCAGCGCTCAGGTGCGCGCTGACCGCGCGGAGTTCCCGGGGCGGTCGGTTCGCCGACCACGCCGGCCCAGATCTGCCCGCTGGGCTTGTTGGTGTCGGTGAAGTTCACTTCGTAGTACGACGCGACGCCGTCGAGTCCGCCGGCTTCCAGCGGGACGGTTTCCTGGTTCACGCGGGTGCCCGGGAAGGGCATGAAGAATTCACCCATGTCCGAGGCGAGACGTTGTGCGGCCTTGGTGTTGTCGGCCTCAGCGCCGGCGAAAAGCTTCAGGTCCAACCGGCCCAGCAGCACGCTGGTGTCGTTGGGAGGCTGGGCGTCGGGCGGCGAGCCCTCCGGCGGCAGCTTCGTCAGCAGGGCCTGACCGTAGGACAGCTGAGTCGCGTCGGAGACCTTCCAGCCTGCCGGGACCACGTAGCTGAACCCGCCGGCCGCGTTGTCGACCCGGCCGGGTTCGGGCCCCGGCTCGGCCGGCGCGCCGGGCTCGGCGTCCGGGGCGGGCGGCGCGTCGGGGGCGGGCGGCGGCACCGGCGCCTCAGCAGGCGGCGGACCCGGGGGCGCGCCCGGCGGTGGTGGCACGTTCGGATCGGCCGGTGCCGGTGGAGCGGGAGGTGGCGGCGGGGCGGCCGGCGCGCCGTCGACGGCCGTGGGGGCCGGCGGGGGCTCCGGCGGCGGGGCCGGTTGAGCGTATGCGACCGACGGCAGGGTCAGCGCTGCCACGGTCGCGCCGGTCAGTGCTGCCAGCGACAGCGATTTCGACAACCTGCTACGGCGAGGGTCCACCTGATCCATGGGACAGAAACTACCGTGTTACAGCCGTGACGCAAGTGTGAACTGCTGTGAATGTGCCAAATCGTTACATTGCCCTAGATGCAAAACATACAGTTCAACCCAAGTTCATTGGTTTGCTGCAGCATGAAAGCCCCGGTGTCCGCGTCCGGGGTGGCGGCCGGTTGGGTGCCGGCAGTGACGGGCAGTGTCGTTCTGTTGAGTCATCGTCGGGTGCCCGGCGCGCGTTACCGCACTCGGCGCGTCGTTTTCGGGCGCTAGCTACCGTCCAGTAACATTGGTCGTACTCGCTGGGGTTCAGCGTCGAACACGACAGGAGGGTCGACGATGGATGTGTTGATCACCGGAAGCGACACCGATCTGGGTCGCACCATCGCGCAGAGCTTCTGTGAAGCGGGCCATCACGTCATCCTCGCGGGCCGACGCGCAGACGATCTCGAGGTGGCAGCCAAGGAACTCGACGTCGACGCGGTCGCGTTCGACGCCACCGACCCTGCCTCGATCCTGGCGGCCGCACCCGCGCTCCCGTCGCACCTCGACACCGTGATCAACGTCCCGACCCCGACGTGGGCGCCCGGTGATCCCCGAACGTATTCGCTGGCCGATCACGCTGCCGAATGGCGCGGCCTGTTCGACGCCAGCCTGGTCTCTGCGGTCCTGACGGTCCAGATGATCGGTGACCAACTGCGCTCGGGCGGATCCATCGTCACCGTGATCCCCGACTCGCTGTTGGAGGGCAGTGCCGGCGCCGCGGTCAAGGCTGCCGTCGCCGACTGGACGGCCGGGCAGGCCGATCTGTTCGGCGTGCGGGGCATCAACGTCAACGCCGTTGCGGTGGGCCGGGGATTCGAACCTGGTTACGACGGTCTGACTGCCGGCTCCCCGAAGGTCGGCACGGAGATCGCCCGGCTGTCACTTTTCCTGACCACCCCGGCCGCCCGGCACATCACCGGGCAGACCCTGCACGTCACCCGCGGGGCAATGGCCAACTTCGGCTGACCCCTTGCGGCTGACCGGCATACCCGCAATGAACGGGCTAGGCTCGCGGAAGTGACCATTCGTCTGGGCTTACAGATCAACAACTTCTCCTACGGCACCGGTGTGGCCGACCTCTTTCCGACCGTCGTTGCGCAGGCGCGCGAAGCTGACGACGCCGGCTTCGATTCGGTCTTCGTGATGGACCACTTCTACCAACTGCCGGGCATCGGCAGCCCCGACCAGCCCATGTTGGAGGCCTATACCGCGCTCGGGGCGTTGGCGCAGGGCACCGAAACCGTCCAGCTGGGAACTCTGGTAACCGGTAACACCTATCGCAACCCGACGCTGCTGGCCAAGGCCATCACCACCCTGGACGTCATCAGCCAGGGGCGCGCGGTGCTCGGGATCGGCACCGGCTGGTTCGAACTCGAACACGACCAGCTGGGTTACGAGTTCGGCACCTTCACCGACCGCTTCGACAAACTCGGCGAAGCACTGCAGATCATCGTGCCGATGATCAAGGGCGAGCGACCGACTTTCGCCGGCAAGTACTACCGCACCCAGGAAGCGATGGCCAATCCCCGACTCCGGGACCATATTCCGCTGATGATCGGTGGCAGCGGCGAGAAGAAGACAATCCCGCTGGCGGCGCGCCACTTCGACCACCTCAACGTCATCGCCGGCTTCGATGAATTGCGCGCCAAGCTCGACGTCGTGGCCGCGCGGTGCGAGGACATCGGCCGTGATCCCGCCACCCTGGAGACCAGCATGCTGGTGGGGGCCATCCCCGGCGCCGGGCCCGAGGACATCCCGGAGGACTTCCGGCAGCGCATGGTCGCCGGAACGCCCGATCAGATGGCCGAGCAGATCAAGACCAAGGTCCTCGATGCCGGCATCGACGGCGTCATCGTATTCGTGCCGACACAGATGCTGGGTTACCAGCCCGGCCACATCGCCGCCCTCGGTGAAGCGCTCGCGCCGCTGGTGCGGGGCTGAACGTTTTCGACGCGGTGGCTGAGCTCACCGCACACGACGGAACAGGCAGGACTAAGGTTCTCGTTGCGGTGAATGGGTAAAGCACACCCAGCCGCTACACGATCCGTCGAGGAGTATCCAATGAGCCAACCCGGAGCCAGTGCATCCGATCGGCACAGAGTGGTCATCATCGGATCGGGCTTTGGTGGCCTGACCGCGGCCAAGGCCCTGCGGAAGGCCGACGTCGACATCAAGCTGATCGCCCGGACCACCCACCACCTGTTCCAGCCGTTGCTCTACCAGGTGGCCACCGGGATCATCTCCGAGGGCGAGATCGCGCCTGCCACTCGGGTGGTGCTGCGCAAGCAGAAGAACGTCCAAGTGCTGCTCGGCGATGTCACCCGAGTCGACCTGGCGACCAAAACCGTGCGCTCGGAACTGCTGGGGCACACCTACGTCACGCCGTTCGACAGCCTGATCGTCGCTGCCGGCGCCGGCCAGTCGTACTTCGGCAATGACCATTTCGCCGAGTGGGCGCCGGGTATGAAGACCATCGACGACGCGCTGGAGTTGCGCGGCCGCATTCTGGGGGCCTTCGAGCAGGCCGAGCGTTCCAGTGACCCGGTCCGCCGCGAGAAGCTGTTGACGTTCGTCGTCGTCGGTGCCGGACCCACCGGTGTCGAGATGGCCGGACAGATCGCCGAATTGGCTGATCACACCCTCAAAGGAGCGTTCCGCCACATCGATTCGACCAAAGCGCGGGTGATCCTGCTCGATGCCGCGCCCGCGGTGCTGCCGCCGATGGGTGAGAAGCTGGGTCGCAAGGCTCAGGATCGGCTGGAGAAGATGGGCGTGGAGATCCAGCTCAACGCGATGGTCACCGATGTCGATCGCAACGGGATCACCGTCAAGGATCCCGACGGCAAACTGCGCCGCATCGAGGCGGCGTGCAAAGTGTGGTCGGCCGGTGTGTCGGCCAGCCCGCTGGGCCGTGACCTCGCTGAGCAGTCCGGCGTCGAACTCGACCGTGCCGGCCGGGTCAAGGTGCTGCCGGATCTGTCGATCCCGGGCCATCCCAACGTCTTCGTCGTCGGGGACATGGCCGCCGTCGAGGGTGTTCCCGGCATGGCCCAGGGCGCGATCCAGGGCGGCCGCTATGCCGCCAAGGCCATCGCGGCAGGTCTGAAGGGCGCCGACCCCGAAGAGCGGGAGCCGTTCCGTTACTTCGACAAGGGGTCGATGGCCACCGTGTCGAGATTCAGTGCCGTCGCCAAGGTGGGACGATTGGAGTTCGGTGGATTCATCGCGTGGCTGTCGTGGCTGATCTTGCATCTGGTGTACCTGGTCGGCTTCAAGACCAAGATCGTCACGCTGTTGTCGTGGACGGTGACCTTCTTGTCGACCAAGCGCGGACAGCTGACCATCACCGAGCAGCAGGCCTACGCTCGCACTCGCATCGAGGAACTCCAGGAGATCGCCGCCTCGGTGCAGGACACCGAGCGAGCAGCGAGTTGACCGGCACCGAGCGAGCAGCGAGTTGACCGGCACCGAGCGAGCAGCGAGTTGACCGGCACCGAGTCAGAGGCGGTCGCCCTGCCAGGTGGTCAGGCAGCCGCCGCCGGCCAGACTCAGCGCCACTCCCGCCACAGTAGGATCGCCGCGCGGATAGTGCAGTTCGCTGACGCATGCCCGCGGGCTGGCGATCGCGTCGTCGGTCAGAATCCCGTGACCCAACTCGACGCGGTGGCGGATCAACGGTGCACCGTCGATGTCGCCATGCATAGAACCAGACCAGAACCCTTCCCGCTCACCGGTTCTGCCGATCTGCACGCGTTCGCGTATGCGCACCGCGGCGCCCGCGGTCAGGACCAGCCGGGTCTGGGCGAGGTGCTGCGAAGTTGCCGCTACGACAGTCGGTTCAGGGTCGAGGTCGAGGGTTCCGGAGACCTCGAGCCGCCAGGCTGACCGGGATTGCGCACTCGAGGCGCCCGGCAGCACCAGAGTTGCGGCGACGCTTCGCACGGTCAGCCGCGCCCCGGACTCGACCACCACCCGCACGCTGATGACGTCTCCACCCAGTGGTGTCGCCGCCGTGGATACCAGATGCACCGTGTCGATCGCGGTGCGGTGCACCGCGATCCCTCCGCGGCACTCGATGTGCGGGCCCCGTCCCGGGCGCGCTGCGATCAGCACGTCGGAGCGCACTCACACCGCCTGCAGCTGTTCACGCACCCACTGCACCACCGGCGAGGCCGCCGGGTCGGCGGTCAAGGAGATCAACGCGGTGGGTCGGCCGTCGCGCACCGCCTCGGCGTCACGTCGCATCAACTCCAGATCAGCTCCCACCAGCGGTGCCAGGTCGGTTTTGTTGACCACCAACAGATCCGAGAATGTGACCCCGGGACCGCCCTTGCGGGGCACCTTGTCACCGCCTGCGACATCGATGACGAAGATCTGCACGTCGATCAGCCCGGAGGAGAACGTCGCGGTGAGATTGTCGCCCCCGGACTCGACGAGGATCAGATCGAGATCACGCCCGGTCCCCGCGTGCGCGGCGATCAGATCGTCGATCGCGTCGAGATTGGCGGTGATGTCGTCACGGATCGCGGTGTGCGGGCAGCCGCCGGTCTGCACCGCGGCGATGCGGTCGTCGGGCAGTACTGCGTGGCGACGCAGGAAGTCGGCGTCCTCGGTGGTGTAGATGTCGTTGGTCAGTACGGCCAGGGACAGCTCATCGCGTAGTTCTCGGCACAGTGCTGCCACCAAGGCCGTTTTCCCGGAACCTACCGGCCCGCCCACCCCGATACGCAGTGGTTCTCCCGCGCGGCGCGTGCGCCGGGGACGTTCGGCATGGCTGTGTGGTTGGCCGTCGAGTAGATGGGGAGGCATGGGGTGTGGGTACTTTCGTCAGGACGCGAACAACGGGCGGTCGCGCTCGAGGTGCCGCTGGGCCAGGACGTCCAGCAGTGGGTCGGATAGGTCGGCGAGTTCCTTGGTGGCCTCGACGGCAACTTGCTCGCACAGCGCCGCCATCTCGAAGGTGATCGCTGCGACGTCGCCGGGATCGAGGGCCAGCAGTCGTTGCGCGGCGGTGGCCGAGTTCGTCATCGTGGTGTACACCACCGACATTGCGGTCTGCTCCGGCGCCAACCCACTGGCCTGACCGACAGTGCCGGCGGCCACGGAAAAGTGAGGAGTGGTACCGAGAGTGCCCCAGGGCCGGTCCGGCCACACCCGGCGGGCCAGCCGGACCAGGCCGCGGCCCTGGGCTCGCGAAGCCTGGCGGGCCGCCGGAGACGGTGTGCGCGCATCGGTTTCGAGGTCGCCGTCACCGCCGGCCGCAGCCGACAGTGCGTCGCGGTGCACGGCGGCAGCCAGCGACGCCGTGACGAGCCCGGTGGTCCCGATGCGCCGGCGCAGAAATGCAGTCAAGGTGTCCAGGTCGATGACCAGCCCACTGGACACGGCCTCCTCGACTCCGCCTGAATGTACGTGGCCGCCGGTGGGCAATCGGGAGTCCGACAGGGTCAGCAGCGTGGCCAGGCTGGTCATCATGAACAGGAATTCGCCTAGAACAGAAAGTATCTCTGCGCCATCGGCAGTTCCGCGGCCGGTTGTTCCTGCCACACCTCGCCGTCGATGCGGACCGTGAACGTGTCGGGATCGACCTCGATGTCGGGCATTGCATCGTTGAGCGGCATCTGGGCCTTGCCGATCCCCCGCACGTTGTCCACCGCGATGAGTCTGCGGTCGACCGCTATACGGTCGGCCAGTCCGTCGTCGATGGCCTGGGGTGCGACGAAGTGCACCGACGTTGCGGCCGCCGCCGCCGGAGCTGCACCGAACATCGGCCGCGGCAACACCGGCTGAGGTGTCGGGATGGAGGCGTTGGCATCGCCCATCGCGGCCCACGCGATCATCCCGCCTTTGACCACTGCGTGGGGGCGCACGCCGAAGAAGGCGGGCTCCCACAACACCAGGTCGGCGAGCTTGCCCACCTCGACCGAACCGATCTCGCGGTCCAGGCCGTGGGCCACTGCGGGGCAGATGGTGTATTTGGCGACATACCGTCGGGCGCGGGTGTTGTCGGCCGCCGTATCACCGCTGAGCAGGCCGCGGCGCCGCTTCATCACGTGTGCAGTCTGCCACGTGCGTAACACCACCTCGCCGATCCGTCCCATCGCCTGGGCGTCGCTGCCGATCATCGAAATCGCGCCGATGTCGTGCAGCAGATCCTCCGCGGCGATCGTCGAGGGCCGGATCCTGCTCTCGGCGAATGCGAGATCCTCGGGCACACCGGGGTTGAGGTGATGACACACCATCAACATGTCCAGATGTTCGTCGAGGGTGTTAACGGTGTGCGGACGCGTCGGATTGGTGGAGCTGGGCAGCACATTCGGGTGGCCGGCAACGGTGATGATGTCCGGAGCATGGCCTCCGCCTGCTCCCTCAGTGTGGTAGGCGTGGATGGATCTGCCCTTGATCGCAGCCAGTGTGTTCTCGACGAACCCGGTTTCGTTCAGCGTGTCGGTGTGAATGTTGGCCTGTACACCTGCCTGCTCGCAGACCGAAAGGCATGCGTCGATGGCCGCCGGGGTGGTCCCCCAGTCTTCGTGCAATTTGAAACCTGCTGCGCCACCACGCAACTGCTCCCACATTGCCTCGGCGGACACGGTGTTGCCCTTGCCGAGCAACGCGACGTTGACCGGCCATCCGTCCAGGGCCTCGAGCATGCGGGCCAGATGCCAGGCTCCCGGGGTGACGGTGGTGGCCTTGCTGCCCTCGGCCGGGCCGGTGCCTCCGGCGACGATGGTGGTGATGCCGCCGCTCAGCGCCTCCTCGAGGATCTGTGGACAGATCAGGTGAACGTGGCAGTCGATGGCTCCGGCGGTCACGATTCGACCGTTGCCGGCGATGATCTCCGTCGACGGCCCCACCACCAGGGCGGGGTGAACGCCGGACATGATGTCGGGATTGCCGGCCTTGCCGATGGCGGCGATGCGACCATCGCGAATGCCGATGTCGGCCTTGATGATTCCCCAATAGTCCAGGATGACCGCACCGGTGATGACCGTGTCGGGCGCACCGTCTGCGCGGGTGGCGCGTGACTGTCCCATCGACTCACGCAGCACCTTCCCGCCGCCGAAGACCGCTTCGTCTCCGGCCAGGCCCGGGCCTCCGCTGCGATCTTCGCTGATCTCGATGAACAGGTCGGTGTCGGCCAGCCGGATCCGGTCCCCGGCAGTGGGGCCGTACAGCGCGGCATAGCGGGAGCGGGGCAGGCTGGTCATGGCCTCTCCTCATCCAGCCGGCCGGGCGGATCCAGGCTCAAGCCGTGCACCTCGCGATTGCCACTCAGCGCAACCAAGCCGACGCGTTGGGTCACGCCGGGTTCGAACCGGATCGCGGTACCGGCGGGCACGTCGAACCGGTATCCGTAGGCGGCAGCACGGTCGAAACTCAACGCGCCGTTGGCCTGCGGCACGTGTACGTGGCTGCCGACCTGCACCGGACGGTCGCCGGTGTTGACGATCTGCAGTTCGAGCCGTTGCGCGCCTGCGTTGATCTCGACCTCACCGGCCGCGAACACGATCTCGCCTGGAATCACCGGTGTCCCCTCACGGAATCGGGTGGTGGACGGTCACCAGTTTGGTGCCGTCGGGAAAGGTGGCCTCGACCTGGACGTCGTGCAGCATCTCGGCGATCCCCTCCATCACATCAGCCCGGCTGAGCACCTCGCGGCCGCTGACCATCAGTTCGGACACCGACCGGCCGTCGCGCGCACCTTCGAGGATGTGATCGGTGATCACCGCGACGGCCTCGGGGTGGTTGAGCTTCAGGCCGCGGGCCTGGCGGCGGCGAGCGAGGTCGGCGGCATAGGAGATCAGCAGTCGCTCCTGTTCATGCGGGGTAAGACGCATAGTGGGCGATCCTGCCACGACATCGGGCGCTCAGCAGCGCGCCGCAGCCGGCGGCGTCAGTCCTCGGGGATGTTCTGCAGCCGGACCTGCCCCCGCGCCACGGTGCGGCCGTCCTCGTCGGTGATGGTGATCGACCACAGTTGTTGGCGCCGGCCCCGGTGGATCGGGGTCGACGTGGCGGTCACTGTGCCCGACGAGATGGCCCGCAGGAAGTCGGTGTTGTTGTTGACCCCGACTACTGTCCCACCGCCGTTTTCGCGCAGCCATACGTGACCCGACACGCTGGCCAGGCTCTCGATGACCGCGCAGTAGACACCGCCGTGCACGATCCCCCAGGGCTGCAGCAGCGTGTCATGGATCGTCAGCTCCGCGCGACCGCCGTCGGGGCCCACGTCCAGATACCGCAGACCGAGTTCGGTGTCGAAACCGTCGCCTAGACCCTCTGGGCGTTGAGTGCTCACGGGCTTGTGTCTACACGCGTGTTGCGCGGGCGTGTGCGTGGGGTGTCGCGAATGGAGACGGGCCCCACGCCAATGGCGTGGGGCCCGTCCTTCGTGTGGACCGGGGGTCTCTGCAGCCCTCAGGACTCCGGCTCGGTCCGGTGGTACGTCGTGTGGGAATGAATCCCCTGTTGATCATGATGATCATAGTTTAGGCAAGGCTGTCCTAATTAAGCAATGCCTTCGTCGAATTGGTCCGTGCGGTGCCTCGAACCGGGAGCCCGAAACTGACCAGCGCATCCAGAACGGCCTGCCCGCGGCGCATACTCACCACCTCACTGGATCCGGCCAGCAGTGGAACCTGGGTGGCCGCGCCCACCACCGTCGCGCCGACGGTGTGCCACATCGCCGATACCGACATCGCGCCGCCGCTGACCTCAGCCAGTCGCACGAACAGCGGTGCCAGCGCGCGATGGCTGCGGTGGGCGACCCAGGTGGCCAGCGCCGCTTCGCTGGGCAGCGCGACGATCCGGTCCTGGGACCTCGCGCCGACGCCGTGGGCGGTGAAATGGGGGTCGTCGGGCAGCGCGCGCACGGTGGGGTCCTGCACGCCGACCCAGTCGATGGCGCCCTCGGAATCGACGTGGACCCAGAGGTTCTCCAGTCCGCTGTCCCACGCACGGCCCTCCAGGGCCAGCAGCGGGACGACGCGGCCCACCACAACGTGGGCAAAGGTGGCGGCCAGCTGCTGGGTCACCGCGGTCCGGCTCTCGGTCTCGGCAAGGCCGGCGTCGAACATCGTGACCATGCGGTCGGTGGTCACCAGTTCGGCCAGCGGCCACCAGCGCCGCCGGGACAGGTCGCCGATCACCGCAACGCCGTACACCCGGGGGCACGCGGCGTAGAGCTCGCGCAGCCGCCGACTCGACTCGTGCAGCGGAAGCGGCCTGCTGATGGCCATGCTCGCGATGAGCGGATCGTCGACGACGACCGTCATGACACCTCCCTGGTCAGTTAGGTTAGCCTTACTATAGTCACCAGCGACAAAGGAGCTACCCCCTGTGACTCGACTCACACGTCCTCTGGAAATGGCTACTCGCCGGCCCGTTGCCGCTGGTCGGTCGACCTCTGGCAGTGGGCGGCGACTACCGCCCACAATCGATACGACACGCGGTAGTACGCCCGTAGTAGGCTTTGGGAAGTCGTCCGTAGGAGATGAAGGGAAGATGGCCAAGCTGACTCGCCTGGGAGAGCTCGAACGCTCCGTGATGGATCACCTGTGGTCCACCGGCGAACCGCAGACCGTCCGCCAAGTCCACGAATCCCTGTCGGCCCATCGCGATCTCGCGTACACGACCGTGATGACGGTGCTGCAGCGGCTCGCGAAGAAGCATCTGGTCGTCCAGCACCGGGACGACCGCGCCCACCGGTACGCGCCGACCCACGGTCGCGACGAACTGGTGGCCGGACTGATGGTCGATGCGCTGGACCAGGCGGCGGACTCCGGAAGCCGTGAAGCTGCCCTGGTGCACTTCGTCGAGCGCGTCGGCGCCGACGAGGCCGCCGCACTGCGTCGTGCTCTGGCCGAGCTCGACGACAAACACCGCGCCGGACCCGCTGGCGGTTCCGGTACCGGCTGAGAGACACTATCGGCGTGTCCGCGCTGGCCTTCACGATCATCGCCCTGCTGCTGTCGGGGCCGGTGCCTGCGATGCTTGCGCGAGCCGACTGGCCCATGCGGGCTCCGCGCGCGGCGATCGTGCTCTGGCAGTCGATCGCACTGGCCGCGGTGCTGTCGGCATTCTCCGCCGGAATCGCGATCGCGCTGGGCCTCTTCCAGCCCGGCCCGGACGGTCGACCCACCGCGACGCTCACCGGCTCTATCGCCACGCTGGGCTGGCCGCTGTGGAGCGTCTACGTCGTGGTCCTGGCCCTGACCCTGGTCATCGGCGCTCGGCTGATCATCTCCATCGTGCGGGTCGCCATCGCGACCCGGCGCCGGCGTGCCCATCACCGGATGGTCGTCGACCTCGTCGGGGCCTCGCAGGACAGCCTTCCGCAGCTCTGCCAGCAGCCCCAGCCGCTGGCCAACAGCGGTTTGCGGATCCTCGACGTCGACGAGCCGCTGGCCTATTGTCTGCCCGGGGTGCGCAGCCGTGTTGTGGTCAGTGAGGGCGCCGTCAAGGCGCTGTCCGACCGGGAGATGACCGCGATTCTGACCCACGAGCACGCGCACCTACGGGCCCGCCATGATCTGGTTCTGGAGATGTTCACCGCGATGCGCACGGCATTCCCGAGATGGGTGCGCAGTGCCAAGGCGCTGACCGCGGTGCGTCTGCTCATCGAGTTGCTCGCCGATGATGCCGCGGTGCGCTCCACAGGTCCCCGACCGCTGGCCCGCGCCCTGGTGGCCTGCGCCTCGGCCCGTGCCCCCCGTGGCGCACTGGCCATTGGCGGGCCGTCGACGCTGGTGCGGGTGCGTCGACTCGGCGGTGCACCCAACAGCCGCCTGCTCGCCGCGGGCGCCTATGCGGCCGCAGCAGCGGTGCTCGTCGTGCCGACCGTCGCCTTTGCGGTGCCGTGGCTGACCGAGCTGCGTCTGTTGTTCTTCGCGTGATCACGAGCCACCCGCGGCGCCGCCAGGCGCCAGACGTTGTGCTGTAACCGAATCGAAAGGGTTTTCGTCCATGACCTCGTCGCAGTCTGAACCCGCCGGCACCGCCACCGCCCAGATCGGTGTCACCGGCTTGGCGGTGATGGGCTCGAACATCGCGCGCAACTTCGCCCGGCACGGCTATACCGTGGCCCTGCACAACCGTTCGGTGGCCAAGACCGACGCGCTGATCGCCGAGCACGGTTCCGAAGGGGCCTTCGTACGCACCGAAAGCATCCGTGAGTTCCTCGATGCGCTGGAGAAACCGCGCCGGGTACTCATCATGGTCAAGGCCGGGGACCCCACCGACGCGGTGATCGACGAGCTCGCCGACGCGATGGAACCCGGCGACATCATCATCGACGGCGGTAACGCCCTCTACACCGATACCATCCGGCGGGAGAAGGCGATTCGCGAGCGGGGTCTGCACTTTGTCGGCGCCGGTATCTCCGGCGGCGAGGAAGGTGCGCTGCTCGGACCGTCGATCATGCCCGGCGGACCCGCCGAGTCGTACGAGTCGCTGGGACCGCTGCTCGAGGAGATCTCCGCCCATGTCGACGGGGTGCCCTGTTGCGCCCACATCGGCCCCGACGGTGCCGGCCACTTCGTCAAGATGGTGCACAACGGCATCGAGTACTCGGACATGCAGCTCATCGGTGAGGCCTATCAGCTGCTGCGCGACGCGCTGGGCAAGACGGCCCCCGAGATCGCCGATGTGTTCGACGAGTGGAACGCCGGTGACCTGGACAGTTTCCTGGTCGAGATCACCGCCAAGGTGTTGCGTCAGACCGACGCCAAGACCGGTAAGCCGCTCGTCGACGTCATCGTCGATGAGGCCGAGCAGAAGGGCACCGGCCGGTGGACGGTGAAGTCAGCGCTCGATCTCGGTGTCCCGGTGACCGGTATCGCCGAGGCGGTCTTCGCCCGTGCGCTGTCCGGCTCGGTGACCCAGCGCAAGGCCACCACCGGCCTGGCATCCGGGCACCTGGGTGAGAAACCATCCGACACAGCGCAATTCGTCGAGGATGTGCGGCAGGCGCTCTACGCCTCCAAGATCGTCGCCTACGCGCAGGGGTTCAACCAGATTCAGGCCGGAAGCGCCGAGTACGGCTGGAACGTCACTCCCGGAGACCTGGCCACCATCTGGCGCGGCGGCTGCATCATCCGGGCGAAGTTCCTCAACCGGATCAAGGACGCCTTCGACGAGCAGCCCGATCTTCCGACACTGATCGTCGCGCCCTACTTCCGCTCGGCCATCGAGGCCGCGATCGACAGCTGGCGTCGCGTGGTGGTGACGGCTACCACGCTGGGTATTCCGGTCCCGGGATTTGCCTCTGCACTGTCCTACTACGACGCTCTGCGCACCGAACGTCTGCCCGCCGCGCTGACCCAGGGGCTGCGCGACTACTTCGGTGCACACACCTATGGACGCGTCGACGCGCAACCCGCCGACCGGTTCCACACCTTGTGGAGCGGGGACCGCAGCGAGGTCCAGGCCTAGCGGTATTTGCGTCTGCTCGCGGGCGAACGGCACGACACTAGGCTGGCGGCATGCGTTTCCTCGATGGCCACCACCCGCCGTATGACCTGACCTACAACGACGTCTTCGTCATGCCCGGGCGCTCCGAGGTGACCTCCCGCTTCGACGTCGATCTCGCCACGGCCGACGGGTCGGGCACCACCATCCCAGTCGTGGTGGCCAACATGACCGCGGTGGCCGGGCGCCGGATGGCCGAGACGGTGGCCCGTCGCGGCGGGATGGTGGTTCTGCCACAGGACCTCCCGCCTTCGGCGGTAAAGCACACCGTGGACTTCGTCAAGAGTCGTGACACGGTGGTGGACACGCCGGTCACGCTTGCCCCCGACGACTCGGTGTCCGATGCTGCCGCCCTCATCCACAAGCGCGCACACGGTGCGGCGGTGGTGCTGTTCGAGGACCGCCCGATCGGGTTGGTCACCGAAGCGGCCTGCCACGGTGTGGATCGGTTCACCCGGGTCCGTGACGTCGCGATCGCCGATCTGGTGACCGCGCCGGTGGGCACCGAGCCGCGCAAGGTCTTCGACCTGCTTGAACACGCACCGGTCGACATCGCCGTGCTCACCGAGCCCGACGGATCGCTGGCCGGAGTGCTCACCCGCACCGGCGCTGTGCGCGCGGGCATCTACTCCCCCGCCGTGGACGCCGCCGGTCGGCTGCGGATCGCGGCCGCGGTCGGCATCAACGGTGACGTCGCCGCCAAGGCGCGCGACCTCGCCGAAGCCGGTGTCGACCTGCTGGTGATCGACACCGCGCACGGACATCAGGCCAAGATGCTCGACACGATCGCCGCTGTCTGCTCACTGGATCTGGGCCTGCCGTTGGCGGCCGGCAACGTCGTCTCGGCCGAGGGCACCCGTGACCTGATCAACGCCGGTGCATCGATCGTCAAGGTCGGCGTCGGTCCCGGGGCGATGTGCACCACCCGGATGATGACCGGCGTCGGCCGGCCGCAGTTTTCCGCTGTGGTCGAATGTTCGGCTGCAGCAAGGGAACTCGGTGGCCATGTGTGGGCCGACGGAGGTGTCAGGCATCCCCGGGATGTGGCTCTGGCATTGGCGGCGGGTGCCTCGAATGTGATGATCGGGTCGTGGTTCGCCGGCACCTACGAGTCGCCGGGCGACCTGATGCACGACCGCGATGACCAGCCGTACAAGGAGAGCTACGGCATGGCATCAAAGCGTGCGGTGGCCGCGCGCGCGGCCGGTGACAGCGCGTTCGACCGGGCTCGCAAATCGCTGTTCGAAGAAGGGATTTCGACGTCCCGGATGAACCTGGACCCGCAGCGCGGAGGCGTCGAGGATCTGATCGACCACATCACCTCGGGGGTGCGCAGCACCTGCACCTATGTCGGGGCGGCCACGCTGCCGGAACTGCACGAGAAGGTGGTGCTCGGTGTGCAGTCAGCGGCAGGCTTCGCCGAGGGGCATCCGCTGCCCACCGGGTGGTGACGGGTAAGCCAGGACGCCGCGGGCGTCGGCGTCGACGACCTCGACGGTGATCGCGTCGCCGACAGCCAGGTCGGGCCGCCCGGCGCAGCGCAACTGGATCTGGGTGCCGTCGGAAAGCCGAGCCGCCACCACGGTTTCGGCGCCGTAGAAGCGCAAGACCGTGACGGTGGCCGGCGCTGCCGCCGGGTCGTGACTGACCCTCAACTGTTCGGGTCGCAGTACCGCCAACGCGGCACCGTCGGCAAGCGGCAGACGCGCCCGCAACGGCCCCAGCGCGGTATGAACCGTGTGCGCGTCTGCGGTGCCGGGGATCTCGATGGTTGTGCCGATGAAGCGCGCATTGGTCAGCGTCGCCGGCCGGTCATAGAGTTCTGCCGGGGCGCCGTGCTGCGCGACCTTCCCGTCGATGAGCAGCGCAACCGAATCGGCCAGTGACAGCGCCTCGGACTGGTCGTGGGTCACCAGCACCGCGGTGGTGCCGGTGTCGCGCAGGATCGTCGCGATGTCCTCGCGGACCCGCACCCGCAGTCCGGCGTCCAACGCGGCAAACGGCTCGTCGAGCAGCAGCACCCGAGGCTGCGCGGCCAGTGCCCGCGCCAGCGCGACTCGCTGCTGCTGCCCGCCGGAGAGCTGATGGGGACGAGCGCCGGCCCGCCCCTGTAGGCCCACCACGTCCAACCAGTGCTCGACGCGCAATCGGATTTCGTCGCGGCGCAACCCGGCGATGCCGAACGCGATGTTCTCGCCGACGCTCAGGTGCGGAAACAGCGCACCCTCCTGCGGCATCAGCCCGACCCGCCGGCGGTGCACCGGAACCGTGGCAGCGCCGCCCACCACGACCTGCCCGGCGATCTGTACCGTCCCGACGTCGGGTTCCTCGAACCCGGCCAGGATGCGCAACAGCGTGGTCTTTCCGCAGCCGGAGGGGCCCAGCACAGCGGTGAGGGTGCCCGCCGGCACGTCGAGATCGACCCCGGCGAGCACCTCGCGATCGCCGAAGGCCTTGCGGATCCCGCACGCCGCGACCGCCGCAGCTTCGCGCTCAGTCACTGCGCACCCCGCCTACGTTGGTGCTCCAGAACCCGAGAACGGCGGTCGGGATCGCGGCGAACACCAACAGCGCCACCGCATAGGGCGCCGCGGCCGCGTAATCGCTGACCGAGCTGTAGCCCCACAGTCGGGTGGCCAGCGTGTTGGTGCCGGTGGGATGCAGCAGTAGGGTCACCGGCAATTCCTTCATACAGGTCAACAACACCAGCGCGGCACCGGCTGCGATCCCGGGGGCGGCCACCCGCGCGGTCACCGTACTGAACGCCCGCAGCGGGGTGCGGCCCAGGGCCCGGGCCACTTCCTCTAGCCGGATCGGCGAGGCTTCCACCGCCGCCCGCACCGAACCGATCGCCAACGGGACGAACAACACGGTGTAGGCCAGAATCAGCAAGGGTTCGCGTTGGTAGATCGGCCGCAACAGCACCACTCCCAGCGAAACCATGGAGATCGCGATGACGATCGCGGGCAGCCCGTGGGCGATGTAGCTGACCCCTTCCAGCATCCGGGTGGCGCGGTCGCGGTGCCGGGCCGCGAGCACACCCAACGGCAGCGCCGCCAGCGACGAGGTCAGCGCTGCGGCCGCCGAGAGCCAGATCGTCGATCCCAGCGCATCGAACCACTGCGCGCTGTCCCACCGCGGTCCCGCGGTCACCAGCCAGTCGGCCAGCGCCAGGGTCGGCACCACCACGGCGGCACCCAGCACCGCTGCTGGTGCCACCATCGCCACCGGACGCCACCTGCCGAGACGGTTCAGCGGAGCCGGCCTGGGCGACCCTCCGCCGACCCGCGACGCCGAGGCCCGTCCACGCGCTCGGTGCTCGGCCACCACCAGCGCGACCGCGAACACCATCAGTACCAGCGAGAGGACCGCCGCACGCGACGGGTTGAACCCCGACCGGTAGGCGCCGTAGATGACCCAGGTGAACGCTTCGAAACGCATGGCCGCGACCGCACCGAAATCGCTGAGCACGTACAGAGCGACCAGCAGAGCCCCTGCCGCGATGGCGGCGCGGGACTGACGCAGTGTCACTTTGAACAGCACCGCCCAACCGCCCAGACCCAACGACCGCGCGACCTCCTCCTGGGCGGGATCGACCCGGGCCAATGCCGCCATCGTGGTCAACAGCACCAGCGGATAGCTGACCAGTGTGAGCACCAGCGCCGATCCCCAGAACCCGGCCACCGTCGGATAAGCCGACACCCACAGGTAGGCCAGCAGGTAGCTCGGCATGGCCAGGGGCAGCGTCAGGGCGACCGCGAGCACCCGGCGCGCTCTGATGTCGGTGCGCGTCACCAGCACCGCCAGGCCCACTCCCAGCACGACGCAGCACGCGGTGACCACCACCACCAGCAACAGCGAACGACCCACCAGCGCTGCGGTGCGTGGTTGGATCAGTTCGTCGACGACGAACGACCAGCCGCGTTGCAACGCGCGTTCGCCGAGATAGACCAGCGGAATCAGCGTCGCAGCGGCCACCACCGCCGCCGCGACGACCAGCGGCGCGGGCGGGCGGCGGCCCGCGGTGACCGACACGCCGGGTCAGTTGGTCAAAAGACCGGTCTCGACCAGCAGTTCCTGGGTGGCCTCGATGTCGTCAAGGTCGGACAGGTCGACCGCCGGTGGTTGCAAAGAGTCCAGCGGCGGCATCGCCGCCGTCGGCGCCACCCCCGCCGCCAACGGGTACTCAGCCGTCTCCTCGGCGAAGTAACGCTGCGCCGACTCTTCGACCAGGTACGCCGCGAAACGTTGCGCCCCTTCAGGATTGGGTGCGGACTTCAAAACCCCGACACCGGCGACGTTGATCAAGCCACCGGGATCCCCCGGCGCCATGAACTGGTTCTGCGCCGTCACCGCCTCGGCACCTCTGGCCGCGATGAGCTCGTAGAGGTAGTAGTGGTTGGACAGACCCAACGGGAGCTGGCCGGCGTCGACGGCATCACGAATCGCCACGTTGTTTTCGAAGACCTGGGGGTCCTGGGCCTTGAAGGCGCGCAACCACTGCTCGGCGCCGTCTTCACCGCGCAGCACCCGCAGGCCGGTGACGAATGCCTGCCATGAGGCGTTGCTGGGCGCGAAGCCGACCTGGCCCCGCCACTGCGGTGCCAACAGCTCGTCGATGGTGTCGGGCGGATCGGGGACCAGCCTCGGGTTGTAGACGATCACTCGGGCGCGGCCGGAGACGCCCACCCAGGTGCCGTCGGCGGCGGCGAACTGCGCGGCCACTGCCTCGACGATCTGCGGGTCCAACGGCGCCAACAGGCCGGCCTTGGACACCGCGCCGAGCGCGCCGGCATCCTGCGACAGGAAGACGTCGGCGGGTGACCTGTCGCCTTCGGTGAGCAGCTGGGCGGCCATCTCGCCCGACCCCGCGAAGCGGGCCTCGACCTCGATGCCGGTGTCGGTCGTGAACTGTTCGAGCAACGGCGCGATCAACTCTTCGCTGCGCCCCGAGTACACCACGATCTTGTTGCCGTTCTGGTCCTCGGACGGTGAGCCGCACGCGGTGGAAACCAGCATCGCGACTGTCATTCCGAGAGCACCGGCCCACCGGGTCATCGATTTCATCATCTGCGCGTCTTCGCCTTTCCAGCAATGCCGTCGTCGGTCGCGCCTTTCCGGCAACTTACCACTGGGGTGAGGACAGCCTCACCAATGCGGATCGGAGCCGGGTGCCGGGACCAGGGGCGTTAACATGTGAGGGTCATAGATTCCGATTCGCGCCACCTTCGCTGGCCGCGGGTCAGTCCAGCGCCACGACGAAAGGGACCAGGTGCCGCAGGCACTAGGGGGAGGCTCGGTCGAGCCGGCCGAACACACCGAGCGGCCCGGTCGCGAGCCCACCGACGCTGAACCCTCCTCTAGTCAGCCGGGCATCCGGCCCGGCTTCTGTGACCCTGCCCGCGGGGTGATGCGGTGAACGTCGTGATGTCGGTGCTGCCGCTGATGGCGTTCGCGCTGCTGACGGCCGGGACCGCGGTTTTCGTCGCCGCCGAGTTCTCGCTGACCGCACTGGAGCGCAGCACCGTGGACGCCAACGCGCGCAGCGGTCATCGGCGAGACCAGATGGTGCAGCGGGCCCACCGCACGCTGTCCACTCAACTGTCCGGCGCCCAGGTCGGCATCTCGATCACCACGCTGGCCACCGGCTTTCTGGCCGAACCCGTGGTGGCCAGACTCATCGCGCCCGGCCTGAGTGCGCTACGTGTCCCGGAAAACCTCACCAGCGGGCTGGCGCTGGCATTGGCCATCCTGTTCGCGACGTCGCTGTCCATGGTGTTCGGCGAACTGGTACCCAAGAACCTCGCGGTGGCCCGACCCGTCCCGACCGCGCGCTGGTCGGCCGGCCCACAGCTGATGTTCTCGTTTCTGTTCACCCCGCTGATTCGGCTCACCAACGGCACCGCGAACTGGATCCTGCGCCGCATGGGCATCGAACCGGCCGAGGAACTGCGCTCGGCGCGCTCCCCGCAGGAGCTCGTCTCGCTGGTCCGGTCCTCAGCGCAGAGTGGCGCACTCGATCCGGTGACCGCGGTGCTGGTGGACCGTTCGCTGCAGTTCGGCGTGCGCACCGCCGAGGAATTGATGACGCCGCGCTCCAAGATCGACACCCTCGAAGCCGACGACACGGTGCTCGATCTCAGCGACGCCGCGGTCCGTACCGGGCACTCCCGGTTCCCGATCATCCGCGGCGACCTCGACGAGACCATCGGCGTCGCGCACGTCAAACAGATCTTCGCAATCCCCCAGGACAAGCGGGCCAGCACCCGGTTGGCCGACCTCGCCCTCCCGGTCACCAAAGTGCCGTCCACCCTCGACGGTGACGCGGTGATGGCCGAGGTGCGCGCCAACGGACTTCAGACCGCGCTGGTGGTCGACGAATACGGCGGCACCGCCGGCATGGTGACCGTGGAGGACCTCATCGAGGAGATCGTCGGCGACGTCCGCGATGAGCACGACGTCGAGCCTCCCGACGTGGTGCAGGCGGGACGCGGCTGGCAGGTCTCCGGACTACTGCGCATCGACGAGGTCGCCGAGAACACCGAGTTCCGGGCGCCTGAAGGCGATTACGAAACCATCGGTGGCCTGGTGTTGGAGAAGCTCGGCCACATCCCCGAAGAAGGAGAGTCGGTGGAATTGACCGCGTTCGACCCTGACGGGCCCCAGGAGCCCGCGCGGTGGCGTGCGACGGTGATCAGAATGGACGGCCGGCGCATCGACACACTGCGGCTGACCGAACTCGGACCCGGCGGAGACAGCCGTGGGTGACGTGTTCGGAGTGTTGCTGACCTTCGTGCTGCTGGCGGCCAACGCGTTCTTCGTGGCCTCGGAGTTCGCGTTGATCTCGGCACGCCGAGACCGCCTCGAGGCGCTCGCCGAACAGGGCAAACGCAGTGCGGTCACGGTGATCCGGGCCGGTGAGAACCTGTCGTTGATGCTGGCCGGCGCCCAACTCGGCATCACCATCTGCTCGATCCTGCTGGGTCGGGTCGCCGAACCCGCGGTGGCGCACCTGTTCGAGAAGCCGTTCGGTCTGCTCGGCATCCCCGACGCGCTGCTGCACACCGTGTCGTTCCTGGTGGCGCTGTCGATCGTGGTGACATTGCACGTGCTGCTCGGCGAGATGGTGCCCAAGAACATCGCGATCGCCGGCCCCGAGTCGACGGCGATGCTGCTCATCCCCGTCTACCTGGTCTACATGCGGGCAGCACGCCCGTTCATCGCGTTCTACAACTGGTGCGCCAACTTCATCCTGCGCAGTTGCGGCGTGGAGCCCAAGGACGAACTCGAGGTCACCGTCTCGACGGTCGAACTGTCGGAGATGATCGCCGAGTCGCTGTCGGAGGGGCTGCTCGACCCCGAGGAGCACAGCCGTCTGACCAGGGCGCTGCAGATCCGCAACCGCAGCGTCAACGACGTCGCGATCCCGCTGCACCGCATACGCGCGGTACCGGCCGCCCAACACGGTTCCGGTCCGACGGTGCGGGCCCTGGAGGAGGCGCTGCGCGAGACCGGTTATTCCAGGTTCCCGGTGACCGACGACACCGGCACCTATGTCGGCTTCGTTCACATCAAAGACGTGCTGCCACTGTTCAACCGCACACCCGAGGGTTCGGCCGTGGTCGACTGGTCGATGGTGCGGCCGCTGCCCCGGGTGCCGGCGTCGTTGCCACTGCCGGACGCGCTGTCGCGGCTGCGCCGTACCAACAGCCATCTCGCGCTGGTGACCAGCACCGATGGGACAGTCAGTGCGATGGTCGCGCTCGAAGACCTGGTCGAGGACCTTGTCGGTACCGTTCGCGACGGCACCCACCGTGTGTGACGCGCGGCCCGCCGCGGTAGCTGATGCGCGGCCCGCCGCGGTAGCTGATGCGCGGCCCGCCGTGGTACTTTCCCCCGCCGATTGGCTCCCCCGTGCCGAAGCACACCGGCGCCGCGCCGATACGGTGCTCGAACCCGTGCTGGCAGCCCGCGGTGGGCCCCATCCGGTCTACGACTTCCTGTTCACCTACTACAGCCTTCGACCCGGCCAGCTACGGCGGTGGCATCCCGGCCACGGAATCGTCCTCGGCGGTCACGCGGCGCGCGGCTATCTGCACCGCACCGGCTACACCGAGCATCCCGACGGCGTCACGGTCAGCAGTGACTATCTTCACGCCCGCGTCAGCGCTGTGGCGTTCATCGCCGACCTGCTGGCCGCCACCGCAGCTCGGCCGGCCCGATTCAACTGCTTCGGTCTGCACGAATGGGCGATGGTCTACCGGTCCCCCCGCGCGCGCCACCGCATCCCGATGCGGCTCAGCGCCTCCGATACCGATGCAGTCGTCGAATCGATGCCGTTGCGCTGCAGCCATTTCGACGCCTATCGGTTCTTCACCGAGCCGGCCGCCGGGCGAAACCAGCACGCCCTGACCCGGTCGTCGCAGATCGGCCATGAGCAACCCGGCTGCGTGCACGCCGGCATGGATCTCTACAAGTGGGCGTTCAAGCTGGGCCCGCTGATCGAGACCGACCTGGTGCTCGACTGTTTCGAGCTCGCCGTCGAGGCCCGGGTGCTCGACATGCGAGCGAGTCCCTACGACCTGGGTGAATACGGATTTGCGCCGATCGCCGTGGAAACACCGGCCGGCCGGCGTGCATACGCCGCGGCGCAGCAGGCCGTCACCGAGCGGGCTGCGCCGTTGCGCGCCCGCCTGCTGGCGCGCTGCCGCGCGTTGGGTGCCCCTGCGGCCGGGGAATAGGCCCAGTTACCGCTGGGTAAGCTGGTTCGACGAACCGCAGACTGCAGGCGCGTGAAGGCGCGTGCAAACAAGGGAGGAATCATGGCCGATCGCGTGACGGTGGGCAACCTGCGCGTCGCCCCTGAGCTGTACGACTTCATCAACAACGAGGCGTTGCCCGGCACCGACATCGACCCCGACACGTTCTGGTCCGGCGTGGACAAGGTTGTCGCCGACCTGACCCCCAAGAATGTGGAGTTGCTGGCTCGACGCGACGAGCTGCAGGCGCAGATCGACAAGTGGCACCGGGCGCGGGTGATCGGTCCCTTCGACGCCGACGAGTACCAGCAGTTCCTCACCGACATCGGTTATCTGCAGCCCGAACCTGACGATTTCACCATCACCACTGCCGGCGTCGACGACGAGATCACCAGCACCGCAGGCCCGCAGCTGGTGGTGCCGATCCTCAACGCACGCTTCGCGCTCAACGCCGCCAACGCCCGCTGGGGCTCGCTCTACGACGCGCTGTACGGCACCGACGTCATCCCGACCGACGGCGGCGCCGAGCCCGGTACGTCCTACAACAAGGTGCGCGGTGACAAGGTCATCGCCTACGCCCGGCGCTTCCTCGACACCGCCGCGCCGTTGGAGTCGGGCTCGTGGGCGGACATCACCGGTCTGACGGTGGACGACGGCCGGCTGTTCGCCACTCTGGACGACGGAGGGGCCGCCGGCCTGCGCGATCCGCAGCGGTTCGCCGGTCATACCGGTGACACCGCGTCGCCGGCATCGGTGCTGCTGGTCAACAACGGTCTGCACATCGAGATCCTGATCGACCCCGACTCCCCGATCGGCAAGACCGACAAGGCCGGGATCCAGGACGTCGTGCTGGAGTCGGCGATCACCACGATCATGGACTTCGAAGACTCCGTCGCCGCCGTCGACGCGCCCGACAAGGTGCTCGGCTACCGCAACTGGCTCGGGCTCAACCGCGGCGACCTGTCCGAAGAGGTCAGCAAGGGCGGCAAGACCTTCACCCGCGTCCTCAACAGCGACCGCACCTACACCCGGCCGGACGGCGGAGAGGTCACCCTGCCCGGCCGCAGCCTGTTGTTCGTCCGCAACGTCGGTCACCTGATGACCAACGACGCCATCATCACGGGTGCCGATGGCCAGGAAGGCGCCGAGGTCCCCGAAGGTATCCAGGATGCCCTGTTCACCAGCCTGATCGGGATACACGGCTTGCGCTCCGGTGAGGGCACCGGCGAGCTGGTCAACAGCCGCACCGGTTCGATCTACATCGTCAAGCCCAAGATGCACGGTCCCGACGAGGTCGCTTTCACCTGCGAGCTGTTCAGCCGCGTCGAAGACGTCCTCGGGCTGCCGCAGAACACCATCAAGGTCGGCATCATGGACGAGGAACGCCGCACCACCCTGAATCTGAAGGCCTGCATCAAGGCCGCGGCCGATCGCGTGGTGTTCATCAACACCGGGTTCCTGGACCGCACCGGCGACGAGATCCACACCTCCATGGAAGCCGGTCCGATGATCCGCAAGGGTGCGATGAAGTCCACCGACTGGATCAAGGCCTACGAGGACCAGAACGTCGACATCGGCCTGGCCACCGGGTTCTCCGGTCGTGCCCAGATCGGCAAGGGCATGTGGGCGATGACCGACCTGATGTCGGACATGGTCGAGCAGAAGATCGGCCAGCCCAAGGCGGGTGCCACCACGGCGTGGGTGCCGTCCCCGACTGCGGCGACCTTGCACGCCATGCACTACCACGAGGTCGACGTGTTCGCCGTGCACGCCGAACTTGCCGGCAAGCGCCGAACCTCGATCGGGCAGCTGTTGACCATTCCGCTGGCCAAGGAGCTGGCCTGGGCGCCGGAGGAGATCCGCGAAGAGGTCGACAACAACTGCCAGTCGATCCTGGGCTATGTGGTGCGCTGGATCGACGCTGGTGTGGGCTGTTCCAAGGTGCCCGACATTCACGACGTCGCATTGATGGAAGATCGCGCGACGTTGCGGATCTCCAGCCAGCTGCTGGCAAACTGGTTGCGCCACGGGGTGATCACCGAGGAAGACGTCAAGTCCAGTTTGCGTCGGATGGCCGCAGTGGTCGATGAGCAGAACGCCGGTGATCCCGAATTCCGCCCCATGGCAACAGATCCCGATACCAGCGTGGCATTCCAGGCCGCCCAGGAGCTGATCCTCGCCGGTGGTGCACAGCCCAATGGCTACACCGAGCCGATCCTGCACCGGCGCCGCCGAGAGTTCAAAGCGTCACGTAACGTTGGATGACGCGACGGCAGTTGTGCGACGACGTGAAAGCGCAGGCGGTATGAGCGGGATTGGCCGGTATGGGACGGCATAGCCTCCCGGACCCGGACGAGTCGGGCTCGCCGTCCGAGGATCCGCAGACCGAACGTTTCGCGTTCGGATCCGAGGGGCCGGCGGCGCGGTTTCGGGCCGACGACGAGAGCGAAGCGCACGACGAGCACCCCGGTGCGGATCTGTCTGCTTCCGACGACGCTGCCGACACCGACCACCTACCCGCGCCACCGCGATCACGCGAATGGGACGGCGGTGAGTGGACCGGCAGCCACCGTGCCGTCACTCCGGGCCGGCGAGGTGTCAGCGTCGGCGTCATCGTTGCCCTGATCACCGTTGTCGTGGTCGTCGGCGGGGTCATCCTGTGGCGATTCTTCGGTGACGCACTGTCGACCCGCTCGGATGTGGCCGCGGCCCGGTGTGTCGACGGCGAGATCAACATCGCCGTCGTTGTGGACCCGGCGATCGCCGAGCCTGTGCAAGATCTTGCCCAGCGCTACAACGACAACGCCGAAACCGTCGGGGATCGCTGCGTCCAGGTAGGCATCACCGCGGCAGACTCGGCGGCGGTGGTCAACGGTCTGGCTGACCAGTGGCCCGCCGAACTGGGTGAGCGTCCCGCTCTGTGGATCCCGGCCAGTACGGCATCTGAGGCTCGACTGGAGGCTGCCGCCGGACCGCAGACGATCACCGACAGCCGATCACTGGTCACTTCCCCGGTGGTGCTCGCCGTGGCGCCTCCGGTCAGATCCGCTCTTGCCGAGCAGACCTGGGCCGCACTGCCCGGGCTGCAGACCGATCCGGCCGGGCTCGACGGTCTGGGACTGCAGGGCTGGGGTGGCCTGCGGGTGGCGTTGCCGCTGGACCGGGACAGCGACGCGGCCTATCTGGCCGCCGAAGCGGTTGCTGCGGCATCGGCACCCCAAGGTGCTCCCGTGAGCTCCGGTCTGGGCGCGGTGAGCACCCTGATCGCCGGCGCACCCGATCTGCCCGACAACACCGCCGCGACGGCCTTGGATGCGCTCATCGACGCGGCCGACCCGCAGGCGGCATCGGTCCACGCTGTGGTGACCACCGAGCAGCAATTGTTCCAGCGTGCCGCGTCGCTGCCGGACGCCGCATCGAAGGTGGCGGCCTGGCGGCCATCCGGCCCGACTGCAGTGGCCGATTTCCCCACCGTCCTGCTCTCCGGAGATTGGCTGGCCCAGGAGCAGCTCACCGCGGCCAGCGAGTTCGCACGGTTCCTGCGCAAGCCCGAGCAGCTCGGTGACCTGGCCAACGCCGGCTTCCAGGTCACCGGCCAGGAGTCGCCGGCCAGCGACGTGGTCGACTTCGCCCCGGTGGATACACCGTTGGAAATCGGCGACGTGGCGTTGCGCGCCACCATCGCCGATACCGTCACGTCGCCGATCCAGAGCCCGACGGTGACGATCATGCTCGACCAGTCGATGCCCGCCGAGGAAGGCGGCCGCTCCCGGCTGGCCAACGTCGTCGACGCCCTCAAGGCACGGCTGCCGGTGTTGCCGCCGGACTCGGGGGTCGGGCTGTGGACGTTCGACGGCGTGGCGGGCCGCAACGAGGTCAGCCCCGGTGCATTGTCCGAACCGGTGGACGGCCGAGCCCGCTCCGAAGCTTTGACCGCCGCGCTGGACTCCCAGTCCGCATCCGGCGGTGGCGCGGTGTCCTTCACTACGCTTCGGTTGGTCTATGCCGATGCGTCCGCCAACTACCGCGACGGACAGCAAAATTCGGTGCTGGTGATCACCACCGGACCACACACCGACCGCACGCTCGGTGGCGAGGGTCTGCAACAGTACATCAGCGGCGCTTTCGACCCCGAGCGGCCCGTCGCGGTCAACGTCGTCGATTTCGGCGACGACAGCGACCGGGCGGCCTGGGAGGGCGTCGCGCAGACCACCGGTGGGCAGTACCACAATCTCGCGTCGTCGGACTCCCCCGAGTTGGCCGCGGTGATCGCCGTACTGCTGGGCTAACTCTCCGGCGGCCTCCCGGCTGGTCAGCGTGGCTGAGAAGACTTGACGGCTGTCCTTCCGATAAGCTTGCCTGCACACCGGCGAGCAACATCAATCAACCGAAATTGTTCGCTGGGGATATTGCCCGGGGGCAGGCGGCAATGGTACGACGGCGTTACCGAACCGTCGCATTAACCTGCGAGGATCGGCGAAGAACTCGTTTCAGAGGGGGCGCGACCAGCACGATGCCAACCCAGCACCCGGACATGGCACCTGCCGGTCAGCAACCTGCCCGACCGCGGCGGTGGCGGGACCGCAAACGCTACCTGTGGTTGCTCGGGCTCGTCATCCCGGTTCTGGTCCCGGTGTCCTGGCTGGCTGTGGCTATCACCGGGTGCGGCCTGTTCTGGTGGTCGGGTCCGCTGATGACCGTGGTTCTCATCCCGCTGATGGACTACCTGGTCGGCAGCGATTCGGATAACCCGCCCGAGAGTGTGCTGATCTATCTCGAGCAGGACCGCTATTACCGTTGGGCGACGTACCTGTATCTGCCCGCGCAGTACTTGTCGCTGGTGCTCGCCTGTTGGCTGTGGAGCGGGGGTGGTGGTGTCACGCTCAACCTCGTCGACCAGCTGGGATTGATGCTGACCGTCGGTGGAATCGCCGGTGTCGCCATCAACACCGCTCACGAACTGGGCCATCAGCGAGCCGGCACGGAGCGCTGGCTGAGCAAGGTTGCGCTCGCGCAGAGCGGTTATGGGCACTTCTTCGTCGAGCACAATCGTGGCCATCACGCCCGGGTCGCCACTCCGGAGGACCCGGCCAGCGCGCGCCTGGGTGAGAACCTCTACCAGTTCTTCTTCAGGTCCATCCCGGGCAGCCTACGGTCGGCATGGGTCATCGAGGCCCGGCGCCTGCGGTGTCGCGGTAGCTCGGTCTGGTCTCTGCGCAATGACGTGCTCAGCGCCTGGCTGCTGACGGTCGCGTTGTTCACCGCATTGACTCTGGCTTTCGGGGTGGCCGTGCTGCCGTGGTTGATCGGTCAGGCGCTGGTCGGTATCTCGCTGCTGGAGACGATCAACTACCTGGAGCACTACGGTCTGCGGCGCCGACGGCGGCCCAACGGCAACTACGAGAAGGTCCAGCCGTCGCACAGCTGGAACAGCAACTCCGTCATCTCCAACGTGTTCCTTTTTCACTTGCAGCGCCATTCCGATCACCACGCCAACCCCCAGCGCCGCTACCAGGCGCTTTGTCACGCTGACGAGGCGCCTCAGCTACCCGCCGGATACGCCGCGATGGTCGTGCTCGCCATATTTCCGCCGTTGTGGCGAAAGGTGATGGACCCGCGCGTGGTCGCCCACTACCACGGGGATGTCCGGCGCGCGGCGCTGAGCCCGCGCAAGGCGCAACGGTTGGCGCGTCGGTACCAGACGGCTCCGCTAGGGACCGTGGACCCCAACTGACCGACCCTCAGCTGACCGACGGCGCGTGCTGCGGCGACGGGGCAGCCGCTGGGACGCGACGATGCACCACCGCGCGTCCACCACGCTTGGGGGCCAGCGCCACTCCCCTGTCCCACAACGCTTCAGATTCTTCGGTGGTCGGCTCGAACCGCAGTTCACGCAGCAGCGTCCGCAGCGTGATGTCCATCTCCATATTGGAGAAGTTGGCCCCGATGCACCGATTGATGCCGCCGCCGAACGGAATCCACATCGGCGGCTTGGGTGCACCGTTGGCGTACCGGTCCGGGTCGAACGCCTCGGGATTCGTGTAATTCTGGGGGTCGAATTGGGCCAGCTGGATGCTGATGAAGATGTTGGTGTTCTCCGGCAGCACCCACGGCCCGAGCCGAACTCGCTGCCTGGTCTGCCGGGGAATGTTGTCGATGACCGGCCGGGTGCGCTGCGATTCCCAGATGACCGCCTGTCGCAGCTCGGATCCGCCCGCGTCGACCTCGTCGGTCAGCCGGGTCAGCAGGTCGGGGTGGCGGCGCAGCCGCTCGATCGTCCAGGCCAGCTGGGTCGCGGTGGTTTCGTGGCCGGCCACCATCATGGTGAGCAGCTCGTCGGCGATGTGGTCGTCGGAGATCGGTTCGCCGTTGTCGTAGCGCGCGTGCACGAGCAACGACAGCACATCAACGCGATCCTCGGAGTGCGGATCGGTGCGTGCCTGCGCGATGAGCTCACCGATCACGGTGTTGATTCGATCGCGCAGCCGCTTGAATCGTCCGCCCGGACTCCAGGCGCCGAGGTCACGACGGGCCGCAGCGGGCAGCAGCACGAAGCGCGAACCCATCGCGACAGCGCGCGGGATCAGTTCGCGCAGCTCGTCCAACGCGGCACCCTCGGCGCCGAACACCGTGCGCAGGATCGCGTTGAGGGTGATACGCATCATCGGTTCGAGCGTCTCGAACTCCTGACCTTGGGGCCAGTCGGCGATCTCGCGCAGCACTTCTTCTTCGACCACCGGCTCGTAGCCACGCACCCGCTTGCCATGAAACGGCGGAACGAGCAGCTTGTGCCGGCGCAGATGCTCCTCGCCTTCGAGGCTGAACGTCGACCCCGGTCCGATGGTGGCGCCCAGGTTGTGCCCAGGCCGGACGATCACATCACGGTTGGTCGCGAAGATGTCTTTGATCAGCGCCGGATCGCTGACAACGACCGTGCGGCCGAGCACCGGCACGTTGACCGTGAACTCGCTGCCGTAGCGCCGATATGCTGCGTCGACCGCTTGGTTGCGGACGGTCAGCATCATCAAGCCCTGGATCAGCTTCGGTATCCGCGGACCCGGTGGGAGTCGCACGGGGTCGGCTGTTGCTTCTGCCATGGCTCACCCCTCCGTTCCGTGAGTCCGATTCTCCTGCGTTTGACGCGTGTCATGGACACCGCATGTTACCAAGGGCGCCGAGCCGAACCCGTCAGGCAAAGGTGTAGTCGGTCAGTGCGAAGGTTTCCTGCTCCCGCAGTGCCGTGCGCGGAGTCGTCGGGCGCAGGACGGTCTCGCCATTGGGGCCGAAGTAGTACGAACGCGAGTTCGAGCAGTCACCCAAGTGCAGCAGGGTGCCCTCCTGCAGGCGTTCCATCCGCTCACGGAACTCGGTGTTGGCCTGCTCGGTGACTTCGAATGTGGTGGCATTGCGCCGGCGCAACTCCCCGAACAGTCGCTCGATATGGCGGCTCTGGTACTTCACCATGTTGAAAAAGGACAGACCGCTGTTGGCGTAGGGCCCGGCGGCCAAGCCGAGGTAGTTCGGGAAGTATGGCACCGTCATGCCCTGATAGGCCTGGAATCCGTGGCTGCGCCACCACTTGCCCAGATTGCGTCCTTCTCGCCCGATGATCTCGATGGCCGGGAAGTTCGATTCCCACATGTCGAATCCGGTTGCCAGGATCAGGGTGTCGATCTCGGTGCGGACACCGTCGGCCGTGACGACGGCATCGGCTTCGATCCGCTCGATACCGGCTGTGCGCAGCGCCACATTCGGTCGGGTGAAGGTCTTGTAGTACTCGTTGGAGTACGTCGGCCTCTTGCAGCCGAAGTCGTACTGCGGGGTCAATTCCCGGCGCAACCCCTTGTCACGGATCGCGGCGAAGCGTTGCGCGCTGGAGATCACCGCTGTGAAGTTGACCAGCGGGCGCAACTGCCGGAACTTGATCGCCGGCAGGAACACCACCGAGGCCTGGATGTCGGTCAGCCAGCGAAAGACACGCTGGGTTAACGGAATTCGAGCAAACAGCTTCTGCACGGCCGAAGGGATGGCGAAATCCTGTTTGGGCACCACGTGGATCGGCGTGCGCTGGTAGACCGACAACTCGGAAGCCTTCTTGGCCAGCTCGGGGATCAACTGCACCGCGGTCGCGCCGGTGCCGATGATCGCGACACGACGTCCCGTGAGGTCATAGGTGTCGTCCCACGCAGTGGTGTGGATGACCTTGCCGGCGAACTCGGTGACGCCCGGGATGTCGGGGAAGCAGGCCTGCGACATGAACCCGGTGGCCGCGATCAAGAACCGGCCCGTCACGGTTTCCCCGCCGGCCAGCGTCACTTGCCAGACCTTCTGCTCGTCGTCCCAGCGCGCATTCTCGACTTTGGTATCGAACCGCATGTACCGGCGAACGTCGTACTTGTCGGCGACATGTTCGGCGTACTGCTTGATCTCCGCGCCGGGTGCGTACAGGCGAGACCAGTACGGGTTGGGTTCGAAGTCGAAGGAATAGGTGGGCGAGGGCAGGTCCACTGCCAGGCCTGGGTATCGGTTGACGTGCCAGACGCCCCCGAGGTCACTTTCACGCTCCAGGATGGCGATGTTGCGGTAGCCCAGTTGCTTGCACTGGATTGCCGCGCCGATACCGCCGAATCCGGCGCCCACGATGACGACATCGAGGGGTTGCTGGGCACTCATGCCGATCACCGTAGCTGACTCGCCGACAAGATTCAGCCCGATGCGGCCGGACCGAGCGGTCGTGCCTGCTGCCATCCGGGCAGTCGGGAGCGCCCGGATTCGTTGCATTTCCGCACGACAACAGCGGAAACCGCTGGCCAGGGGCAGTGCCACCGAGCTGTGGCGAACAACGCAGCCGCTGCATCGCCGACGGGTCGGCGCGAGTCGGCTCTCATGGTTGCCAAGATGAACAGCGAGCGAAGAGTTTCGACACAGCGGCGGTCTCGAATCGCCGCTGTGTCGCTGTGTCAGCAAATGTCACGAGACCACAGCTGAAAGGTCTCACCTCGATAAAGCGCCACACGCCTCAAGATAAAGCGATGTTTTGCTGTGATCTGGCTGATATCGGCACCAAAGAGTCCGAAATAACGCGCTTTGCTAACTGAATTCGCATCCGAATGAAATTAACGGAGGCGTCCGAAAACCCCGCTATAAAGGTGAGCTCATAAGTTAACGACAGCGTCAACAGGCGGGCCAGCCTGGATGGCCGGACCGGCGTCGTCAACGGGTGACATATGTCACCTTATGCCGATTTCAGCTCGTGTATCGCTCTGGGCCGGCGGTCGGTAATCCGGTGTTTACCAGGCCTGATTAGGGATCAAGGTCGGATCCGCGCTCGGAAAAACTTTTTTTCGCCCGCGTAAGCGCTGTGTCGGAGATCACGAGGTCAGCCGGTGTGCCAGGTATGCTCCAGGAGTTTGCCACGATGGGCTGGCTGAGACAATGTCATGAATTTGCTAGCAGCGTCATTAATCGTGGCCCATGCTGTGGGTGACCGCGCAATCGCGGGACGGCAACTATTCGATTACTGCATGACCTGGAGGTCCACATGCGCTTACTACTGAGATCGGCGGGTACGGCCCTTGTGGCGCTCGTATCCGCGGTCCTGCTGGCTCTGTCCACAGCCGTAGCCCCCGCCTGGGCAGGTACTGCTTTGGTGGTCGGCGGAATCATGCAACCGAGCGTCCCGGACCTCATCATGAGCAACCTGCTGAACAAGCGGTTCGCCAACGACATCCGCGAAGACATCAAGTGGCCGGCACAGGCGACTCCCTACACCGGGCGCAACCACCTGACCCTGGGTCAGTCGATCGCGCAGGGACAGGCCACCCTCTACGAGAGGGTCCTCAACGCCGAACAGCCGGTGACCGTCGTCGGTCTCTCGGCGGGCTCGCTGGTCGTCGACGAGGTCATGCGGATGCTGCTGGAAAACCCCGAGCTCGCTCCGTCGAAGGACAACCTGACCTTCATCATCGTGGCGGACTCGAGCCGGCAGAAGTTCATCAACCAGGTGAAGTACAACGCGCGCTTCGACTACACCTATCAGCCGGCCCCCATCGTGCCCTACGACGTCATCGTGGTCACCGGTGAGTACGACGGCTTCGCAGACTTCCCGGACCGCCCGTGGAACTTCCTGGCTGTGATCAACGCCTATGCCGGGGTGATCACCGAGCATGTCCCGACGGCGTTTGCCAACCTCGACGCGGTCCCCGAGTCGAACATCACCGTCGACATCAACATCCTGGGCGGTAAGACAACGCACTATCTGGTCCCCGCCGCGACGCTGCCGCTGGTCAAGCTGATGCCGTGGCTGAAGTCGCGGGAGGCCTCGCTGAAGGCGACCATCGACAAGGCGTACAAGCGCAACGACGACAAGAGCAACGCCGCCGCCAGCCGGGTCGCGGTCAGTCGAGCCGCCGCACCGGTCGAGACGGCCGATGAGGTTGTCGCACAACCGGTCGAGGACACCAGTTCGGCCCGCACCGCCGCCAAGGTCGAGACGGTGGAGGCGAGCGTGGCCGACTCCGATTCGGCCCAAGCGTCGAGCAAGTCCGAGGCAGCACCGGTCGAAGCTGTCGAGGCCAAGCTCGATGACGACGTGGCCGCAGTCCTCAAGGATGTCGAAGCCGCCGAGGCGACGACGGTTCGCGACAAGAAGGCCAGCGACGACAGCGCTGCCAAGTCCGGCAGGCAGGCCCGCGAGCTGCGCAGCGAGGCTCGCTCGGCAGCCAAGGCGGACAGGGTCCGCAGCTCGGCTCGCCAGGGGTCTGACTCCTAGGCCCGTCACCGCACACGCAAGCGAACGCACCGTGCGGCCAGATAACCCTTCACCGGTCTGGCCCACGGTGCGTTCACCGTCGCGCACGGCATGTGTTCAACCCGGTCGGTACTGCTGTTCCAGGAGCAAAAAACATGTGTGCCAAGAACATTGACCTTCCCAGCGCTCGAGCGGCGGACGGGGAGCGTGATCAGGGCAAGCGGTCGGCGGCACCGGGCTCGCAAGAACCGGCAAACGCCAGCTGGGACAGCAATAACGCGCGTAGCATGAAAACCACCGGGGGGTCGGTGGTCTCACATTGGGGGACGGATATGGGAAGAAGTACTTCAAGCGCCTTCCGCGGCGCATTCATGACAGCAATCCTGGCCATGCTCACCTCGCTGTTCATGCTGGCCTCGACGCCGACCGCGGGCGCGGCCACGGTACTGACGATCAGCCCGCTGCCGCACCGGATGCCCCCTGCGCTGCAGGGTTCGATGTGTGCCAGCCCGAACGTCTGCAACAAGGTGAAGTACTCGTGGGCGCTCAACGTCGCCATCGAGCGACTGACCGAGGCCATCGCGGAGTACACCTCCCGAGTAGCTCCTCCCGGGGCAAGTAGCGCACTCCCCGACGGTGACAAGGTCACGGTCTTCGCGCTGAGCGGCGGAGCTGCCGGGGCGTCGACGTGGATGGCGCGCAACGCGGCGTCCGCCGATGCGCCCTCACCCGAGGTCTTGTCGTTCGTGTTGATCGGCAATCCCACTCGGAAGTATGGCGGTGCGAACCGCAAGTTCCACACCATGCCACAGACCCAGTACCAGGTCATCGATATCGCCCGCCAGTACGACCCGATCGCCGACACGCCGAACCGTTTCAGCCTGCTCGCGCAGATGAACCTGGCTCTGGGCTTCCTGTCGCCGCTGCACGTGGACTATTCGACGGTCGACATCGACGACCCGGCAAATTACCGGTGGACCGAGGGCAACACCACCTACATCCTGGTCCCCACCGAGGACCTGCCGCTGCTCTCGCCGCTGCGCGCGCTGGGGCTCAAAGCACTTGCCGACCGCCTCAACGGGCCGCTGAAAGAGATCATCGAGCGCGCCTACGACCGCCCGTGGGAGCTGGGGCTGACCGAGCAGCTGCGTACCGTCGCGCAGCCCCGCTCGACGGAGACCGACCGGGCGCGCACCGATGAGCCGTCGGCCTCGTCGGCCGCCAGCCGGTCGACCGGCCCCGGGTCCGCAACCGCTCCGAAGGTAACGCCGCCGGCGCAGGCGGTCGACGATCCGGCCGCACAATCGGTTGAGGCTGAATCTGCTCGCGACGAGGCGGAGCTGCGCAAGCGTGCCACAGGCAAGAGCCAGCCCGCGGCGCCGGCGGACTCAGAGATCGGCGCTGATGTCGATTCCGAGGCGGCTGAGGTCGTGTCTCGGGCTGCTGCCGAGGAACGGCGACAGCAGGATACCCCGGCCGTGCGGCGAGCAGACAAAGTTGAGCGCGACACCACCCGGGCCACGGCACGCGAGAAGAAGTCGACCTCGCGCGAGAGGACCAGGGCCGCCGCCGGTGGTTCCCGATCCGCCGACTGAGCGGCGCGCGGGCACGTCCCGGCCGGGATGTGCTTGGCTGACCGGATGGATGTCGGTGATCTCACCCCCGTAGAACGCACCACCCTGCTGACCGAATACGCCCGAGCCGCCGACGCGCGGCAGGCCCGCCCCATCCTCGGCGACCCGCTGGCCGCGCAGGTCGTGGCGCAGCTCGACTATGACTACACCATCCTCGGCGTCACCCCCAGCGTGCGCTCGTTGGTCGCCCTACGGGCCAAGATGCTCGACGAGCGGGTCCGCGCTTTTGTCGCCGCACATCCCGAGGCCGTGGTCGTCGATCTGGGCGCCGGATTCAACAGCATGGTCTACCGGGTGGACCCACCGGTGACCGTGGACTGGTACAGCGTCGACCTGCCGGGCGTGGTGGCGCTGCGCTCGCAGGTTCTGCCGCCGCGCAATGGTGCGCACACCGTCGCGGCATCGGTCGCCGAACCTGGGTGGTGCGATGCGATCCCCGCCCACCGGCCGACGATGGTGGTTGCCGACGGTCTGTTCGCGTTTCTGACCGAGCCGGTCATCGTGGCCTTGTTGCGCCGGACCACCGCTCACTTCGCATCGGGCATGGTGGCGTTCAACGACTACGGCCGAGTGGGCCGGTTGAACCGGATCGCCGGTCAACTGGCTATGCGCGGATCCAATTCGCCGCATCGGCAATGGGACTTCGCCGGTTTCAAGGACGCTCGCCACCCGCAGCAGTGGAACCCTGATCTGCGTCTCGTCGAGGAGGCCAGTGCGATGTTCGAGCCCGAAGCCGCGCTGTTTCCCCGCGGCCTACGGACGGCCAGTCGCCTCGCCAAACGAGTGCCCGCGATTGCACGCAAGGCCCGAATTCTGAGCTACCGGTTTCAGCGCCGCTGATCATTGCTCTGCTCGGCGGGAGCCGATGACGAATTCGTGCTCGCCGCAACAGATTTACGCCGGTGTACCACCACGCGACCACCCTTGTTCGGCACGATCGACACACCGCGATTGAACGGGCGCTCGTCAGCGGCCTCGGTCGGCTCGATCCGGAATTCGCGCAAGATCGCCCGCACGGCGATCTCCATCTCCATGGAGGCGAAAGATGCTCCGATACAACGGTTCATGCCGCCGCCGAAGGGCACATAGGCGAACGGGTTGGGGTTCACGCCGAGGAAGCGATCGGGATTGAACCTGTCCGGCTCCGGAAAGCTGTCGGCACTGGTCATCGCCAGGTGCAGGCTGCCCATCACCGTGGTGTTCTCGGGGATCACCCACTCCCCCAGCTGAACTCGTGTTTTCGTCCTACGCAGTGATGCTGTCAGCACCGGGCGGGTGCGCTGCACTTCCTGGATGGTGGCGCGCAGCAGCTCCGAGCCGCCCGCGTCGGCTTCCTCGGTGAGCCGGTCCAGCAACTCGGGGTGCCGGCGGATGCGCTCGACGACCCAGGACAGCTGGGAAGACGTCGTCTCGTGCCCGGCAACCAGCAGCGTCAGCAATTCGTCGGCGATGTGCTGGTCGGAGATCGGCGTCCCGTCGTCGTAGCGGGTGCGCAACAGCAGGGTCAGCACGTCCTGGCGCTGATCGAAATCGGGGTCGGCGCGGGCGTCGGCGATCAGCGTCGCGATCAGCTCGTCCATCCGGCGGCGGTATTGCGCGAAATGGCCGCCGGGGCTCCACTTGCCGAAATCGCGCCGGATCACCCCGGGCAGCAACGCGATACGTGAGCCGAACTCCACCGCGGCGGGCATCAACGTGCGCAGTTCCTCGAGCTCCTTGCCCTCGGCGCCGAACACCGCGCGCAAGATCGTGTTCAGTGAGATGCGCATCATCGGATCGAGGGTTTCGAATTCCACGCCCTCGGGCCAGGTGGAGAGCTCGGCCATCACCTCGGCTTCGGTGATCGTCTCGTAGGAGCGCATGCTCTTGCCGTTGAACGGCGGCAGCAGCAGGCGGCGGCGGGCCAGCAGTTCGTCTCCGTCGAGGGCGAACACCGAACCGCTGCCGAGCACATCGCCCAGGTTGTTGGTGGGTCGGCCGATCAGTTCACGGCTGGAGCTGAACAGTTCCTTGACATCGCTGGGCGAGCTGACGATGACCATCCGGCCGAACAACGGCACGTTGACGGTGAAGGCACTGCCGTACTTCCTGGACAGTGCCGTGAGCATCCGGCTCTGCACGGCCACCATCCCAAGGCCCTGCAGCAACTTCGGTGCGCGTGGTCCAGGCGGGAGGCGCACCGGATCGGTGGTCGCCGTAGTCATCTGGTCACTCCTTAGGCCATCGTGTAGTCGGTCAGCGGGAACCGTTCCTGCGCCTTGACCGCACTGCGCACCGACGTCGGACGGAACAGGGGTGATTCGCCCGAACCGTTGAACCAGTATGACCGCGACGTGGCGCAGTCACCCAACCGGAAGACAGAGTCGTCGAGCAGGCGCAGCATTTCGTCCAGGAACCGGGCGTTGGCGGCCTCGGTGACCTCGAAGGTGGTGGCACCCCGACGCTGGAGTTCGCCGAACAGGCGTCGCATGTGCCGCATCTGTGTCTCCACGGTGTCGAACCAGCTCATGCCGACCCACGCGTAGGGGCTGGCTTGGGTCAGCATGTTCGGGAACATCGGCACCGTCATGCCCTCGTAGGCCTGGAACCGGTTCTCGCGCCACCACTTTCCGAGACTGCGGCCCTCGCGGCCGATGACCTCGATGGCGGGCAGGTTGGACTCCCACACGTCGAAGCCGGTGGCCAGCACCAGGGTGTCGACGGCGCGCTTGGTGCCGTCCCTGCCGACGATCCCGTCGGGTTCGATTCGCTCGATGCCAACGGTTTCGAGGTGCACGTGCGGCTTGGTGAAGGTGCGGTAGTAGACATTGGACAGCGTCGGCCGTTTGCAGCCGAAGTCGTAGTCCGGGGTGAGCTTGCGGCGCAGTTCCCGGTCGCGAATGGCCAGGAAACGGTGCAGTGCGCCGATCCTGTTGGCGATGGTGTTGATCGGCCGCAGTTGCCGGAACTTCCACATTGCCAGTGTCGTCATGAAGTCCATGAACATGTCACTGGACAAGCGGACAAAGCGTTGTGTGGCAGGGAATTTCGCGAAGATGCGCTGCGTCCGGGGGCCGAACGACAGGTCGAGCTTGGGCATCACCCAGATCGGGGTGCGCTGGTAGACGGTCAGGTCGGCGACGTCCTCGGCCAACTTGGGAATGAGCTGCACACCGGTGGAGCCGGTCCCGATGATCGCTGCGCGCCTGCCCTTCAGCGAATAATCGTGATCCCATTCCTGGGCGTGCAGCACGGTGCCGGCGAACGTCTCGATGCCTGGGATGTCCGGCTTCTTGGGTTGGCACAGATACCCCGTCGCGAGGACCAGGAAGCGCGCCTGCAGCGTCTGGCCGTCGGTCAGCGACACCAGCCACTGCTGGGTCTCGTCGTCCCAGCGCGCGCTGTCCACAACGGTGTTGAAGCGCATGTACCGACGCAGCTGGTATTTGTCGGCGACGTGCTCGGCGTAGCGCTTGAGCTCCTCGCCCGGCGCATACAGCCGCGACCAATAGGGATTGGGTTCGAACCAGTACGAATAGGTGGTGGACGGGACGTCAACCGTCAGTCCGGGATAACGGTTGACGTGCCACGTCCCACCTAGGTCGTCTTCGCGGTCGAGGATCGCGAGGTTGTGGTAGCCGAGCTCGTTGAGCTGGATGGCGGCACCCATGCCGCCGAATCCAGCACCAACGATGACAGCGTCGAAGTGCGTGGTGGTCACTCAGCGATACTACGGGCTCGGTGGGAGGTCATCCCACCGGCCGCAGTTGTGCTTTGGCTAACCACTGGCTAACTGTCGGAGCCCTTGCTGGCACCGGAGCTCGCCGTGCGCTTGGAATCCGAGCTGTTACCGCTGCTGCCGGAGTCCCGCGACGACGAGTCCCGCGAAGAAGACGTCGACGTCGACGACGATTCCCGCGTCGAGGTCGAGCTCTCGTTGCCAGCGCGCTCGCTGGCCCGGGATTCCCTGGCCTCGCTACCGCGCTTGAACTTGTCGCGAACCGACTTCACCGCATCGGCGACCGGGTCGGACTTCTCGTTCGCGGTTTCCTTGGCCGCCTCGGTTTCCTTCGGGGTCTCCTTCGGAGTCTCGGCTTCCTGGGGAGCCTCGGTTTCCGCCGGGGTGGTGACCTCGGGCTCCGCAGGAGTCTCGGTCTCAACCGGGGTGGTGACCTCGGGCTCCGCGGGTACCTCGGTTTCGACCGGGGTGGTGACCTCGTCTGCGACCGGGGTGGTGTCCTCGGTCTTGGTCTGCGGAGTGAGGATGTCAGTCGCCTTGGCCTGGATGGCCTGCAGCGTCTTCGACAGATCGGACTCGGCGGCCGAGGTGTCCTCCGCGGTCGTCTCGTCTGTGGCGTCGGTCGTGTCAGAGACCAGCAGTGCCGCGGTGCTCTCCTGCGCCGCGCGCTGTTCCGGCGCCACATAGCCCGGCTCGAGGTAGTCCTCGGTGGGCAGCGGCAGACCGGTCGGCGTCTTGGCCTGCCAGGGGAACAGTGGCTGCCAGCCATCGTCGACCGGCTCCGGGAAGCCGTCCGACGGCTTCCAGCCCACCGGCATGAACGGGTCATACGGGTTGCAGTGCGGGCACAGGTATTTCGCGAATGGCCGGACGAAGTAGGCCGCCGTCGAGTACCGCGGATTCCAGATGTAGCTCTGCGGCATGAACGGGTTCCACATGATCGCCAGCGTCTCGGCGAACTTGCGGTAGGCGGTCATCTGCTCGTCGAACGACGGGAATTTGACCGGCTGCGGGTCGCCCATCAAGTAGTCCCAGAACGCCTTGTTGCCGGCGTTGGGATCGAGCTTGCGCGTTTCGCCGTGCCACCCGATGTAGCTGTTCGGATACAGCTGCATGCCCAGCTCGGTCGGCTTTCCGGTCGCTTCGTCATAGAGCGCCGGATCCCACTGGTCGGTCGGGTTGCCGTTCTCGTCCTTGATCTTGAAGTCTGCCGAGGCGTCCTCACCGAGCTCGTAGCCCCAGTAATTCTCGCGCGAACTGACCGGGTTCCACTTCGGGGTGCCCTCCGGTCCGTCCTCGGCGCCGTAGGTGAACCCATTGCCCAGGTAGAACGACAGCGGGTTGACCCGGAACATGCTGTTGAGCATGGACGCGGAATCGGGGCACGGCGGAAGGCCGGAGCAGCCGTAGTGCATGGGCAGGTTGGCGGCCATCCACGACTCGGTGGCCTCGCCGTACGGCTGCCAGAGCGGCTTGAACGGCACCATCAACGCAACGGTGGAGTAGGCCATGTCGACGTTTGGCGGATCCCAGCCCAGGACGTTGACCTGCGAGTAGACCCACCAGTTGCCGCTCTTGGCCCACGACTCGGCCCAGAAGTTGACGGCGTCGACATGCGCCTGCGGGGCGTTGAGCATCGCATTGATCAAGTTCGGCAGGATGTTGGCCGCACTGGCGGTCAGGTCCACATCCGCGGTGACAGTTCGCGCCTCTGGCTGTTGCGCCTGCGCGATTCCAGGTGTGACGGGAGTAACGGAGATGACACTGGCCCCCACCAGCGCAACGCCAGCCGTGACATACGAACGTACGGCAGCAGGCATGACGCCCCTTTCAGTTTCAGATTGCTGAGCGATGTTAGGACAGCCAGAACCGTATCCAAAAAGAGACCGAGTGTCTAGCAAACCAGCGAACGTTGTAACAATTGAATGCTTTGCTGACGCAACCGTCAGTTATCTCTGCAGCAACACACAGGCAAAGCAAAGCAGCGGACTGAACCAGCCAACACTGGCTGTGCGCAAATTTGACGCAGACTACGCCAGTTTCGGTAGCGGGCTTCGCCGGCTAATCGTCGCCCGGCGCACGAGCGTTACAACCCCCGGGCCCGGAGCCATTCGTCGATTCGGTTGCCGACAGCCATCCAGCCGGGTTCGAGCATCATATTGTGCCCCATATCGGGGAACAACTCGGCGCTCGTGCGGTATGCACGGGCTGTTTCGTGCACTTCGGCCTCGGTGACCGCGCCGTCGCACCGCGCGCCCAGCACCAGCACGTCGGTAGCTACCCGCTCCGGGCGAGGCCGGTCGTAGAGGCCGTCCAGGCCGGAGCGCGCGCTCTCCTCCTGCAGCCGTCGCACGCAGCCGGCAACCACCTCGTCGGGGGTGTGTGGGGAGAAGAACCGTTCCCTGGCGAGCTCCGGCGTACTGACGAAGGGCAACGACCGGCCGGTCACCGAGATCCGGGTGAAATGCCACGGGTGACGTCGCAACCAGCGCAACCCGGAGGCGAAATATCCCGAGGGCGGCATCGAGGCCATCAGCACCGCGGCCGGCGCGGTTCGGCTCTGCAGGTACTTCTGTACCAGGTAGCCGCCCATGGAGTGTCCGATCAGCACGGGAGCGGTCGGCAGCGCGTCGGCCGCCGCGGCGACGTCGTCGAGGTAGTCGGCGAACGAGCACCGACGCAACGGCTTGATGGTCGGGCTGCCACCGTGGCCGCGCAGGCTCACCGCGACGGCGTGATACCCGCGGTCGGCGAAGAAGTCCAGAAAATGGTCATCCCAGCACCACGCGGCATGCCAGGCGCCGTGCACGAACAACAACGGCGTGGGATGGGAATCGGTCGCGGAGCCTTTGGCGATGACCTCGAGTGCTTCGCGCACCACCCGATAGTACGGTCCATGGGGTGAGGCGTGATTTTCGGTTCGGTCTGCTGGACGGCATTGTCAACACCCGATTCTCGGCGTCGCTGCCTGCCACCAGCGCAGCCATGACCGCCGCCGCCACCGGGGCCGATTCACTCTGGGTCGGCGACCACCTCAACTCACTGGTCCCCCGGTCCCTGGCCACGCCGGAGCACCTCGGTGTCGGGGCCAAGCTGATTCCCAAAGTCGATGCGGTCTTGGAGCCGTGGACGATGCTCGGTCACCTCGCGGCGCGCAATCGGTTCCGCCGCCTGCGTCTGGGGGTCTGCGTCACCGACGCCAGTCGGCGCAACCCAGCGGTCACTGCGCAGGCCGCAGCCACGCTGCATCTGCTCACCCGCGGTCGTGGCCTGCTCGGCATCGGAGTCGGCGAACGGGAGGGCAATGAGCCCTACGGGGTCGAGTGGGCCAAGCCGGTGGCCCGGTTCGAAGAAGCGCTGGCGACCATTCGCGCGTTATGGGACAGCCGCGGTGAGCTGGTCACCCGCGATTCGCCGTACTTCCCGTTGCGCAACGCGCTGTTCGACCTTCCGCCGTACAAGGGCACCTGGCCCGAGATCTGGGTCGCCGCCCAAGGTCCGCGGATGTTGCGCCTGACCGGTCGCTACGGCGACGCGTGGGTACCGTTCACGATCTCGCGTCCCGCCGATTACGCGGAATCGTTGGCGGCGGTGCGCACTGCGGCCAGCGACGCCGGACGTGACCCGACGGCGATCGTTCCCGCGCTCAACCGCGCGGTGGTCTGCGGTCGCACCCGCGACGACGTCGACGAGGCGCTCGACGGCGTGCTGTTCAAGACGATGGCGCTGGCCGCCCCGGCCCATGCCTGGGCGCGGCACGGAGTCGAACACCCGCTCGGTGCCGATTTCGCCGGTGTGCAGGATCTGATCCCCCAGACGATGGACTACGAGTCGGCGCTCTCGCACATCAAGAAGGTGCCGGCGTCGCTGATGCGGGAGCTGTGCTTCCACGGCACACCCGATGAGGTGCTCGATCAGGTCGCCGAGTGGCGCGATGCCGGACTGCGCTACCTGCTGGTGATCAACGCCAGCCAGCTCAACCCGAAGCTGACCAAGGCGGTCTCGGCGAGCCTGCCGTTCGCGCGTGTGCTGCGCGGCCTCAAGAAGATGTAATCGCGTTTGCCCGGGCGGGCGTTACACGCGCCGCACATCGGTTGCGGACGGTCGGCCTGCCGGTCACCTCGCGTTGCGGTATTCGTCGACTCGGGCTCGGCCGGGGATTGCGTGCATCGCGGGTTCGGAGCGCGGGCACACTCTTACGGTGCCGTCAATAGATTGCCGATGTCGGTGCCGGTACTGGGGATTCGCCGGTGGCGCGCGACCTTACTGCTGGTGGTAGCGCTATCGGCGGCGCGAACGGCCAGCGCGGTCGGCGCTGGGGACCAGATCGGCGGCGCTCGGCATCGACATCAAAGAATTTGATCAATTTGCAGACTAGGTGCGGAGCAGTCGATAGGGTAAGTTTGCTGACCAAGCTCCGAACAGAGCCTTTCGATGTGGCGGGCAAGCCACGTCGTCTTCCGTGAATGCGAAAGGGGGGCTGTCGATGCTCGCATCGGTTCGCCCGTATGCCACTGCAGGCGTCGCGCTGGTGGGGGCCAGCGTCATGGCTGTTTCACCGATCACGGTGCCGCCGGCCCAGCCTGAGGTCCGCAGCGTCGAAGCCAGCGTCGCGCTGGCCGCGACCACCTCGTTGGCCTATGTGCCGATCAACCTGATCCACATGATGATCAATGCGCCCGGCAACTTCATCTTCGGGATGGAGCAGTTCGCCGCGGCCATGGAACTCAGCGGGGACTGGAACGCGTCGCACCCGTACAACGTGTGGGGTTGGGACGATGCCAACCCGATGCACACCTGGGGTCTGGTGAACATGTTCATGCCAATCCCGGCGATCTCCCGGCCGGTGGGCAAGCACCTGAACTGGTGGCTGACCGCCAATCTTCCGATGCACGAAGGCTGCACCTTCGACTGCCCAGACCTGCGCGGAATGCTCGACAAGATGTTCAAGGTGCCGATGTGGCACTTCTACCGGGAAGAGGGTTACACCTTCCCCGAAGTCATCAACCCGGTCGGTGGCTGGGAAACCGATTGGTCGCGGCGCACTGTCCAACTGGACCCGTTCGAGCCGGTCAAGTCGTTCTGGAACTTCCTGGTCTCCAAGCCGGAGGCGATCCATATTCCGAGCATGTACGAAGTGATCACCGCGTTCGCGAATCTCGCGTCGGCACTGCAGACCACCGGGCACTTGCCGAACTTCATCGCAGTCCGGGAGATCGAGACGTTCTTCAAGCTGTTCGTGCCCAAACCCAAGAACATCGCCCCCATTCCGCCGGTCGACCCGGAGGATCCGGCATACGACACCGACAGCGCCGAGCCGGCCGAACCCGCCGAGCAGAGCGAGGCCCGACTGGCCTCGACTCCAGCGGGCGTCGAGGATGTTCCCGAGGTGGCCCGCACCTTCACGCTGACCGTGGACACCGGTGCCCAGGCGCCCGCCGGTGATGCCAGCGACACCGAGCCGGTCGTCGCCCCGGTGGAGTCGGCCGACAAACCCGCCGTCGAACCGGAGACCGAGAAGGCCGAGACCGCCGAGTCGGAGGACGCGAAGGACGAGAAGGCCCAGACCGCCGACGATCTCAAGCCGGAGCCCTCCGAGAAGGCCGAGGAGTCGACGGCCAAACAGCAGACCGGTGGGCGGCACCGCCGAGTCGACGACGGCGAACGAAGCTGGAGCCGCTCTGTCGATCGGGTGGAGTCGAGCTTGTCGCGGGTCACCGAGACGTTCAAGCGATCAGGTGGCTCGAGCTCCGACAGCGACGGCTCTTCGTCGACCCGCTCCAGCAGGGCGAGTTCGGACTCCGCTGCTTGACCGACCCGACAAGAAAAGCCACGCGACATCGCGTGGCTTTTCTTGTGTCAGTCGACCGGTTACTCGGGTTCGCTTTCCCCGCGGCTCAGGCCTTCTCGAAGCAGTACACCCGGTAGGAGATCTGCCCGTTGGCCAGCTTGCGGTACAGATGTGAGCCCGGGGACACCACGATCTGGCGACCCAACGGGCGCAACAGCGCCGGCAGCGCGCGCTGGACGGTCTCCAGGTGCATGTCGGCGGTGTTCTCCAGGCCACGCAACACGTCGGCGTCGATGACGTGCTGATGGATGACCTTCAACGGAGACGCGGCGATGCCCTGCTCCCACTCCGCGATCTGGTCATCACTGCGCATATCGGTGTAGAGCATCCGCCCGCCCGGGCGCAGCACCCGGTGAACCTCGTCGAGGAAGCGGGTGAAGTTCAGGTAAACATGGGACGCCTCGACGTTGACAATGGCGTCGAACGACTCGTCAGCAAACGGCAGGTTCTCCGCGTCCCCCTGCACGAAATCCAGGTTCGGCAAAGTGTGGCGGCGTTTGCAGTAGGCGACGCCGTCGGGGTTGAAATCCAGGCCGGTGTAGCTGGCCGGATTGAAGGTGCGCATCAGGTAGGACGCGCCGCCGCCGTGACCGCAGCTGATCTCGAGGACCTTCTTGCCGGCCAGGTCGGTATCGGCCTGGGTGGCCGTGCGGTGGTAAAGCTGGATGCAGTACCGGTTGCGTTCGTCCTCAGGCGAGAGCTTCAGGCCCATGGGCGGGTCTTCCTCGTATCCCCAGTTGATGAACAGCACGTCCTCGTCGGCCATCCGGCGACTGACGAAGGGATAGAAGTACTTCCTGCTCAGCTTTCGCATGAACGGGAAATTGAGGCCCTTGGAGCCGACCACACGCTGGGCGATAGGGTTGTGTTCGGGCGCATCTTGAGCGGCGCCAACATTATTCGAGCGACGGGTCGACATGGCAGGCAGTATGCCAGGCACCTCAGAGCATCGGCAAACCTGTCGGCAAACTCCGGGTACCCGCGTGCGTTGGCCTCGATTGTCTTAAGATGCACCAGGGCGACGACGTCGGTCGTCCTCGCCACCTCGAGATATCCCGCGAGACGCAACGAGGCTGCTCGCCGCGACCCCCGTTTCGAGCCCCGATCGACGAGACGAGCAAACAAAGTTCGTTCGTTGCTAGATTTTCCTCAGCTACCTGGATACAGTGAGTCACCACCACACCCTGTTATCGAACCGCAACACTGGAGGGTTCCTCATGCGCCTCGGCCTTCGTTCGGCTGCCTTAGGCATTCTGTCCCCCGTCGCAGCCGCGGCCCTGGCTATGGGAACCATTTCCCCGGCGGGCGCCGTTTCCGATCCGTCGGAAATCCCGCCGCCGATCCCCAACTGCTCCATCGAGAGCACCTGCAAGGCCCTGATCCTCGGCGGTACCCTCACCGGCACCCTCGACGACGCCGCCATGAGCAGTATCCTCAGCGGCTACTTCGCCAACGACAACATCTTCACCCGGCAGAACGTCAGGTACCCCGGATCGGTCGACTTCCTGCCCTCGATCGGCATCGGGTCGATCTTGCTCTACGGCGCCATCGACGCGGCGATGCGGGCCAACCCCGACGAGCAGATCGTGGTCGCCGGGTTCTCCCAGGGTGCAGCGGTGGCCGACCAGGTGATGTACCGGTTGCTGCTGGAGAACAACGTTCCTGATCCCGACAAGCTGCGTTTCGTGCTGGTCGGCGATCCGTCGCGCAGCCCGAACAGCCCCAAGTTCCTGGCGCCCGACGTTCCCTACCACATCACCGTGATCAACGCCGAGTACGACGGCTTCTCCGATTACCCGGACCGGTGGTGGAACGGTTTGGCGGCGATGAACGCCACCTTGGGCATCTTCTACCTGCACATCCCCTCGCTGAACTCCGCGAATCTGGATGACGTTCCGCTGGAGAACATCACCGTCACCTACAACAGCCTCGGCGGATCGGTCACCCACTACCTCATCCCGACCGAGACGCTGCCGCTGGTGCGGTTCATGCCGTTCCTGGCGCCCTACGAGGACACCCTGCGCGCGATCGTCGACCGCGGCTACAGCCGCAACGACGACAAGAGCCCGCAGAGCGCGCTGCGCACGGTGTCGCGCCAGCTCGAGGAGCCGGCCGAGGTCGCCGACGACGCGCCGCAGCAGGACGCCGACGAGCAGGTCCAGGATTCGGCGGGCGCTCAGACGCCCAAGCCGGAACCGGAGTCCACCGAGCAGGCCGAGTCCACCGAGCAGGAACTGTCGGAGCAGCCGGCAGCCGAGACGAGTGAGCCGGCTGCCGAGCAGCCCGCCGCTGTCGTCAGCGAGGACGGTTCGGACGACACCCCGGCCGCCGAGGCCGGCGATTCGGACTCCGCGCCGACCGGGGCGCACCGGATCAAGCGCGGCAGCGAGCGCAGCTCCGTCGCGTCGATCAAGAACCGGCTCGCCCAGGAGGCCAAGGCCGAAGCCCAGAGCGAGTCGAAGGTCACCACCGACAACGACTCCTCGGCGAAGACCACGACGCAGCGCGCCGGCGACACCAACGACTCCAGCACCGGCTCGTCGCAGTCGAACGACAGCGGCGGCTCGGAGCGTCGCGGCAGCGACGCTGCCTGACCGCTGCGAAACATTTCCTTAGGTATCCTCGATACCACCAGGGAGATGACGCGCCTGAAGCGCTGAGCGCAGGGCCCGCCGTCGATCAGTTCTCGTCGGTAATGGATGGTTCAGCATGTCGCGGACGGCACAACAGTTCGGTTTCTCAGCAGCGGTTGCCACGCTGCTCGGTGCAGTGGCAGCGGGTTCGCTGTGGGCTGCCGCGCCGGCGGCGGGGCAACCGTGCTCGGACATCACCGTCGTGTATGCGCGCGGCACCGGCAGTCCCGCCGGTCCGGGGCCGGTCGGCCAGAACTTCGTCGACAAGCTGCGCGACCGCGTCGGTGGGCAGTCGGTAGATGTGCGGCCGGTGAACTATCCGGCAGCGTGGGACTTCCGACCGTCGGCCTCAGCCGGTGCCGCCGACGCCCGTGCACAGGTGGAATCGATCGCCGCGGCCTGCCCAGACACCAAGATCGTGCTCGGCGGCACGTCGCAGGGGGCCGGGGTGATCACGCTGATCACCACGGTTGACGGGCCGGTGCGAGGATTCGAGGCGGCGCCGCTGTCCTCGGAGGTCGCCGACCGCGTGGCCGCCGTCGTGGTTTTCGGCAACCCGGTGCGCAAGATGGCCGACGGCGGCCCGCTCAACGCGATCAGTCCGCGTTTCGGGTCCAAGACCATCGACTTGTGTGCCGGCGGTGACCCGTTCTGTTCTGACGGACTCGACTTCCTGGCCCACGGCGCCTATCCCCGCAACGGTATGACCGATCTGGCCGCGGATTTCGTCGCGGGCCGCGTCGGGTAACGCCCCTCAGAGGTCGGCGGGCCCGAACCAGGCCCGGTTGCCGTAGGTGTCGAGGTGGACCACCTCGTCGACCGGACGACGCGTGGTGGGCCCGTAGCGGCCCTTCGGCCATCCCAGCGGGATCACGCAGCATGGCGTCACCGACATCGGCAGCTTCAGGATGCGCCGCGCCGACGTCAGATTCCACAGCGGCAGCGTGATCAACGAGGCTCCGAGACCCATGGCCCGTGCTGCCAGCAGCAGGTTCTGCACACTCGGGTAGATCGAGCCGTAAAACCCCGACTCTGCTGCCGGGGGCTTCGGCGTGAACGGAATGCGGCCGTCGTGGGCGCCCAGCTTCAGGCAGGCGATGACCAGCACCGGGATCTCGGTGAAATGGTCGAGCTGCCACTCGATGGCTTTGACCGTCTTGGCCATCTCCGCGTCGTAGCCGGCGACATCGCGAACCTTGCTGTGGTAGAACGCCCACCACGCGATCCGGTACCGGCGTGCCAGTTTGGCCTTGATCCGCTCGTCCTTGACGACGATGAATTCCCAGTTCTGCCCGTTGGATCCGTTGGGCGCGCGCAGCGCGAGCTCGATGCACTTGAGCACCACCGCATCGTCGACCGGATCGGGTCGGACCCGGCGGATGGCGCGCTGCGTCAGCATCGCCTCCACCAGCGGCATGTCCAATCGAGCCAGCGCTTCCTCGGCGGTGGGGATGGGCTGCGGCGGTCGGGACTGCGGTTGACGCTCAGCCATGCGCGGCAATCCAATTCGTGGTGAAGCGCTGCGCCGCGGGGATCTCGTCGGCCAACGCGGAGACGATGAACTTCTCGACGGTGCCGCCCAGCAGCGGGATCTTGACCTGCAGCGTACCGGTGAAGCGCAGCCGGGATCCGGTGCCCACCGGGGTGATGAGCGCCGTCCCGGTGGCGCGCAGCGGGGCCCCGGTGGCCGTCACGACGGCGTCGCAGTGCAGCAGGTCCTCGGTGCGGCGCCACCGTTCTTGACGCATCACCCGCATACCGCCGGGAATGGCCTTGGCCAGCACGGTGGGCAACATCTCGCGGCCCATGTCCTGGGTGGTGGACACATGCACCGAACCGTCGGTGTCGACCGTCAGTGTGTCCAGCCGGATGGAGTCCTTGCCGAACTCGAAAAGGCGTGCCCGCCAATAGTCTTCGTTGCCGAAGGCCGCGTGGATGGCATCCACGTCGGCGGTCGAATCGGTGGAGACGTCAAAGGGTCGCGGCACGAATGCTCCTCGGGTGAACAGGAACCGTCATCTCTTGCCGAACACCTTGTCGGCCAGGCGGGCGGAAAACCGGCGCGCTTCCTCGACCTGTTCGTCACTGATGTTGGTCGGAGGCAGTTTGACGCCCAGATAACGCTCCTTGTACTCCCCCGATCCCAGATAGCTGGTCAGCGACAGCATCGACGACAGTTCCCCACCCGGATAGGTGAAATGAATGCTGTCGACGAAGCGGCCGCCCTTCTGCTCGGCGAGCTTGCGCACCCCTTTGAGGTTCTTGCGCCACTTGCGCCGGCACACCACGTACACCGCGAACGGTGTGCCCTCAAGCAGTGGTCGGGCCTCATGGGACACCAGGAAGCTGCGCAGCGGCATCGACACGGTGTCCCACCACGTCGGCGACCCGATGCAGATGAGGTCGTAGTCACCGGTGCGAACCTCATCGGGGGTGCGGATGTCGCCGGTCACCCCCCGCGTCTGGGCCGGCAGCACGCTGAAGAAATCCGGCCACACCCGGCGCATCGGGAAGCGGCTGAACTTCTCCGAGTACTTCGGGTCGGTGAACTCGATCAGGGCGCGATCGACGAGGTAACCGCGCTTGCGGAACACCTCCTCGGCCGCGTCGAGCACCTTCCCCGTCTGACCGGTGTAGCTGTAGAAGAGCAGCAGAACGCGCGGTTTCCGGTCGTCGTCGCGGTTGCCGGCATCCGCGCTCATCGCCATCCTCTGCTCATGGTGCGTCCTCCCTTGTGCCCGTCTCCCAGGCGTCGATGTCTGCCCCGACGTGCCGAACGTCGGCTCCGGCGAATAGCCTCACATACGTGACGAACAAAGTTTCCGTCGACCTGACCGGCCCGGCAAAGACCATGCTATCCACCCTGTACCTCAAGGCGCTGGACGCCGATTTCGAGCAGCCGGTCCTCGGCGACGAGTTCGCCAAAGGCGCGATCGAACGCATCGACTTCAACTGGGAAGAGTTGGGCATCACCAGCGGGTGGGCGCCGCTGTTGACGGTGCGCACCGCGCAGTACGACATCTGGGCGCGCCAGTTCCTGGCCGCGAACCCACGGGCCACCGTCATCCACCTGGGCTGCGGGATGGACACCCGGGTGTTCCGCCTCGATCCCGGCCCGGACGTGCAGTGGTACGACGTCGACTTCCCCGGTGTCATCGAACTGCGTGAGAAGGTCTACCCGAGCCGGCCGAATTACCACCTGATCGCCAGCTCGGCGACCGATCCGTCGTGGCTTGAGCAGATCCCCGCCGACCGTCCGGTGCTGTTCCTGGCCGAGGGCATCAGCATGTACCTCACCGACGAGGAGGGCATCGCGCTGCTGCGCCGGGTGGTGGAGCGCTTTGCCTCCGGCGAGGTTCAGATCGACTTCTTCAACTGGCTGGCCATCAAGTCGCAGAAGACCCAGACCCTGGTGCGGCGCTCGAATTCCACGCTCTACTGGGCGGTCAACCGTCCCGACGACATCCTGCAGCAGGTTCCGGGGTTGCGGCTGCTGGCGGCCACCACACTCTTCGATGCCAGTACCTTCGACCGGGTCACCGGCATCTTCCAGGTGGTCAAACGGCTGGTACGGGTGGTTCCGGCACTGCGCAAATCGTTGCAGTACCACCGCTACGCGTTCGGTGACGCCGGCTGAGGCCCTCAGGCGACAGTGTGCATCGAGGCGAACTGCTTGAGCAGCGCCTCGATCGCGGCGATCGAACGTTCGGGCTTGGGTCCGTGCGAGTGGTATTCCACCATCAGCTGCCCGTTGAAGATCTTGCTGGTGTAGATCTCGATGCCGGCGTTGACCTGGAAGTACAGCTCACCGTGGCTGGCGGTGAGCTCCAGGTCGGCCGGCGTGCGCATCGGCGGGATGACCCCGTTGTCGGTGAACATCACCACGTCGGGCATGCCCGGCGGGTTGCCCACGTACTGCGGTGAGAAGTGCAGCATCGACTGCTGGATCACGCCCTCGCTCAGGTCCTTGCGGAAGGTGTCGACGATGTCGCGGGCCAGCTCGACCGGATCGGTGCGTTCCGAGATCTCCGCGAGGTACGTCGCCACCCCGACCGGGTTGGTGCAGGCCGTCGCCGAGACTGGCGGCGAGAGAACATAACGCAGGTCGACCGGATAGACGTAGGGCACCGGGATCTTGGGTGTGCCGCGCAGCTGCCATTCGGCCATCAGGATCGCGGCCGACAGCAGACCGTTGACACCGAGCTTCTGTGAGCGGCTGAACGCGATCAGATTCTCGGTTTCGGCGGTGCTCAACTTGCAGTACACCATCGGTACCCGCATCGGAAACGGCGGCGTCTCGGTCGAAGCGGCACGCCGCGACGGCGGCAGGTCGTAGGTGAACATCGCGGCCATCAACCGCTCCAGGCCCGAGCGGCCCTTCTTCTCCACACCACGATCGCTCAGCACCGTTTCCAGCGAATCCGGTGCGGGCGCAACGGTGATCGGGCGCATCGTGCCGGAGGTCACCAGATCGGTGTAGTTGGCGAGCATCTTCTCGATGAGGCTGAACTGGTGTTGCCCGTCGGCAAGGCTGTGGTGGATGTAGAGGACGATCTGGGTTTCCTCGCCGCGGCGAATCACCCGGCAGGCCACCAGTGCCTGCGTTTGGTCGAAAAAGATGGGCGGGGCATCGGCTGCTGGATCGTCGAGCTCGATCACCTCGATGCCGGGATGCAGCAGATCGTCGACGACGATCGCGTAGCGGCCGTCGGCGTCCTGTTCCAGGTGTCCGCCCAGGGCCGGATGTGCCTGCAGCATCGCGTCGAACGCCGTCGACATCGCGTCGATGTCCACCGGACCTCGCACCGTGGCGCCCAACCCGATGAAGTTCTGGGATTCGGCGTACATCTCCTCGCTGCGTGCCAGCTTTCGGATCACCGATGACGGAAACACTTCACGACTCCCTGAGAAGATACGAGCACGGTCTGCGCGGTTCGCCGGAGCGCGCTACCGCATGCTGGCGCGGCGATATCCGACCGTCAACGGTACCGCGCACACCGCGATGATCCCCACCGACCAAGCCACGGTGCCCAGGAACGGTTGCAGCACCGGTCCGCCGATGGACAGTCCCCGCATCGTCTCGACGACGTAGCTGACCGGCTGATGCTCGACGATCGGCTGGATCCAGTCCGGGTACTGACTCAGCGGCACCAGACCGGTGCAGAAAAACATCGTGGTGGCCGCCAACAGGTCGGTGGCCTCCACGGCGATGGTGTTGGCCGAGTACAGCGCCAGCAGGATCACCACCACCGAGAACGCCATGCCGAAGATGACCGGGATGAACACCCAAGCCACCGCGCTGAGCAGACCCTTCTCGAAGCGGAAGCCCATCACCATGCCGGCGCCCATGATCACCAGGGTGGTGACGAAGATGCGGATCGCGTCGGCGGCCAGCCGCGACAGCAGACCGGACGCGCGGTGCACCGGCATCACCCACAGCCGGGACAGCAACCCGTCGTCGCGTTCCCGCATCACGCCGATGGCGCCGATGATCGCGCCGGTCATCGCGCCGATCATCGCGATCAGCGGCACGCTGCCATATAGCGCGCTCTCACCGGTGACCGCCGAGACGCCGTCCTCGAAGACGATGTGGATGGTGATCAGCAGCACCACCGGCATGGCCAGCGACTGCGACATCGTCGACACGTCGCGGCTCCACCGCCGCAGGATGCGTGCGGTCAGTACGAAGGTGTGCAGCAACAACCGCCGCGGCGAGTTCTCCCACGCCTCAGGCATGCGGTGGCGTCCGGCGCCGTTGCCGTCGCGGATGTCGCCGGGATCGGCCGGCCACAGTTCGGTGACGTTGCGGGGGTCACCCGTTGCCAGGGAGGTCATTGGCGCCTCGCAGCGATCAGTCTGTGCAGCGGTATCAGCACCGCGATGATCGCGACCGCCCAGATCAGCGCGGGCCCGATCACCGACCAGCTCACCTGCGGCGCCGTCGGGGTGGTATCTCCGGCCAGAGCGCGCAGCGCATACACGAACTGCGACACCGGTTGGTTGCGCACGAACGGCTGAATCCACTCGGGGAACCGTTCGACCGGCTGCACCCCCACCGACAGAAATCCGAAGATCAGCTGTGGCAACAGGATCAGATGCGTGGTGGCCTCGGGGTTCTCGGTAGCGGTGCCGATGAAGTCACCGAGCAGCGAGAGGGCCACACCGACCAGCAGAGCCAGCCCGCAGAAGGCCGCGATATAGGCGATGCCGTTGTGGAAGCGGAAGCCGATGACATGGCCGCAGGCCAGCGAGACCACCATGGCCACCGTGCAGCGGTACATGCTCGCCGACATCCGCGACGTCAACGGGGTCAGCGCCGGAATGGGCATCGCCTTGAACCGCCGGTTGATACCCAGGCCCGCATCGCTGGCCGAGCGGAACGCCGCCGACACCGCGGCGAACGTGATCGCGACGATCACCACCATCGGCGTGAGGAACTGCGCGTAGCTGCTCATCCCGGTCACCCCGCCGGTCATCTCCTTGAGCGGGATGTAGAAGCCGATGGTGAACATCACCGAGCTGGCCACCAGGGTGGCCACCTCGCCGTTGCGCAGCGACGGGGTGATCATGCGCAGCGTCAGCACCCACCACTGCTGCAGTGCCGAGGTCTGTGGGCGTGCGCCCAGACCGGCCACCGCGTTCGACGTCACGGCACCGCCTCGGCGACAACGGAATCGGCGGAATCGGCGTCCTTGCGGGCGTCGTCGCCGTCGGTCGCCTCGGCCGGGGTCGGCTGTTGCCCGGTCAAAGCCAGGAACACCTCGTCCAGTGAGGGCCGGCGCAACGCGATGTCGAGCAGTTCGATGTTCGCCTCGTCGAGTCGGTGCAACGCCTCCATCAGCGTGTTCGGGCCGTCGGGCGCGGGGATCGAGATGCGGTCGGCGCCCTCGGCCAAGGCCGCCCGGTTGCGGTCGGGCAGCAGAGTGCCCAGCGCCGCGGCCATGGCCGTGGTGTCGGACAACCGGCGCGGCACGATTTCGCAGAACGTTCCGCCGGTGCGCTCCTTGAGCTCGTCGGCGGTGCCCTCGGCGATGATCGTGCCGCCGTCGATCACGATGATCCGATCACTGAGGGTGTCGGCCTCTTCGAGGTACTGGGTGGTCAGCAGTGTCGCGATGCCGGCTTCTTTGAAGTCGTTGACCAGCTCCCAGATGCTCTGCCGGCTGCGGGGATCCAGTCCGGTGGTCGGTTCGTCGAGGAACACCACCTCCGGACGCACCACCAACCCGCAGGCGATGTCGATCCGCCGCCGCATACCGCCGGAGAATGTGCTCACGCTGCGGTCGCCGGCGGCCACCAGGTCGAAGTGCTCAAGCAGCTCAACGGCGCGGGTGCGTGCTTCGGCCTTCTTCAATCCACGCAGCCGGCCGAACATCACCAGGTTCTCGCGGGCGGTCAGCATGTCGTCCAGTGCGACGTGCTGACCGGTCAGCATGATCGACTCTCGCACTCCGGCAGGGTTTTTCCGCACGTCGTGACCGGCGACCATGGCTTCTCCGCCATCGGGCTTGGTCAGCGTCGACAGGATGCTGACCGTCGTGGTCTTGCCGGCACCGTTGGGGCCGAGCAGACCCAGCACCTCACCCTTACCGACCTCGAAGGTGATGTCGCGCAATGCGTCGACCGACCCGAACGACTTCTTCAGGTCCGAGACGACGACTGCCTTGTCCGAGCCGGTCACGGCTGCTCCTCCTGGGCTGCTGTCATGACAGGTCCACCAATGCGAGTTCGTCGCCTCCGGACTCCATCTCGTTTTCTGCCAGCGCTTCCCGGGTCAGGTCCAACAGCGCGGTCGAGAACTGCCCGGCCAGCGATTCGACGTCGGTGGGACCCAGGCGCCGGCTGTCATACCACCAGTCCAGATGCAGCACCCCGCCGGAGCGGTAGACCCGCAGCTCGATCGGGTGACCCAGCCCGGACACCGAGTCGCGCACCGGCATCGCGGTGTCGCTGTCGAAACGCACCGGCGCGTCGTCGGGTTGCTCGCCGGGCACTTCGGGGATGGTGCCCATGTGCGAGACCAGGATGTCGGCCGGGCGGGTGTTGCCGAGCACCCGTGCGGTCGGGGCGTAGTTGTAGCGCAGCAGGCCGTAGCCGATGCCGTAGTGCGGCACCGCCGTCAAGGTGGCTCGGACGTCCTCGAGTAGTTGGCCGGCACCGGCGTTGTGCTCCGAGGCGCTGCGCAGCAGCACCGGGTGCACGGTGGTGAACCAGCCGACCGTGCGCTGCAGATCGACATCGGGCTTGAGCACCAGCCGCCCCCGGCCGCCCAGGTCCACGGCCACGGCGCCCTCGCCGACGGTCGCGGCCACGGTGCGGCTCAGCGCGGCGAGCAGGATCTCTTCCACCGGGAGACGCAGGCGCCGGCGGGCGTCGTCGACCTCGCCGGTCTCGGCGACGGTCAATCCCGCCGACAACCGCAACATGTCCTCGGCCCGCGGTGGTTCGGCGGCCTCGGTGCTCACCACGGTGACGGTGGCCGCGGTGGCCGTCTGTACCCAGAAGTCGCGGCTTTCCAGCACCGCCGGATGGGTCGCCAGCGTCGCGCACCGCTGGGACCATTCCCGCCACGACGTGTTGACCGGGGTCAGCGAGATCTCTTCGCCGGCGAGCACCTGGTGGATCGCGGTGAAGATGTCGGTGACCAGGATGTCGCGCGAGGTCTCGTCGCCGGCGATTCCGTGCACGCTGATGGTCAGGTAGTTCGACCCGCCCGGCACGCCGTGCACATACCCTGCGGTGAGTGGGGCGGTCAGCAGTTGGTGCTCGGCGATCTGCTCGGTCAACACCGCCAGCACTGCCTCGCGCTCCTGCGGACTTCCCGCGGCCACCCCGTCGGGCAGTGAATGAATCGCCATGTCGGCGAACTCCCCCGGCTCGGCGATCCGCTGCTCCCAGGTGCCGGCGTGTTCGACGATGTGGGCCCGTAGTACGTCGTGATGGTTGGCCACCGCCGACAGAACCGCGCGCACGGTGTCCACCCCGACATCGGAGCGCAGTGCCAGCACGACCGGCATGCGCCAGCGGCCGCCGTCGCGCAGACCGTGTTCGAGGAAGTGCGCGACGTTGGGTGGCACCGGCGGGTTGGCGTCCTCGGTCAACGAATGGCGGGCCAGTCCGCCCTCGGCGTACCGCGCGATGAGCACTCGCGCCAGCGATGCGATCGTCTGGTTCTCGTAGAGGTCCTGCGGCGTCAGGTCCAGTCCCTGCTTGGATGCCGTCATTGCCACGCTGATCGCGATCAGCGAGTCGCCGCCGAGCTCGAAGAAGTTGGCGGTGGTGTCGACCGACGCCACACCGAGACACTGCGACCAGATGCCCTGCAGTGCCGCCTCCATCTGCGACTTGCTGCTGGTGGCCGTGGCGCCACTGCCACCAGAGCCGGCTGCGGCACCGTTGGTCGCGGCACGGCCGGACAGCCACGCCGCATTCGCGTTGTGCTCGATCCAATGCCGTTGCCGCTCGAAGGGATAGCCGGGCAGCGAGATCAGCTGCGGATGCGGCCCGGACAGCGGGGTCCAGTCCACGTCGACACCGGCGGCCCACAACTGACCCAGCGCCAGCAGGAACGTGTCGCGGTCACTGCGATTCTGCGCCTGGTGCCGCATCAACCTCACCGCGCGATGGTTGGCCGACCACTTCGGGTGGCGCCCCGCCGACGAGGTCAGCGCCCCGCCCGGACCCACCTCGACGATGACCCGGTTCGGGTCGGTCAACAGCAGGTCGAGCTCGTCGGCGAAGCGGACCGTGGCACGGATCTGACGTGCCCAGGTGGTCGGGTCGGTGGCCTCGGCCGCCGACATGGGCGCGCCGGTGACGTTGGACAGCAACGTGATCTGCGGGGGATTCAATGTCAGCCGCGACATGAACGCCGAGAATTCCGGGATCACCGGATCCATCAACCGCGAGTGAAACGCGTGCGCGGTACGAACCCGGCGGGCGACGATGCCTTTCTCGGCCAGCCGCGCCTGGAAGCTGCGGATGGCCTCTTCCGATCCGGCCACCACGCAGTTGCCCGGGTCGTTGACCGCCGCCAGATCCACGTCGTCGGCCAGATATTCGGCAACCGCCTCCGGGCTCAACGCGACCGCGACCATCACGCCCCGCGCCGAGGCGTGCATCAGCCGCGCCCGCATCGCGACGGCCTTGACCGCGGTGGGCAGGTCGAACACACCGGCAAATGCCGCGGCGGCGTACTCGCCGATGCTGTGACCGGCCAGCGCCGAGGGGCGCACCCCGTAGGACTCGATGAGCTTGGCCAGTGCGTACTCGACGGTGAACAGCGCCGGCTGGGCGCGATCGGTGCGCTCCAAATCGCGCCCAGCGCCGTCGAACACCTCGGCGCGCAGGTCGTAGCCCAGTTCCTGACCGAACGCGGTGGCGCACGCGTCGAAGTGTTCGGCGAAGACGGGCTCGGTGTCGTAGAGGCCGCGTGCCATGCCGATGTGCTGGGCGCCCTGACCGGGGAACAGGAACACGATGCGGTCGTCGGCGGCCTCGGTCTGGGGCTCCGGGCCCGAACCGACGAAGACATTGTCGTGTTCGTCGTTAACCAGGACTGCGACCGCGTGCTGTTGGTCGTCGACCACCGCGGCCAGCCGGTGGGTCTCGGTGCGGCGGCGGGTCAGCGTGTAGGCGGCGTCGGCAAGGTCGACGTCGTCCTGTGCGGACAGTTCGTCGGCCAGCGCGCTGCGGGCCTGGGCCAGCCCCTCGGCGGTGCGTGCCGACAGCACCAGCACCTGCGGCCCACTGCGCGCCGGCGCCGGCGCCGTCGCCGGCGCTTCCTCCAGCACGATGTGGGCGTTGGTGCCGCCGACGCCGAACGAGCTGACACCGGCGCGGCGGACACCGTCCCAGTCCCAGGGACCATCCTCGGCGCGCACTAGGAACGGGCTGCGATCCAGGTGCAGTTCCGGGTTCGGGCTGGTGTAGTGCAGCGTCGGCGGGATCGCCCGATGCTTCAGGCACATGACGGCCTTGATCAGGCCGGCGATGCCCGCCGCCGTCTCGAGGTGACCGATGTTCGACTTCACCGATCCGATGTAGCAAGGGCCGGAACGCTTCTCGGCGGCCAACTCGAAGGCCTGGCGCAGCCCTTCGATCTCGATCGGGTCGCCCAGCGGGGTGCCGGTGCCGTGCGTCTCGACGTATCCCACCGTCGACGCATCGACCTCGGCCACCGCATGGGCCTCGGCGATCACCTCGGCTTGCCCGAGCGCATTGGGGGCGGCGTAGGTCATCTTCGTCGCGCCGTCATTGTTCAGCGCCGACCCGCGGATCACCGCGTGGATGCGGTCGCCTTCGTCGAGGGCGTCGGCCAGCGGCTTGAGCACCACCACACCGACCCCGCTGCCGAAGATCGTGCCGTCGGAACGGACGTCGAACGGCCGGCAGTGGCCGGTCGGCGAGACCATCGTGCCCTGCTCGTACCAGTAGCCGACCTTGTGCGGGATGCGGATCGACGAACCGCCGGCCAGTGCGATGTCGCATTCCCCGTTGAGGATGCTCTGGCAGGCCAGATGCACCGCGACCAGCGACGACGAGCATGCGGTGGCCACCGAGATGGCCGGGCCGCGCAGGTTGAGCTGATGAGCCACCCGGGTGGCCAGGTGATCCTTGTCGTTCTGCAGTGACAGGTTGACCATGTCGAAGCTCGCACCCTGGCCGATCACCATGGCGGGGTCGTACTGCGACATCAGGTTGTGCAGCAGGTAGCCACTCGTGGAGCTGGTGCCGAAGACGCCGACCGTGCTGTCGATCACGCCCGGGTCATACCCGGCGTCTTCCAAAGCATGCCACGCGGACTGCAGGAAAAGCCGATGCTGCGGGTCCAGCGTGCGGGCGGTGGCCGGGGTGAATCCGAAGAACTCGGCGTCGAACTCTTCGATCCCGGTCATCAGGGCAGCGCGGCGCACATACGAGCGGTTGGCCAACGTCTGCTCGGTGACACCGCTGTTGAGCAGCTCGTCCTCGGACAGGTCGACGATCGATTCCACCCCGAGGCGCAGGTTGCGCCAGAACGCCGACACCGACTCGGCGCCGGGAAACCGCCCCGCCATGCCGACGATGGCGATGGCGTTGTCGGGCAGCGGATTACTGCTCGTCACAGTCGTTGTCCCACCTTTCGCCGCGCTGCCGCCCGCTGGCGGGCTGCGGCTCGTTGCTGCACCCGGTCACGCACAGCGTTGGGCCGATCAGGCGCGTCGTCTTCGGCCAACCCGAGCTGCCGAATCAGATCGACGGCAAGGTCAGCCAGCGTAGCGCCCTGCAGCAACAGGGCGACGGGAGGCTCGACGCCGAAGTCGCTGCGGACGGTGTTGCGCATGCGCACCGCCATCAGAGAATCCAAGCCCAGCTGGGTGAGCGGCTGGTCGACGGCAATCGCGTTCTCGTCGGAGAAGCCCATGATCGCCGAGATGCGTCGGCGCAGCCGCGCCACCACGACGCGGTGGGCCTCACCTGGCGCCATCTCGCGCAGCGCGTCGGTGCCGGCCCAGTCGTCGTCGTCATCCAGCGCGCCCAACTCGGCGACCAGATTGGCGAAGAACCCGATCTTGGCGATCTCGGGGAACGCCGCGGCGGCACGGTCCAGCCGCAGCCGGGCGACCCCGATGCGGGTAGGTGCGCCGGCGACCACGGTCTGCAGCGCCTCGATACCCTCCTCGGTCGACATCGGATCGAGCACGCTGAAGGTCAGCGTTTTGGCCAGGCCGACGTCGGCCCACTGGCCCCAGTTGATGGTGGTGGCCGGTCGGCCGGTGGCGTTGCGCCATCCGACAAAGGCATCCAGCCACGCGTTGGCGCATGCGTAGGACGCCTGCCCGGGCGACCCGAGCAGCGAGGCGACCGACGAGAACCCGACCCACCAGTCGAGCTCACGCTCGGCGGTGGCCTGGTGCAGACGCAAGGCGCCGGTGGCCTTGGGCGCCCAGATTCGGTCCAGGCTGTCCTTGGACATCGCCGAGACCAGTTCGTCGTCGAGGACCGCCGCGGAGTGGATCACGCCGCGCAGCCCGCGCCCGGTCGCTTCGGCGGCAGTCACCAGCCGCTCTGCGGTGCCCGGTTCGGCGATGTCACCGAGCACCGTGACGACCTCGCTGCGCCCCTGCCACGATTCCAGCATGGCCGCGACCTCGTCGGACGGGGCGCTGCGCCCGTTGAGCACGATACGACCGGCGCCGTTGTCGACGAGCCAGCGCGCCACGGTCACCCCGATGCCACCCAGACCACCGGTGACGATGTAGGCCCCGTCCGGGCGGACCACCGGGTCGATGCGACGAGCCGCAACGGTGGCTCGCGAGAGCCGTTCGACCAGACGCCGGGCGCCGCGGCGGGCGATGATGTCGTCGCCACCCTCGGCGTCGAACTCAGAGGTCAGCACCGCGGCCACGTCGGCGTCGGTGTCCAGATCGACCAACGTCGTGCGCAGATCCGGGCTCTCGTAGGCCAGCACCCGAACCAGTCCGCGCAGAGTGCCCGCGGCGGGATCACCGGACTCTCCGTCCTCGACGACCAGCCCGTTGCGACTGACCAGCCACAGTCGTGGCGGTTTGCCGTGCCAGCCGGTGCTGACGGCGCGGACCGCGCTCGACACCGTCCACACGGTGTCCCGGGCCTTGGTCAGCGCGGAAATATCGCTGCCGGCATCGACAGCCGTGTCGTCGAGCAGGACGACCACACCGATCGGCGGGAGTTCCGGGTCGCTGCACGCGGTGGCGAACGCCTCCCCCACGGCCGACTCGTCGCCGAGCGCGGCGGCGATCACCCGGCGGGTGTCGGCGCCGAAGCGATCGATGAACTCGCGGGCCCGGTCCTCGGCAGCGGCACCGTCGGTCAGCACCAGCCAGCTCCCCGGCGGGACGGCGCCCGCGCCGGCCGGAGCTTCTTGCCACGTGGTGTCGAACACCTTCTGCGACAACGGCAACGGCACCGTTCGGCGTTGCACGCGGCGCAGGTAGACGCCGGTGACCTCGGCGGTGACATGACCGGCCTGATCGGCCAGCGTCACGCGACCGATCGCGTCACCACCGTCTTCGACCATGCTGACCAGCTCCGCGCGGCAGCGTGCGCGTCGACCGACATCGCCGTAGACCCGGATCGACTCCATCGCGACCGGCAGATAGGTGACCTCGTCGGTCTCCGACAGCGATTCGGCGCCGATCGCCGCGGCCAGCCCCTGCAGCGCGGCGTCGAGCATCACCGGATGCAACTGGATGCCGCGGTGCGCGGTGGCCTCGTCGGGCAACACGATCTCGGTGTCGGCCCATCCCTCGGCAGAACGCGCGATCCGCGTCAGTGCTGCGAAGGCATGTCCGTGGTGAGCGCCGGTCCGCCGCAACGCGGTATAGAAGTCGCTGGGCGAAACCGTCGAAGCGGACGCGGCACCGGCGGTGCTCAACTGAGTGGGCGAGGCGGACTCGGCCCGCTCGATGCGCGCCACGGCATGCCGAGTCCAGTTACCGTCCTCGGATCGGGAGTGGATCTCGACGCGCAGCTCGTCGCCGTCACGCAGCAACTGGGTGGTCAGCCGGGTACGCGCGTCCAGCGGCAGCATCTGCTCCACCTCCAGGCGCTTGACCTCGACGGCCGAGGCCGCAACCCCGAGCGCCGCACATCCGGCGGCCAGCGCGATCTCGGCGAACCCGGCGCCCGGCATGACCGGTTGACCGTGCACCTTGTGATCGAGCAGCCACGGATGCAGTTCGGTGCCGACGTCGGACTGCCAGACATGGGCGCCACCGACCGGCAGCTCGACATGCATGCCGAGCAGCGGATGCGCACCGCTGTACTCCAGACCGGCCGAGGTGTTGGCTATCCAGTACTTGGTGTGCAGCCACGGCGTCGGCGGAACGTCGATGACATCGGCGGCCGGCGCCTCGGGGGCGTCGGTCGGCGGGCGCAGCGTCGCCAGCTGCGCGTGGAAGGCCAGCGTCTCGTCGGAGTCGCGGGTCACGGTGCCCAGCACCTTGGCGTTCTTGGCCGGGGTCAGCCCGGCCAGCGACTCGGTGATCGCGTGGGTCAGCAGCGGGTGCGGGCTGATCTCGACGAAGTTGGCGTGCTCGGCGGCGGCGTCGGTGACCGCCTGGTTGAACCGCACCGGGTTGCGCAGATTGGCCTGCCAGTACTCGGCACTGAACTGCGGCGCCGAACCCGTGTACCCGACCGTGCTCAGCAGCGGGATCTTCGGGGTGGTCGGCGCCAGATAGGCCAGGGCGGTGCCCAGTTCGGGCAGCACCGGATCGATGGTGGGGTGATGGGAGGCCACGTCCACCTCGACGCGGCGGGCCAGCAGCCCTTTGGCGTCCACGATCGCGATCAGCTCGTCGACGGCCTCGGGTGGACCGGCGATGACGGACTGCTTGGGCGAGGCGTAGACGGCCACCGTGACGTCCGGCCGGTCGGCGATCAGCCGCTCGGTGGCCGTGGCGTCCAGTTCGAGCACGGCCATCGCGCCCTGCCCGGACAGCCGCTTCATCAGCCGTGACCTGGTGGATATCACGTCCAGGCCTTCGGCGGGGGTGAGCGCGCCGGCAACCACCGCCGCCGACACCTCCCCCATCGAATGCCCGATCACCGCGTCGGGCTCCACTCCGTAGGAGCGCCACAGCGCGGTCAGTGCGAGCTGCATGCCGACGATCACCGGCTGGATACGGTCGATGCCGACGACCGGCTCGCCGGCCTCCAGCGTCTGACGCAGCGAGAACCCGGCCTTGTCGGCGAAGATCGGCTCGAGCTCGTCGATCGCGGCGGCGAATGCCGGCTCCTCGGCGAGCAGTCGCTTGCCCATGCCAGGCCACTGCGCGCCCTGCCCGGAGTACAGGAACACCGTGCCCGGGCCGGGTGTGGCGGTGTGCGCGGCGACCACACCGGCAGCCGGCTGCCCGGCGGCCAGTGCCTGCAGCCCGGCCACCGCGTCGGCGTGGTTGCGCGCCGACACCGTGGCCACCGTGGTGTAGCGGCTGCGTCGCGACAGCGTGCGGGCGACGTCGGGCAATGCGACGGCTGCTCCGCCGTTGCCCAGCCAGCCGGCCAGCGCGCCGGCGGCCGCCGACAACCGTGCCGGGGATTTGCCCGACACCACCAGCGTGGTGACCGAGGGTGCGTCGGTGGATGCTGTCGGGGCGGACTCGGGTCCCTGTTCAAGCACGATGTGGGCGTTGGTGCCGCCCATGCCGAATGACGAGACCCCGGCCCGGCGCGGCCCGTCCTGGGCCGGCCACGGTGTGGATTCGGTCGGAACGAACAGCCGGGTCTTGGACGGGTCGATCGACGGATTCCATTGCGAGAAATGCAAGTTCGGCGGAATCTCGCCGTGGCGCAGCGCCAGCACCGTCTTGATGAAGCCGGCGACCCCGGCTGCCGCCTCGAGGTGGCCGAAGTTGGTTTTCACTGCTCCCAACGCACAAGGGGTTTCACCCTTGCCGTAGACCGCGGCCAGTGCGTCGAACTCGATGGGATCGCCCAGAGCTGTTCCGGTGCCATGGGTCTCGACGAGGTTGACCGAACCTGCGGTCACGTCGGCCGAGCGCAGCGCACGGGTGATGACGTCGCGCTGCGACGGGGCATTGGGTGCGGTCAAGCCGTTGGACCGGCCGTCCTGGTTGACCGCCGACCCGCGCACCACCGCCAGCACCCGGTCACCGTCGCGCACCGCGTCGGTGAGGCGCTTGAGCACGACAATGCCCGCACCTTCACCGCGGACGAAGCCGTCGGCGCGCGAATCGAACGCGTGGCAGCGGCCCTTCGGTGACATCATGCCCCACTTGGCAAGTGCCAGTTGAGTTTCTGGGCGCAGATTGAGGTTCACGCCACCGGCCAGGGCCAGGTCGCTCTCGCGCATCCGCAGGCTCTGGCAGGCCAGGTGGATCGACACCAGCGACGACGAGCACGCGGTGTCGACCGCGACCGCGGGACCGCGCAGGCCCAGCAGATAAGCGATGCGACCGACGGTGACACTGTGGGCGTTACCGGTCGCCGAGTACGGATCGATGGTGTCCGGATTGCCGCCGGAGGCGTTCTGATACTCGTTGTAGTAGACGCCCAGCATGACAGCGGTGCGACTCTCCCCCAGCTGGTCGGGTGCCAGCCCCGCGTTTTCCAGTGCCTCCCAGGCGACTTCGAGGGACAGCCGCTGCTGGGGGTCCATTGCCAGCGCTTCGCGGGGCGTGATGCCGAAGAAGTCGGCGTCGAACCCGTCGATATCGGACAGATAGGCACCCCATTTGGTGGGCATCCGACCCGGTGCCAGTGGATCCGGATCGTAGAACGCCTCGGCGTCCCAGCGATCTGCCGGCACTTCGATGACGGCGTCGGTTCCCGCCGTCAGCAAGTTCCAGTACTTCTCCGGCCCGTCCACCTCGCCGGGCAGCCGGCAGCCGATCCCGATGACCGCCACCGGTTCGGCGGCGGCGATGCGCGAGGCCTTCTCGAACTGCTCCGAAAGCGCACCGCGCTGCTCGGGGTTCATCCCGGAGATACGATCGAAAATCGTCTTCATCAGATACCGCTTTCGCTACTGCTGGAGGCGGATTCGACACTCTCGAACAGCGAGTCCAACACGCTGAATGAGTCGTCGGTGGCGTCCTCGAGCTCGTCTTCGGGTTCTTCCTCCGGGGCGATCAGCTCGGCAATGTGGGCCGCGAACGACGCGATGGTCGGGTTGTCCCACAGCATCGTCGCCGAAAGGTCGGCGCGCACCAGGGCTTTGGCGTCGCGCAGCAGGTTCATCGCCATCATCGAGTCCATGCCCAGATCGGGGAACGGCATGTCGAAGTCCACGGCGGTGTCGGGCATGCCGAGCTCGCGAGCCAAAATCGCTCGCAGCCGGGTGCGCAGTTGTTCGAGGCGCTCGGCGGCCGACATCGCCGACCAGTCGATGAATTCGGCAGCCGCACCGGCGGTGTCGTCCATCGCTGGAATCGGGGTCGACTCGACCGCGGCGTAGACCAGCCCGTGCACCTCGATGCACGGACGACCCTCGAGGGTTTTGACCGTGACGTCGACGATGAGGTCATTGCCGGTGACGTCCTCGCGACGCAGCGCCTCGACAACTACTTCGGTGCCGATCGCCTGGGCATCCGTCCACAGCGTCTGCACACCGGCGGGCAACAGCAGCTGCGGGTTGTCCTTGTCGGCCAGACGCGCAACATGGACCGCCGCGTCGACCAACGCGGCCGCCAACGCCGCGGGATCGGCCGACGGCAGCGTGATCTGTGCACGCACCGCGCTGCCCGCGGCGGCACTGTCACCAACGGTCCAGTCGAACGGCTGACCCTCGATACCCCAGCTGTGCTGCAACTCGGAGATGACGGCGGCGTCGTAGCCCTCACCCTGCACCGAGCCGATCGAGACACCGGTGGGGGCCATTCCGTCAGCCACCATCAGGGCGCTGGCATGTCGGGTCCACCGCTCGGCCGGGGTGTCGGCGGTTGCGCTGGTCGACACCGTGAGTTCGGCGCCGTCGGCGACCACATGCACCACCCGGCGCTGTCCGGCCACGATCGGGTACTCGAAACGCACATCGCTGACCGCTGCCGCACCGAGCTGTGCGGCGGCCTCCGACAACGTCTGCAGCATCACCGAAATCGGCACCACCTCGACCCCGCGGACCCGGTGGGCGTGCGGATAGGGCTGTGCTTCGGGAAGCAGCCGGGCCCGCCACACCCTGTCGTGCTGCGGACCTGTCACCTGCTCGCCGAGCAGCGTGCCGTACACCGGTTCTGCGAGGTCACCCAGATCGGCGGTGTCCGCGCCGGGTTGGGTCAGCATGTCGTCGAGGGCGCGCACCGAGGCCCGCATCCGGTAGGCGTCGGCCAACCGGCTCCAGTCCGCGCCGACGACGGCGCTGTGCACACCGGCTTCGGGGCTGAGCACCGCGGGCAGCATCTTGATCGCCACATCGTTGGGCATCGGTTCCAGGCCGGCGGCCGCCAGCGCTGGATGGGTGTCGGCCCACGTCTTCCACAGCCCCCAGTCGACGACGGTGGCCGCCAGTCCCAGCGCGCGACGCGCGTAGGCCAGCGTGTCCAGGAACGCGTTGCCGGCCGTGTAGTGCGACACCGCACGTGAGCCCAGAATCCCGGTGATCGACGAGAACAGCACGAACCGGCGCACCGGGGTGGTCAGCGTCAGCTTGTGCAGTACCGCGGTCACGTCGAGCTTCGACCGGAACATGGTGGCCAGGTCGTCGTCGCTCATCTCGGTCAGCAACGCCTCACCGCCCGACAGCGCGGCCAGGTAGATGCCGTCCAACGGCGGCAGGTCGGCGCCGAAACGCCCGAACAGTTCAGCCATCGCAGCTTCGTCGGCCGCGTCGGCGGCCACCTCGACCAGCGCGCAGCCCTGGGCGGACAGCTCGTCGGCCAGTTCGGTCAGCTGCGAGCCGCGCCGCGACACCGCGACCACGGTGGCGGCCCCCATCTCGGCGAGCTGGCGGATCAGATACGGCCCGACGTTTCCGGTCGCGCCGATCACCAGGTGGCTGGTGTTGGGCTCCAAGCGGGTCAACGTCGTCGCCGGCAGCGACGCGCGGCGCAACCGCGGCACGTGCCGGACACCACCCTGGTACACAACCTGGTCGTCGCGGGCGCCGTCGCCCTCCCCGGCAGTGGCTTCCGCGCGCAGGTAACGCGACACCAGCTCGGCCGGTGCGGATTCGTCGACGTCGATGATCGCACCCCAGAACTCCGGGTTCTCGACGGCCAGCGTGCGGACCTGGCCCCACAGCACCGCGTGGATCGGGTTGGCGCGATCTCCTTCGTCGAGTGGCTGGGCGTTGCGGGTCACCACGTAGAGCCGCGGGGCATCCGCGCCCAGCGCAGCCAACGAACGAGCCAGGCAGCGAAGCGATCGGAACAGCCGATACCCGTCGGTGATGTCCAGCCGCGCCGAGCGCACCGGCGCAGCGAAAACGACGCGGTCGGCGGCCGTCAACGCCGCACGCAGCGCCGGCTCCTGGCCCTCGGCGGTGAGGACCGACGCGTCCAGGGCCGGGGAATCGCCGCCCAGCGCACGTGCCAGCTCGGCACCGGTCTCGGCGTCGGCGATCACCAGCCACGAGCCGTCGGTGTCTCCGGCCTGCGGCAGCTCCCTGGCCGGCCAGGCCAGCTTGTGGAACCACGGATGGTGTTGTGCCGCTGGAGATCCCGAGGGCACTTCGGCGCCGTTGCGGGCAGCCGAATGCGGAGCAGGGGCCGCCGCGGGGTCGGTGTCGGCGACCGGGGTGATCCAGTGCCGGGTGTGATGCCACGGGGTGGTGGGGATCGGCACCCGGGACTGGCCGGCTTTGGGCACCTTCGGGGGGCGAACCGTATGTGCGGCGTTGAGGTTGGTGCGGAATGTCAGCGAATCATTGGCGTCACGGGTCAGCGTTCCCAGGCAGCGATACCGGGCCTGCCCGAGCGCTTCCTTGATCGCGTGGGACAGCAGTGGGTGCGGGCTGACCTCGACGAAGATTCCGTGGTCGGCGCCGGCAGTGGCCACCGCACGGCCGAAGCGCACCGGGTTTCGCAGGTTGGCCACCCAGTGTTCGGCGTCGAAGACGGTGCTGCCGTCGGTCGGGCGCCCGTCGGTGGTGACGATCACCGGGATGGCGGGCGTGGTGGGCTTCAGACCGGCCAGCTCGGTGCGCAGGTCATCGAGAATGGGGTCGATGATCGGGTGGTGCGAGGCGACGTCGACGTCGACCCGCCGGGCCAGCTTGCCCTGCGCATCGACGACCGCGATCACCGCGTCGACCTGCTCGGGCGGGCCGGCGACCACGGTCTGGCGCGGCGAGGCGTAGACCGCCACCGTCAGGCCGGGGTACCCGGCGATCAGCTCTTCGGCCGCGCCGGCGTCGAGCTCGAGCAGCGCCATCGCGCCCTGCCCGGAGAGCCGCTTCATCAGCCGGGAACGGGTGGCGATGACCTTGAGGCCGTCGGCTGGGCTCAGTGCGCCACCCACCACCGCGGCGGTCACCTCCCCCATCGAGTGCCCGATGACCGCATCGGGCGCCACCCCGTAGGAGCGCCACAGTTCGGTCAGCGCCAGCTGAACACCGACCAGTACCGGCTGGATGCGGTCGATACCGACCACCGACTCACCGGACTGCAGGACCTCGCGCAGCGAGAACCCGACCTGCTCGACGAACGTCGGTTCCAGATCGGCGACGGCTTGCGCGAACGCCGGCTCGTCGGCCAACAGCCGCCGGCCCATGCCGGCCCATTGCGAGCCTTGTCCGGAGTACAGAAAAACGGTGCCGGTGGCACCGGGGACCTCGTTGACCCCGACCACGCCCGGTGCCGGGTAGTCGCCGGCCAGTGCACGCAGTCCGGCCACGGCCTGTGCGGTGTTGGTGGCGGCGACGGTGGCGAATCTGTTGTGCTGGGCGCGGTGGTGATTCAGTGTGCCCGCGACCGCCGACAGCGGGTGCACCGAGCCCGGGCCCTCCAGCCAGTCAGCCAGCTGCGCGGCGGTCGACGCGATCCGCGCCGGCGTCTTGCCCGTCACCACCAGCGTCGTCACCGCCGGCTCCGGCGACGTCTCGACATCGGTCGTTGCAGCGGCGGGGGCCTGCTCGATCACGACGTGGGCATTGGTGCCACTGACACCGAACGACGACACCGCGGCCCGGCGGACCCGGTCGACGGGCGGCCAGTCCATCGGCTCGGAGGCGATCCTGAACCGCCGGGCCCCTTCGCAGGCCTGCGGGGTCAGCTTTTTGAAGTGCAGCTGCTTGGGAATGTGGCCGTGGTGCACGCTCAGCACGGTCTTGATGAAGCCCGTCACCCCGGCGGCGGACTCCAGGTGGCCGAGGTTGGTCTTGACCGAACCCAGCACCAGCGGTGCGGATCCGGCACGCTCGCCGTACACCTCGTTGAGTGCGTCGAGTTCGATCGGATCTCCCAGCGCGGTGCCGGTGCCGTGCGCCTCGATGTAGTCGACATCGGACGGCGACAACCGCGACACCTCCAGCGCCCGGCGCATCAGCACCTGCTGGGCCGGACCGTTGGGGACGGTCTGCCCGCTGCTGGCACCGTCCTGGTTGACCGCGGAGCCGCGGACCACGGCCAGCACCCGGTCGCCGTCACGCTGTGCATCCGAGAGCCGCTTGAGCACAACCACACCGCAGCCCTCGCTGCGCACATAACCGTTGGCGCCTTCGTCGAAGGTCTTGCAGGTGCCGTCCGGGGCCAGCATGCCCCAGCGCGAGCACGCGATGTTGTTCTGCGGGGTCAGGATCAGGTTCACCCCGGCCGCCAGCGCGTGGTCACTCTCGCCGCGGCGCAGGCTCTGGCAGGCCAGATGGATCGACACCAACGACGACGAGCACGCGGTGTCGCTGACCACCGCGGGTCCGCGCACGCCCAGGAAATAGGACAACCGCCCGGCGGCGAAGTTCGGTGCACTGCCGAACGGGATGTACGGGTCGATCTCCTCGCGGCGCAGCTTGCCGATGAACGAGGCGTAATAGTCGCTGGTGGTCATACCGACGAAGACCGAAGTCGACGTCCCGCGCAGGGCGCGCGGATTGATCCCGGCGTTCTCCAGTGCCTCCCAAGCGACCTCGAGCAACAGCCGCTGCTGCGGATCCATGCCGGCTGCCTCGCGGTGGCTGATCGCGAAAAACTCCGCGTCGAACTCGTCGGGCTTCCAGGACGTCAGGAAGCCGCCCTCGCGGTTGCAGATCGTGCCGGGCACGGTGTGGTCGGGCGAGTAGTACTCGTCGGCATCCCAGCGGTCTTCGGGTACCCGGATGACGCCACTGGCACCGTCGGTCAGCAACGTCCAGAACTCGTCGGCGTTGTTCACCCCGCCCGGCAACCGGCAGCCCATACCGACCACCGCGATCGGCTCGGTCTCGGCCTTCTCCGCCACCTCAAGACGCGCCGACAGGTCGTCGATCTTGCGCAGTGCCTCAGTGATGATCGCGCGGCGATCCGGCGATGCAGCTGTCATCGTCTCAACTCAGTCTTTCCGAAAGTTTCTGCAGTAACTCGTCCTCGGCCAGATCGTCGTAGACATCCTCGGTGACGCCTGCAACACCATTTCCAACGCCGCCCCCGACGCCGTCGCCGGCCGCGGCCTCGGCCGAGTCGGCGGCTTCGAGTATCTCAGGAATCACCGTCGCCAAATAATCGGTCAGCGCCTCGACGGTCGGATAGTCGAAGACCACCGACGCCGGAAGCACCTGACCAAGGCTTTCGCTCAGCGAACGCTGCAACGTGACGCTCATCAACGAGTCCATGCCGAACTGGAAGAAGCCCACCGACGGGTCCAGCAACTGCGGCGAGGCCAACCCCATCGCCGCAGCCACCTGCAAAGTGACATGTGCGGTGAGCAGATCGAAGCGACGCTGTGGATCGGCGGCGCGCAGCTCCCGGCGGAACTCGGTGTCAGCGCTGCCTGCGGCCGTTCCGTCGGCCACTGCGGGCAGCAGATCATCGACGATGTGCAGGGCCGCGCGGGTGCGGTAGGCGGTGGCCAGCCGAGGCCAATCCGCGGCGACGATGGTGGTTCGCACCGGCGCGTCGGGTCCGGTCAACGCTGCCAACGCGGTGATCGCGACGCCGTCGGCCATCGGCTCCAGCCCGGACTCGACGGTGGTCTGCTGTTCCACTCCGGTCTGCTCGTCGGCCAGCGACTCCCACAGTCCCCAGTTGACCGCGCTCGCCGGCAGCCCGGCCGCTCGGCGCAAGTAGGCGAAGGTGTCCAGATAGGTCGTCGTCGCGGCGTAGTGCCCCAGCCAGCGGGAGCCCAGGATCCCGGAGATCGACGTGAACATCACGAACTGGCGCACCGGATGACGAACCGAGAGCTTGTGCAACACCGCAACAGCGTCGATCTTCGGCCGGAACATCGCCGCCACATCGGCGTCGGTCATGTCCGCCAACGTCACCGGCCCACCGCCGAAGGCCGCGACATAGATGCCGCGCAGCGTCGGCAGGTCGGCGCCGAAGCGCTCGAACACCGCGCCGAGCGAAGCCTCCTCGGATGCGTCGGCGGCGACGGTCACCAGCGTCGTTCCGCTCGCCGACAACCGTTCGGTCAGCTCGTCGAGCCGTGAGCCGGGGTTGCGCGACACGGCTACCACGGTGCGCGCGCCCATCGCTGCCAGCTGCTCGATCAGTGCGGGTCCGATCCGGCCGGTGGCGCCCACGACGAGGTAGCTGCCGTCGGGATCCAGGGTGCCGTCGGTGCGCAGCGGTCGGCCGGGTTGCAACCGCGCCACGTGTCGGTGTCCCGCCCGATACACGATCTGGTCCTCGTCGCCACCGCGGCGGGCCTCGTTCAGCAGCGCTGCCACGGCCAGCTCGACGGGAACGGATTCGTCGAGGTCGACGACGCCGCCCCAGAGTTGCGGGTGTTCCAGCGCCAACGTGCGGCCAAGCCCCCACAGCAGGGCATGGGGCGGGTTGGCCCGGTCCCCTGGCTGCACCGGCTGCGCGTTGCGGGTCAGGAAATACACCGCGGGCACCTCGTCGGCGACCGCTGCGCCGGCCACGATCGAGCGGGCCGCGGCGAACAGGCCGTAGCCGAGGTCGTCCGGTGCCGTCGTCCCAGGTGCGTAGAGCACATGGGTTGCGCCGGCCATCGCCGTCCGCAACGCGTCGGCGTCGCCGGCGTCGGCCAGGACGGTCACCGAGGCGCCGAGCACCCGGGTGAACTCCGCGCCCAGCGCGGCGTCGCCGACGACGACCCAGCGTGCCGCAGAGGCTGCGGCATCGGGGGCATTGTCGGACAGCGGCTGCTCCGGCCAGGTCAGCTCACAGAACCACTCCGGCGGCAGCCCGCTGTCCGCGCCGGCTTCGGCACGGAAGCGCCGCGCCGCCGAGTGCCGTACCGGCCTCACGTCCAGCCAGTGCCGGCCGTGCTGCCACGGCGTGGTCGGCAGCGGCACAGGGGGTCCCGGACGGGGATCGGTGGGCGGTGGCCGCCTGGTGTGGGTGGCGTTGAGGTTGGTGCGGAAGGTCAGCGTGTCGTCGCTGTCGCGTGCCAGCGTGCCGATACTGCGGTGCTCGACGTCGGCCAGCGTGTCGCTGATCGGCTGACCCATCGTCGGATGGGGGCTGACCTCGATGAAGGTGCCGTGCTCGACGGCTGCAGCGGAGACCGCATCGTGTAGGCGCACCGGACGACGGACGTTGGCCACCCAGTAGTCGGCGTCCAGCGCAGGCGTCGATTCGGGACCGGTGACGGTGGACAGGAACGGGATGGTCGGCAGCCGCGGATCAATGTCGGCCAGTGCGGCGCGCAGCTCGTCGAGCACCGGATCCATCAGGGCGGTGTGCGAGGCGACCTCCATGTTGACCTTGCGGGCAAACCGGTTCTGCGCGGTCACCTCGGCGATCAACGATTCGATCTCGCCGGGCAACCCGGCGACCACGGTCTGGCGGGGCGACAGGTAACCGGCCTCTTCGACGCTGGGGTGGCCGGCAATCAGCTGTGCGCAGGTCTGCGCATCGACGTTGATCAGCGCCACCGCGCCTTGGCCGGCCAGGCGGGACATCAGTCGGGAGCGGGTGGCGATGACTGTGAGGCCGTCTGCCAGGCTCAGTGCGCCCGAGACCACTGCGGCGGTGACTTCGCCCATGGAGTGGCCGATGACCGCGTCCGGGTGCACGCCGTAGGAGCGCCACAGCTCGGTCAGCGCCAGCTGCAGACCCATCAACACGGGCTGCACCTCGGCGTCGCCCCGCACCGCTGACCCGTCGGCGATGATCTGGCGCAGCGAATAGCCGACGTGTTCGGTGAAGGTGGGTTCGATGTGGTTGATGGCTTCGGCGAAGGCGGGTTCGTCGGTGAGTAGTTGGCGGGCCATGCCGGCCCATTGGGAGCCTTGACCGGAGTAGACGAACACGGTGCCGTTACGGCGCCCGGTGGGGGGTGCGGGCACCACCCCGGGGGCGCTGTGACCGGCGGCCAGCGCGCGCAGACCGGTGATGGCCTGGTCACGGTCGCGGGCGGCCACGGTGGCGAACTTGGGGTGATGGGTGCGGTGGTGGTTGAGGGTGTGGGCGATATCGGCCAACGCGACCTCGGCGCCCTGATCGCTCATCCAGTCGGCGAGCATGGCCGCCGTCGAGGCGATACGGGCCGGGTTCTTGCCTGAGATCACCAAGGTGGAGATCACCGGGTCGGCCGGGGCGGGGGCCGGGGCCATCGCGGGGGCCTGTTCGAGCACGATGTGGGCGTTGGTGCCACCGAACCCGAACGAGGACACCCCGGCCCGGCGCGGCCGGCCTTGGGGGGCCCAGTCGGTGTGGGCGTCGACCACTTTGAGACGCAGCTTGTCGAACGGGATGTGCGGGTTGCGGCTCTCATAGCCCAGGTTGGCCGGGATCTGCTGATGGGTCAGCGCCAACACGGCTTTGGCGAACCCGGCGATACCGGCAGCGGCTTCCAAATGGCCCAGATTGGACTTGACCGAACCGATCAACAACGGGGCATCGGCACCGCGACCGCGGCCCAGCACCGTGCCCAACGCGCGCGCCTCGATCGGATCACCGAGCAACGTGCCGGTGCCGTGGGCCTCGACGTAATCGACCTCGCGCGGCTCGACCCCGGCTGCGGCATAGGCCGAGCGCAGCACCGCCATCTGGGCCGCCGGATTCGGCGCCATCAACCCGTTGGAACGGCCGTCCTGATTGACCGCCGACCCCCGGATCACCGCCAACACCCGATCCCCGTCACGCACCGCATCAGAGAGGCGTTTGAGCACGGCCACACCCGCGCCCTCACCCCGCACGAACCCATCAGCACGCGCATCAAACGCATGACAACGCCCCGACTTCGACAGCGCCTCGGCCTGGTCGAAGCTGCGGGTCACCGCCGGAGCCAACACCAGGTTCACCCCACCGGCCAACGCCAGATTCGAATCCCCCGACCGCAAACTCTGACACGCCAAATGAATCGCCACCAACGACGACGAACACGCCGTATCCACCGTCACCGACGGACCCCGCAAATCAAAGAAATACGACACCCGATTAGCAATGATGCTCAACGCACTGCCGGTTCCGTACCACGCGTCGACGCCCGGCAGATCCAGCGCGCCCATGCAGCCGTAGTCGGTCACCGATGCGCCGGTGAACACCCCGGTGGGCGATTCGGCCAGGGAGTCGGCGGGGATACCGGCGTGCTCCAGGGCCTCCTGCATCACCTCGAGCAGCAACCGCTGCTGCGGATCCATCCGGGCGGCTTCGCGCGGCATGATCTCGAAGAACTCGGCGTCGAACTGGTCGACATCACTCAGATAGGAACCCCAGCGCGTCACGGTGTCGAGGACGGCCTCCGATTCGGCGGTGCCGTCGTCGAAGGGGGCCCACCGCTGCGCCGGCACCTCGGTCACCGAGGACCCTCCGTCGAGCAGGAACTCCCAGTACTGGTCGGGGCCTTGCAGGTCAGCACCGTCGCCGGGGAAACGGCAGCCCAGCCCGATCACCGCGATCGGCTCGTTGAAGCCGCCGGGGTTTGGCGCGGGTGCGACAACGTCCACAGGTTCCACCTCGCCGCCGCTGAGAAACTTGGCCAGCGCGTCGACGGTCGGGTACTGCCAAAAATCCACCGGTGACACCGTGCTGCCGACCAGTTCGGAGAGCTCACCGGTCAACACCACCGCATCACGGGAGCCGACCCCGAGATCGTGCATGGAAGCCCCGGCATCGATCTGGTCAGGGTTGCAGCCCATGTTGGTGACCAGATAGTCGACCAGCCAACGTCGGATAGCAGCCTCGTCGAGAGGTGCGGTCATCTATCGGCACCCAGCCGGCTGAACTCGCCCAGCCGGTATCGCTCGAGACAGGCCGCGCGCCGCACCTTGCCGCTGGTGGTCAGCGGCAGTGAACCCCGCCCGACCAGCACCAGGTCGGAGACGCGGACGCTGTGGCCTTCCGAGACGGCAGCGGTCACCCGTTGCTGCATCGCCTCCAATGCAGCCTGGTCGTACTCTTCGGGCTTCTTCAGCTCGGCGACGACCACCAGCCGCTCGGTCGCGTCCTCGGGCAGCGAAATGGCCGCGACTCGACCACCGGTCACCTCGCGCACAGTGGCCTCGATGTCGTCGGGGTAATGGTTACGCCCGTCGACGATCAACAAATCCTTGATCCGCCCCACGATGTAGAGCTCGTCTTCGAACATCATGCCCAGGTCGCCGGTGCGCAGCCACGGCTCGGCCGGGGTACCGGCGGTCGGCTCGACGATCTTGCCGCGGAACACCCGCGCGGTCTGTTCTGGATTGCGCCAGTAACCGGCGGTGACGTGATCACCGTGCAGCCACACCTCGCCGACCTGGCCGGCGGGCTTTTCCACACACGTCTCCGGATCGACGATGCGCACCGTCGTCGACCGCGGCGGCCCACAGCTGACCTGCTCGGACCCGCCGTCGGCGCTGCGTTCGGCATGGCCGGCCGACAACTTCTCCAAATCGAAGAACACCGATTCGGCCGGACGTTCGGCCAACGTGGAGGACACGTAGATGGTGGCCTCGGCCAGCCCGTAGGAGGACCGGATGGCGGTGGCGGGCAGGCCGTAGGCGTCGAAGCGTTCGTGGAACCGGCGCAGGGTCGCACCGTGCACCCGCTCGGCCCCGTTGATCATCACGCGCAGATTGCGCAGATGCCGCCCCTCGAGGTCCTCGTCCTTGGTGCGTCGCGCCGCGAGCTCGTAGGCGAAGTTCGGTGCCGCGGTGACCACCCAGCCCTCGTCGACGGCGAGCTGCTGCATCCAGCGGGCCGGCTTGAGCATGAAGCCGATGGGGCTCATCAGCGTGGTCGGAGCGCCGCTGACCAGACCGAGGAAGATGCCGATCACCAGGCCCATATCGTGGTAGAGCGGCAACCAGGACACCGCGCGCAGGCCCGGCGGATACTCCCCCGCCGGATGGCCGGCGAAGTAGTCGGGATGCAGCTGGGCGATGTTGCGAATGACGTTCTTGTGGGTGACCTCGACCCCGGCGGGAGCGCGCGTCGAGCCCGACGTGTACTGCAGGTACGCCGTCTTCGGCCGCGATGCCACGTCGATCGGGTCCCCGAAGAACGGCTCGAGCAGGTCGACCTCGATCACCTTGGGCGCGCGCTGATTCGGCTGATCCTGCGCGTAGTGGCGGATGTCGTCGACGATCGGCGAGGTGGTCAAGATCGCCACCGGGGTGGAGTCGGCCAGCGCGCCCACGATGCGCTCGTCGTGGTGGCCGAACAGCGGGGCCGACAGCGGCACCGCGATGAAGCCGGCCTCGATCGCGCCGAGGAACGCCACGACGTAGTCGAGGTTCTGCGGAGCCAGAATCACCGCGCGGTCACCGGGTTCGCCGCACTGACTGAGCTTCTGCGCCACAGCCTGGATGCGCTCGTTGAGTTCGGACCAGGTGAGGCTTTCCGCGACACCGGCCGGGTCGACGTCGTAGTCGACGAACGTGTAGGCGATCCCATCCGGGTCGTCTGTACTGCGCTGGGCGACCAGCGCAGGAATCGAGTATTCAGCAGTCGCCATCAGCAACATCCTTCCCAGTCGATTCGGCACGGCGGTGTCGCTGCCGACCGATCACCTCGGGGGTTCGGAAGAACACCGTCGGCATCAAATTCTGCTCTCCGACTCCACGCTGTCGAACAGCGAGTCCAATACGCTGTCCGACGAGTCCTCGGTATCGCCGGGATCGTCCTCGGAAGAGCTTTCGGGCAGTAGCTTCTCAGCCAGGAATCCGGCAAGGGCTCCGATGGTCGGATGGTTCCACAGCATGGTCGCCGACAGCTGCAGCCCGACGAGCTGCTCGGCCTGCTGGCGGATCGACATCGCCATCACCGAGTTCAGGCCCAACTCGGCGAACGGCAGATCGACTTCGACCTGGTCCTCGGGGATCCGCAGCTCCGAAGCCAGGATGGCGCGCAGACCCTGGGCGAGCTCGGCGTGTACCTCGGCCGGTGACATCGTCGACCAATCCCGGGTCGGGGCCTCCGGCGCACCGCCGGCGCCGGGGCCGGCGACGTCGTCGGATTCCATCGGCACCAGAACCGCCTGGGCCAGCGGGTAGCGGTGGGTGTGCTCCCAGGCCGCAAACGCCTCGGTGGGCGTGATCGGCCGCGACCCGAGTCGGGCGAGTTCGGCAACCACGATCTGAGCCTCGGCGCCGAAGCCCAGCCCTTGCCAGGCCACGAACGCCAGGCTGACGGTATGGCCGCCCTGCCCGTGCCGGGCTCGGGCCAGCGCGTCGAGATAGGCGTTGGCCGCTGCGTAGGCACCTTGCCCCGGGATGCCGAAGGCCGTACCCGCGGTGCCGGTCAAATAGCAGAAGTCCAACTCCGCGACCGGAAACACCTCGTGCAGCGCGGCAGCACCGGCGATCTTGGGCCACATCGTGGCCTGCAACCGGCTTTCGTCGACGTCGGTGAGCAGCTGGCTGTCGCTGATGCCGGCGGCGTGGATGACGCCCCGGATCGGCGCGGCGCCGTCGGCGTCGCGCCTGGCGACGAGCGCGCGCAGTGCGTCGGCCGACCCGATGTCGAGGCTGACTGCCTCGACGGTCACGCCGCGTAACTCCAGAGCGCGAACTGCGGCGATCTTGCCGCGTGTCGCGGCATCGAGGTCGTCACTGTCCCACTCGCGACGGGGCGGCAGCGGCGTCCGGCCGGCCAACAGCAGCCGCCGGGCGCCGCGGTCGGCCAGCCATTCGGCCATCAGTAGGCCGAGCGCGCCCAGGCCACCGGTGATCAGGTAGGTGCCGTCGGCCCGGCAGCGCAGCGGTTCACCCACGGGCTCGGTGTCCAGCGCGACCAGTTCGCGACTCAGGAAGCTTCCGGCGCGCCACGCGAGGGTGGTTCGGGCCGGTGTCGGCAGCAGCGCGGCGACGGCGGTGACCGCGTCGTCCAAGTCGCCGTCGGCGGGCAGGTCCACCAGTCCGCCCCACACCTCCGGCTGCTCGGCGCCGATCACGCCCGCCAGCCCCCACAGCGGGCTCTGTTGCAGTGCAGCGGCGGTGTCGGCCTCCAGGACCCCCCGCGTGACAAGCCACAGCGCGGGCGGATGGGCACCGCCCTGTTCGACCAGGCGGCTGACCAAGGCGGCCACCTCTGCGGATTGCCGCACGGCGACATCGAGGTCGGCGCCGCCGGTGCTTGCGGTGTCGGCGACGTAGACGACACACGAGGCCTCGGCCACGTCGGCTGCCCGGTGACCGCCCGCGGTGACCGCGTCACGCAGCGCCTGGGCGGTCTCGCCCTCTCCGATGATCGCGATGTCCCGTTGCGGCCCCGGAGCATCCGAGTTGTCCGGAAGCCACGGTTGCCAGTCGAGGGCGTGCGCGACGCGGCGCGGATCGGCGTCGCGCACGGCGTGTGGGGCACTGGCCTCCACGTCGGCAAAGCGCAGTCCCCTAATCTCGACACAGGGTGTCCCGTCGGTGCCGGTGGCGACCACGTCGACGACCAGCTCGTCGTCAGCGGTGGCGCGGCGGCGCGCCTGCACCACCCCGGTCGAGCCGACGCCGACATCGGCGATCCGGATGCTCTCGACGTCGGACGGCACCAGCAGCCGGGTGTCGGAGGTGTCGACCAGCCGTGCGGCGTTGACCGACGCATCCAGCAGTGCCACCGCGGCCTCGTCGATCAGCGCGACCTCGGCGCGAAGCGCACCCTGGCCGGTGTGGCAGGACTCGATGGTCCACCGGAACGGGTTGCCGTCGACGCCCCACTTCTTCTGCAGCTCGGCGATGTCGGCAGCGTCCAGCGCGGCCAACTCACCCTCGGCTGCCACTACCGCCGCAGCGGCGGCGTTGGTGGCACGGGCGCTGACGTGCTTGACCCAGCGGTGGGCGGGAGCATCGGCCGACGGAGCAGAGGAGACCGTGATGATCTCGTCTTCGACGACCACCTGGATCACCTGTGGCTGACTCAGCACGATGGGCTGGAAGAAGCGCAGATCGCCGACGCCCTGCACTCCCACCTCGGCGGCGGCGGCCGACAGGGTGTTCAGCAGCACCGCCATCGGCACTACTTCGACGCCCTGGATCCGGTGGTAGCCGGGATACGGCTTGGCTTCGGAAACCAACCGCGCCTGCCACAGGTGCGCCGGCGGCGTCGTCGCCACAGCTGTGTGTTCCCCGAGCAGGGTGCCCAGCCGAGGTGCCGAACCTGCCCCACTGCGCACCCAGGATTCGGTGCTGATCCAGTGCCTGCTGTGGTGCCACGGCGTCAGCGGCAACGCCACGTGCGGTTCGGTCCTGTGCGGGCTCTGCGGCGGATGCGTGGTGTGGGTGGCGTTGAGATTGGTGTGGAAGGTCAGCGTGTCGTCCTCGCCGCGCTGCAGCGTGGCGATGGTCTGGTGCTGTGCCCCGCTCAACGTGTCGGCGATCGCGTAGGTCAGCAGCGGGTGCGGGCTGACCTCGATGAACGTCCCCAGCTCCGCGCCTGCCGCAGTGACCGCCTGGCTGAAGCGCACCGGATTGCGCAGGTTGGTCACCCAGTAATCGGCGTCGAACGTCGGCGTGGGACCGGTGTGGTCGACGGTCGTGGTGATCAACGGGATCGTCGGGGTGCCGGGTGACAGATCGGCCAGGGCCTCCCGCAGCTCCGGCAGGATCGGGTCGATCGTCGGATGGTGCGACGCCACGTCGACCTCGATCCGGCGGGCCAGCAGCTCACGGGCCGACACCGCGGCGATGACGCCGTCGACCTGCTCAGGCGGGCCGGCGACCACGGTCTGGCGCGGCGAGGCGTGCACCGCGAGCGTGACATCGGGATAGCCGGCCAGTAGCTCGGTCGTGGCGTCGGCATCGAGTTCGATCAGCGCCATCGCGCCTTGGCCGGCCAGGCGGGACATCAGTCGGGAGCGGGTGGCGATGACTGTGAGGCCGTCTGCCAGGCTCAGTGCGCCCGAGACCACTGCGGCGGTGACTTCGCCCATGGAGTGGCCGATGACCGCGTCGGGCTGCACTTCGTAGGAGCGCCACAGCTCGGTCAGCGCCAGCTGGATGCCCACGAGCACCGGCTGGATGCGTTCGATGCCGACGACTGTCTCTCCGTTGGCGATCACGTCGCGCAGGGAGAAACCGACGTGTTCGGTGAAGGTGGGTTCGATGCGGTTGATGGCTTCGGCGAAGGCGGGTTCGTCGGTGAGTAGTTGGCGGGCCATGCCGGCCCATTGGGAGCCTTGACCGGAGTAGACGAACACGGTGCCGTTACGGCGCCCGGTGGAGGGTGCGGGCACCACCCCGGGGGCGCTGTGACCGGCGGCCAGCGCGCGCAGACCGGTGATGGCCTGGTCACGGTCGCGGGCGGCCACGGTGGCGAACTTGGGGTGATGGGTGCGGTGGTGGTTGAGGGTGTGGGCGATATCGGCCAACGCGACCTCGGCGCCCTGATCGCTCATCCAGTCGGCGAGCATGGCCGCCGTCGAGGCGATACGGGCCGGGTTCTTGCCTGAGATCACCAAGGTGGAGATCACCGGGTCGGCCGGGGCGGGGGCCGGGGCCATCGCGGGGGCCTGTTCGAGCACGATGTGGGCGTTGGTGCCACCGAACCCGAACGAGGACACCCCGGCCCGGCGCGGCCGGCCTTGGGGGGCCCAGTCGGTGTGGGCGTCGACCACTTTGAGACGCAGCTTGTCGAACGGGATGTGCGGGTTGGGGCTCTCATAGCCCAGGTTGGCCGGGATCTGCTGATGGGTCAGCGCCAACACGGCTTTGGCGAACCCGGCGATACCGGCAGCGGCTTCCAAATGGCCCAGATTGGACTTGACCGAACCGATCAACAACGGGGCATCGGCACCGCGACCGCGGCCCAGCACCGTGCCCAACGCGCGCGCCTCGATCGGATCACCGAGCAACGTGCCGGTGCCGTGGGCCTCGACGTAATCGACCTCGCGCGGCTCGACCCCGGCTGCGGCATAGGCCCAGCGCAGCACCGCCATCTGGGCCGCCGGATTCGGCGCCATCAACCCGTTGGAACGGCCGTCCTGATTGACCGCCGACCCCCGGATCACCGCCAACACCCGATCCCCGTCACGCACCGCATCAGAGAGGCGTTTGAGCACGGCCACACCCGCGCCCTCACCCCGCACGAACCCATCAGCACGCGCATCAAACGCATGACAACGCCCGCTGCGCGACATCGCTTCGAGTTGGTCGAAGCTGCGGGTCACCGCCGGAGCCAACACCAGGTTCACCCCACCGGCCAACGCCAGATTCGAATCCCCCGACCGCAAACTCTGACACGCCAAATGAATCGCCACCAACGACGACGAACACGCCGTATCCACCGTCACCGACGGACCCCGCAAATCAAAGAAATACGACACCCGATTAGCAATGATGCTCAACGCGCCCCCGGTGCCCGACCATGAGTCGACCTGGCTCAGCTGCGCGGTCGACAGGAAGGCGTATTCGCTGACACACGCACCGGCAAACACGCCGGTCTGGGAGTGCCGTAGCGACTCTGCAGGGATGCCCGCATGCTCGAGTGCCTCGTGAGTGACCTCGAGCAGCAACCGCTGCTGCGGATCCATCTTGTCGGCCTCACTCGGCGAGATCTCGAAGAACTCCGCGTCGAAGGCGTCGACATCACTCAGAAACGAGCCCCAGCGGGTGGTACCCGCCAGGGCTGCGACGTCTTCAGGTGAGCCGTTCTCGAAAACCTTCCAACGTTCGGGAGGTACCTCGCGAACCCCGGAGCGTCCTTCCATGAGGAAATTCCAGTATTCGTCGGGTCCGTGAACGTCACCGGGCAGCCGGCACCCCAAGCCGACGACGGCGATCGCCTCGTCGGTGGAGCCGACCTGGGCTGCGGAGTCGACGAGCGGCTCCACCTCACCGCCGGTGAGGAATTTGGCCAACGAGCTGATCGTCGGGTACTGCCAGAACTCCACCGGTGAAATGGTGCGCCCGAGCAGTTCCGACAGCTCTCCGGTCAGCACGACGGCGTCACTGGAGCCCACCGCGAGATCGTTGAGCGGCGCGTCTAGATCGATCTCGTCGGGACTGCACCCGATGTTGGTTACGAGGTAGTCGACCAGCCAGTGCCTGATCGCGGCTTCATCGAATTCTGCCGTCATGTGGTGACGTCCAGTCGGCTGAACTCGTCCTGGCGGTACCGGTCCACACAGGCCGAACGACGAATCTTGCCGCTGGTCGTGATCGGGATGGAGCCGGGCGCCACCAGGACCAGGTCGGCGACCCGGACGCTGTGAGACTTCTTGATCGCCGAGGCGACCTCACGCTTGACGGCGCGCAGCTTGTCGAGCGCCTCGGTTTCGGAGTCGCCCCGCTTCTTGAGCTCGGCGATGGCCACCAGCTGCTCGCTGGTGTCGTCGAGCACCGAGATCGCCGCGACGCGGCCACCGGTGATCTCCTGGATGGTGGCCTCGATGTCGTCGGGGTAATGGTTGCGACCGTCGACGATCAACAGATCCTTGATCCGGCCGATGATGAACATCTCGCCCTCGCTCATCACGCCCAGATCGCCGGTGCGCAACCACTGGCTGGTCGGGGTTCCCGGCGTGGGGTCGGCCATTTCGCCGCCGAAGGTGCGCTCGGTCTGTTGCGGGTTGCGCCAATACCCCATTGCGACCTGGTCGCCGTGCACCCAGATCTCCCCGACCTTGCCGTCGGGGTTCTCGGTACGAGTCTCCGGATCGACGATGCGCACCGTCGACGACCGCGGGGCGCCGTAGCTGACCAGCTCGGACCCGCCCTCGGCGCCGCAGCGCTCGGCGTGGCCGGCGGCGAGCTTCTCGTAGTCGAACCGTACCGTCGACGGGGTGTGGCCCATCGGCGCGGAGATGACGTACAGCGTGGCCTCGGCCAGCCCGTAAGACGGGCGCACGGTGGTGTCGGGCATGCCGAACTTGGCGAAGCGCTCGTTGAAGCGGCGGATGGTCGCCGAGTGGATGCGTTCACTGCCGCTGATGATGCCCAGCACGCCGCTGAGGTCCATACCGTCGAGGTCCTCGTCCTTGGTGCGGCGCACCGCGAGCTCGAACGCGAAGTTCGGCGCCGCCGACCAGGAATGGGAGTAGGTCGCCAGCTGCTGGATCCAGCGGGCCGGCTTCTGCAGGAACGCGACCGGGCTCATCAGCATGGCCGGGCGGCCGTGCAGACCACCGCGTTCGGACGGCGTGAGCAGAGACGCGAAGACGCCCTGGATCAGGCCCATGTCGTGGTAAAAGGGCAGCCACGACACCATGGTGATGTCCTGCGGCGGAATGCCGTCGCGGTGCTCCATATAGTCGTCGAACACCTGCTTCACGTTGGCGATCACGTTGCGATGGGTCATGATCACGCCGGCGGGCGCACGCGTGGAGCCCGAGGTGTACTGCAGGTAGGCGGTCTTGGGCAGCGGCCCGACATTGACCTCGACGGTGTTCGGCGAATCGAAATCCAGTGCGTCGACCTCGATGACCGCCGGGGTCGGGGCCCCCGACTGCGCGCCGACGTAGGTCATGATCTCGCCGACGGCCGCCGAGGTGGTCAGCACGGCCACGGGCTGGCAGTCGCGCAGCGCGCCGTTCACGCGCTCGTCGAGCTGGCCCATGGCGGGCACCGGCAGCGGAACGGCGATGAAGCCCGCCTGCATCGCCCCGTAGAAGGCAATGATGTACTCGAGCCCTTGCGGGGCGAGGATGGCGGCGCGGTCCCCCTTGGTCCCGTGGCGCAGCAACTCCTCGGCGACCACCTGGACCCGCTGGTAGACCTGCGCCCAGGTCAGCGTCTCGGCGAACCCGTTGGGATCGACGTCGTAGTCGATGAAGGTGTAGGCCGCTTCGTTGGGCTGCAACCGCGCGCGCTCGGCGAGAACGCCAGGGATGGTCGACTCAAGCAACGGCATGGCGACGTCCTTTCATCAAATGTGTGTGCGCCCCGGCCCCATTGCCGTGGTTGGCAAAACCGATCCGCAGCTCTTGCCGCGCAGCCCCCGCTCGACCCGAAGGCTAACACCGACCCAGCGCTCGTGTCGTCGAATCCAACGATGGATTAGACCACGAGTTGCTTGCCAGAGAAAAGCGCGCGATCGTCCTGAATTTTCGCCCGCGGTGAACGTACCCACCTACATATTTCCTTGCCGCGGCCTGCTGCCCAGTTTTGCCAGCTGCAGAAACACCCCACTATATTCGGCGCTTTCCAGTTGCTCGTTACAGCGGCCGTTCGGTACGCGGTTACGGTTCCACAGCAGCCGAACCCCGTGCTCGCTCGGCTTTGACGTAGGCGTAAACGATTTGCGGAAATCGCACGTGCGGGACAATTGCGTTCCTGACTCTGCAGTAAGAACGAGCTGCGACGACGTGCTACACAAGCCGGCAGAATGTGCGAAGGGGCGTGCGCAGAATGTGCTCGGCTTCGCCGTGGCGGCAGCTACCCCCCGCCCCTGGATGTGGCGAATACCACACTGTTGCTTAATTCACCGCACGGCTACGCGCCCAGACTTTTTCTTCCAAGTCGGGCACCAGCTCATTGAGCTGTTCCAACAGGTAGAAGTGATGACCGGGAAACTCCCGCGCCGTGAACTCCGCGGCGGTGCGCTGGGCCCAGGGCATGACCTTCTCCGTCGTGGCGATCTCATCGTCGTCGCCGTAGTACGCGTGGATCGGGCAGGACAGCGTCACCTCGGGTGCGACGTTGTAGTTTGCGATGGCCTTGAGCCCCTTGAGTGTGGGCAGAATCGCCGCGGCAAACGCGGAGTTCTGCATGAACTCCGGGCTCGCACCGGTCAACGTGCTGACCGCCGCCAGCAACCCGTCATCGGTGTCGGGCACGTCCTCGAAGCCGACCAGGCCCGGCGCAGCGCAGGCCGAGACGAACAGCGTCGAGATCGGCCTGCCGGCGTCCTCGAAGCGTCGCGCCACCTCGAAAGCCAACAGCGCGCCCATGCTGTGGCCGAAGAAGCTGATCGGGCCGCCGTGGTCGGCGTCCGGTGAAACCATCTTGAGCACCTCGTCGGCCAGCGCAGGGAGGTCGGTGAACGACGCGAAGTCCTGCTTGCCGCGTTGGCCGGGATACTGCACGGCGGTTCGCTTGATGTCCGTGGCGAACGCCTTGGCGAACGGCACGTAGTACTGCGGCGAGCCACCGGCGTGCGGAAAGATGAACAACTTCGGGGTCTTGCCCGCAGCGTCCTCTGTCATGGGAGGCACCCTACCGTTCAGGCGAAGGCCTCCACGGGCGGGCACGAGCACACCAGGTTGCGATCGCCATATGCGCCGTCGATCCGCCGGACCGGCGGCCAGACTTTGGGTCGGAACGCCTTGCCGAGCGGATATGCGGCCTGCTCGCGGGTGTAAGGGTGGGTCCATTGCTCAACCAGCAGGCACTCCGCGGTGTGCGGTGCGTTGCGAAGCGGGTTGTCATCAACTGGCCAGGCGCCCGACCCGACCTGGTCGATCTCAGCTCGGATCGAGATCATCGCCTCGCAGAACGCATCGACCTCGGCCAACGACTCGCTCTCGGTCGGTTCGACCATCAACGTGCCGGCCACCGGGAAGCTCATGGTCGGGGCGTGGAACCCGTAGTCGGCGAGCCGTTTGGCCACGTCATCGACGGTGACGCCGGTGGACTTGGTGATCGCCCGCAGGTCGAGGATGCACTCGTGGGCGACCATGCCGTTCTCACCGGTGTAGAGCACCGGGTAGTACTCATCGAGCCGACGGGCGATGTAGTTGGCCGACGCGATGGCCACCAGGGTGGCCGAGCGCAGGCCCTGGGCGCCCATCATCCGGATGTAGGCCCACGTGATCGGCAGGATCGATGCGGACCCGTACGGCGCGGCGGACACGGTGAGGTCATCGGACAGCTCCGCGGCCAGCGGGTGACCGGGCAGATAGGGCGCCAGGTGCGCGCGCACCGCGACCGGCCCGACGCCCGGCCCGCCACCGCCGTGCGGGATGCAGAACGTCTTATGCAGGTTCAGATGGCTGACATCCCCACCGAACCGCCCCGGTCGGGCGAGTCCGACCAGCGCGTTGAGGTTGGCGCCGTCGACATAGACCTGCCCGCCGGCGTCGTGCACAGCGGCACAGATGTCGGCCACATCGTGCTCGTACACGCCATGGGTGGACGGGTAGGTGATCATCAGCGCCGACAACCGGTCAGCGTGCTCGGCCACCTTGGATCGCAGGTCATCGAGGTCGACGTCACCGTTGGGGCGGCATCCCACGACGACGACCTTCATCCCGGCCAGGGCTGCCGAGGCGGCATTGGTGCCATGTGCGCTCGACGGGATCAGACACACATTGCGTGCCGAATCCCCGCGCGCGGCGTGGTAGGCCTGGATCGCCAGCAGGCCCGCATACTCCCCTTGGGAGCCGGCGTTGGGCTGCAAGGAAATGCGGTCGTAGCCGGTGATGCCGCTCAACCACGTCTCCAGATCCGCGATCAACCGCCGTAGCCCGGCCGTGTCCGATGCCGGGGCGAATGGGTGCTGACGGCCGAACTCCGGCCACGTGATGGCCTCCATCTCGGCGGCGGCGTTCAGCTTCATCGTGCACGAACCGAGCGGAATCATGCTGCGGTCCAGTGCGATGTCCTTGTCGGCCAGCGAGCGCAGGTAGCGCATCATCTCGGTCTCGGTGCGGAACCGGGTGAAGGCCGGATGGGTGAGGAAGCTCGAGGTGCGCGTCGCGATTGTCGGCCCGGTGTAGTCATGGTCTGGGGTCTCGACCGAGAATGCGCCCAGCACATCGGCCACGTGGCCGACGGTGGTCGCTTCGTCGCACGCCACTGAGACGTGGTCCTCGTCGACGAGCCAGATGTTGACGCCGCGTTCCTTGGCGGCGGCCTGAACGCCGCGGGCGGCGCCGGGGATGCGTGCGAGCACCGTGTCGAAGAAAGTGTCGTGCACAACCTCGACCCCGCCGGCTGTCAGTCCGGCGGCCAGCGTGCGGGCGTGACCGTGCACGCGCTGAGCGATCGCGGTAAGCCCCTCGGCGCCGTGATAGCTGGCATACATGCCCGCCATCACGGCCAACAACACCTGTGCGGTGCAGATGTTGCTGGTGGCCTTGTCGCGACGAATGTGCTGCTCGCGGGTCTGCAGCGCGAGCCGGTAGGCGGGCGCGCCGTCGGCGTCGACCGACACCCCGACCAGGCGCCCCGGCAGTTGGCGGGCGTGCTTGGAGTGAACGGCCAGATATCCGGCGTGCGGTCCCCCGAACCCCATCGGGACACCGAAGCGCTGGGTGGTGCCGAACGCCACATCGGCACCGATCTCGCCGGGCGGGGTGATCAAAGTCATCGCCAGCAGGTCCGCACCCACGGCCACCAGTGCGCCGCGATCGTGGGCCTGCTTGATCAGCGCACTCCAGTCGTTGACGCATCCGCTGGCGCCGGGCAGTTGGACGATGACGCCGAAAAAGTCGCCGTCCGGTAACCCCTGACGCAGGTCGGCGGTGACGATCTCGATGCCCAGCGGCTGCGCCCGGGTCGACAGGATCGCAGCGGTCTGGCGGTAGACATCGGTGTCGACTGCCAGCAGGCGGGCCGAACCACGCACCGCGCGCTGCATCAACGTCATCGCCTCTGCGGCCGCGGTGCCCTCGTCGAGCATCGACGCGTTGGCGACCTCCAGGCCGGTCAGATCGGTGACCATGGTCTGGAAATTGAGCAGCGCCTCGAGTCGACCCTGACTGATCTCGGGTTGGTACGGCGTGTAGGCCGTGTACCAGGCCGGGTTCTCCATGATGTTGCGCAGCAACACCGGCGGAGTGAGCGTGTCGTAGTAGCCCTGCCCGATCATCGACACCGCGACGGTGTTCGAATCGGCCAGTGCGCGGAGTTCGGCGAGCGCCTCTGCCTCGGTCGCCGGCGCGGGTAACGGTTCCAGCCCGGGAGCGACTCCGTCGCCCGAGACCTGGTCGAGAATTCCGGCGGGCAGCGCCTTGGCTGCGAGGTCATCGAGCGAGTCGACACCGATGGTGTTCAGCAGGGTTTCGACGGCGCGCGCGTCAGGGCCGATGTGGCGGTCGACGAATGCGTTGGAGCGAGACTGATCAGACACGTGACGACTTCTCCCGGGGCACGAACTATGGCGGCTCCTCCCCCTCTGTCGTCGACCCGGACCGGGTTGCCTGAGAGATTCGGCGTGCTGCCTTTCCCCATGGGCGGGTTCACCCGCCGGTTGAGGGGCGGTAAACCGCTTTCCAGAGGCATCGGGGCTTCACGCGGTCCTGGGTGCCTGAGAGGTTGACGGAGAGGTGTTGCTCCTTCGGCGCCCGTGGCTGGCGGCCACGGAGCTCTCCCGCGCAAGGGCGATGCGCAGGTAAGTCTACCGCCCTGGCAGACCCAACGCCGTCCCTGCCGAGACCCTGGCGCCGCTGGCGCAGCCCAGGCTCCGTCACCGCGGATATCGACCTGTCTACAGGTGGCACCGATCGCTCGATTCGCCCTCCGCGCAACATCACCTGTGGCGACCAACCCTCTGCGCCGAGCGAGCCGGCGAAAGCCATTGTGGCCGAGATCATCTGCCAGAAGTTCAGACGTCGAGTGCGCCGTCATACGGAGTGATTCCGTTGCCCCACAGAGAAACTCATGTGAAATTGGTGGTCGAGCGCCGGAATTCGCCAATCACCGCTGGGCGGCGTGACATCAACTGCAGCACAAGATGATCGGCTCAGCCGTCTTCACCTGGATGATCGGCTCAGCCGATCTTGCGATCCCGGCTCTTGCGTCGGGACGCCAGCTCGTCCTCGGGCGCCGAGATCGACTCGCCGCCGTCGGCCCGCTCCCCGGGAAAGTCCGCGATGGCGCCGGTGAGCTCGCGCATCGCTCCCGAGACCGCGATGCCGAACACGCCTTGGCCGCCCTGCAAGAGGTCGACCACCTCTTCGGCTGAGGTGCACTCGTAGACCGTTGTGCCGTCGGAGAACAGCGTGATGTTGGCCAGATCCTGGACGCCGCGCTGTCGGAGGTGGTCGACCGCAACGCGGATGTTGTGCAGCGAGATGCCCGTGTCGAGCAGCCGCTTGACGATCTTGAGGACCAGGATGTCTTTGAACGAATAGAGCCGCTGGCTGCCCGAACCGGCAGCGCCGCGAATAGACGGCACCACCAAGGAGGTGCGGGCCCAGTAGTCGAGCTGGCGGTAGGTGATGCCCGCGATCTGGCAGGCGCTGGGTCCGCGATAACCGACCAACTCATCGGGCACCGAATCGTCGGGGAACAGACCCGCCTGGACAGGGTCGGCGGTCACACGGGGAAAGGTGTCCGCCTGCGGGGAGCCCGTGGTGAGGTCCAGTTGCTCCTGGCGTGGCGTGTCTCCCACTTTGCGAATCCTCTCGCCGATCTGACTCTGACCTGCGTGGGCGCACTCAACCCCTGCTTACACCCTGCCCGAACTTGATTCGAGCATACGCTTTGACGGCCTACTATGACTGCGTGTCGGGACCAAGTATGGCTGCCCGGCGCGGTGCTTCAGAAAACCCGCCCCGCGTGTCGAACGCGACGAGACGCATCCGTGACCAAGATCGAATGCCCGGTCAGGTGGCCTTGAAGTCGTCGGGCGACACACTGTCGAGGAACTCCTTGAACTTCTCGACCTCGTCCTCGCGGACGCCGCCGCCCGACTCCTCGTCCGTCTCGTCGGGGATCATCAGGCCGGCTTCGGCCAGCACCGCTTCCTCGACGTAGATCGGCACGCCCACCCGCAGCGCGATGGCCACTGAGTCCGATGGGCGCGCCGAGACCTTGATGTCGCGGTCGAAGACCAGGTCGGCGTAGAAGGTGCCCTCCTGCAGATCGACGATGCGAACTTCTTTGAGTGAATGACCAAGAGCAGCAATGACATCTCGAAACAGATCATGGGTCAGCGGCCGTGCCGGCTCGACACCTTGCTGTTCCAGGGCGATCGCGGCGGCCTCAGACTGCCCGATCCAGATCGGCAGGTAGCGGTCCCCGTTCGACTCGCGCAGCAACAGGACGGGTTGGTTCTGCGGCTGCTCAACTCGAATGCCGATCACACGAACCTCACCCATGTGTGCCTACCCTCCGCACTGGTGTTGCTCCAAGTCATCCCAGCCGTCTACGGCTCGGACCTGACGGCTGAGCCGTCACGGCGAGTCTAGTCCTCAGCGGTCCAGAACGTCGCGGACAGCCGACTTGATCAAAGACGTGTGCAAGGTGATCGCCAGTGCGGCGACTTCACGCGCCAGATCGTCGGCGCGGTCGCGCGCTCCTGCCTTGCCGGCCTTGACCACGGGTCCGGCGATCTGCGCGATCAGATCGGACTGCCGGTCGGCCGCGGAGCGGAAAGCGCGCAGGTGCCTGGGCTCCACGCCGTAGTCGGCCAGGGCGCGGGCGCACTGGGCGATCACCACCGAGTGCTCGTCGAAGAACGTGGCAGTGGCGCCCTTGAAGCACGGGGTGATGACGCCCGCTTTGACCAGAGCCGTCAGCAGCTCCTCGCCGACGCCGGAGCGCAGCAGCACATCTTCGCGACTCAGTCGGACCTGGCTGGGCGGTACCGGGGTGCCGGGAACTCGGTCGACGCCGTCGTCCACCGGTACCAGACGTGGTGTTCCGTACGCGCTTGCGGTCTGCGGCAACTCGCCGTCGGGTTGCGCGTCGAGTTGGGCCTTGATGACCTTCAACGGTAGGTAGTGGTCACGCTGGGCGGTGAGGATGAACCGCAGGCGCGCACAGTCATACGCGGTGAACCGACGGTAACCCGACGCGGTCCGCTCCGGGGTGACCAGCCCCTCGGCTTCGAGGAACCGGATCTTGGAGTGGGTGACGTCGGGGAACTCCCCGCGCAGGAGATCGAGGACAACCCCGATCGACATCCCGTTCAGCGCAGAGGTCTCGGGCTGTGTCATCGGATCGTGGTGGTCGCTCGGCGATCGGCGGTGACGTGCGGTCCGTCAGCTACCGGCGCCGTCGTCATCGCCCTTCGGCCCGGTGAGGAAGACCAACCGGAACTTGCCGATCTGGACTTCGTCACCGTTGGCCAGCACGGCCGAGTCGACGGGCTCGCGATTGACGTAGGTGCCGTTGAGGCTCCCGACGTCGACAACCTGAAACTCACCGGACTCCAGCCGGAACTCCGCATGGCGCCGGCTGACGGTGACGTCGTCGAGGAAGATGTCGCTGTCGGGGTGGCGACCCGCCGAGGTGGTCGCCTGGTCGAGCAGGAATCGGGACCCGGCATTGGGGCCGCGCTTGACGACCAGCAGCGCCGACCCGACGGGCAGACCCTCGACACCGGACACCGCGCTGTCCCCACCTGGGGCCGCCGGAGCGTCCAGTTCGTTGAGGAAGTCGGCGCGAAAGACCGATGTCGTTTCCACGGTGACTTCGTCAGAGTCCGCCCCCGAATTGAAGTCTTTTTCCGTCACCCGCTGCTCCTCACTGGCTGCTGTGGCGGTAACCGGTCAGACCCCCGGCCATTGCCGCCGTGTCGACCGTACCGCGCAGTGGACCGCGTTGTATCCACCACGACCGGATCTGCTTGTCGTATCCGGTCTGTTTGACCCTAACAACACATCACTCGGTTACGTGGGCGCGGTAGCCCTCTGAGTCGAGCAATTCGGCCAGACCGCTCTCCAGCGCGCCGTCGGTGACCTGCAGCTCTACCAACCAACCCTCACCATACGGGTCGGAGTTGACCAGCTGCGGATTACTCTCCAGATCACCGTTGACGGCAATGACTTTCGCAGTGATCGGTGCGTAGAGGTCGGAGACGGACTTGGTCGACTCGACCTCACCGAACGACTCCCCCGCGGTGATCTCGGTGTCGACATCGGGGAGCTGAACGAACACCACATCGCCGAGGGCGGCCTGCGCGTAGTCGGTGATGCCGACACGCACCGTGTCGTCGCCGGTCCGCAGAACCCACTCATGTTCGGTGGTGAAAGACAGGTCGGCGGGAATCTCGGTCACGGCGCTCCTTGAACTGTGGTCGATCGCTGGTCCGTCATTTGACGGGCTGAGCGTATTGGCGGGCTTTCGGTTGTCGCAAGGCGGTCACGTCGACCCGTTCGGATTGTTGCACCGTCATGGTGCCGCCGACACGCTCGACGCTGTCCACTGCACCTCCGGGGATGTTCATGGCTGCGGCCAGGGTCGGCGCATCGCCGATGGCCAGAATGGAATACGTCGGCCCCATTGTGTTGCTGTCGACGATCAGGGCTCCCGGCGCCCCGACCACCCAGGTGTCCACGCCGACGCGTACGGCCACCTGTTCTCCGTTGCGTTCACCGCGGATCTCCATCGCCTCGGTTCCGGCCGCCCGCAGTTCGTTGATCACATCGAGCATGGTCTCGGCTGCCACTCCCTGGGTGGGGTCGGTGATGGTCAACGTGACGCCCGGGCCGGTTGCGGGCACCGAGCCGATCAGGATGGACAGCGCCGCTAGCCGGGAGCGCGCGTTTTCGATCGCGGCCTCGTCGTTGTTGCCGGATGCCTGCAGCTGGGCCAGCGTCTGCTGCAGTTCGGCGACCTCGCTGTTCAGCGCCGCCTCGCGCTGTTGCAACGAGTCGAGCAGGATCAGCAGATCGGCCGGGCGCGCCGTTTCCAATGCGTCACCCGAGTCGGTCTGGCGCACCTGGGTGGCGATCGCTACCCCCAACAGCAGGCATAGCACCACGCCCAGCACCCCGAACACCACCTGAGAGCGGCCCTTGCGCGCGACCCCGGCCACCCCGCCGGCGTTGAGTGCACCGATCTCGGGACGCGCATGCTCACGCGGCAGCTCGTGGCGGCCGTGCGCCTTCCGGTCGGACGAGTGCTGGGGTGTGTGTTCGGTCATGCGCCGAACAGCCGCCGGCGCAGTGCCGCCGCGTTGCCGAAGATACGGATGCCGAGAACGACGATGATGGCGGTCGAGAGCTGAGTTCCCACGCCGAGCTGGTCACCGACATAGACGATCAGTGCCGCCACCAACACGTTGAAGACGAACGAGATGACGAAGACCTTGGAGTCGAAGATCCGTTCCAGGTACGCGCGCAGACCGCCGAACACCGCATCGAGGGCGGCGACCACGGCGATCGGCAGGTAGGGCTGGACGAATTCGGGCACGTCCGGTTGGAAGGCGACACCGAGAACGATGCCGACGACGAGGGCGACGATGCCGATCATTTGGGACCAATCTCAGTAGCGAAGTTGACGTCTCGCACAGAACCGGCGGGAAGGGACAGGTCTTCCCCGGCCGAGACCCGCACACCGACACCGTACGAGGTCTCCAACAGCCGCAGCCGTTGCAGCCCACTGCTGCGACCGAAGTTGTCCTGCAACGCATGCGGCGGGCCTACCGCGAGAATCTCGTAGGGACTGCTGATCGGTTGATTGTCCACCAGGATCCCGCCACCTGCCTGACGGATCGTGACGTTCGGACCGACCCGCACACCACCGACCGAAATCGCCTCGGCACCGCTGACCCACAGCGAGTTCACCACCAGCTGCAGGTCACGGTCCAAGATCACCTGCCGGCTGCCCTGCACGCGCTGCTTGGAAACGTCGGTGAGGTCCGGGGTGACACCGGGGTCGGTGACCGTCACCATCAACCCGGGCCCGATGACCGGGGTGGCTGCCGCAGCCAGGTTGGCTTCGTCCAGGTCACCCAGCAACAGTCGCCCTGCGACGTCACCTTCCAGCCGGCTGCGCTGCTCGGTCTCCACCACCACGGCCAGTTCGTTGCGGCGCTCGGCGATCTGCGTGCTCTGGGTTTCCGCCGAACGCACGCTGCCGACGAGCACCCGCTGCGACTCCCGTTCGCCCGGGGCCGTGGCCTGGGCCTGCGACCAAGCCAGCGCGAACACCGTGGCAACCGTCACCGCGGCCAGCACCTGCCAACCCCACTGTGCGGCGCGACCCCGCGGTTTGCCGGCCGCGGCCGCGGCAGCGTAGCCCGGATCGAGATGATCGGAGAGCAGTGAGCGCAGCAGCGAGGGCACCGGAATCGGGGTCGGGGTGTCGGCCCGGTGCGCGCTGCGCCCCGAAGTCGGGTCATATCCCCCCAGCATGCTCATCGTGGCGCGGACTCCGCGGTGCGCGAGGGTGGGCCGTTCGGCGGCAGCGCGCGCACCACCATCGCCACCTGGATCAGGTACTGCGCACCGGACCACAGGTACATCGCCAGTCCCCAGATGACGAACCCCCAGCCCCAGGCCAACACCACGCGACTCCACAGCGCGTCGTATTGGCCCAACAACACCAGCGGCAACCCTGACATCAACGCAAAAGTCGCCGCTTTTCCGATGTAGGTGACGGGCAGTGCAGTCAGACCGCGTCGACGCAACAGCGGCAGCGTGGCGGCCAGCACAAGGTCACGGCCCAGCAGCACCGCGACCAGCCACCAGGGCAGCACCCCGGCCGCCGCCATCGCCACCGGCACCGTGACCATGTAGATCCGGTCGACGGCCGGGTCGAGCAGCTCACCCAGGCGCGAGGACTGATTGTCGAACAACCGGGCGATCTTGCCGTCGGCCCAGTCGGACACGCCGCTGAACATCAGGATCGCCACGGCCCACCCGTTGGCGGCGGGCCAGTCGGCGACCAGCAGCAGGTAGAGGAAAGCCGGCACCAGCGCCAGCCGGATCACCGACAGCACGTTGGGCACCGTCAGCACCCGGTTGCCGGGCGGTGGATCCTCGAACGCCGATGTCTCGGCCATGCGATGAACCTAGCGGAACACGCCGGGAAGGCTCAGCGCCGAGAGGGTGTCGTCGTTGAGCGGGTTGTCGTGGACCATGTAGGTCCACGTCGACGTGGGCCGCGCCAGTTTGGACAGGTCGATGCCGGGTTCGTCTTCGATCGACGGTGCCGTGTCGAAGGTCTGCTGGGCCGCCTCGATCGCATCGGCGGCCAGCGAGGCGAAAGCATCGACGGCCATCCGGTGGAACTCGTCGAGCGGATTCTGCCGGCCCAGCGCACGCAGGTGGATGCTCTCGCGGATGTCGGAAAGAAACGCCAGATGATCCGCCCACCCACGGTCGAGGTGGAACAACATGATCATCCGGCAGATCTTCTCCAACTTGGTCTCGCCGTCGGGAGCGAGTCGCTCGACCAGTTCGGCGTAGCGCTCCGGCGACAACTCGGCCAGTTCGTCGCGGGCCGTCGGGGTGCGCAGCAGCGTGTCGCGGCGTTCGACCAGAATCGCGCGCTGCTGGGCGATCAGCTGGTTGTACCGCCAGGTGTTGGAGTGCACGTCGAGCAGCCGCCCTTCGGCGACGCGCTGTGCATGTTCGAGCAGGCTGGCGGCCTTGGGATGGACCACACGGCCGGTGTCGTCGCAGTCCAGCGGAAGCTTGCTGGATTCGAGATGCGCCACCACGACGTCGTCTTCCCAGCTGGAGAAGAACACCGACGAGCCCGGGTCGCCCTGCCGGCCGGCGCGGCCGCGCAACTGGTTGTCGAGCCGCTCGGTGTGGTGACGTCCGGTGCCGATGACATGCAGACCGCCCAGTTCGGCGACCCGCTCTTTCTCGGCGTCCTGCTCGTCGACGTCGGAACCTCCGAGCCGGATGTCGGTGCCGCGGCCGGCCATCTGGGTCGAGACGGTGACCGCGCCGAGCTTGCCTGCCTCGGCGATCACCGCAGCTTCCTCGGCGTCGTTCTTGGCGTTGAGCACGACAGCCGGCACCCCGGCTTTGACCAGTCGGCGGTGCAGGTCCTCGGATTCGGCGACGTCGCGTGTTCCGACCAGTACCGGCTGACCGGTTGCGTGCACCTCTTTGATGTGTTCGATGACGGCGTCGTTGCGCGCCGCGGCGGTCACATACACCCGGTCAACCTCGTCCTCGCGGATATTCGGTTTGTTCGGCGGGATCGGTGACACGCCGAGCTTGTAGAACTGGCGCAGCTGTTCACCAGCAGCCAACGCGGTGCCGGTCATCCCGCAGACCGTCGGGTACCGGTTGATCAATGCCTGCACGGTGATGGTGTCGAGTACCTCGCCGGTCTCGGTGGCCTCGATGCCCTCTTTGGCCTCCACGGCGGCCTGTAAGCCGTCGGGCCAGCGCTGCAGCGTGGCGATGCGGCCACGGGAGGCGTTGATCAGGTGGACCGCCTGGTCTCGCACGATGTAGTGGACATCGCGCTGGAGCAGCACGTGGGCGTGCAGCGCGACATTGATCTCGGTCAGAGTGGTCGAAACGTGCTCCTCGGAGTACAGGTCGATGCCGCCGAGCTGAGCTTCGACCTTTTGCGCACCGGCCTCGGTCAGGTGCACGTTGCGGCTGTCGTCATCGGTGGCGTAGTCCTTGCCCTCGGTGAGCTCGCCGACCATCTGGATGATCTCCACCCGCGGGGTTTCGCGGTGACTGGTTCCGGCCAACACCAGCGGTACCAGCGCTTCGTCGACCAGAACCGAGTCGGCCTCGTCGATCAGCGCCACGTCGGGGTTCGGGGCGACCAGATCTTCGACGTCGACGACAAGCTGGTCGCGCAGCACGTCGAAGCCGACCTCGTTGACCGAGGCGTAGGTGACGTCGCACTGGTAGGCGGCCCGGCGCTCGGCGGCCGTGGAATCGGCCGTGATCCAGCCGACTGTCAGACCCATTGCCTCGATCAGCGGGCCGACCCACTCGGCGTCTCGCCGGGCCAGGTAGTCGTTGATGGTGATGACGTGGACGCTGCGTCCGCCGAGCGCATAACCGGCAGCCGCGATGGCGCCCGCGAGCGTCTTGCCCTCACCGGTGGCCATTTCGACGACGTCGCCGGCGAGCATGCGCAGGGCGCCCAGCAGCTGTACGTCGAACGGGCGCAACCCTGTCGCGCGTTCAGAGGCCTCCCGTGCGATGGCCAGGAACTGTGGGATGTCCGATGCGTCGGCCAACTCTTTGAGCTCCAGCAGGGAGGCGGCCTTGCGCAGCTGCTCGGCGTCGAGGTCGGCGGCTTTGTCATCGAACTCCGCGGATCTGCGCACCAGCTCCATGGAGCGGCCCTGATCTTTGTCGACCCGCGCGCCCAGCAGCTTCCAGAACGGGTTGGTCGAGCGTCCGGTCTTGAGCTTGGCCCCCGGCGCGGATCCAGCTTTCTTTGACGTCTTCGAGGAGGTGCGTGCCACACGATCACGGTACGCGGCCCGAGGGGTGGCTTGCCGCGCACGGATGCGTCTGCGGGTCGCCGGTACACAGCCTGGTCGCTGCGGTAGCTTCGCCGCAGGCTGGTTCTGCTCTCGGGGGGAGGTCGCACACGTGGACACCCAGACGTTCCAGCCCTCGCTGGACTGGAGCCGTGAAGTCTTCGCGTCGGCGGCGTGGGTGGCCACCACATGGGGGTTCACCGCGGTCGGCCTGCTCGTCGTGCTGGCGCTGATCGGTCGCTTCACCGAGTGGGGACGACAGTTCTGGCGGGTTTCGGGCGGCTACTTCACCGGTCGGCGAAGCGCGGTCGTGTGGATCATGATCGGGCTGCTGTTGCTGTCGGTCATCATTTCGGTGCGTATCAATGTGCTACTCACCTACTACGTCAACGACCTGTTCACCTCGCTGCAGGTGGCCTTCTCCAGCGGCCCGGCCGATCCGGGCCGGGCCAGCGGCATCGCCGGCTTCTGGGCAACCATGCTGGTGTTCGCGGTACTTGCCGGGTGTTTTCTGGTGCGCCTGCTGTTCGATCTGTATCTCACCCAGCGATTCATCATGCGGTGGCGGATCTGGCTGAGCCGCCGCCTCATCGACGGCTGGCTCGGTGATCTGGCGTACTTCCGCGCTCAGTTCGCCGGACGACCGATCGACAACCCGGATCAACGCATTCAGCAGGATGTCGACATCTTCACCACAGGCGTCGGCGCCAACCAGAACAACCCGATCTACAACTCCAGTGACACTCTGTTGTTCGGTGCCGTGCAGGCCGTGCTTTCGGTGCTGTCGTTCGGCCCGATCCTGTGGCGGCTCTCCGAACCCGTGACCCTCGGTGCCACCACCGTGCCGCGCGCGCTGTTCTGGGTGGTGCTGGTCTATGTTCTCGTCGCCACGATCGTGGCATTCGCGATCGGGCGCCCGCTCATTCGGTTCAGCTACCTCAACGAGCGTCGTAACGCGGCGTTCCGCTACGGGCTGGTCCGGGTCCGCGATGCGGGAGCGGCGATCGGGCTGTACCGCGGTGAACCAGCGGAGAAATCGCTGCTGCGCGGCCGGCTCGACGATGTGATGACGAATTATCGGCACTGGCTGAACCGGATGATGCTGTTCTTCGGCTGGAACGTGTCGGTCAGCCAGGCGATCAATCCGCTGCCCTGGCTGGTGCAGGCGCAAGGCCTGTTTGCGCAGCGCATCTCATTCGGCGACGTGTGGCAGTCGTCGAACGCCTTCGGTGCGATCCACGAATCGTTGTCGTTCTTCCGCAATGCCTACGACCAGTTCGCCAGCTACCGGGCGGCCATCATCCGTCTCGACGGCCTCGCCGAACAGAACGATCGGGCAAGCAGTTTCAGCAGCGTCCACATCGAGCCCTCCAGCGGACCGGTCGAGGTTGTCGGTGTCACAGTGCGGCGGCCCGACGGCATCCCGCTGGTGCACGACCTGGACGTGACTGTGGCGCCTGGCGAGGCCCTGGTGATCACCGGTGAATCGGGGATCGGCAAGTCGGTGCTGCTGCAGAGCCTTGCCGGACTGTGGCCGTTCGCCTCGGGTCGGGTCCGTTTGCCCGGCGGCCGCGACGAGGTGATGTTCGTCCCGCAGCTGCCCTACCTGCCCGCCGGTGACCTCCGTACCGTCGTGACCTATCCGCAGCAGCCGGGATCGGTGGACGACAAGAGTATTCAGAAGGCCCTGCTGGACGTCGCGCTGGGTCCTCTGGTCATCCGGCTCAACGAGGACAAGGACTGGGCCCATGCGCTGTCGGTCGGCGAACAGCAGCGCATTGCGTTCGCCCGGATTCTGCTGAGCCGGCCGGCGGCGGTGTTTCTCGACGAATCGACCTCCGCGCTGGACGAAGGGTTGGAGCTGATGCTCTACCAGCTGTTGCGCGTCGCGCTGCCCGACACGGTCATCGTCAGCGTCAGCCACCGCAGCAGCGTGCACCCGTTCCACAGCAGCCGTCTCGCGCTTGTCGGTGACGGGGCTTGGCACCTGGAGCGACTCGCGCCGTCGGGATAACGCCCCATCCCGCTGTGGGGCTGACGGCGCGGTACTTTGCTCCGCATGGAAACGTTCACCCCGTCGCTGGACTGGGGCAATGAGCTGTGGACCTCGCTGTGGTGGATCGCCCAGGGGTGGGCTTACGCCGCGGTCGCCACCATGGTGGCGCTGGTGCTCATCACGCGGTACACGGTGTGGGGGCGGCAGTTCTGGCGGGTCACCCGGGGCTACTTCACCGGGCCTGACAGCGTCATCGTGTGGCTGTGGTTGGCAGGAATTCTGCTCCTGGTGATCACCAGCGTGCGCTTGTCGGTGTTGTTCACCTTCCAGGGCAACGACATGATGACCAGCTTCCAGGTGATCGCCGCCGGGGTCGGCGCCGGTGACGACGCGGTGCGGACGTCGGGCCGCGACGGGTTCTGGTTGTCCATGGGCGTTTTCGCGGTACTGGCGGTCATCAACGTCGCAAAGATCATGATCGACCTGATGGTCACCCAGCGGTTTATGTTGCGGTGGCGCGCCTGGCTGACCGACCGATTGACCGACGACTGGCTCGAAGGAAAGGCGTATTACCGCTCGCGCTTTATCGACGACACCATCGACAACCCGGATCAGCGCATCCAGATGGACATCGACATCTTCACCACCGGTGTCGGCCCGCTGCCCAACCGCCCGAACAACACGTCGGCATCGACGTTGCTGTTCGGGGCCGTGTCCTCGATCGCCGCGATGATCTCGTTCACCGCGATCCTGTGGAATCTGTCCGGACCGGTGACCTTGCCGTTGATCGGGGTTCAGCTGCCCAAGGCGATGTTCTGGATCGGCATCGCCTACATACTGTTCGCCACCGTGATCGCGTTCTGGATCGGCCGACCGATCATCACGTTGGCGTTCCGCAACGAGAAGTTCAATGCCGCGTTCCGCTACGCGCTGGTGCGGCTGCGCGATGCCGCGGAGGCGGTGGCCTTCTACCGCGGCGAGATCGCCGAGCGCACCGGGCTGCGCCGGCTCTTCCGGCCGGTGATCGACAACTACAAGCGCTACGTCAACCGGATGGCCGGGTTCCTCGGCTGGAACTTGTCGATCAGCCAGGCCCAGGAGCTCATCCCCTACGTCGTGCAGTTTTCCCGGTTCTACAACGGTGAGATCACGCTGGGGCAGCTGTCGCAGACCGCCAGCGCGTTCCGCGAGATCCTGTCGGGTCTGTCGTTCTTCCGAAACGCCTACGACGACTTCGCCGGCTACCGTGCCGCCATCATCCGGCTGCACGGCCTGGTGGTGGCCAACGAGGAAGGCCGGCAGCTGCCCACACTGAACGCCGAGGATTCCCATGGCGGTCGTGTCGAACTCGACGACGTCGAGGTCCGCACCCCCGACGGCCGACAGCTGGTGCGACCGCTGGATCTGACGTTGGAACCCGGCGACGCGCTGATGGTCACCGGCCCCTCGGGCAGCGGGAAGACCACGTTGTTGCGCAGCTTGGGACAGCTGTGGCCCTATGCATCGGGCACCATCCGGGCTCCGGGCGAGGACAACTCGACTCTCTACTTGTCCCAGCTGCCCTATGTGCCGCTGGGCGACCTGCGCACGGTGGTTTCCTACCCCGCAAAGTCCGGTGATCTGCCCGACGAGTCGCTGCGTGAGGTGCTCAACCAGGTCGCGCTGCCACATCTGGCTGACCGACTCGACGAGGAGCAGGACTGGGCCAAGGTGCTGTCCCCGGGTGAACAGCAGCGCATCGCGTTCGCCCGGATCCTGCTGACCAAACCGCAGGCAGTGTTCCTTGATGAGTCGACATCGGCACTCGACGAGGGTCTTGAGCTGACGCTGTATCGGTTGGTGCGCAGCGAATTGCCCGACACCATTTTGGTCAGCGTCAGTCACCGCAGCTCCGTCGAGCAGCACCACACTCGCGAGCTGAAGCTGGTCGGGGGCGGCGAGTGGCAGCTGGGCGCGACGGCAGGCGCGCGCTAGGTGTACTGCCCAGGCAGGTTGGTTGAGAAAGTGTGACGACGCGCTATAGCGATCGTTGATCGGCGAAGGTCTCCTGTCGTGGAGTGGAGCTGCTACCACTTCACTTCAACGAACAGGAGACCTTCGTGGTCCACGCTAACGCTGTTCTGACTCCGCGCGGGCGCTTGATGCTCGCTCGTCTGATCGTCGACGAGGGCTGGCCGATCGTTCGGGCCGCCGAGCACTTCCACGTGTCCTGGCCGACGGCCAAACGCTGGGCGGTCCGTTATCTGGAAATGGGTCCGGCGGGCATGGCAGATCGATCCAGCCGGCCCCATCACTGCCCCCATCGCACACCTTCGGCAATTGTGCGCAAGATCGTTGAGCTGCGATGGAGACATCGGCTCTCACCGCTGGCGATCGCGTCGCGACTGTCGATGGCCGCGTCTACCGTGCATGCCGTACTGGTGCGGTGCCGCCTGAACCATCTGTCACACGTCGATATTCGCACCGGCGAGATGATCCGTCGGTACGAACATGGCCAGCCCGGCGCAATGATTCACGTTGATGTCAAGAAGCTCGGCAACATCCCCTTCGGCGGCGGATGGCGCTTCGTCGGTCGCGCGCAAGGCGGGAAGAATCGACGCCTAACCCCGGGCAAGGCTCGCAGCAAGTACCACCACGAGCTGATCGGACATGCATTCGTGCACACCGTGATCGACGATCACTCACGGGTTGCTTACGCCGAGATTCACGACGATGAAACGGCCACTACAGCCGCCGCGGTATTACGACGCGCCGTGGGGTGGTTCGCCGCTCGCGGAGTCACGGTCAGTCGAGTGCTCTCCGACAATGGTGGCTGCTACCGCTCCTTCGTCTGGCGCGATACCTGCGCCGAGCTGCAGATCAAACACGTCCGCACTCGGCCCTACCGGCCGCAGACCAACGGCAAGATCGAGAGATTTCACCGCACGATGGCCAACGAATGGGCGTTTGCCCGCCACTACCGCGACGAACGCACCCGTCGCTCAGCACTGCCAGGCTGGCTACACACCTACAATCACCATCGGCAACACTCGGCGATCGGCAAGGTCCCACCCATCACCCGATTGATCAACCTGCCTGGGCAGTACACCTAGGCGTCGGCGGTGTGCGCAGCCGTCCGTTGGGCTGCGTGCGTTCCGGCCCGCCGACCGAAGAACGAGCCTTCACCGAGCTGCGTGCCGCTGGCATAGCCCTTACCGTCCTGGGCGATGTTGGACGCGCATGCGCCGGCGGCATACAGGCCGGCGATCGCCGAGCCGTCGTCGCGGAGCACTTCGCCGTCCACCGACACCTTCAGTCCGCCCATCGTGAATCCGGAGTACATCGCCCGACCGAGCGACAGGTCGAATGCGGCCCATGGCCCGTGGTCCTGTGCGGCAAGGTATTCCGGCTGCTTGTGGAACTCGGGGTCGACACCGGCCGCCGCGTCGGCGTTGTAACGGTCCAACGTCGCGGCGAGGTTGCCAGTCGGAATGCCCAGCGCGGATTCCATCTCGGAGACGGTCTCCCATCCGTCGATAAATTTGATCAGCGGCATCTCTGGCATCTGCATGTGCGCCTCGTCGACGATCAGGTACGCAGTCTGATCGGGCTGCTCGAGTACGAACGCCGAGGTGCGCGAGTGGTAGGAGTCCTCGGCGACGAAACGCCGGCCGTCCTTGTTGACGATGACACCGGTGATCAGAATCTCGGGTGGGTAGGCCGCCGCGGTGATGAACAACTGGTCCATGTTGACCGCGACGCCGCCGGCCGAAACGCCCAGACCGATGCCCAGGCCGTCATCGTTGGGGTTGCCCAGGATGTAGGGCGCGACGGTGCCGTGGTGCTTGGTCTTGCGTTGCTGTCCCAGGGCGGGCGTGTATTTGGCCACCATCTCGTCGTTCATCGCGAAGCCGCCGGCGGCGATGACGACCGCACCCGCCTTGACGTACCCGGTCTCGCTGAAGTGCTTCCACGCCACCCCGGCGACGGCGCCGTCGTCGCCGAGCACCAGTGCGGTGGCACCGGTTTCGTACCGGATCTGTACACCGAGTTCGGCAGCACGCTTCAGCAGCAATTCGATCACCATGGCCGCGCCACCGAGTTCGCCGGGCACCGGCACCGAGTGGCCGCGTGGCGCCGGCTTCGCCTGCTCGCAGAACGGCCAGACCTTCTCGTTGCCGGTGTAGGAGAGCCCTTCGGTCCCCGGCGGCACGACGACCTTGCCTGGGTAGTAACTGCGCTCGAACTGGAAGCCGAGTCCCTCGAGCCACTCGAAGTGCTCGACGCTGCCATCACAGTAGGCCCGGATCTTGTCGTGCTCGGGGTCGCGCGATTGCGACACCAAGTACTTGTACATCTCCTCGGCCGAGTCCTCGTGGCCGGTGGCGTTCTGCACGGCTGTCCCCCCGCCGAGGTAGAAGTGTCCGCCGGCCATCGAGGTGGTGCCGCCGGCGGCGGCCGCCTTCTCCAGCACTAGGACCTTCGCGCCGGCGGCGGCCGCGCTGACCGCAGCGCACCCACCGGCGATACCGAATCCCAGCACCACGACGTCGGCCTGTTCCGACCATTCGCCGACCGCGCCGACGTTGACGGTGCCGGGAACGTTGTTCATGGTCACTTCTGCTCCTGCTTCACGTGGTCGAAAAATGCGCGGATCTGCGCTGGAATGTAAGCGATTTCGAGGTAGGGGACCCCGGAGTCCCGGGCAGAGACGTAGGCGAACTCCATGCCTCCCGCCATGGTGCCGGTGGCAACAACCGAGGCTCCCTCGTCCTGCGCTGCGGCCACCGCGTCGGCCAGGCCGGCTGGGTCAGCGACCTCGACGCAGATGTGGTGCAGGCCGGGCCCTCCGTTGTCGAGAAACTCGGTATAGATGCTCTGACCTGAAACCGGCGCGATCAGTTCGAGCTGAGTGTCGCCGGCATAGCTCAGTGAGATATCGGCGACGAAATCGGCGGGGGCGCCGCGGTGGGTGCAGGTGTCGGGACCGAAGTGCACAGCGGGCATCCGCACCCAGCTCTTGGCGCCGAGCAACGCGGTCAACATGGCCTCGGTGGCGTCGAGGTCGTTCGTCACCCATGCAATCTGGACAGGTGTCTGGTTTGGCATCCGTTCGAGAATATCGCCAGCAGGCCGCGCTGGCTAGAACGTGTTCTAGTTCACCGCGATGGTCGCAGCGCGCCGCGTACCAGTCGTCCGATCGCAGCCGCGCAGTCTCGGTCGCCCAGTCGACGGCGCGCCCGCCTGGGCGCCGACTCAGCAGCAATCGTGAATGCCCAAAGACCGCGAATCTTAATCACTAGCTCAGCTCAGTAGCCAGATTCCACGTTCTCGGCGTGACTCAGCGAGTCGCGAAGTCTATTACGCGACTAACCGTCGCGCAATAGTTTCCGGTGAATCCGTCGCGATCATGCAAGATGTCGGCGTAAATTGGCCAGATTTTGAGCTGCACGACACGTTTTCCGTCGACAAGGTGTCCCAACGTAGCAGCCAGAAGATTGTTTTCGTTCAACGGGTGACAAGTTGATCTTCGCTAGCGTAAATTTGCTATATGCCCCCCACCGTGTGCAATAAGCGAAGCAGTCATACGTCTCCTAGCCACGTCGGATGCCACTGACGAACGCAGTAGCGGTCCCCGCTGCCCATGACCTCCCCCTGTGGACGCGCCCGTGCGCCCGGCAAGCCCCGTCATCGCAAGGCGAGGCGGGTTGACCGCGTCCAGGGCCGGTACCCGTCGTTTCGTGTGGATCCGGCCAGCTCGGTCCCTGATCCAACCTCTGTCGGCTTCGGCGTATCCGCTTACACCAAATACGTCGGTCGGGTCGGCGCACTGGCGGTTGCCCTCGGAGTGGGTGCGTTCGTCAGCAGCGGCCACGGGATCGGGGTGGCTCATGCCGACACAACCGACAGCGCGAACTCTCGATCGGCTGATGGTCCCACTCAATCTTCTGGGACAAGTCCGAAGGACCGCCGTGCAACGTCCGAGGACGGAAACACGACCAAGCAGACCACATCGGTCGCGCGTGCCGGAGCTTCGACGGATGACTCCGAGCCGTCAAATGCGGGTACCGCGCGCGGAGCCACGTTGGTCGACAAGGCCGATAGCTCCATCGAGGATGACGGCGGAGTATCCGGCCAAGGTTCGACGCCAGCTGGAGCGCTGAGCGACGACACCGAGCAAACCAGCACAACCGAGGACAACGTTTACGTCGATTCGGTTCTAGTTCTCGGGGAGTCCGTCGTCGTCGACGCGGTGTCTGACGGCGCCGTCGATGGTCCACCGTCCAACGATGTGACGGCTGAGACATCGCAGCCTGACTCGAGCGGCGGCCAAATAATCTCCGACGAACGTCGCGATCGAGGCGTGCACACCGACCCCACGCTTCCCGGCGAGGATTTCCGAACGTCGACCAACGAGTCCGAATCACTGGCCCATTCCAGCCAAGCCCCGACGTTGCTGAGCCTCACTCCGGAAGATGACTCTGGGGAGAGTCACTTCACCATGATGGCCAGCACTGTTGACGTTGCCGCCTTCGGCAATGTGTCACCGCCGCAGGAGCGACGGCATCCATTCCGCCAGCTCGCCGCAGCGAGTCCCGCGGTCGCGGTGGTCAAAGCTTTCGTCTCTGCCTTGTTGACTCCGTTTCTGGCGCCAAGTCCGGCCGCGCCCCCCGCTCCTTCTCTTCTCGCGATCGCCCTGGCCTGGATTCGCCAAGAGATCCAGCGCACGTTCTTCAACCGTCGGCCGCAGATTCGTTCTCAAGAAATCACCCTCGTCCTCAACGCCGGCGAGGTCAGTAATCCGATCTCTTTTGGTGCCGTTGATCCTGACGGTGATCGTCTGATCTACACAGTGCCAGGCCTGGGCACGCCCAACGGTCCTGCTCATGGCACGGTAACCATCGATCAAGCCACCGGCACCTATGTTTACGCCCCGATCGATGGCTTCACCGGAACTGATTCCTTCGTGGTCACTGTCACCGACAAGACCGGGTGCCTGCACTTCCACGGCCTCCTCGGCTTCCTCCTTCCCGACCGCGGGCATACGAACAAGGCAACCATCACCATCACGGTGTCGTCCGCCAACGCGACACCTGTCCCTGTCGGGGACCTGTACACCGTTGCCGAGGACGGCGTCCTGACCGTGGCGGCCGAGGACGGGCTGTTGGCCAACGACTTCGATGCTGACGGCGACAACCTGAGCGCAACCCTGGTCAACGGTCCATTGCGCGGCGACCTGGTGCTGAACACCGATGGGTCGTTTATCTATACGCCTGTTGCTGATTTTCACGGGACCGACTCGTTCACCTACACCGCAAGCGATGGAGTCACGACGAGTGGTGTTGCCACCGTGACGATCACCGTCACCGCGGTCAACGACACCCCGATCGCCGTCGACGACTCCTTCACTGTCGATGAGGACACCGTCCTGGTCGGCAATGTCCTGGCCAATGACAGCGATGTCGACGGCGACCCACTTACTGCTTCGCTGCTCGACGGTCCGGTCAACGGCAACCTCATGTTGAATTCCGATGGGTCGTTTATCTATACGCCTGCTACCGACTTTCACGGGACCGACTCGTTCACCTATATCGCTTCTGACGGCGTCGCCACCAGCAGTGTGGCGACGGTGACGATCACCGTCACCGCGGTCAACGACACGCCGGTTGCTGTTGATGACGGCTTCACTGTCGATGAGGACACCGTCCTGGTCGGCAACGTCTTGAGCAACGACAGTGATGTTGACGGCGATCAGTTGACCGTCATCCTGGTGGGCGGCCCGACGAACGGCTCGCTGATCCTTAACGCGGACGGCTCGTTTACCTACACCCCGAACACTGATTTCCACGGCACGGATTCGTTTACCTACACCGCTAATGACGGCACCGCCACCAGTGACCCGGCGCTGGTGACGATCACCGTGACCGCGGTCAACGATGGTCCGGTTGTTGCCGATGACAGCTTCACTGTCGATGAGGACACCGTCCTGGTCGGCAACGTCTTGGACAACGACACCGATGTCGACGGTGGTCAGCTGACCGTCACCCTGGTGGCCGGCCCGGCCAACGGGTCGCTGGTGCTGAATGCGAACGGGTCGTTCAGCTACACCCCGAACCAGGATTTCCACGGTTCGGATTCGTTCACCTACACCGCCACCGACGGTGCCGCGTCGAGTGGTGTCGCCACGGTGACGATCACGGTCACGGCCGTGAATGATGCTCCGGTCGCCAATGATGACGGTTTCACGGTCGATGAGGACACCGTCCTCACTGGGAATGTGCTGACCAATGACACCGATGTCGACGGCGACCAGTTGACTGCCGAGCTGGTGTCCGGTCCGAGCAACGGGTCGTTGGTGTTAAATGCGGATGGGTCGTTTACCTACACCCCGAACCAGGATTTCCACGGTTCGGATTCGTTTACCTACACCGCCTCTGACGGCCAAGCCGCCAGTGGTGTTGCCACCGTGACGATCACCGTCACTGCCGTGAATGATGCGCCGGTGGCTGTGGATGACAGTTTCACCGTCGATGAGGACACGGTCCTGGTCGGCAATGTGCTGACCAATGACACCGATGTTGATGGTGATGACCTGACCGTCACCCTCGAGGTGGGCCCGGCTAATGGCAGCCTGGTGTTGAATGCGGATGGGTCGTTTACCTACACTCCGGATGCGGATTTCCACGGCAGCGATTCGTTCACGTACACCGCTGGCGACGGCACCGCGTCGAGTGGTGTTGCGACGGTGACGATCACGGTCACGGCCGTGAATGATGCGCCGGTGGCTGTCGATGATGCGTTCATGGTTGATGAGGACACCGTCCTGGTCGGCAATGTGCTGACCAATGACACCGATGTTGATGGTGATGACCTGACCGTCACCCTCGAGGTGGGCCCGGCTAATGGCAGCCTGGTGTTGAATGCGGATGGGTCGTTTACCTACACTCCGGATGCGGATTTCCACGGCAGCGATTCGTTCACGTACACCACTGGCGACGGCACCGCGTCGAGTGGTGTTGCGACGGTGACGATCACCGTCACCGCGGTCAACGACACCCCCGTCGCTGTGGATGATGCGTTCACCGTTGATGAGGACACCGTCCTGGTCGGCAATGTGCTGACCAATGACACCGATGTTGATGGTGATGACCTGACCGTCACCCTCGAGGTGGGCCCGGCTAATGGCAGCCTGGTGTTGAATGCGGATGGCTCGTTTACCTACACCCCAGATGCGGATTTCCACGGCAGCGATTCGTTCACGTACACCACTGGCGACGGCACCGCGTCGAGTGGTGTTGCGACGGTGACGATCACCGTCACCGCGGTCAACGACACCCCCGTCGCTGTGGATGATGCGTTCACCGTTGATGAGGACACCGTCCTGGTCGGCAATGTGCTCACCAATGACACCGATGTCGATGGCGATGACCTCACCGTCACCCTCGAGGTGGGCCCGGCCAACGGCAGCCTGGTGCTCAACCCGGATGGGTCGTTTACCTACACTCCGGATGCGGATTTCCACGGCACGGATTCGTTTACCTATACCGCGTCTGACGGCCAAGCCGCCAGTGGTGTTGCCACCGTGACGATCACGGTCACTGCCGTGAATGATGCGCCGGTGGCTGTCGATGATGCGTTCACCGTCGATGAGGACACCGTCCTGGTCGGCAATGTGCTCACCAATGACACCGATGTCGATGGCGATGACCTGACTGTCGAGTTGGTGGCCGGTCCGAGTAATGGGTCGTTGGTGTTGAATGCGGATGGGTCGTTTACCTATACCCCGGGTGCGGATTTCCACGGTTCGGATTCGTTTACCTACACCGCCTCTGATGGCCAAGCGACGAGCGGCACTGCAACGGTGACGATCACCGTCACCGCGGTCAATGACACCCCGGTCGCTGTTGATGACAGTTTCACGGTCGATGAGGACACCGTGTTGGTCGGCAATGTGCTGACCAATGACAGCGATGTTGACGGCGACCAGTTGACGGTCGATCTGGTGGTCGGCCCGGCCAACGGCACCTTGGTGTTGAATGCGGATGGGTCGTTCACCTATACCCCGGACGCGGATTTCCACGGCAGCGATTCGTTCACGTACATCGCGTCTGACGGCACCGCCACCAGCGACCCGGCAACGGTGACGATCACGGTCACGGCCGTGAATGATGCGCCGGTGGCTGTCGATGACAGCTTCACGGTCGATGAGGACACCGTCCTGGTCGGCAATGTGCTGACCAATGACAGCGATGTTGATGGTGATGACCTGACTGTCGAGTTGGTGGCCGGTCCGAGTAATGGGTCGTTGGTGTTGAATGCGGATGGGTCGTTTACCTATACCCCGGGTGCGGATTTCCACGGTTCGGATTCGTTTACCTACACCGCGTCTGACGGCCAAGCCACCAGCGATGTGGCCACCGTGACGATCACCGTCACCGCGGTCAACGACACCCCCGTCGCTGTGGATGATGCGTTCACCGTTGATGAGGACACCGTGTTGGTCGGCAATGTGTTGACCAATGACAGCGATGTCGATGGCGACCAGTTGACCGTCGAGTTGGTGGCCGGCCCGAGCAACGGCACCCTGACCCTCAACCCGGATGGGTCGTTTGCCTACACCCCGGACACTGATTTCCACGGCAGCGATTCGTTTACCTATACCGCTAATGACGGCACCGCCACCAGCGACCCGGTAATGGTGACGATCACCGTGACCGCGGTCAACGACACCCCGGTCGCAAACAATGACGGATTCACGGTCGATGAGGACACGGTCCTGGTCGGAAATGTGCTGACCAATGACAGCGATGTCGATGGCGACCAGTTGACTGTCGAGTTGGTGGCTGGCCCGAGCAACGGGTCGCTGGTACTGAATGCGGATGGTTCGTTTACCTACACCCCGAACCAGGATTTCCACGGCAGTGATTCGTTTACCTACACCGCCTCTGACGGCGCCGCGTCGAGTGGTGTTGCGACGGTGACGATCACGGTCACGGCCGTGAATGATGCTCCGGTCGCCAATGATGACGGTTTCACGGTGGATGAGGACACCGTGTTGGTCGGCAATGTGCTGACCAATGACACCGACGTTGATGGTGATGACCTGACTGTCGAGTTGGTGGCCGGCCCGAGCAACGGCAGCCTGGTGTTGAATGCGGATGGGTCGTTTACCTACACCCCGAACCAGGATTTCCACGGTTCGGATTCGTTTACCTACACCGCCAGTGACGGCGCCGCGTCGAGTGGTGTTGCGACGGTGACGATCACGGTCACGGCCGTGAATGATGCTCCGGTCGCCAATGATGACGGTTTCACGGTGGATGAGGACACCGTGTTGGTCGGCAATGTGCTGACCAATGACACCGACGTTGATGGTGATGACCTGACTGTCGAGTTGTTGGCCGGCGCGGCCAACGGCAGCCTGGTGTTGAATGCGGATGGTTCGTTTACCTACACCCCGAACCAGGATTTCCACGGCAGCGATTCGTTCACCTACACCGCCTCTGACGGCACCGCCACCAGTGGTGTTGCCACCGTGACGATCACCGTCACCGCGGTGAACGACACCCCGGTCGCTTTTGATGATGGCTTCACCGTCGATGAGGACACGGTCCTCACGGGCAATGTGCTGACCAATGACAGCGATGTCGACGGCGACCAGTTGACCGTCGAGTTGGTGGCCGGCCCGAGCAACGGCACCCTGACCCTGAATGCGGATGGGTCGTTTACCTACACCCCGAACCCTGATTTCCACGGATCGGACTCGTTTACCTACACCGCCACCGACGGCACCGCCACCAGCGACCCCGCTCTCGTGACGATCACCGTCACTGCAGTGAATGACATCCCGGTCGCCAATGACGACAGTTTCACCACCGATGAGGACACGGTCCTCACTGGGAATGTGCTGACCAATGACAGCGATGTCGATGGCGACCAGTTGACTGCCGAGCTGGTGGCCGGCCCGGCCAACGGGAGCCTGGTGTTGAATGCTGATGGGTCGTTTACCTACACCCCGAACCAGGATTTCCACGGTTCGGACTCGTTTACCTACACCGCCACCGACGGCACCGCCGCCAGTGGTGTTGCGACGGTGACGATCACCGTGACCGCGGTCAACGACACCCCCGTCGCTGTGGATGATGCGTTCACCGTTGATGAGGACACCGTGTTGGTCGGCAATGTGCTGACCAATGGCACCGACGTTGATGGTGATGACCTGACTGTCGAGTTGGTGGCCGGCCCGGCCAACGGCAGCCTGGTGTTGAATGCGGATGGTTCGTTTACCTACACCCCGAACCCTGATTTTCACGGCAGCGATTCCTTTACCTACACGGCTTCAGATGGTCTCTCCGCCAGTGGTGTTGCCACCGTGACGATCACGGTCACCGCGGTCAACGACACCCCGGTCGCGAACGACGACTCATTTGCCACCGATGAAGACACGGTCCTGGTCGGCGACGTGCTCACCAACGACACCGACATCGACGGCGACAACCTCACCGTCACCCTCGAGACCGGGCCGGAACACGGCAGCCTGGTCTTGAACGCCGATGGGTCGTTCATTTACACCCCGAACCAGGATTTCCACGGCAGTGATTCGTTTACCTACACCGCGTCTGACGGCACCGCGTCGAGTGGTGTTGCGACGGTGACGATCACGGTCACGGCCGTGAATGATGCTCCGGTCGCCAATGATGACGTTTTCACCGTTGATGAGGACACGGTCCTGGTTGGGAATGTGCTCACCAACGACACCGACGTCGACGGCGATCAGCTGACCGTCGAGTTGGTGGCCGGCCCGAGCAACGGCACCCTGACCCTCAACCCAGATGGGTCGTTTACCTACACCCCGAACCCTGATTTCCACGGCAGCGATTCGTTTACCTACACCGCTAATGACGGCACCGCCACCAGCGACCCGGCAATGGTGACGATCACCGTGACCGCGGTGAATGACACCCCGGTCGCTGTTGATGACAGCTTCACTGTCGATGAGGACACCGTCCTGCTGGGCAATGTGCTGACCAACGACAGCGATGTCGATGGCGATGACCTGACGGTCGAGTTGGTCGTCGGCCCGAGCAACGGCACCCTGGTGCTCAACCCAGATGGGTCGTTTGCCTACACCCCGGACACTGATTTCCACGGCAGCGATTCGTTTACCTATACCGCTAATGACGGCACCGCGACCAGTGACCCGGCGCTGGTGACGATCACCGTGACCGCGGTCAACGACACCCCGGTCGCAAACAATGACGGATTCACGGTCGATGAGGACACGGTCCTGGTCGGAAATGTGCTGACCAATGACAGCGATGTCGATGGCGACCAGTTGACTGTCGAGTTGGTGGCTGGCCCGAGCAACGGGTCGCTGGTACTGAATGCGGATGGTTCGTTTACCTACACCCCGAACCAGGATTTCCACGGCAGTGATTCGTTTACCTACACCGCCTCTGACGGCGCCGCGTCGAGTGGTGTTGCGACGGTGACGATCACGGTCACGGCCGTGAATGATGCTCCGGTCGCCAATGATGACGGTTTCACGGTGGATGAGGACACCGTGTTGGTCGGCAATGTGCTGACCAATGACACCGACGTTGATGGTGATGACCTGACTGTCGAGTTGGTGGCCGGCCCGGCCAACGGCAGCCTGGTGTTGAATGCTGATGGGTCGTTTACCTACACCCCCGACGCCGACTTCCACGGCTCGGATTCGTTTACCTACACCGCCGGCGACGGCACCGCCACCAGCGATGTTGCCACCGTCACCATCACCGTCACGGCCGTGAATGACGCCCCGGTGGCTGTCGATGATGCGTTCACCGTTGATGAGGACACCGTGTTGGTCGGCAATGTGCTGACCAATGACACCGACGTTGATGGTGATGACCTGACCGTCGAGTTGGTGGCCGGCCCGGCCAACGGGAGCCTGGTGTTGAATGCTGATGGGTCGTTTACCTACACCCCGAACCAGGATTTCCACGGCAGCGATTCGTTTACCTACACCGCCTCTGACGGCACCGCCACCAGTGGTGTTGCCACCGTGACGATCACCGTGACCGCGGTGAATGACACCCCGGTCGCTGTTGATGACAGCTTCACTGTCGATGAGGACACCGTCCTGCTGGGCAATGTGCTGACCAATGACAGCGATGTCGATGGCGATGACCTGACGGTCGAGTTGGTGGTCGGCCCGAGCAACGGCACCCTGGTGCTCAACCCAGATGGGTCGTTTGCCTACACCCCGGACACTGATTTCCACGGCAGCGATTCGTTTACCTATACCGCTAATGACGGCACCGCCACCAGCGACCCGGTAATGGTGACGATCACCGTGACCGCGGTCAACGACACCCCGGTCGCAAACAATGACGGATTCACGGTCGATGAGGACACGGTCCTGGTCGGAAATGTGCTGACCAATGACAGCGATGTCGATGGCGACCAGTTGACTGTCGAGTTGGTGGCTGGCCCGAGCAACGGGTCGCTGGTACTGAATGCGGATGGGTCGTTTACCTACACCCCGAACCCTGATTTCCACGGCAGTGATTCGTTTACCTACACCGCCTCTGACGGCGCCGCGTCGAGTGGTGTTGCGACGGTGACGATCACCGTCACGGCCGTGAATGATGCTCCGGTCGCCAATGATGACAGCTTCACCACCGATGAGGACACCGTGTTGGTCGGCAATGTGCTGACCAATGACACCGACGTTGATGGTGATGACCTGACTGTCGAGTTGGTGGCCGGCCCGGCCAACGGCAGCCTGGTGTTGAATGCTGATGGGTCGTTTACCTACACCCCCGACGCCGACTTCCACGGCTCGGATTCGTTTACCTACACCGCCGGCGACGGCACCGCCACCAGCGATGTTGCCACCGTGACCATCACCGTCACGGCCGTGAATGACGCCCCGGTGGCTGTGGATGATGCGTTCACCGTTGATGAGGACACCGTGTTGGTCGGCAATGTGTTGACCAACGACAGCGACGTCGATGGCGATGACCTCACCGTCACCCTCGAGGTCGGGCCGGAACACGGCAACCTGGTCTTGAATGCGGATGGGTCGTTCACCTACACCCCGGATGCGGATTTCCACGGTTCGGATTCGTTTACCTACACCGCCGGCGACGGCACCGCGTCGAGTGGTGTTGCGACGGTGACGATCACGGTCACGGCCGTGAATGATGCTCCGGTCGCCAATGATGACGGTTTCACGGTGGATGAGGACACCGTGTTGGTCGGCAATGTGCTGACCAATGACACCGATGTCGATGGTGATGACCTGACTGTCGAGTTGGTGGCCGGCCCGGCCAACGGGAGCCTGGTGTTGAATGCTGATGGGTCGTTTACCTACACCCCGAACCAGGATTTCCACGGTTCGGATTCGTTTACCTACACCGCCAGCGACGGCACCGCCGCCAGTGGTGTTGCCACCGTGACGATCACGGTCACGGCCGTGAATGATGCGCCGGTGGCTGTCGATGATGCGTTCACCGTTGATGAGGACACCGTGTTGGTCGGCAATGTGCTGACCAATGACAGCGATGTCGATGGTGATGACCTGACTGTCGAGTTGGTGGCCGGCCCGGCCAACGGCAGCCTGGTGTTGAATGCGGATGGGTCGTTTACCTACACCCCCGACGCCGACTTCCACGGCTCGGATTCGTTTACCTACACCGCCGGCGACGGCACCGCGTCGAGTGGTGTTGCCACCGTGACGATCACGGTCACGGCCGTGAATGACGCCCCGGTCGCTGTGGATGACAGTTTCACCGTCGATGAGGACACCGTCCTGGTCGGCAATGTGCTGACCAATGACAGCGATGTCGATGGTGATGACCTCACCGTCGCCCTCGAGGTCGGGCCGGAACACGGCAACCTGGTGTTGAATGCGGATGGGTCGTTCACCTACACCCCGAACCAGGATTTCCACGGTTCGGACTCGTTCACCTACACCGCCAGCGACGGCACCGCCGCCAGTGGTGTTGCCACCGTGACGATCACCGTCACGGCCGTGAATGACGCCCCGGTCGCCAATGATGACAGTTTCACCGTCGATGAGGACACCGTCCTGGTCGGCAATGTGCTGACCAATGACACCGATGTCGATGGTGATGACCTGACCGTCGAGTTGGTGGCCGGCCCGAGCAACGGGTCGCTGGTGCTGAATGCGGATGGTTCGTTTACCTACACCCCGAACGCCGACTTCCACGGTTCGGACTCGTTTACCTACACCGCCAGTGACGGCACCGCGTCGAGTGGTGTTGCGACGGTGACGATCACGGTCACGGCCGTGAATGATGCTCCGGTCGCCAATGATGACGGTTTCACGGTGGATGAGGACACCGTGTTGGTCGGCAATGTGCTGACCAATGACACCGACGTTGATGGTGATGACCTGACTGTCGAGTTGGTGGCCGGCCCGGCCAACGGCAGCCTGGTGTTGAATGCGGATGGGTCGTTCACCTACACCCCGAACCAGGATTTCCACGGTTCGGATTCGTTTACCTACACCGCCAGCGACGGCACCGCCGCCAGTGGTGTTGCCACCGTGACGATCACGGTCACAGCCGTGAATGATGCTCCGGTCGCCAATGATGACGGTTTCACGGTGGATGAGGACACCGTGTTGGTCGGCAATGTGCTGACCAATGACAGCGATGTCGATGGTGATGACCTGACTGTCGAGTTGGTGGCCGGCCCGGCCAACGGCAGCCTGGTGTTGAATGCTGATGGGTCGTTTACCTACACCCCCGACGCCGACTTCCACGGCTCGGATTCGTTTACCTACACCGCCGGCGACGGCACCGCGTCGAGTGGTGTTGCCACCGTGACGATCACGGTCACGGCCGTGAATGATGCGCCGGTGGCTGTCGATGATGCGTTCACCGTTGATGAGGACACCGTGTTGGTCGGCAATGTGTTGACCAACGACAGCGACGTCGATGGCGATGACCTGACCGTCGAGTTGGTGGCAGGCCCGGCCAACGGCAGCCTGGTGCTCAATGCGGATGGCTCGTTTACCTACACCCCAGATGCGGATTTCCACGGCTCGGACTCGTTTACCTACATCGCCGGCGACGGCACCGCGTCGAGTGGTGTTGCGACGGTGACGATCACGGTCACGGCCGTGAATGACGCCCCGGTCGCTGTGGATGACAGTTTCACCGTCGATGAGGACACCGTCCTGGTCGGCAATGTGCTCACCAATGACACCGACGTCGACGGCGACGACCTCACCGTCGAACTCGTCAACGGCCCGAGCAACGGGTCGCTGGTACTCAACGCGGATGGGTCGTTTACCTACACCCCCGACGCCGACTTCCACGGTTCGGACTCGTTCACCTACACCGCCAGCGACAGCACCGCCACCAGCGATGTTGCCACCGTGACGATCACCGTCACTGCCGTGAATGATGCTCCGGTCGCCAATGATGACAGTTTCACGGTCGATGAGGACACGGTCCTTACCGGCAATGTGCTGACCAATGACACCGATGTTGATGGTGATGATCTGACTGTCGAGTTGGTGGCCGGTCCGAGCAACGGGTCGCTGGTGCTGAATGCGGATGGTTCGTTTACCTACACCCCGAACGCCGACTTCCACGGTTCGGACTCGTTTACCTATACCGCGTCTGACGGCACCGCCACCAGCGACCCCGCTCTCGTGACGATCACCGTCACTGCCGTGAATGATGCGCCGGTGGCTGTCGATGACAGCTTCACGGTTGATGAGGACACGGTCCTTACCGGCAATGTGTTGACCAATGACAGCGATGTCGATGGCGACCAGTTGACGGTCGAGTTGGTGGCTGGCCCGGCCAACGGCACCTTGGTGTTGAATGCGGATGGTTCGTTCACCTACACCCCGAACCAGGATTTCCACGGATCGGACTCGTTTACCTACACCGCCAGTGACGGCGCCGCGTCGAGTGGTGTTGCGACGGTGACGATCACGGTCACAGCCGTGAATGATGCTCCGGTCGCCAATGATGACGGTTTCACGGTGGATGAGGACACCGTGTTGGTCGGCAATGTGCTGACCAATGACACCGACGTTGATGGTGATGACCTGACTGTCGAGTTGGTGGCCGGCCCGGCCAACGGCAGCCTGGTGTTGAATGCGGATGGTTCGTTTACCTACACCCCGAACCACGATTTCCACGGCAGCGATTCGTTCACCTACACCGCCTCTGACGGCACCGCCACCAGTGGTGTTGCCACCGTGACGATCACCGTCACCGCGGTGAACGACACCCCGGTCGCTTTTGATGATGGCTTCACCGTCGATGAGGACACGGTCCTCACGGGCAATGTGCTGACCAACGACACCGATGTTGATGGCGATGACCTGACCGTCACCCTCGAGGTGGGGCCGGCCAACGGGACGTTGGTGCTCAATCCGGATGGGTCGTTTACCTACACCCCGAACCAGGATTTCCACGGCAGCGATTCGTTTACCTACACCGCCTCTGACGGCACCGCCACCAGTGGTGTTGCGACGGTGACGATCACGGTCACCGCGGTCAACGACACCCCCGTCGCTGTGGATGATGCGTTCACCGTTGATGAGGACACCGTGTTGATCGGCAATGTGCTGACCAACGACACCGATGTTGATGGTGATGACCTGACGGTCGAGTTGGTGGCCGGCCCGGCCAACGGCAGCCTGGCGTTGAATGCCGATGGGTCGTTCACCTACACCCCCGACGCCGACTTCCACGGATCGGACTCGTTCACCTACACCGCGACCGACGGCGCCGCGACGAGTGGTGTGGCGACAGTGACGATCACCGTCACCGCGGTCAACGATGCGCCGGTGGCGGTCGATGACGTTTTCACGGTCGATGAGGACACGGTCCTCACTGGGAATGTGCTGACCAACGACAGCGATGTCGACGGTGACGACCTGACCGTCACGTTGGTGACGGGCCCGAGCAACGGCACCCTGACCCTGAATGCGGATGGGTCGTTTACCTACACCCCGAACCCTGATTTTCACGGCAGCGATTCCTTTACCTACACGGCTTCAGATGGTCTCTCCGCCAGTGGTGTTGCCACCGTGACGATCACGGTCACTGCAGTGAATGACACCCCGGTCGCGAACGACGACTCATTTGCCACCGATGAAGACACGGTCCTGGTCGGCAATGTGCTCATCAACGACAGCGACGTCGATGGTGATGACCTGGCCGTCACCCTGGTGGGCGGCCCGACCAACGGCTCGCTGACCCTCAACCCTGATGGGTCGTTTACCTACACCCCGAACCAGGATTTCCACGGCAGCGATTCGTTCACCTACACCGCTAATGACGGTGCCGCGACGAGTGGTGTGGCGACAGTGACGATCACCGTCACTGCAGTGAACGATGGTCCGGTTGCTGTTGATGATGCGTTCACCGTTGATGAGGACACCGTGTTGGTCGGCAATGTGCTGACCAATGACACCGATGTCGACGGCGACCAGTTGACTGTCGAGGTCGTGGCCGGCCCGAGCAACGGCGCCCTGGTGTTGAATGCCGATGGCTCATTCACCTACACCCCTAACACCGACTTCCACGGCACGGACGCATTCACCTACACCGCGACCGACGGTGCCGCGACGAGTGGTGTGGCGACGGTGACGATCACCGTCACCGCGGTCAACGATGCGCCGGTGGCGGTCGATGACGTTTTCACGGTCGATGAGGACACGGTCCTCACTGGGAATGTGCTGACCAACGACAGCGATGTCGACGGTGACGACCTGACCGTCACGTTGGTGACGGGCCCGAGCAACGGCACCCTGACCCTGAATGCGGATGGGTCGTTTACCTACACCCCGAACCCTGATTTTCACGGCAGCGATTCCTTTACCTACACGGCTTCAGATGGTCTCTCCGCCAGTGGTGTTGCCACCGTGACGATCACGGTCACCGCGGTCAACGACACCCCGGTCGCGAACGACGACTCATTTGCCACCGATGAAGACACGGTCCTGGTCGGAAATGTCCTCACCAACGACACCGACATCGACGGTGATGACCTGACCGTCGAGGTCGTGGCCGGCCCGAGCAACGGCACCCTGGTGTTGAATGCCGATGGGTCGTTCACCTACACCCCAAACACTGATTTCCACGGCACGGACTCGTTCACCTACACCGCTAATGACGGCGCCGCGACGAGTGGTGTGGCGACAGTGACGATCACCGTCACTGCAGTGAACGATGCTCCGGTCGCCGTCGATGACGGCTTCACCGTCGATGAAGACACCGTCCTGGTCGGAAATGTGCTCACCAACGATACCGACATCGACGGTGATGACCTGACCGTCGAGCTCGTGGCCGGCCCGAGCAACGGCACCCTGGTGTTGAATGCCGATGGCTCATTCACCTACACCCCTAACACCGACTTCCACGGCATAGACGCATTCACCTACACCGCCACCGACGGCACCGCGACGAGTGGTGTTGCCACCGTGACGATCACCGTCACTGCAGTGAACGATGCACCGGTTGCCCATGATGACGGCTTCACTGTCGATGAGGACACCGTCCTGCTGGGCAATGTGCTCACCAACGACAGCGATGTCGATGGTGATGACCTGACCGTCGAGCTCGTGGCCGGCCCGAGCAACGGCAGCCTGGTGTTGAATGCGGATGGTTCGTTTGCCTACACCCCGGACACTGATTTCCACGGCAGCGATTCGTTTACCTACACGGCTTCAGATGGTCTCGCAGCGAGTGGTGTTGCCACGGTGACCATCACGGTCACTGCAGTGAATGACAGCCCGGTCGCCAATGACGACAGCTTCACCACCGATGAGGACACCTTCCTGGTTGGGAATGTGCTCACCAACGACACCGACATCGACGGTGACCAGTTGACCGTCGAGCTCGTCGTCGGCCCGGCCAACGGGTCGCTGGTGCTCAACCCTGATGGGTCGTTTACCTATACCCCGGACACTAATTTCCACGGCACGGACTCGTTCACCTACACCGCTCATGACGGCGCCGCGACGAGTGGTGTTGCCACGGTGACCATCACGGTCACTGCAGTGAATGACAGCCCGGTCGCCAATGACGACAGCTTCACCACCGATGAGGACACCGTCCTGGTTGGGAATGTGCTCACCAACGACACCGACATCGACGGTGACCAGTTGACCGTCGAACTCGTCAACGGCCCGAGCAACGGGTCGCTGGTACTCAACGCGGATGGTTCGTTTACCTACACCCCCGACGCCGACTTCCACGGATCGGACTCGTTCACCTACACCGCCAGCGACGGCACCGCCACCAGCGATGTGGCCACGGTGACCATCACGGTCACCGCGGTCAACGACACCCCCGTCGCTGTGGATGATGCGTTCACGGTCGATGAGGACACCGTCCTTACCGGCAATGTGCTGACCAACGACAGCGACGTCGATGGCGACCAGTTGACTGTCGAGTTGGTGGCCGGCCCGAGCAACGGGTCGCTGGTGCTGAATGCGGATGGTTCGTTTACCTACACCCCGAACCCGGATTTCCACGGTTCGGATTCGTTTACCTACACCGCCTCTGACGGCACCGCCACCAGCGACCCCGCTCTCGTGACGATCACCGTCACTGCCGTGAATGACGCCCCGGTCGCTGTGGATGATGCGTTCACCGTCGATGAGGACACCGTCCTGGTCGGCAATGTGCTGACCAATGACACCGACATCGATGGTGATGATCTGACCGTCACACTCGAGGTGGGGCCGGCCAACGGCAGCCTGGTGCTCAACCCGGATGGGTCGTTTACCTATACCCCGGATGCCGACTTCCACGGATCGGATTCGTTTACCTATACCGCGTCTGACGGCCAAGCCGCCAGTGGTGGTGCCACCGTGACGATCACCGTCACTGCGGTCAACGACGCTCCGGTCGCGAACAACGACACCTTCGCCACCGACGAGGACACCGTCCTGGTCGGCAACGTGCTCACCAACGACACTGATATCGACGGCGACACCCTCACAGTCACTCTCGTTAGCGGACCAGCCCACGGCACCCTGACCCTGAACCCGAACGGCTCGTTCACCTACACGCCCCACACCGACTACCACGGCCCGGATTCATTTACCTACATCGCATCTGATGGCCAAGCCACGAGCGGCACCGCCACCGTGACCATCACCGTAAACCCAGTCAACGACGCGCCGGTCGCAGTGAATGACAACTTCACCGTCAACGAGGATGCGGTGCTGAACGGCAACGTGCTGACCAATGACTCTGATGCCGAGGGTGATTCGCTGACCGCGACCATCGTGACCGGCCCGGCTCATGGCGCGCTGGTGTTCTACGCCGATGGGTCTTTTACCTACGTCCCGAATCCGGATTTCCACGGTGCGGATTCGTTCACCTACACCGCATCGGACGGCCAGGCGACCAGCACGCTCGCGTTGGTAAGCATCACAGTGTCCCCGGTCAACGATGCCCCCGTCGCAAACAACGACAGTTACAGCACCAACCAGGGCATTGCGTTGAGCGTCAACGCGGTATCCGGCGTGCTGGCCAACGACACCGACGTCGACGGCGACACATTGACGGTCACGATGGTCAGTGGACCCGCCCACGGCAGCCTGACCCTCAACGCCAACGGCTCATTCACCTACACCCCAAGCTCGGGCTACAACGGCACCGACTCGTTCACCTACACCGTCATCGACGGCATCACCAACGGCAACGTCGCGACCGTGACGATCACCGTCATCGACAACGTCAGACCCAGCGTGACCGATGTGCAGGCCGGCAACGGTGGTGGCACCACGAGCCTGATCCAGCAAAGCGACACCATCGTGTTCACCTTCAGCGAGCCGATCGATCCGAACTCGGTTCTTGCCGGATGGGACGGCAGCACCACCAATGTCGTGGTGCGGGTCTACGACGACAGCTTCTTGGGCATTGCGACCGGTCGAGATACTCTTCAGATCTTCGACGCAACCAACACCACCCCGCTGCTGGGATCGGTCGACCTGGGACGCGGAGACTACGTCAACGGCTTGATCGGAGGCACCATCTACTACGGGTTAACCGGGACGCCGTCGACGATGACGATGACCGGTAACACCATCACCGTCGTACTCGGGAACTACACCACACCGAATTTCCTGACCATCAACCGCACCACCGCCTGGGGCCCCGGCGATATGAGGTGGACCCCGCCGGCGAATCTGACCGACCTCGCCGGCAACCTCATCCTGACCACACCAGTTACCGAGACCGGTTCACACGACAGAGACTTCTGACCAACTGGCAGAACCTCAAGAAGACTACGGCTGCGCTTGCACGGCGGCCATCGTCGCCGCGGCTGCCGAGATGGTGTCCTCTTGCGCTTGCTGTTTGGCAACCTGCCAGGACACCGCGGCCGGGAAGGTGCCCCAGGTGCTGTTGAAGATGCCGATCAGCACGGTGCGCCCGTCAGGGGTGGGCGTGTAGACCGGCCCGCCGGAATCCCCTTTGCGGCTCACGACACCGTTGGCCATGGTGAACCAGCCGTTGTTGACCGACTCGACGGTGCCGCAACTCTCCCCCGTCACGACACCGAAGTGACACACCGGCATTCCCTTCACCGGCAGCACCGACGGGTCGGTCACCAGCACCTTGCCGCCGGGCAGCACGTTGTTGATCACGACCTCGGGAGCCAAGTTGATGACCTGCCAGTCGGTGATCTGGTGGTTGGTGTCGACGGTGGTGCCGTCCGGGGTGTTGTCACGGTACGGGCCTTGGGCCCCGATGAAGGTCCCGTGCTTGTCGGTGACGGTCCCGGACGCTCGGCAGTGACCGGCGGTATAGGCGATGCGCGTCTGTGGGTCCACCCAGCCGAGGGTGCACAGCACCGAGTCCTGGTGAATCTCCATACCGGGATGCACCAGCACGCCGGGCTCGGCGTTGGCCGGGGTCATCGGCACCACCAACGCGATCACCGGCGCCAGGGCGATCAGCAGAGCCTGCAGCACGTGCCGCAGCGATCCCTTCGACGACCGAACAGACACAGCCTCCTCCGCTCTCCCCGTGTGATGAGGTATTGGCTACGCCGCGTGTGCGCCGATATCGCTAGATACCCGCGGTGGCGGCTGGTGTAACTGGCTCATCGCGGTTCGATAAAGCCGTGTTACAGGGCGGCGGGTGCTATGAGTCGAAGCCCAGGCCTGCAGCGTCGAGGGTGCGCAGCAGAAGATTACGGCGCCCACCGTTATGGTCGGCACGGTCCAGCGACCAGCGGGTGGCCTGGATACCTACTGAAGCCAGCGGTTCGGGAGGGAACGGCAGCGGCTTACGACGCACCATCTGCAAACGGGTGCGCGGGGTGTCCTCACCGTCGAGTAGGTCCAGGCAGACGTCGGCAGCGAACCGCGCCGCGCCCACCCCCAGCCCGGTGAAGCCGTTGACGTAGGCGACGCGACCTTCACGGGCCAGTCCCCAGTGCGCGCAGAACCGGGTGTTGGTGTCGATGGCCCCGGCCCACCGATGGCTGAACCGGACGTCATCGAGTTGCGGGAAGGTCAGGAAGAAGTGCGCAGCCAACCGTCGGTAGGTCTCTGCCCGGTCCTCGTAGGCCGCTTCGACGCGTCGGCCGTAGTGGTAGACGGCGTCGTATCCGCCCCAGACGATCCGGTTGTCCGCCGACAGGCGGTAATAGTGGAACTGGTTGGCCGAATCACCGATGCCTTGACGTCCCTGCCACCCGATGCGGTCGAGCTGGGCCTCGGTCAGCGGTTCGGTGGCGAGCACGTAGTCGTACACCGGCACGGTGTAGAGCCGATTGCGCCGCAGCAGGCTGGGAAACACGTTGGTGCCCAGCACAACGTGGCGGCAGGTGATCACTGGTCCGTCGGTGTGCACGCGCAGCGCGGCGCCGCCGGAGACGATCTTGGCGGCGGTGGTGTGTTCGAAAATCTCGACACCTGAGTCGCGACAGGCTCGGGCCAGTTCGAGGGCGAGCTTGGCCGGGTGCACCAGCGCACACGAGTCAGGGCTGTACAAGCCCGCCAGGTAGGTCGGCGAGTGCACTTCGGCACGCACCTCTCGCAGATCGAGAAACCGACCTTGGCCTTCATCGGCCGCCTCGCGCAGCCACTGGACCTGGTGCGGTTCGGTAGCCACCGACAGCATCCCGGTGCGCTGCCATTCGGCGTCGAGGCCCAACTCGTCGAGTTCGGCACCCATCGCGTCGAGGTTCTCGATCCCCATCGTCTCGAGCAGGTCGATGTCCTCGGGCCAGCGAGATTTCCCGTTGTCATAGCCGTGGGTGAGGCTGGCGTCGACGAAACCGCCGTTGCGTCCCGATGCGGCCCACCCGATCCGGTCGGCCTCGATCAACACGATGCGGCGGTCGGGATGTCGACGAGCAGCGTGCAGTGCACTCCACAACCCGGTGTAGCCGCCACCGATCACCAGCAGGTCGCAGGTGACCGGTCCCGCCGGGGTGCCGAATTCGGGCCGCGCGACCACATCGAGCCACATCGACCCGAATGCGGTCTCAGACAGTGCGCGGTCGATCAGGGCTGAATCGACCCGGGCATCGAAAACGGTCTGCACAGTGCGCAGACTACGTCGCGGCATCGGAGGTCGTCAGCGTTGTCGCCGGCTTTGACGCGGGTGCCGGCGCCGGCTGCCATCCGGGTGGGCCGAAGACGAAGCCGAGTCGGTCCCGCAGTCGGCGTGCGCCGCGGACATCGCGGCCGATCGCCACGTACTCGTGAGTCTGCAGTTTCCAGATGTTGAAGGTTCCGACCGGCTTGGTCAGCCCGTAATGCGGCCGGAACGTCTCCGGCTGGAACGTGCCGAACAGGCGATCCCAGATGATCAGGATGCCGCCGTAGTTCTTGTCCAGGTATTCGGCGTCCATCCCGTGGTGCACCCGGTGATGTGACGGTGTGTTGAAGAGGAACTCGATGGGACGCCACAGGGTGCCGATGCGTTCGGTGTGGATCCAGAACTGGTAGATCAAGCTGATCGAGAAGGCAAAGAACACCATCCACGGCGGCACGCCCAGCAGCGGCAACGGCAGCCACATCAGGATCTCGCCGCTGTTGTTCCACTTCTGGCGCAATGCGGTGGCGAAGTTGAAGTACTCGCTGGAGTGGTGCGCCTGGTGGGTGGCCCACACCAGGCGCACCCGGTGGGCCATCCGGTGATAGAGGTAGAACAACAGGTCCACCCCGACCAGAGCGATCACCCAGGTGTACCACTGCGTGGCCGACAGCTGCCAGGGCGCCACATAGGTGTAGATCGCCGCATATCCCAACAGTGCCAAGAACTTCCATGCACTCATCGTCAGCATCGACACCAGACCCATGGACACGCTGGCCCACGAATCGCGGGTCAGGTGGGCGCCACGCCCAGGGCGGTCGGCATCGGCGAGGTGTTCGAGCTTGCGCGCCGCTGTCCACTCGATGGCCAGCAACAGCAGGAAGAACGGGACGGCGAACAGTACCGGCTCGCGCATCTGTGGGGGCAGGGCGTTGAGGAGATCCATACGCAGTCCGCCTCCCGCTAACGGAAGCTCAGGATGTCGTCACCCCAGGCGCGGCGCACAGGTGCATCGAGGTCGTGCACGACACTGTCTTGCTTGTCGATCACCAGGGTGGCGCGCCGGTCGTCGTCATAGGGATCCCACTGCGGCTCCCCGGGGGCAGCAGACGGTTGCCCGGTGCGGGCAAAGTTGGTCCAGCGCGCGCGCAGGCGGCGGGAGACCTCCTTACCCGCCTTGAGTCCGCCGAGGGCGAAGGTCGGATCTTTGCGACCCGCCCTCAGATTGCCCCAGACATAAGGCAGTTCGGTGGCGTGGGCGGCGTGCAGTCCCACCGCACGCAGCAGCGGGGTGGAGAAGTCGAACCGGTACAGGTAGACGGGGGCGGCGGCGCGATGCCCGTCGGCGAACCAGATCGAGGGCATCCGGAAGCCGATGTCGCTGGAGACCCGCATTCCGCTGCTTTTTCCGCGACCGCGGTAGGTGTCTTTCAGCTCATCTTCGCTGGGTAGCGGCAGCTCTGGCTGTTCGGCGGCGATCTCGGCGAACATGGCCTTGACCGACTCGGGAGTGATCGGCATCAGCGGTTGTTTCATGTACCGGAAAAGCGCCGCTTCGTGCTTGTTGGTGCCGATGATCAGCGGCACCGGGTGGGTGTTGCCGGACTGCGCGACGCGCACCGGGTAGTCCGGCACGACATCGCCGTCCACGATCGGGGCGAACGCCAGGGTCCCTGGGGTACGCACCGGGATCTCGTCGAATACCTTGCGCGACGCGGCGACGACGGTCTGAATCGGTAGCCGGGTCAACTCGGCGATATCGCGGGGGCCCACACCGACGACATCGAGGAATCGTTCGGCGACCCGGCGAGCGCGGTCCGATTCATAGGACGAGGTGACCGGCGGGCTCTGGGCGATGGCAGCGTGGAACAACCCGCCTGCTGCCGGGCTGGCCAGCAGGGTGGTGACAATCGCACCGCCGGCCGACTCGCCGAACACGGTGACCTGGTGGGAGGCACCGCCGAAGGCGGCGATGTTGTCGGAGACCCATTGCAGGGCGGCCAGCACATCGCGTACCCCGACGTTGGTGGTGAACTGGTCGGAGTCGGCGCCGACGGTCGGCAATTCCAGAAACCCCAGCGCGCCGAGCCGGTAGTTGATGGTGACGACCACAACGTCGCCTTCGACGGCGAGTCGGCGACCGTGGTAGAGCGGTTGGCTGGCCGCCCCCAGCACGTAGGCGCCGCCATGCACCCACACCATGACGGGCTTCTCGTCGCCGGCCTCGGTGCCTGGCGGGGCCCAGATGTTGAGCGTCAGAAAGTCCTCGCCTTGCGGGGCGCCGAGGTCGATGGGCAGCTGGGCGTCGGTGGGCTGCGGACACACTGGGCTGACCCGACTGGCGTCGGCGGGCTCGGTCCACCGCGCCGGGGGCTGCGGAGCGCGCCACCGCAGATCCCCTACCGGGGCGGCGGCATACCGGATCCCTTTCCATACCTTGACGGTTCCGTCGTCGACGCCGCGCACCGGGCCGTAGGTGGTGTCGACGACCGGCCTCGTCACCTGGTCGCTGCGGGTTGTCGCCTCCGCGGTCATGCCGAGCTCCTCGAATCAATTGCTGGTACGTAACTGTACCAGCGGGCTTGATCGTCTCCGCCCACGCGGCTCGCCCGAGAAGTCGGTGGCTCCCAGAATAGGCCGACGATCACTGCAAATGCCGACGACTCGGGGCTCGTCGGCGCGGCGCACTGAGCGCGCCGGCCAATGCGACCAGCGCCACACCGGCGACCGGCACCGTGAGCAGACCCAAGCGCAGGCTGGTCGCGTCGGCAATCACCCCGACCAGCAGCGGGGCGCCCAGCAGTCCGCCACGCATCAACCAACTCAGGATGGTCAGCCCGGTACCCGCGCGCAGGCCCGGCAGCTCGTCAGCCGCGCGCATCGCCGCGGGCACGACGGTGGCCACACCCAGGCCTGCCAAGGCAAAGCCGACGATGGTCAACGGTACCGACGGGAACGCCAGGGCCGCTCCCATTCCGGTGGCGGCCAGCAATCCCCCGCACCGGACCACAGCGCGTTCCCCGAACCGGTCGACGAGTCGGTCACCAGTCACCCGTCCGATGAACATGAACGTCACCAGTGCGACATAGCCCATCGGGGCCACGGCGGCCGGTGCCCCCAGACTGTCCCGCAAATACAATGTCGCCCAGGTGTTTCCGGCGTCCTCGACGGTGATACCGGCGATAGCGATGAGGACCAGCACCAGTAACGACAGGTAGACCGCCGGATGGCGCTCCCGCCTGCCGGATGTTGCCGCCGACGGGTGCTGCTCGTGATCCGGCCCCTTCAGCAGATCTCTATAGGCCACGGTGACAACGATGCAGAACACGACCGCAGCCACCCCGAGGTGCGCGGTCCGCGGCACGTCGAGCGCAATGGCCGTTGCGCCCATCAGCCCACCGAGGATGGCGCCCAGCGCCCACACCGCGTGCAGCGAGTTGATGATCGAACGTCCGTAGTGGCGTTGCAGCCGAAGGCCGTTGACATTCTGGGCCACATCCGTGACGGCATCGCTGGCCCCGGCGACGAACAGGGCGGCGGCGAAGAGCGCTGGTGAAGGTGCGGCCGCGGCGGCCACCAGGAACCCCGCGAGCAGATAGGTGGTGACCAACGCCACCGGCGCGGAGCGGAAGCGGCGGATCATGGCGGCTGCGGTCAGCCCGGCCAGCAGCGCGCCGGCCGAGAACGAGGCCACCGCAGCGCCGTAGAGCGCATTGGACATCGTCAGGTCGGTCTTGATCTCCGGGTACCGAGGCAGCAGATTGGCGAACAGCGCGCCGTTGGTGAGGAACACCGCGGCAATGGCCACCCGCGCTCGCCTCGTGGGCGCCCCGTTGACATCCAGACGGTCCGGCGCCATGGTCGTCGACCCTACCGAAGCACGACGGCAGCCGATCCGCTCGACGTTTGCGATCGCCGTCGACGGGGCAAGATGGCGCCATGGCCGAACTCACGTGCCCGTCATCGCTGTCCGAGCTCGCGCAGCGCTACGGCGTCGCCACCGAATACCAGGACTGGCGCGGCCAAACGGTGCCGGTGGCGCAGTCCACCTTGGTGGCTGTTCTCGCAGCTCTGGACGTGCCGGCGGCGACCGAGCAGGAGCGTGCTGCCGGGCTGCAAGACCATGACCGCAAACACTGGGCGCGCTCGCTGCCGCCGTCGGTCATTGCCCGCGCCGGGGCGGCGACGCCGTTCTGGGTGCACGTCACCCATGGCGATCCGGTCACGCTCTGGCTGACGCTCGAGGACGGCACCACCCGCACCGGCCTGCGACAGCTCGAAAACTACACGTCGCCATACGATCTCGATGGCCGACTGGTGGGCGAAGCGACGTTCGAGCTGCCTGCGGACCTGCCGCTGGGTTACCACCGGTTGCATCTGCAGGTCGACACCTTCCAGACCAGCACCTCGGTGATCGTGACCCCCGCGCGCCTCGACGTGCCGCCACGTCTGGGAGCCGGGCGCACCTGGGGCCTGGTCACCCAGCTCTACAGTGCACGCTCACGCAACTCGTGGGGCATCGGGGACCTGACCGATTTGACCGATCTGGCCGTGTGGTCGGCAGCGCGGCACGGCGCGGGTTTCGTGCTCGTCAACCCGCTGCATGCAGCAGCACCGACCGCGCCGATGGAGCCTTCGCCCTACCTGCCCACCTCACGTCGTTTCGTCAACCCGATCTATCTGCGGGTCGAAGCCGTTCCCGAGTACGCCCAGATACGACACCGAGGCCGGATCCGCAAGGCTCGCGAGCAGGTGCAGGCCCGTGCGCAGCGATCCACTCTGATCGAGCGGGACCGCGCCTGGAAGGCCAAGCGAGCCGCGCTGGAGTCGGTGTATCTGGTTGATTTCTCGGCCGGGCGTGAGATCGCGTATCAGGCCTTCTGCGAGCGTGAGGGCGCCAGCCTCGACGATTTCGCGATCTGGTGCGCGCTGGCCGAGCAGTACGGCGCGGACTGGCACGCGTGGCCCGAGGAGTTGCAGCACCCCCGCAGCGGTGCGGTCGCCAAGTTCGCCGCCGAGCATGTCGCCGAGGTGGATTTCCACCGGTGGCTGCAGTGGCTGCTCGATGAGCAGCTCACCGCAGCGCAGGCCAGGGCGCTGTCGGCGGGGATGGAGCTGGGCATCATGGGTGACCTCGCGGTCGGGGTCGACCCGAACGGAGCCGATGCGTGGGCGCTGCAGGACGCGTTGGCGCTCGGTGTTACCGCCGGAGCACCCCCCGATGAGTTCAATCAGCTCGGCCAGGACTGGTCGCAGCCGCCGTGGCGGCCCGATCGGCTCGCCGAGCAGGCGTACGAGCCGTTCCGGGCACTGGTCAACGCGGTGCTGCGGCATGCCGGCGGGGTGCGCATCGACCACATCATCGGACTGTTCCGGTTGTGGTGGATTCCCCAGGGCGTGCCGCCGACCGACGGCACCTACGTGCGCTACGACCACGAGGCGATGATCGGCATCGTCGCGCTCGAGGCGCAGCGGGCCGGCGCGGTCGTGGTCGGCGAGGATCTGGGCACGGTGCAGCCCTGGGTCCGGGACTATCTGCGCGACCGTGGACTGTTCGGCACCTCGATCCTGTGGTTCGAAAACGATCACGAGGGTGACGGCAGCCCGATTCCTGCCGAACGGTGGCGCGAGTTCTGCCTATCGGCGGTGACCACCCATGATCTGCCGCCCACCGCGGGTTACCTGGCTGGTGAGCACGTGCGGTTGCGTGACCGACTGGGCCTGCTGACCCGTCCGGCCGCCGAGGAGCTGGCCGGTGATCGGGCGCAGCAGGCGGCCTGGCTGGCCGAACTCCGCCGCGTCGGCCTGCTCGCCGAGGACGCCGACGTGGCCGCGGTGGTGCTGGCGCTTCATCGCTATCTGGGGCGGACACCGTCGCGGCTGTTGGCGCTGTCGCTGGCCGACGCCGTCGGCGAGGTACGCACCCAGAACCAGCCGGGCACCACCGACGAGTATCCCAACTGGCGTGTTCCATTGGGCGACGCCGAGGGCCGGCAGGTGCTGCTGGAAGACGTGTTCGAGGATGCGACCGCGGCCAGGCTGTGTGAGGCCATGCGGACCGCCGCGGCCGGCCTCTGACGCTGCGGTCGGAGGACAAGCGTGTAACGCTGGGCACGTCCGCAGCGGTTTCACAATCGACACCGCTGCGATATGTTCGCACCGCATCCGCACAAGCGAGGAGATTTGTCGTGAGAAAGCTCGTCGTGTTCAGCGGTGGCCTCGTCGCCGCAGGAACGGTCGCCCTGTTCGGAGCGGGCGTCGCGATCTCGCAGCCGTCCGACTCGCATCCGCACAATGTGCTGGGCGAACAGTATGGCCGTGCATTGGCAATCCTGAAGAGCCAAGGCGTCAAGGCGTACTTCGGTGGTTCTCATGGCAGCGTCCTGCCACAGTCGGCGTGCCTGGTCAGCCAGCAGAAGGTCACCGGCAAAGGCCGCATGCAGCTGATGCTGGATTGCACCCAGGCCGCGGCCGACCAGATAAAGGCGATGGGCCCTACCGGCGGTCCGCGAGTCGGCGCCAATGGCGTAACCACCGTGACCCCCACGCCCTTGGTGCCGGTCCCCGGAGCTCCCGGCGCCGGCACCCCGGTCGCACCGGGTGCCGCCGGCAGCCCCCCGCCGATCATCGCCAACACTTCGCCGCGTCCCTGACACAGGTATCCCGGACCGCCGTTCCCATTAACCGACCCCTTTCGTCGTAGAATCCGGAGGAGTACGACGAACAGGAGCCGTTTGATGTTGCGACCGCGCCGCTTCGACCATGAGATCGACCCCGGGCCGGTGCAGATCCAGGCCCGGCGGGTGCAATTCGACGTCGATGGTGTCCCGCTGCACTGGATTCCCGGTCACCCCGTCGCCTCACACGTGGTGAGCGTGCTCAACATCGTGTTGCCCGCCGGTGAGCGGTGGTTCGTCGAGACATTCAACGAGGCACTGCCCTTCGTCGAGGACCCCAAGCTCGCCGACGACATCCGAGGGTTCATCGGCCAAGAGGCCACCCATGCCGACGTGCACGAACAAGTCCTGCATGACTACATGGTCGAGCACGGCGTGAATCCCGCCCCGATCCTGGCCCAGATCGAGCACATCTTCAGCCAGGTCCTGGCACCGTCGGACACAGCTGATCCCCGCCGCCGGATGAACCATTTGCGCGAACGACTGTGGCTGATCGCCGCCATCGAGCACTACACCGCCGTAATGGGCGACTTCGCGCTCAACTGCGCCTGGGACGACCACGGCGCGGACCCGACCTTGGTCGACCTGTTCCGCTGGCATGGCAGCGAGGAGGTCGAGCACCGCAGCGTCGCCCATGACGTCGCCGTCTACTTCGACGACAGCTACCTCAGCCGCATCCGGGCGATGAGCGTCGCGGCGCCGATGCTGTTCGTCTTCTTCCAGCGTGCGGCGTGGTATCTGGTCAAGAACGACCCGAACGTGCGGGCCAACTGGTGGACCTTCAACCGGATGCGGATGCGGGACTCGAAGCTGGGGTTGCTGCCCTGCTACCGGCAGCTGTTCGGAACCAGCACGCTGTCCTACTTCCGGCCGCGATACTCCCCTGAGCACGTGGGCTCCACCGCCCAGGCGGTGGCCTACCTGGCGGCCTCCCCCGCGGCACGCGCCGCCCACCTGTGATGACCCAGCACCAGCACCGCACACGCAACGTCACAGTGCGGCTGGCCGGTGTCGCGATCTCCGGCATGCTGTCGGCGGCGACGGTGTTGCGGCGGCCGCGCCCACCCGGAGGCGCGGCCGGCGACCTCATTGCGCTGACCGTGGCGCAGCGCCGCGTCGTTGCCCGCGATCAGGACGTGGTGGAACTGACCCTGACCGCGGCGCACGGCGGTGCGCTGCCGCGCTGGCATCCCGGCTCGCACATCGACGTGCACTTGCCCAGCGGCCGGATCCGGCAGTACTCCTTGTGCGGAGACCCGGGCTCACGCGAGGGCTACCGGATCGCGGTGCGTCGCATCCCCGACGGTGGCGGCGGGTCGATCGAGGTACACGATCTGGCCGTCGGCGCTGTGGTGCATACACACGGCCCCCGCAATGCATTTCCGCTGACGGTTCCCGGCTACGGGTCACCGACCCGGCGGCTGCGCTTCGTCGCCGGCGGTATCGGCATCACACCCATACTGCCGATGCTCCGCTACGCACGGCAGTTGGGAATCGACTGGTCGATGGTCTACGCCGGCCGCTCGGCCGACAGTCTCCCCTACCTCGACGAGGTCGGCACGTTGGGTGACTCGGTCGTGGTACGCACCGACGATCGGCATGGGATCCCAGACGCCGAGGAGTTGCTCGGTGACTGCACCGCCGCGACCGCCGTCTACGCCTGCGGACCGGCGCCGATGCTGACCGCCATCCGCGCAGCGCTCGTCGGTCGCGACGACGTGGAGTTGCACTTCGAACGGTTCGCTGCAGCTCCTGTCGTCGACGGACACCCGTTCGACGTCATTGTCGGGTCAACGGGTCAGACGGTCACCGTCGGCGCCGACGAGACGCTGCTGGCTGCGCTGCGCAGATCCGCTGTCACTCCGCCATATTCGTGCCAACAAGGGTTCTGCGGAACCTGCCGTACCCAGGTTCTGGCAGGCGACGTCGACCACCGTGACACGCTGCTGTCCGAACCCGAACGAGCCGCCGGCCAGATCCTGACCTGCGTGTCGCGGGCGGCAGCAGATTCGACCCTGACGCTTGATCTGTAGCGCGACCTAATCAGCAGCGCCGCCCCCAACGGCGGCGACCAGCCGATCAAGCAGTGGCCGTTGACCTTTGAGGAGTTTGATCCGGGCGGTCGGCACATCACACCACGCCACCCGATCGATCTCCGGAAACTCCGTGAATTTCCCTGAACCCTTGGGCCATTCGAGTGTGAACGTATTGCTGACGGCGCCCTCGAGATCGAGGTCACCGCGTACCGCGAACACGGTGACAACCTTGCCGCTGGGCTGTCGCAGCGCTCCGAGCTCGATCCTGGGGCCGTGCGGTGCGGGTTTGCCGAGCTCCTCTTCGAACTCCCGCAGCGCGACCAGCCACGGGTCATCGCCGTGGTCGTATTCGCCTTTCGGGATCGACCACGCCGCCTCATCCTTAGCTGCCCAGAACGGGCCGCCAGGGTGACCGATCAACACCTCCAGGACACCGCCACGGTCGCGGAACAGCAATAGTCCGGCGCTGAGCTTGGGCATGTCAGACCAGGCGGCCGGGGCCGGCGTTCTTACCGCCGAGGTGGGCGATCAGATTCCCGTCCAGGTCTCGTCGAGTTGCTGTGCGACGTCGATGATCTTGGCCTGCTGGGATTCCGGGCTGTCGATCTCTCCGGCGACGTGCATCGCGATGAAGCGTTTGATCTCCGCATCGACACCGCCCACGATGCGCACCACTTCGGCGCGCAGCGTTTTTGAGGTGACGTGGATGGCGATGTCCGAGGCGCGCGGCTTCTCGACATCGAGGATCAACAGCAACGGTTCGGCGGCGCGTGCGGTGGCCTTGAGCGCGATCTCGCCGAACACCATGAACTTGGGCTTGTCGATGCGCAGATCGACGACCATGTCGATCTCCAGCGGGATCCGGATGCCGAAGGTGATCAGCTCGCCCAGAGTGCGGCTGACTCGCGGCTGCTGGATCCGCACCTTCGCGGTCACCTTGGCCAGCTTGCCCGGCCCCTGCGCGATCGGCCCCATTTCGAAGGCTTCCCCGGCGATCTGGGCGATGGCGCCGCCTACCCGTTCTTCGTTGACGGCGACTTCGAAGAACCGGCGGCCGAATTCCTCGTAGGACACATAAGGCGCAGCGTCGGCGGACATATCCATGGTGGTGTCAGCTTGACACGCGGCGCGCGCGCAGCGCGACAACCCGGGCAGATCGGGTTTGTCGTGTTCACCTTTCGTCGGTGAACCAGCACAGTCGCGACAGCGCCGCGCGCTCGTGGCCTACCCGGCCGCGCACCTGACCGAACATCACCCCGTCGATCCCGTCGCGCTCGAGGCGCGCTGCCACCGATCGTCCGGAGGTGATCAGCTTGTCCCAGTGCGCCCCGGCAAGCTCGGCGGCCAACTCTGAACTCGTGACAGGACCATTGTCGCCGCGGGTGAGCGACGTGCCCGCGGTAACCCGGCGCAGCCCGACCTCGTCACCGCTGCATGCGGCGTCGAGAAAGTTCGCGAACAGATTCTTGCCCGCTGATCCCAGTCCGAAGAACCCGCCGGCGAATCCGAGGCTGCCGAGCAGCCCCTGGTTGGTCAGCATCGTGCGGCCCAGGGCAGCTCCGGCCGGCAGCGCAGCCAGGCCGCCGCGAGCGAACTGCCGCATCATCGCCGGTAGTTCCCAGTACGCCGTCAACGCCGCGAGCCGCCAGGCACCGTCGACCTCGCGCAGGTCGTAACGGATAAACGTCTGCACCTGCATCGTCAGCGCCGACGACATCGCGATCTCGAGCGTCACATCGCGCACGACGGTGGTGCCGCTGACGATGTCGGCGTGCGGGTGGAAGTTGATGGTGCGCGGCCCGATGAAGGTGTCGTAGAACCGCGCGATCGCCGCTCGTCCCCGGTGTGGTGCCGAGCCGACGGGGTCTTCGACACGTCCGTCGTCGGTGAACAGCCCGATCCAGCCCTCTCGGTCGTGGGCGTTGGCGGCGGTCAGCGACCGCTGCGCTGCGGTGAGCAGGTCGGACCGGGTGGTAGCCATATCGTTGCCTACCACGTGCCGCTGCCACAGTCGACGCCCCCCACCGCGACAGGCACACTGGACGGTAGTGCCGAGCTCGTCCGCCCGGCTGTCAGGAGGAGCCAGCATGAGCAGAAACGGGCCTTTCGGGTTCGATCCCGAGGATTTCGACCGTGTCGTTCGCGAGGCCGGTGAAGGGTTGCGCGAGGTGCTCGACGGTCTGGGTCGGTTCATGTCCACCCCGGCCGACCGCCCGGGATGGTCGGGTTTGTTCGACGAGTTCGCCCGGCCGTCCGGTCGCCGCGCCGAGCCACCGACCACCGGTGATACCGGTGACGGTGTGTGGGCCGTTTACACCGTTGACGACACCGGAGGTGCCCACATCGAGCAGGTCTACCCGACCGAGCTGGATGCGTTGCGCGCCAACAAGAACAACACCGATCCCAACCGTCGGGTGCGTTTCCTGCCCTACGGCATCGCGGTCAGCGTGCTCGACGCCAGCGCAAACAACGACAGCGAAAACAGCGACCCGGCCGACGGCACCGACTGAGCGCGTTCAGGGCACCAGGACTCGTAGGTGCTCCCAACCGCGGACGGTGGAGGTGGGAGCCAGCCGGGCGCTGTCGTAGTCGATATCCCACTCCGGCCACCGGTTGAGCAGTTCGTCGAGTGCGACCCGACCTTCCAGGCGGGCCAGGTTGGCTCCCAGGCAGTAGTGCAGCCCCTTGCCGAAGGTCAGGTGGCTGATGTTGTCGCGGTGGATGTCGAAGGTGTCGGGATTGCGGTAGCGGCGCCCGTCGCGGTTGGCCGCGCCGAACAGCAGCAACATGGCACTGCCGGCCGGCACCATCATGTCGTAGGCCGCGAAGTCCCTGGCCACCCAACGCGCGACATGCGGGCCGGTCGGTTCGAAGCGCAGCGTCTCGTCGACCGCGCGCGGTACCAGCGATCTGTCCTCGACGATCTCGCGGCGCTGTTGCGGGTGCTCGGCGAGCACTTTGGCCAACCATCCGATCAGCCGGCCCGTGGTCTCATTGCCGGCGCCGGCCACCACTTGGGTGTAGTGCAGGACTTCCTTGCGGGTCAGCTTGCGATGCACGCCGTCTTCGTCGGTGAACTCGACGTTGAGCAGGGCTGTCATCAGGTCGTCGGACGGGTTGTCCGACCGCCACTGCACGTAATCGGCGTAGATGCGGCCGTCGGCGATCCTGTCCGCGTCGGCGACCTTCATCGGGGCACCGGGTTTGGTGCGCAGGTTGGCGTCGTTGGCGTCGCGTACCGACACCTGCTCGGACTCCGGAATGCCCAGCAGCATGCCGATCACCCGCATCGGCATCATCGCGGCCAGTTCGCCGATGATGTCGAAGCCACCGGAGCCCACCAGCGGATCCAGACAGTTGATGCAGTACTGACGGATCTGATCCTCGATCTCGGCCATCCGCCGCGGGGTGAACACCCGCGACATCAGCCCGCGCAGCATCGTGTGAGCGGGCGGATCCTCGAACATCATCACGCCGTCGGGCATATCGAACTCGGACTTGACCAGTTCCAGGATGTCGCTGCGACTGTTGGAGAAGGTCTCCCAATCCAGCAGCGCCCTTTCCACGTCGGCGTGGCGGGATAGCGCCCAGAAGTCGTAGCGCTCGTTGTAATACAGTGGCTCCTCGTCGCGCAGCCTGGCATAAGTGGGATACGGGTCGGCCGTGATTCCGACGTCATAGGGGTCGTAGTACACCCTCATCGAGTACACACTCCTGGTCGGCGCCGGTCTTGGGCGATCGCACAGCATGCCGGTTTCGGTATGTGTAACAGCGCGCTTCGGTCTGGGTCAAGGGTCTGGCAGTGACCTGGACCGCACCGGACCACGCAGGGTTAGCAGAGACACAATTGCTTGAGCTAATCTGGCGGCGAGTGAGAAGTTATACCGGCTAAGTTACGATCGTCCGAACAGTCAGAACGAAATCAGAGGTGGGATGCGGGGCATGTGTCGGGGTCGGACGTCATGATCGCCGTCCTGAAAAAGACGTGGCTGCCCCTGCTCATCGTGGTCATCGTGGTCATCGCTGGCCTGACCGTGTCGCGCATCCGAACATTCTTCGGTTCCGAGGGAATCATCGAGACACCGCGCAACTTCGCCGACCTGCCGGAGCCTTTCGACCCGAAGATCGTGCGCTACGAGATCACCGGTAGCGGGTCCTACGCCGACGTGAACTACCTCGATCTCGCCGCCAAACCGCAGCGCATCGATGCGGTCAGCCTGCCGTGGTCGCTGACCCTGAGCACCACCGAGCCCTCGGCGGCCCCCAACGTCGTCGCCCAGGGTGACGGCAGCACGATCACGTGTCGCATCTTCGTCGACGACGAGCTCAAGGACGAGAGAACCTCCACGGGTGTGAATGCCCAGACCTTCTGCCTTGTGAAGAACGCATGAGCACGTCGGTTCACGACGCCCCGACGGACTCGTTCCCGCCGCCGCGCCGGCCGCACCGGCCGTTTATTGCGCGGGCGATCCGGACCTTCGCGGTGCCCATCATCCTGGGCTGGATCGTGCTGATCGCTGTCCTGAACATCTCGGTGCCGCAGCTCGAAGCGGTCGGCGAGATGCGCGCCGTCTCGATGAGCCCCAAAGACGCTCCGTCGATGATCTCGATGCACCGGGTCGGAGAGCTGTTCGAGGAAGGCGACTCCGACAGCTCGGTGATGATCGTGTTCGAGGGAGACGAGCCACTCGGCGAAGCGGCCCACGCCTGGTACGACGAGCTGGTCGAGCGGCTTGAGGCCGACACCACCCATGTGCAGTCGGTGCAGGACTTCTGGAGCGACCCGCTGACCGCATCGGGATCCCAGAGCAACGACGGCAAGGCCGCCTACGTGCAGGTCAAGCTCGCCGGCAACCAAGGTGAGGCGCTGGCCAACCAATCCGTCGAAGCCGTCCAGGACATCGTCGCGGGCCTGGAGCCGCCGCCGGGAGTGCGGGCCTACGTCACCGGTCCCGCTGCGCTGGCCGCCGACCAGCACATCGCCGGTGATCGCAGCGTCCGCACCATCGAAATGGTGACCTTCGCGGTCATCTTCGTGATGCTGATGCTGGTCTACCGCTCGATCGTGACGGTGCTCATCACGTTGGTGATGGTGGTGTTGTCCCTGACCACCGCGCGCGGCGTGGTGGCGTTCCTCGGCTACCACGAGATCATCGGGCTCTCGACGTTCGCGACGAACCTGTTGGTGACGCTGGCCATCGCCGCGGCGACCGACTACGCGATCTTCCTGACGGGCCGCTATCAGGAGGCCCGTACCAACGGCGAGGACAAAGAGACCGCCTACTACACGATGTTCCACGGCACCGCGCACGTGGTGCTGGGCTCGGGTCTGACCATCGCCGGTGCGACGTTCTGCCTGAGCTTCACCCGCCTGCCCTACTTCCAGACCCTCGGTGTCCCGCTTGCCATCGGGATGACGGTGGTGATGTTGGCCGGCGTGGTCCTGATGGTTGCGGTGATCAGCGTCGTCACCCGGTTCGGCAACATCCTGGAGCCCAAGCGCGCGATGCGCATCCGCGGTTGGCGCAAGGTCGGCGCGGCAGTGGTGCGCTGGCCGGGCCCCATCCTGGTCGCGACCATCGCGCTGGCCCTGGTCGGTCTGTTGGCCCTGCCGGGATACCAGACCAACTACAACGACCGCGACTACCTGCCCGCCGACCTACCGGCCAACGAGGGTTACGCCGTGGCCGACGAGCATTTCGACCAGGCCCGGATGAACCCCGAGTTGCTGATGATCGAGAGCGACCACGACCTGCGCAACTCCGCGGACTTCCTGGTGATCGACAAGATCGCCAAGGCGCTGTTCCGAGTGGAAGGCATCGCCCGGGTACAGGCCATCACCCGGCCCGACGGTAAGCCCATCAAGCACACCTCGATTCCGTTCCAGATGAGCATGCAGGGCACCACGCAGCGGCTCAACGAGAAGTACATGCAGGACCGGATGGCCGACATGCTGGTACAGGCCGACGAGATGGCCACCACCATCGCGACGATGGAGAAGATGTCGAGCCTGACCCAGGAGATGTCGGAAATCACCCACGACATGGTGACGAAGATGGAGGGCATGGTCGGCAACATCGAAGACCTCCGCGACAGCATCGCCAACTTCGACGACTTCTTCCGGCCCATCCGCAACTACTTCTACTGGGAACCACACTGTTTCAACATCCCGGTCTGTTGGGCGATGCGGTCGGTGTTCGACACACTTGACGGCATCAACCTGATGACCGACGACATCAAAGCGCTGCTGCCCGATATGCAGCGGCTGGATGCGTTGATGCCGCAGATGGTGGCGTTGATGCCCGAGATGATCCAGACCATGAAGACCATGCGCACGATGATGCTGACGATGTATCAGTCGCAAAAGGGCATGCAGGATCAGATGGCGGCGATGTCCGACGGCGCCGACGCCATGGGCCAGGCATTCGACGACGCGATGAACGACGACTCGTTCTATCTCCCGCCGGAGATCTTCGACAACAAGGACTTTCAGCGCGGGCTCGAGCAGTTCCTGTCCCCCGACGGCCATGCGGTGCGGTTCATCATCTCCCACGAGGGAGACCCGCTCAGCCCGGAGGGTGTGGCCAAGATCGACGGGATCAAGACCGCGGCCAAAGAAGCGGTGAAGGGCACCCCGTTGGAGGGGTCCAAGATCTACCTCGGTGGCACTGCGGCGACGTTCAAAGACATGCAGGACGGCAACAACTACGACCTGCTCATCGCCGGAATATCGGCGCTGGGGCTGATCTTCATCATCATGCTCATCCTGACCCGCGCCATCGTCGCAGCGGCGGTCATCGTCGGCACCGTGGCCATGTCGTTGGGCGCCTCGTTCGGTCTGTCAATCCTGGTGTGGCAGCACATTCTGGGCATCGAGCTGCACTGGATGGTGTTCGCGATGGCGGTGATCGTGTTGCTCGGTGTCGGCGCCGACTACAACTTGCTGCTGGTCTCCCGGCTCAAGGAGGAGATCCATGCCGGCCTGCGTACCGGCATCATCCGGGCGATGGGCGGGAGCGGCTCGGTGGTAACCGCCGCCGGGCTGGTGTTCGCGCTTACCATGATGTCGATGGCGATCAGCGAGCTGACCGTCATCGCCCAGGTCGGCACCACCATCGGATTGGGTCTGCTGTTCGACACCTTGGTGGTCCGAGCGTTCATGACACCGTCGATCGCGGCGCTGTTGGGTCCGTGGTTCTGGTGGCCGCAGCGGGTGCGCACCCGGCCGGTGCCGTCACCGTGGCCGAAACCCCCTGGACTGCAATCGGATCCGTCTGAAGGAGTGAAGGTATGAAGCGTGCACTGATCGGTGGTGCGGCGGTCGCCGCCAGCGTGCTGTTCGGCGCACCGGCGGCGGGGCTGGTCTTGGCCGCACCGGCGGCAGCCGACCCCGACACCGCCTTCACCAATGAGCTGAACACCTACGGCATCTACGGGCAGAAGGACTACAACGCCTGGATCGGCAAGATTTCCTGCAAGCGGATCGCCACCGGTGTGGATGCCGACGCGTTCGAAGCCGCCCACTTCGTGCACAATCAGCTGCAGCGGGGCTCGACGACCGAGCAGGCGTGGCAGTTCCTCGCCGCAGGTCTGCGGACGTACTGCCCGGCGACACTGCCGATTCTGGATCAGGCGCGGTAGCCGACTTGCGCGCGAGCGCTCAGCGCGCGACCGGCCAGTCCCACACAGACATGTCGCCTCGCGGGTAGTTCATGCAGACGTCGGTGGCATGGGCCACCACACCCTTGTTGTTGAAAAACAGCTTCGCCCAGTTACCCCAGCGAGTGGCCACCTGCTCGTAGAAGACGTTGGTGGCGGTGTTCTCCGAGTACTGGCGCCGGCCCACCGGATCCAGCGAGAAGAACCAGTGGATCCGATCGAACGCGGCCTGTTGGACGTCGGCGGGCCGGTTGCTGCGATCCATCATGTAGCGCTCGAAGTAGATCGGGCTGGTGTCGCGCGCCGCCGCCATGTACTGCTCGACATCGCACTGGGTGTGGATGATCCGACGCGGGATCGGATAGTCATCGGTGGAATCCGCCATCGCCGGACCGGCCAGGCCCAGGGTCATGACTGCGGCTCCGAGGATCCCCAGACCCGCGCGGGCGACGCGACTGGTCAGTCCGGTCATGATTTCTCCTGCTTCGTCGTGCGGTCGGGTCTCCGCAGCGATTGTATAGCCCAGCTAGACACGTCACGGATCTACATCGGTGCTGCGGTTGTTCAGCCTCCCCCGGTGACCGGATTAGACGTCAGCGAGATCCACCCTCCGTTGATCCACACGCCCCAGCGTCCGCCCCAGGCCGAGTTCCACACCACGGGCTGGCCGATCCACACCTCAGCGGGTTTGGGTGGGGCCCAATGCGGGGGTTGCTCGCCCAACACCGGCGGAGGTGGCGGCGGTGCCGGTTGCGCGCTTGCCGACACTGCGCCCCCGAGCAGGAACCCGGTCGTCAGCGCGGCCGCGGCGACGGCGGACAATGCGTTCTTGGTCAAGGTCATCGGCTCACCTTCAGTTGATCCGGCGTCAGGTGGTTAGCATAGTTAACCACTGGACGCGCCGCTCGCACGGGGTTGGGGGTCACCCGTCCAACCGACGGGTTTGAACCCATTGCTCCGGCGCCGCATGACATTCTGATGGCCGTCTGTAATGCCCTGCGGGTGAGGAGATCAGTGATGACGGCACCGCCACCTGTCCTGACCGACCAGACCCACACCCCGCGGCGAGCGTGGGCCGCGGTGTCGGTCCTCGCCGTCGTCGGGACCCTGAACTATGCCGACAGATTCCTGCCCGCGGTGCTCGCCGAGCCGATCCGGCAGGACTTGTCGCTGTCAGACACCGCAATCGGGGTGATCAACGGATTCGGCTTCCTCGCGGTCTATGCGATCGTCGGCATCCCGATCGCGCGCATCTCTGACCGCGGTGCCTACGGGCTGGTGGTGTCCGGGTGTCTGTCGCTGTGGGGTCTGATGACGATGCTCGGCGGCGCGGTGCAATCCGGATTCCAGCTGGCGCTGACCCGGGTGGGGGTCGCCATCGGTGAGGCCGGGTCCACGCCGGCCGCCCACGCCTACGTCGCACGCAATTTCGCGCCGGAGCGGCGCGCGGCACCGCTGGCGGTGATCACCCTGGCCATCCCACTGGCCAGCGCCGCCAGCCTGATCGCCGGCGGCCTGCTGGCCCAGGCCCTGGGTTGGCGCGCGGCCTTCCTCATCATGGGCGCCCTGAGTGTCGCGTTCGTGCCGGTGGTACTCGTCGTCGTCGGACGGCGCCAGTCGCCGCGGACCGAATACACCGCCGCGGCACCGGTTTCCGGGAGCTGGTGGGAGATCCTGCGCAAGCCCAGCTATCTGGCGATCGTGTTCGGCGCGGCGTGCATCTCGGTGGCCGGGTATGCGCTGACGACATTCGCCCCGGCATTCCTGATGCGCGCCCACGGCATGCCGCTCGGTGATGTCGGCCTGTACTACGGCCTGGCCACCGGCGCGACCGGGATTCTCGGGCTGTTGGTCGTCGGCCGCATCGCCGACCGGCTGAGCGCCCGCGACCCGCGCTGGCTGCTGTGGCTGGTTTCGGTGATGACCGCGTCGCTGTTGCCGTTCTCGATGCTGGGGTTTCTGGTCGGTAACCATGCTGCCGCCGTGCTGTTCATCGCGCTGAGCTATGTGGTGGGCACGGCGTACATGGCGCCGTCGATCGCGGCGATCCAACGGCTGGTACCGCCGGAGCAGCGGGCAACGGCCTCGGCGGTGTTCCTTTTCTTCAGCGCCATCCTCGGCTCGATCGGACCGCTGGTGGTCGGCATGATCAGCGACGCTCTCAAGGACAGCATGGGCGTCATGTCACTGGGACGGGCGTTGCTGTGTGTGGTGCCGGTGATGCATCTGGCTGCCATCGGGTGTTATCTGCTGGCCAGCCGGCGTTTCCTGGCCGAGGTGGTCGACGGCCCGACGCTGCTATCTCAGAGCCCGAACTGATCCTCGACGATCCCCAGCCACACCTGCGCCGCGTCGATTGCGACTTTCTCGCTGATGAACGCATGTTGGGTGCCCGTGTAGAGATCACGGAACGCCCGCTCGAGGCGGGTGCCTTCCCGAATGGCACTGGTACCCGCCACCAGGTGAGCCCACTCCGCGCACTGACGGGCGGTGTCGGTGGCGAACACCGCGGCCACCCGCATATCGGCCCGCATCGTCGGGGTCAGGTCGTCGCCACCGGCCACGCACGCCTCGGCAGCGCCGAACGCGTCGAGCACCAGCAGCCGCGCGGCACGCCACGCCGCGACATGATGGGCCAGTCCCTTCTGGAACGTCGGGCGGGTGGCCAGCGCAGCCATGTCGCTCATCCGATACTTGGTCGCGGCGAGCTCACTCACATCGTCGAGCATGCTCTTGGCCACGCCAAGCGCCCAGGCCGCGTGTCCGGCTGCGGTCACCGGCATCATGCCCATCCTGGTGGCCGGTGAACCGCCCCGGTGAGGTGCACGGGTGAACAGCGCAAACGTGCGACTGTGCGGGACGAAGACGTCCTCGATCGCGTAGTCGTAGGAGCCGGTTCCCTTGAGCCCCTGCACGTGCCAGCCGTCGTTGAACGTCACCTCACTGCGGGGCACCACGGCGACCTGCATATCGGGCACGCCCTCACTGACCCAGCGCATCTGCCCGTCGTCCATCGGGAAAAAGCCCGCCGCAACGTACTCGGCATGGCCGGTCCCGGACCCGAAGCTCCACGACCCGTTGAGCCGGTATCCGCCCTCGACGGCAGCGCCCTGCCCGTTGGGGAAGAATTGGCCGCCCATCGTCACATGGTTTGCGTTCGCACTGAACACCTCGGTGAAGCCTTCATCAGGCAGGTAACAGGCCGCAGCGAACGAGGACGGCAGATTGGCGATCCCTATCCAGCCGAAAGACCCGTCTTGCCATGCCATCTCGATCCACGTCTCGATCATCTCGGCGAACGATGGTTCGACGCCGCCGGCGGCCACCGGGTTGAAGGCCGTCATCAGGCCGGTCGACCACATCGCATCGACGACCTCGGGTGTCAAGGTCCTGATGCGCTCGGACTCGGCGGCCTGGGTGGCCACCAGTTCACGCATCTGACGGGCGGATTCGACGACGTCGCCGGCCGAGGTGGCCAGCTGGGGTGCGGCTGTCACCCCATGACCGTAAGCGCTCAGGGCAGCGCAGTGAACACGTTCGACAGATCTGTCATCTCCAGCGCTGCGGTCGGCGCTGCCGGGTCCGCGGGCACTGCGGGTGGCGGACCGGCTAGCGGCGCGGTGCTGTCGAGGTGCGGCTGCGACGTCGCAGCGGTGGGGGCCTCCGACACCGGGGCCACCGCAGCCGTCAACTCAGGTGCCGGGGCGACCGCAGCGGCCGCCTCCGGCAGCGGAGCTACGGCAGCAGGCACCGAGGCCGGGGCCGAGTCATATGCCACCGAGGCCGGGGCCGAGTCATATGCCACCGAGGCCGGGGCCGAGTCGTATGCCACCGAGGCCGGGGCCGACTGCAGCGGCGGCGCGGTGACGACCTTGCGGGTCACCTGGGCGCCCGTGGTCGACGCCACCGGGACACTGATCCATCCCGACTCGGTTGCCGCCGCAGTCGCCTCGACCGCGGGGGTCGCATGGGCGTTCTGCGGCATCGAGCCGTTGGTCACGAACAGTACCGAGAGCACCGCGGCCGCGGCTGCGCCCAGCACGCCGGCCACCAGGCTTCGCCGAGCACGGGTCGGGGCGGCCGAAGCCGGAGTGGCGCACGCACGCCGGGACGGGTACGCCGCCGCGCCGATGGCCGCGCGCAGGCAGGGGGTGAAACTCTGCAAAGCATCGAGGGCACCTGGGGGGCCCACTACCTCGGCGCTGCGAAAACCCATGGACCGCAACCGGACAACGACATCGTCGGGGATCTCATCGGGGACATCGCCGGGCCCGACGACGACCCGGACGACGTCGATGTCGACGCCGTCGGCGGTTGCGAGCGCCAAGGCGCTGCGCGCGGCCTTTACCGCTGTGTCGCCGAGGTCGGTTACGGCCAGCGCGTCGTGGTCAAGCAGACGACACCCATGGTCGTCCGCGGCGTCGATGAGCGCCCACACCACCTCATCGGAGGTCAGCGACAGCCCCATCACTACGCCCACGGGCGGGTCCTTCCGTCATCCGAGCAGTGTGTGTGCGATGTATCGGGTACAGCAGACGCGCCGTTACAGACACCACGAACCCCACCGTTCCGTAGTGTGCAGCTACACCGTCGAACGGAGTCGTATGTCATGAGTACCGACCGTCGCCACGACCATAAGGCCCACAGCTTCGAAGCGCATCGCGAGTCGGCCGCCTACCTGGAGAAGCGTCAGCTCAAATCCGGCAGCGCGGGTTGGCTGCTGCTGGCCGCGCTCGGCGTCGGCTACGTCATCTCAGGCGACTACTCCGGATGGAACTTCGGCTTGGCCGAAGGCGGTTTCGGGGGCCTGGCGATCGCGGCCGCGATCATCGCCTGCATGTACCTGGCCTTGGTTCTCGGGATGGCCGAGCTGTCCTCGGCACTACCAGCCGCTGGCGGCGGGTACACCTTCGCCCGTCGCGCCCTGGGACCGTGGGGCGGTTTCGCCACCGGCACGGCAATCCTGATCGAGTACGCGATCGCGCCGGCGGCGATCGCCACGTTCATCGGGGCCTATGTCGAGTCGTTGGGGCTCTTCGGCATCGAAGACGGCTGGTGGGTCTATCTGGCCGCCTACGTGATCTTCGTCGGTATCCATCTGGCCGGCGTGGGCGAAGCGCTCAAAGTCATGTTCGTCATCACCGCGATCGCGCTGATCGGCCTGGTGGTCTTCGCCTTCGCCGCAGCCGGGCAGTTCGACTCGGCCAACCTCACCGATATCGCGGTCACCGACGCCGCCGGGGCCTCGCCTCTGCTGCCGTTCGGCCTGCTCGGTGTGTGGGCCGCTCTGCCGTTCGCCATCTGGTTCTTCTTGGCCATTGAGGGGGTGCCGCTGGCGGCCGAAGAAGCCGCTGACCCGAGGCGCAACGTCCCCCGCGGCATCATCGCTGGCATCGCGGTCCTGCTGGTGACCTGTGTGACGGTGCTGGTGTTGGCCACCGGCGCCGGAGGTGCGGCGGCGATGTCGGAGTCCGGTAATCCGTTGGTCGAAGCCCTCGGCGACGGCACCTGGGCCAGGGTCGTCAACTACATCGGGTTGGCCGGTCTGATCGCGAGCTTCTTCTCGATCATCTACGCCTACTCGCGCCAGTTGTTCGCGCTGTCGCGCGCGGGTTACCTGCCCCCGGCGCTGTCGGTGACCAACCGTCGTAAGGCACCGACGCTGGCCCTGGTGATCCCCGGAGTCATCGGGTTCGGCTTGTCGCTGACGGGGCAGGGCGACCTGCTGCTCAACATGGCGGTGTTCGGGGCGGCGTTGAGTTATGTGCTGATGATGGTCAGCCATATCGTGCTGCGCGTGCGAGCACCCGAGATGCCGCGCCCGTACCGCACCCCGGGCGGCGTGGTCACCACCGGATTCGCCTTGGTCATCGCGGTATTCGCGGTCATCGCGACGTTCCTCGTCAACCCGGTGGCCGCGTTCTGCTGTCTGGTCGTGTTCGGGTTGTTCATGGCCTACTTCGGCATCTACAGCCGCCACCACCTGGTGGCCAACTCCCCCGACGAAGAATTCGCGGCACTGGCCGCCGCCGAGGAAGAGCTGCGATAGGTCGGCCTCAAGCGGTGGTGTTGGCCAGCGCTTCGATGCGGAAGCGGGCGTCGGTGGCCAATGGCGCCGCATCGAAGCCCGCCGCGGCACCGCACGCGGTGATCTCGATTGCCGCGTTGTGGGCGGCGACGAACGCATTGTCGCAGTTCCAGTCCGCGGCCCGCAGCGACCACAGCACACTGTCCGCGGGGGGCTCCGCTGCGCCCGGTTCCGCGCGGAAGACGTAGGTTCGGCCCCGCATCGTGGTGACCGACAGCGGTGTGTCGCGGCACGCCTGGATGGTGTCGCGCACGTTCTCCAGCGCTGCACCGGAATCGAAATCGTAGCGGTAGACCGCGACCATCTCTTCGACGTAGACCGCTGCGTCGGGGGTGGTCCAGTGCCCGCCGGCGGAGGCCATCGGCCGTAGCGTCGCCAGGAACGGGGGATCGACCTCTCGGGCCAGCCCGCTGCAGCGGTCGGGGTCGACCGAGACGAACAGGTTGCCTTCTCCGTCTTGGACTTCCGGGCTGAGCAGGTCGTGCACCTGCAGTGTGGAGATGGGCGCGGCCACCGTCTCCGGCCGGGCGAGCGGGCTGTCCACCGTGCGGGTGCATCCGGCGACCAGAGCGACGGCGAGGACCGCGACCGCGCAGGTGAGCGCGATCGGGTGCCGGCGCGCCGCGGCGATCACCGCCCGAAACCCGCCTCGCGCAAGGCCTGAGCCATCGAGCCGCTCGGACCGTTGTTCTGCCTTCCGCGACCTTTGTCATCCCGCTGAGAGTTGTTGTTCTTCGGGTTGTTTCGCTTCTCCGCGGGCCGGCGCCGGCCCGAATTGCCGCCCCCGTCGCGTTGGCGGTCTCGGTTCTTCGGGGCGGCAGCGGCGTCGTCGTTGAGGCGCAGACTCAGGCCGATACGTTGTCGTTCGACGTCGACGCTGACGACCTTGACGCGGATCACCTGACCCGAGCGCACCACTTCATGCGGGTCGGAGATGTAGCGGTCAGACATCGCCGAGACGTGCACCAGACCGTCCTGGTGGACGCCGATATCGACAAACGCGCCGAAGGCGGCCACGTTGGTGACCACTCCCTCGAGCACCATTCCCACTTTCAGGTCGGCGACCTTCTCGACACCGTCGGCGAAGGTGGCGGTGGTGAACGCCGGACGCGGATCGCGGCCGGGCTTCTCGAGTTCGGCCAGGATGTCGGTGACGGTGGGGACACCGAAGCGCTCGTCGGCGAACTCGGTCGGCCGCAGACCACGCAGCAGCCGCTGGTTGCCGATGATCTCGCCCAGTGTGACCCCGGCGCGGTCGAGGATCCGGCGTACCACCGGATAGGACTCAGGATGCACACCGGATCCGTCGAGTGGATCCTGCCCGTCGCGGATCCGCAGGAAACCCGCGCACTGCTCGAAAGCCTTGGGCCCCAGGCGCGGCACGTCGAGCAGCGCGCGGCGGCTGGTGAATCGTCCGGTCCTGTCGCGGTGCGCCACGATGGCTTCCGCCAGAGACTCGCTGATACCCGAAACCCGAGCCAACAGCGGCACCGAAGCCGTGTTGAGATCGACCCCAACGGCATGCACAGCGTCCTCGACCACTGCGCCCAGACTGCGCGCCAGGGTCGTCGGGGCCACGTCGTGCTGATACTGACCCACGCCGATGGACTTCGGCTCGATCTTGACCAGCTCGGCCAGCGGGTCCTGGAGTCGCCGGGCGATCGAGACGGCTCCGCGCAACGTCACGTCGAGCCCGGCCAGCTCGTGGGCGGCGTAGGCCGATGCCGAATACACCGACGCGCCGGCCTCGCTGACCATCGCCTTGGTCGGCGCACCCGCGCCGGCGGCCCGGACGTCGGCGATCAGCTCGGCGGCCAGCGCGTCGGTCTCCCGCGAGGCCGTGCCGTTGCCGACGGCGATGAGTTCCACTGCGTGGCGGGTCACCAGGCCGGAGAGCACCGACTTGGCGGCCTCCCATTGCTTGTGCGGCTGGTGCGGGTAGATGGTCGCGGTCTCGAGCACCTTGCCGGTGCCGTCCACGACGGCGACCTTGACGCCGGTCCGAAAGCCCGGGTCCAGGCCCAGTGTGGTGCGGTTGCCTGCCGGCGGCGCCAGCAGCAGGTCTTTGAGATTGCGAGCGAATACGGCGACCGCGTCATGCTCGGCGCGCATCTTCAACCGGACCCGCGCGTCCACCGCCGCCGACACCGACAACCGCGTGCGCCACGCGAACCCGACCGTGGCCGCCAACCATGGTGTGGCGGCCGCGTCGCGGGCCAGGTCGATGCCCAATGCCTGGGCGATCATCACCTGGTACTGCTCGTCGGTGCCCGCATCGACGGTCAATGCGAGCACCTGCTCCTTCTCCCCGCGCAGTACCGCCAACACGCGGTGCGACGGCATCTGCGCCAGAGGCTCGGAGAACTCGAAGTAGTCACGGAACTTCTGCGCAGCGGGGGCGGTGGCCATCGCGTCGGGGGCCGGGCGGGTGCGGACCGAGCCATGCTCCCACAACCGCTCTCGAAGCGCACCGACCAGCTCGGCGTCCTCGGCAGCGCGTTCGACCAGGATGTGACGTGCGCCCTCCAGCGCTGCAGCGGGGTCGGCGACGTCGGCGGTGACGAACGCCGCGGCGGCGGTCTCTGGCCGCACCGTCGGGTCGCCGAGCAGTTGGTCTGCCAGCGGCTGCAGCCCCGCTTCCCGGGCGATCTGCGCCTTGGTCCGCCGCTTGGGTTTGTAGGGCAGGTAGATGTCCTCGACGCGGGCCTTGGTGTCGGCCGCGGCCAGCGCGGCGGCGAGCTCGTCGGTCAGCTTGCCTTGTTCGGCGATCGAGCCCAGCACCGAGGCGCGACGGTCGTCGAGCTCACGCAGATACCCGAGCCGCTCCGCGAGCAGGCGCAACTGACCGTCGTCGAGGCTGCCGGTGACCTCCTTGCGGTATCGAGCGATGAACGGCACCGTCGCCCCCTCGTCGAGCAGTCGCACCGCGGCTGCGACCTGCCGTTCTGCCACCTCCAGCTCCTCGGCGAGGCGGACGGTCACGCTCTTGACCGCAGCGGACGGAATGCTCAGGGCAGTGCTCGAATTCACGCGCAGGACCCTACCCAATTGCTCCGACACCCCGGGCCGGACACGACCCAATCCGCGGTTCGGCGTTTATTGGCAGTGGCGCCGGGTACGACCATGCGCCGTAAGTAGACCCCAGCCCATGGAGGCCCGATGCCCGCCGCCCGCCGACCCAAGCAGTCCGCACCAACCGTCGTCAGTGCCACCGGATCTGTGAAAGGACCTGCATCGCAGGAGGATCCGCGTAGCCAGCAAGGTCGCCATCTGACCACTGCGCACGGTGTACGAATCCCTGACACCGATCACTCACTCAAGGCCGGCGTACGCGGTCCGACGCTGATGGAGGACTTCCACCTGCGCGAGAAGATCACCCACTTCGACCACGAGCGGATCCCGGAGCGCGTGGTCCACGCCCGCGGTTCGGCCGCCCACGGGATCTTCGAGGCTTACGGTAACGCCGCGAAGTTCACCAAAGCGGCGTTCCTGGCCGCCAAGGGCAAACAGACCGCGGTGTTCTGCCGATTCTCTACGGTTCTCGGCTCGCGGGGATCAGCCGACACGGTTCGTGACACCCGGGGTTTTGCGGTGAAGTTCTACACCGACGAGGGCACATTCGACCTGGTCGGTAACAACATTCCGGTCTTTTTCATCCAGGACGGCATCAAGTTCCCCGACGTCATCCATGCCGCCAAACCGCATCCCGACCTGGAGATCCCCCAGGCCCAGTCGGCCCACGACACGTTCTGGGATTTCGTCTCGCTGCATACCGAGGCCACCCACCATGTGCTGTGGAACATGAGCGACCGCGGGATCCCGCGGTCGTTCCGGACCATGGAGGGGTTCGGCGTGCACACCTTCCGGCTGGTCGACGCCAAGGGCCGGACCAGCCTGGTCAAGTTCCACTGGAAGCCGTTGGCCGGGGTGCATTCCCAGGTCTGGGAGGAGGCCCAGATCGCCGCCGGATGCGATCCCGACTTCCACCGGCGTGACATGGCCGACGGTATCGACTCCGGCGCACCGTTGGAGTACGAACTCGGAGTGCAGGTGATGCCCGACGACGGCACCGACTCCTACGACGGCATCGACCTGCTGGACCCGACCAAGATCGTGCCCGAGGAAGTGGTGCCGGTCCAGCTGATCGGCAAGTTGGCCCTCAACCGCAACCCGACCAACTTCTTCGCCGAGACCGAACAGGTGGCCTTCCACACCGGCAATCTGGTGCCGGGCATCGAGGTCACCAACGACCCGCTGATGCAGGCACGACTGTTCTCCTACCTCGACACTCAGCTGCTGCGGCTGGGCGGACCGAACTTCACGCAGCTGCCCATCAACCGACCACACTGTCCAGTCAACGACATGTTCCGCGACGGCATGCATCAGACGGCGGTGCACGCCGGCCAGGCCCCATACCGGCCCAACAGCATCGACGGGGGCGAGCCGGTTCTCGCCGACGAGCGCGAGGGCGCCTACGTGCCCACCGCGCGTCCGGTGCAGGGCGAGGTGGTGCGCGGCAAACCGGCGTCGTTCGACGACCACTACACCCAGCCGGCCATGTTCTACCGGTCGCTGACCGACGTCGAGCAGACCCACATCGTCGAGGCGTTCACGTTCGAACTGGGTAAGTGCTACGACCAGGCCATCAAGGAACGTCAGCTGCAGGTGCTGGCCAATGTCGATTCCGAGTTGTGCGCCAAGGTGGCAGAAGGTCTGGGATTGCCTGCCCCGAAAGGCAACCCACCGGCAAAGGTGTTCCGATCCCCCGCGCTGTCGCAGGTGGTCACCACACCCGGCCCGGTGGCGGGCCGCAAAGTCGCAGTCGTTGCCGACAATTCGTCCGACCTGGCCGGTCTGGCGAAGCTGGCCAAGGCGCTGGACAAGGTCGGGGCCCAGGCGATGGTGCTGGCGCCGGTCGGCGGACAGCTCACATCCGGCCGCCGAACCGTGACAGTAGACCGCACGTTCGCCACTGCGCGCTCGATCGAGTTCGATGCTGTGGTGATCGCCGACCGCGCGCCCAACCGCGTCGACATCAGGCTCGCGGTGCTGCTGCACGAGATGTACCGGCACTGCAAGCCGTTGGGCGCCTGGGGAGACGGACGCGCGCTGCTCGCGACCATCGACATCAGCTCCGACGGGCCCGGTGTGCTCACCGCAGATGACGCGTCGACGTCGTTCAGCGCCGAACTTATCGCCGCACTGGGACTGCATCGGGTGTGGGACCGCACCGGCGCGATCATGACCTCGCAGGTGCCCCCGGCGCGGGGACTGCTGCGACGGCGCAAGCGCACGTAGACCTGTCAGGCGACATCGCTGTCGGCCCGCTCCACCATGCCGTCGCGCAGCCTGCGCAGCGACTGGGCGAGCAGGCGCGAGACGTGCATCTGGGAGATGCCCATACGCGTGGCGATCTCGGACTGAGTGAGCGACTCGAAAAAGCGCATGATGACGATGCGGTACTCGCGTTCCGGCAGCAACTCCAACTGAGCGCGCAGCGCATCGCGGTCCTCGACGAAATCCATGTCGGGATCGCAGCCGCCGAGCCGGTCGATCAGCGCCGGCGTGCCGACGTCCTCGCGGGACGCCTGCTCGTCGATCGACCGTGCCTTGAAACCTGCTGCAGCGGTCAGCGTGGCAACGATGTCCGCCTGCTCCACGCCCAAGGCCCTGGCCAGCTCCCCGGCGGTTGGTGCGCGCCCCAACCGGTGGGTGAGGTCGTTGGTCAGTGGTGCCAGCGACGGGTAGATGTCTTTGAGTCGACGCGGCACGTTCACCGACCAGCTGAAGTCCCGGAAGTACCGTTTGACCTCACCGAGCATGGTGGGAATCGCGTAGGACAGGAACTCGGTGCCGGCGCACGGGTCGAAGCGGTTAACCGCATTCATCAGGCCGACCCGCGCCACCTGGACGAGGTCGTCATGGGCTTCTCCGCGACGGTCGTAGCGGCGTGCGATACGTTCGGCCAGCGGCAGGCACTCTTCGACGATGCGGTCGCGCAAACGGCTCCGTTCCGCCGAGTCGACGGGAAGCTCATGCAGTCGCACGAACGCGATTCGCAGCCAGGTATGGTCCGGTTCTCCGGTGGACGTTCGGTTACCGTCGTGCTGCGTCATCGCAACCGGATACCCGCTCCGGCAGACCCCGCCGAGACGATTCGGCGCGCTCGGCGTCACCGTGCAGCGGTGCCTTCACGAAATATGTTGTCTGCTAGCCTTTGTCGACGATCAGTGTGACACGCGCTGCGGACGAAATCTTCGCAATCTGGCCTACGCTTCGTTTGGTGGATGCCGGCGGGTCAGCCCACCACCTCCATCAACAGCATGGCGCCGTTGACGGAATCATCGGCTGCACGAAATGCTGTGCACTGCACTCGTATTCGAGCTGTTCGGCCGCGGCGGTTGACCGCGTCGACGGTCGTTTCCTCGGCCAGGTCCGCGTCGACGAAGACGCGGCCTATCAGTGGCTTGACCGCGTCGGTGGGTAACCCGATGTCCAGATTGGGCAGCGGGATTCCCAGCGCCTCTTCGCGGCGCAGACCCCACAGTTCTTCACATCCGCGATTCCACACCACCACGCGCATCTGACGGTCCACCACCACCAACCCCAGCCTGATCGAGCTGGTGATCGACTCCATGAACGCCGTGGCCTCTTCCAGCTCGAGGCTGCGTTCACGCAACGCGTCGTTGATCGTGTGCAGCTCGTCGTTGGTGGACTGCAACTCCTCGTTCATGGTCTCGAGCTCTTCGTTGGTCGACTGCAGTTCCTCGTTGGTGGTCTCGAGCTCTTCGACCGTGGACTGCAGCTCCTCGTTGGTGGTTTCGAGTTCTTCGTTGGTCGACTGCAGTTCCTCGTAGGCGGTCTCGAGTTGACGGTTGGTGTCCACCACCTTGTCGACCAGCGCACGGGTGGCCGTGACGTCGAAGAACACGATCGAGATTCCGAGCAGGCCGTTCTCAACGTCGACGAGGGGGTTGACGTGGATCTCGAACCACACCGGGTCGAAGCCCGGACGCTGCCATTGCACGTCCTGGATACGTGCCGAGCGGCGCTCGACCTTTGCCTGCTCGAGATAGTTGCGCAACTCCACCGGCCGGTACGACACATCGAGATCGCGTAGTAACCGGCCGATGTCGCGTGCCGACAGACCGAACGTCACCTCGGCCTGGTGATTGATCATGGCCACGGTGTCCTCCCCGGTGACCACGATCTGGGCGACCGGGCCGGCCCGGAATGCCAGGTCGCGGATGGTGTCCATCCCCGAGACCTCACCGTGGCGCTCGGTCGTCTCAGCGGCTGCCAGACGGTCGACGGTGACCGGGCTGGTGGCCACCTTGCGGAAGAACCGGTACTTCAGGTTCAGCGGGGTGAATCGGTCGGTGTGACTCAACAACATCTCGGCGTGGCCGAGGAACAGCACGCCGCGCGGCGCGAGCGCGAAATGCAGCCGGCCCAGCACGCTGCGTTGGGTGTCGGCGTTGAGGTACATCAGCGTGTTGCGACACACCAGCAGGTCGACCCGAGAGATCGGGGCATCCTTGACCAGATCGTTGCGGCCGAAGATGACTGCTCGCCGTAGGTCGGTGCGAAACAGGTACTTGCCGTTGACCGATTCGAAGTACCGGTCGAGCAGCTCGGGGCGAACGGACTCGACTGCCTTGGCGTCATAGGATGCGGTGCGAGCCTCGGCGAGGGCCTCCTCGTCCACATCGGTGGCGTAGATCTTGACACGCTGGCGGAAGTCATCGGGACCCATCGCCTCGGCCAGGATCATCGCCAGCGTGTAGGCCTCCTGGCCGGACGCGCAGCCGGCGCTCCACACCCGGATCGGGTCGGTGGGGCCGCGCTCGGCCAGCAGCGTCGGGACCACCTCGTCGCGCAGGAAGTCCCACGCCGGGGTGTCGCGGAAGAAGCTGGTGACATTGATCAAAATGGTGTTGAACAGCGTCGAGAACTCGTCCGCGGAGGCCTGCAGCGTGTCGAGATACTCCTCGAACGTCGACTGGCCGGCCTGCTCCATGCGGTGGCGCACCCGTCGCATCAGCGAGGTGCGCTTGTACCCGGTGAAATCGAATCCTCGGGCATCGCGAAGGTACCGGAGCAGGGATTCGAAGGCTTCGGCCTCGCTGTCGGCCCCGCCGTCAGTCTCGCTGCCGATGTCTGCGTACTTACCGCGGTCCATTCGCCGAGAATGCCAGATGGCACCGTCTGCCTGCCCCGGTCACTGGCCACAGACCGCTCGCGAGTTACCGGGCAAGCGAATTGCCGGCCCGCTGCGCGGCGGTTTGATAGATCACCTCGGCATCGGTGGCGATGCGGTCCCAGCAATAGCGCGACCGCACCCGGGCACGCCCGGCCAGCCCCATGCCCTGGCGCAGGACGGTCTGCCGCAGTACCGAACGCAGCGCACCGACCAGTGCTTCGGCATTGTCCGGTGGGACGAGGAGCCCGGTGACGTCGGCGACGATCGCGTCCCGGGACCCGCCGGCCTCGACCGCCACCACCGCAGCTCCCGAGGCCATCGCCCGCAGGGCTAGGCTCGCGTGCGGGTCGTACGCCGACGGGCAGACGACGACGTCGCCGGCCCGCAGCAGCACGCTGAGTTCGGACTCGGCGACAGCGGTCGACACCCGGACACGTGCGCTGACACCGGCGCGCTCGATCATGCGATGTAACCGATTCAGCTCGGTCTCACCGGACTGCGCCGTGGTGGCGATGATCAGATCGGCGGACGGCAGCGATGGCAACACCCGGATCAGCTGGTCCAGACCGTGATGCGCGGCCAGATCGTGGGTCAGCGAAACGATTCGGTGGCGGTTGGTGCCCTCGGTAGCGCTCGGCGCCTCCATACCGACTTCCCCGACTTCGATGCCCGCGGGTAACACCGACACCCGTGCCCGCGGGCACCCCATCCGGATCACTTCGAGCTTGTCGTCGGTGCATGCGGTGGTCACCGCGGTGGCGTTCTTGGCGAGTAGGGCTTCGATCTTGGGGCGGTCGCCGGGGTCCTCCCCAGCATGGCGCGCTGTGGTGGTCGACAGGCCGTGAAATCCCTGCACGGTGGGCACCGTGGTCTTCTTGGCAGCCAACTGACCGGCCAGCCCGTACGCCCAGCCGGCGCAGTGCACGACGACGGGGCGGTCGTCGCGCCAGGCCTGCACCAGGAAGCGCCCCACATCACCGATCATCGGCATCAGTGACTCTTCCCGGGAGTCAGCGGTCGGGTCGACGGGTATCGCGACGACATCGCATTCGGACGTGGACATGGGGGGGTCGGGAACCGCCGTGGTGAAGATTCGGACCTCATGTCCGCGTCGGGTCAACGTGGCGGCCAGTGCGGCGAGGTCGTACGTTGCTCCGGACAGATCCCCAACCAAAGCTAGTTTCATGTAACCCTTTCTGCGGGATCGGCTGTCGAACCCGTAGAGCTGGGAGTCCATTTCGGGCGATCGGCAAACGCCGACGTCCAGATGCTTCGCATCGTGTCTGAAGTTTTTCGTATTTCGGATATCTGACGTCTGGACCAGAGGTATTGCTTACCGAATGGAGAAACGGGTAGCCGGGCACGGATGATTACTGGCTCGCTTCGTCGTGCCGACGGCGTGATAGCTGTCGGCGGATCGGCGGGTGGCGTCGAAGCGCTGTGCAAAGTCGCCGCCGGCCTTCCCGCCGACCTGCCCTACGCCGTGTTGATGGCCCTGCACCTGCCCGCAGCAGGACCCAGCGTCCTCGCCCAGATCATCGATCGCCACAGCGCGATGAGCGCCGTTGCTGCCGAGCATGGCGCCGCGTTGCTGGCCGGTCGAATCTATGTCGCGGTGCCCGGACGTCACCTGCTGACACATGACCACCAGATCGTGCTGTCCGACGGGCCGACCGAGAATGGCCACCGCCCGGCGTTGAACGCGATGTTCCGATCCGTGGCGGTCGCGTTCGGCCCCTCAGCGATCGGCGTCGTGATGTCCGGTGTGCTCGACGACGGCGTCCTCGGTCTGGCGGCGATCCGCGCGCGCGGTGGCATCACCCTGTGCCAGACGCCCTCCGACGCAATGTTTTCGGCCATGCCGACCCACGCCCTGCAGGCAGGTGTTGTTGATCAGACCGCCACAGCGCACGAAATGGGTCCCCTCGTCGGCAAGCTGTGCGCTCGTCGCCCCGACCGGATGCCCCGCCCGCCCGACGGGTACCTGGAGTTGGAGAACCGCATCGCGATGGCCGACCGGTTCTCCGCCGACATCGGCGCCGAATCTCTCGGGCCACCTTCGGGTTTCACCTGTCCGGACTGCAACGGCTCGCTCCACGAAGTCGGAGACGGCCGCTTCCGCTGTCAGGTGGGCCATGCCTGGACCGGCGACTCTCTGTTGTCAGCGTGCGACGACGAGGTCCAGCGCGCCCTGTGGGTGGCGGTGCGCAGCCTGCACGAGAAGTCCCGACTGGCCCACCAGCTGGCGGCCAAGGCGACGACAGAGATTCTGCGCAACCGCTATATCGCCCTCGCCGAGGAGACCGATAAGGCCCAGGCAGTGTTGCGGGAAAGACTGGCCACATCGGAAACAGACTCGCCCGCGCACGATGTCTGAGCACCCGATGTTCGAGGAGTCAGCGGTGTCGGTGGCGACCCGCCATTCGGCGGACCGGATCCGTCTGGTGCTCGATGGAACCCTGGACAGCGTGACCTACCTACATGTGCGCGACAGTGTGGTCAAGGCCGCCCTCGAGGAACCCGCAGTGGTCGAGGTCGACGTGAGCAGGCTGTGTGTGCCCACCACTTCGGCGTGGACGGTGTTCACCAGCGCGCGGTGGCACGTCAGTACCTGGCCCGACGTCCCCGTCGTGCTGGTCTGCACCGATCCCTTACGCCGGGCCGCGATCACCCGCACGGCGATCCAACGCTATGTCCCGGTCTATCCACGATCACCGGGCGAATCCGAGCTTGTGGTCGCCCGACGAAGCATCCGGCGGCGTGCCCGGGCCCAGCTGCCGCCGATGCTCAGCAGCCTGCGCCAGGGGCGTCAACTCATCTCGCAGTGGCTGCAGACCTGGGATCGCAATGATGCCGGGATCACCGCGCAGACATTGGCCACAATCCTCATCGAGAACGTGTTGGAGCACACCACGAGTGCCCCGACGCTCCAGCTGGAAGCCACCGACAGCACGGTCACCGTGGCGGTCCGCGACACCAGTCCGCGGCCGGCCGTGCGCCATGAGGACCCAGAGCGCGGCGCCCACACCGTCTCCGGTCTGGCCATCGTCGCGGCGCTGAGCCGCGCCTGGGGTTCTCACCCGATGGCAGACGGAAAGACGGTGTGGGCGCTCGTCGGACCCGAAAGCTACCTGTAAGACTTGCCGATCACCGCAAGTCGAACCGGTCGTTGTTCATTACCTTGACCCAGGCAGCGACGAAGTCCTCGACGAACTTGCCCTTGCTGTCGTCCTGCGCGTAGACCTCGGCGATGCCGCGCAGCACCGAGTTCGAGCCGAACACCAGGTCGTTGGCCGTTGCCGTCCACCGGGTCTCACCGGTGACCCGGTCGCGACCCTCGTAGACGTTCTCGGTGGCTTCCGACGGCTTCCACTCCGTGCGCATGTCGAGCAGGTTGACGAAGAAGTCGTTGCTCAACGCCCCCGGAGTCTCGGTGAAGACACCGTGCTTGGTGCCACCGTGGTTGACGTTGAGCACTCGCAGACCACCGAGCAGCGCGGCGAGCTCCGGCGCGGTCAGGTCGAGCATGTAGGCCCGCTCGACCAGCAACTGCTCCAGCGGGGCCTTCTCCCCCGGCCGGACGAAGTTACGGAAACCGTCGGCACGCGGTTCGAGCACCGCAAACGACTCCACATCGGTGTTGTCCTGGGTGGCGTCGGTTCGTCCCGGTGCGAAGTGCACGTCGATCGCGTAGCCGGCGTCGCGGGCAGCCTTCTCCACGGCCGCGGAACCGCCCAGCACGATGATGTCGGCCAGCGACACCTTCTTGCCGCCGGAGGCCGACGCGTTGAACTCCTGTTGCACCCGCTCGAGCACCGGAAGCACCTTGGCCAGCTCGGTCGGCTCGTTGGCCTCCCAGTCCTTCTGCGGTTGCAGCCGGATCCGAGCGCCGTTGGCACCGCCGCGCTTGTCCGTGCCGCGGAAACTGCCGGCCGACGCCCACGCCGTCTTGATCAGCTGTTGCACCGTCAGGCCGGAGTCGAGCAGCTTGGTCTTCAGTGCCGCGATGTCGGACTCGTCGATCAGCTCGTGATCGACCGCCGGTACCGGGTCTTGCCACAGCTTCGGCTCGGGAATCCAGGGCCCGAGGTAGCGGCTGATCGGCCCCATGTCGCGGTGCATCAGCTTGAACCAGGCGCTGGCGAAGGCCGCGTCCATCTCTTCGGGATGGTCGAGCCAGCGCCGGGTGATCTTGCCGTAGATCGGGTCCTCGCGCATCGAGACATCGGTGACCAGCATCGTGGGTTTGCGCGGCGGGCCGCCGAACGGGTCCGGGATGGTCGCCTCGGCGTTCTTGGCCTCGAACTGCCACGCGCCGGTGGGGCTCTTGGTCAGCTCCCACTCGTTGCCGTACAGGATCTCCAGGTAGCGGTTGCTCCACTGGGTGGGCTTGTCGGTCCAGACGACCTCCAGACCGCTGGTGATGGTGTCACCGGCCTTGCCGGAACCGAAGGGGCACTTCCAGCCCAGTCCCTGGTCCTCGATCGGCGCACCCTCGGGCTCGGGACCCATCCCCTCGTCGGGACCGGCACCGTGGGTCTTGCCCAGAGTGTGGCCGCCGACGATCAGAGCCGCGGTCTCCTCGTCGTTCATCGCCATCCGGCCGAAGGTCTCGCGGATATCGTGGGCGGCGGCCAGTGGGTCCGGCTTCCCTTCCGGGCCTTCGGGGTTGACGTAGATCAGCCCCATGGTGGTGGCGCCGAACGGCTCGGCCAACTTGCGGTCGGAATCGTTGGTGCCGTCGTAGCGCTTGTCGGTGCCCAGCCAGGTGTCCTCCTGACCCCACAGCATCTCTTCGGGCTCCCAGATGTCCTCGCGACCGAAGGCGAAACCGGCGGTCTTGAAGCCGGACGCTTCGAGCGCGGCGTTGCCCGCGTAGGCAATCAGGTCGGCCCAGGAGATCTTGTTGCCGTACTTCTGCTTGACCGGCCACAACAGCCGGCGCGCCTTGTCCAGGTTCGCGTTGTCGGGCCAGCTGTTGAGCGGGGCGAAGCGCTGCGCGCCCTGCCCTGCGCCGCCGCGACCGTCGAAGATGCGGTAGGTGCCGGCGGCGTGCCAGCTCATCCGGATGAACAGGCCCGCGTAGCTGCCGTAGTCGGCCGGCCACCAGTCCTGGGAGGTCGTGACGACCTCGAAGACATCGCGTTTGAACGCCTCGACATCGAGCTTGGCGAACTCCGCGGCGTAGTCGAAGTCGACACCGAGCGGGTTGCCCTTCTCGTTCTGCTTGTGCAGCACCGACACATCGACCTGTTCGGGCCACCAATCCCGGTTGGTCAGCGGAGCGTGCGACTTCGGCTTCGGCGAGTCGATCGCCGGGTTCTCGCTCTCGCTGCTGCTGGCAGTCTTGCTGTCAGCGTGCGGGGGCCGAGCATCGGAGGTATCAGATGACACTGTGTTCCCTTCCTGATCCATTCATTCGGTAAATGATGGGGCTGTTGATCACGGATGTGATCGGGACTTCTGAGATGCCGTGCATCGGGGGCAGAGCCCCCAGTAGATGACCTCTGCCTCGTCGATGTCGAAGCCGAGTTCGTCTGAGGCCGTCAGGCACGGGGTGTCGCCGACTGCGCAATCTACGTCGGCGATCACCCCGCAGGACCGACACACCACGTGGTGGTGATTGTCGGCGACCCGGGTTTCATACCGGGCCACTGATCCTGCCGGCTGTATCCGTCGCACCAATCCGGTCGCTGCCAACGCGTTGAGCGCGTCGTAGACCGTTTGACGGGAGATGTCGGGCAGCACACCGCGTGCGGCCCGGATGATGAGCTCAGTGTCAGCATGCGGGTGCTGTTCGACTGCCTGCAGCACCGCCATTCGCGGGCGGGTGACGCGCAGGGCGGCCGACCGCAGTGCGTCCGCATAGTCGGAATCTTCGGCCATCTTCTCGATCTTGTCCGGTTTTCTGGACGGAATCAAGTTTTTCCCGAAATTCGTCGACCCGTGTTTCGACTGCTGTTGCGACGCCCGTTACCACCATCCGGGCCCGCCGCCGCGTCAAAGTTTTCGCGCAATCCGGCCGGGTATGCGGCGGCCATGACAGCTGCACAGTTGGCCCTTGTCACCTGCGCGTCGAGCGGGATCGGTCGGGAGTTGGCGCGCATCCTCGCCTCGAACGGCTACGACGTCGTCGCCGCCTAAAGACGATGCGATCAACGATCTTCCCGAGGAGCTGGCCCGCGTCGGCGGTTCGGTACACCCCGGCTCACTGAGCTCGAAGCTGATGGGCACCGTGGCGTGGGTACTGCCCGACTCGCTCAAGGCTGCGCGAAGCCGGTTGATCTCGGTGCCGCTGGGACGCTGAGGCCGCGACTCGGCCTCAGGGCAGCGCGCCCAGGAACATGTTCAGCGGTCCCGGCGGTGGTTCGGGTGCTGCAGGCGGGACCGGCGCGGCAGGCGGGACCGGCTCCGGTACCGCCACAGGCCCGGCCACCGGTGCGGGGTGGTTCAGATGTGGTTGCTCAGCACCGATCGTGGCCGCCTCGGCCGGAGCGGGCGTGGTGACCGCCGCTGGAGCGGTCACCATCTCCGATGCCGGGGATATCTGCGGCGCCGACTCGGTGGCAGTGGCCTCCTCGACCGTCGAGGTGACCGGCACCGAGGCCGGTTGGCGTGCAGCGGGGGCGTCGGGCACGGTCTGAGCAGTCGGGGATCGCACCACCTCGGCCGCCGTGACGGACTCGCGCGGAGTCGCCACCTCGGGCTGGGCGGCCACCGCCGGGACCGGCTGCGGTGCGGGCGCAACCGGGCCCTTGTCACGCGACGGTTCGGGAGCCGAGGTGCTCGGCTCGGCGACCGCGCTGGCCGGAGCAGGCCCGGGTGCGGGTCCAGATGTGGGGCCGACGAGTGCATAGAGGGCGACACCGACGACAGCGGTGACGCCGATCGCAGCCGCGATTCGCAGCGGAACGCGGGTGGCCGCCGACTGCAGGGAGACGCGCGTGGCGTCGACCAGGCCGGACATCGCAGTGCGGGCGGTGTCCAGCCGGGCGCGTGTGCTCTCGCGTGCCGAACCGGATGGCGCGGTGCGGTGCGGCACCAATGCCGCGAGCCGATGCAGCGCAGAGCCGGTGTCGTCGGCGCGCGCAGCTCGGGCTGCGCCGTAGGCCATGGCCAGATGCGGGGCGATGTGGCGGGCGGTGCGATTGCGCGCTTCGCGGGCCTGCTCCGGAGTGATCGTCTCGATCGCGTCGAACCCGTAGAGGCGCAACTTGGTCCGCAGCCGGATGCCGTGCTGGCGGCCGTCAGGCGTCCAGGCCAGGTGCACGCTGTCGATGCGATGGTCGGTTTGCGCGGCGAAGGCCTGAACACTTTGCGCAGCCGCTTTGGCTACCTCGTCGAGCGAGGTGACAGCGACGACTTCCTCGGCCAGGACGGTGCCGGTACTGGTGTCGAGAAGCACCCAGACCGCGCTCGTGGCGGTCAGTGACAAGCCCATTACCCGCATAGCTACCCCTAGTCGACTACCAGTGATGGCTGTTTATCGGTACGTGTGGGGCGGATGTTACTCATGTCACCTCCCCGCACCGGGCCGATAGCGAAATCACGATGCTCGGCACCGCGAAGTGCAACCGATAGCTGACCCGCGCTAACCGCCGGCCCGCTCCAGCGTCTCGTTGAAGGTCTTGCTGGGACGCATCACCGCGGTCGTCTTCTCCCGGTCCGGGTAGTAGTAGCCGCCGATGTCGACGGACTCCCCCTGCACCTCGTTGAGCTCGGCGATGATTGTCTCTTCGTTGTCGGCCAGCGCCTTCGCCAACGGGGTGAAGTACTCGGCGAGTTCGCCGTCCTCACTCTGCTGGGCCAGCTCCTGCGCCCAGTACAAACTCAGGTAGAACTGGCTGCCGCGGTTGTCCAGCTCGCCGGCCTTACGCGACGGGCTCTTGTTGTTGTCGAGCAACTTGCCGATTGCGGCGTCGAGGGTCTTGCCCAGCAGCTCGGCCTTCTTGTTACCCGACTTGCGGCCCATGTCCTCGAAGCTCGCGCCCAGCGCGAGGAACTCGCCCAGCGAATCCCACCGCAGGTGGTTCTCTTCGAGCAGCTGGCTTACGTGTTTGGGGGCGGACCCGCCCGCGCCGGTCTCGTACATGCCGCCGCCGGCCATCAGAGGCACGATGGACAGCATCTTGGCGCTGGTGCCGAGCTCGAGGATCGGGAACAGGTCGGTCAGGTAGTCACGCAGGATGTTGCCGGTCACCGCGATGGTGTCCTGCCCGCGGATGACCCGCTCGATTGTGTATCGCATCGCCCAGACCTGCGGCATGATCTGGATCTGCAGACCTTCGGTGTCATGGTCGGACAGGTAGGCCTTGACCTTCTTGCGCAGCTCGACTTCGTGGGGACGCTCGGTGTCGAGCCAGAACACGGCCGGCATACCCGAGGCGCGGGCCCGCGTCACGGCCAGCTTGACCCAGTCCCGGATCGCGGCGTCCTTGACGATGGGCATACGCCAGATGTCGCCGGTCTCGACGTTCTGGCTCAGCAGCACCTCGCCGGTGTCGATGTCGACGATGTCGGCCACGCCGTCCTCGGGGATCTCGAACGTCTTGTCGTGGGAGCCGTACTCTTCGGCCTTCATCGCCATCAGCCCGACGTTGGGAACGGTGCCCATCGTCGTCGGATCGAACTGGCCGTGGGTCTTACAGAAGTTGATGATCTCCTGGTAGATCCGGGAGAACGTGGATTCCGGATTGACCGCCTTGGTGTCCTTGGTGCGGCCGTCGGCGCCGTACATCTTGCCGCCGAGCCGGATCATCGCCGGCATCGACGCGTCGACGATCACGTCGCTGGGCGAGTGGAAGTTGGTGATACCGCGCGCTGAATCGACCATCGCCAATTCGGGCCGGGTCTCGTGGCAACGGTGGAGGTCCTCGATGATCTCGTCACGCTGCGACGCCGGTAGCGAGGCGATCTTGTCGTACAGATCGCTCATGCCGTTGTTGACGTTGACGCCGAGATCGTCGAACAGCTTCTGGTGCTTGGCGAACGCGTCCTTGTAGAACACCTTGACCGCATGGCCGAACACGATGGGGTGGCTGACCTTCATCATCGTCGCCTTGACGTGCAGTGAGAACATGACCCCGGTCTTGTAGGCGTCCTGCATCTCCTCCTCGTAGAAGTCGCACAACGCCTTCTTGCTCATGAACATGCTGTCGATGACGTCGCCGTCTTCGAGAGCCACCTCGGGCTTGAGTACCTGGGTCTGGCCGCTCTTGGTGGTCAAGACCATCTTGACCTTGCGGTCTTTGTCGATGGTCATCGATTTCTCGCCATGGTAGAAGTCGCCGTGCTTCATGGTCGCCACATGGGTACGCGACGCCTGCGACCACTCCCCCATGCTGTGCGGGTGCTTGCGGGCGTACTCCTTGACCGCCTTGGGTGCACGGCGATCTGAATTGCCCTGGCGGAGAACGGGATTGACCGCACTGCCGAGCACTTTCGCGTAGCGCTCCTTGATCTGCTTCTCGTCGTCGTTCTGTGGTTCGCCGGGGTAGTCGGGCAGGTCGTAGCCCTTGGCCTTGAGCTCCTTGATCGCGGCCAGAAGCTGCGGAACCGAGGCGCTGATGTTGGGAAGTTTGATGATGTTGGTCTCGGGCAGCTGGGTCAGCTCGCCGAGCTCGGCGAGGTTGTCGGGCACCTTCTGCTCTTCGGTCAGCCGATCGCTGAACTCGGCGAGGATGCGCGCTGCCACCGAGATGTCGGTGGACTTGACGTCGATGCCGGCCGCGGAGGCGAAGGTGCGGACCACCGGCAAGAACGCAAACGTCGCCAGCAGTGGCGCCTCGTCGGTCAGCGTGTAGATGATGGTCGGCTGCTCAGCGCTCATGTGCTGTCTCCCGGCGTAGGTCTGGCGTCAGTTCGAAGAGCTGTGACCCTTCTGGCGCAGACTACCGAACATGCCCGGACCCCCGGTGGGTCAGCTCGGGCTTCGCGGCCGTCACGGCGCGGTCGCGCGGGCACAACCCTTCTGTGTGACGGTCAGAGGGTGTCGGCGATGTCGCGCAGCAACCCGAGCTGCTCGAGGTAATGCTCCAGCGAGCGTGCAGTCAGGGTGCACGACACCGCGGTGGCGCCCGCCTCGCGCAGCGTCTCGAGTCGATTCCGGACGTCCGGGCCACGTGCCGCCGGGTCGAGCGCGCCGGTGGGCAGGACGACGTCGAACCCTGCCGGCGGATCCGCGGCGGCCAGCATCTCCCGCACTTGCCGGACCGGCAGCGCGAACGGCAGCCAACCGTCGGCAAGCGCTATCGCCCGGCGCAGAGACTGGGTGGTTCTGCCGCCCACCCAGATCGGCACCCGCGCAGCGCTCGCGAACGGCCGCACAGACATCCCGCCGAAGGAGTAATGCGGCCCGTGATACTCGGGCTTCGGGCTCGACAGCGACGCACGCAATGCGCGAAGTGCGTCGTCGGCACGCGCGGCTCGCTGGTCCCACTGCGCTCCGATGAGGTCGAATTCAGCTGCGAGGGAACCGATTCCGACGCCCAGGATCAGTCGCCCGGCACTGAGTCGGTCCAGCGTGCCGTAGCGTTTGACGATCTCAAGCGGGTGGTGGTAGCCCAGCACCACCACTGCGGTGGTGAGCTTGATCCGCCGGGTGTGCGCGGCAAGAAACCCCAGGGTGGACAACGGATCCCAGTACACGTCGCCTCGCGCCGGGGCCTCGTCGACGGGGATCGCGACATGTTCGGAGCAGGTCAGGAACTCGTAGCCGAGCTCATCGGCGGTGGTGGCGACCCGACGCAGTTCCTCGGGACCCGCGTCGGCTTCCCAGGGCGAGGCGACGCCGGGAACCTGCACCACGACCGGTGTGGACAGTCCCAGACGCACCTCGTCATCGTAGGCGCGCACGGTGTGGACCCTGGTGAGACCCCTCGGGTCCGGACGCGCCACACGGTGGTGTGGCAAAAGCCGCCAATGCCCTGCAGGCGCCGTTTATGGTGCTGTGGTGGGCAGGAATGTGTTAGCTAACGGCCGTGGCCGGTGGTTGGCCATTGCCGTGTCCCTGGTGGCCTCGGCAGGCATGATCTTCGCCCAGACCGCGGCGCCTCCGCCTGCCCCGGAGCCGTCGGCAGTCCCGTCGAAAGCGTTCGATCCGGCGCCGCGGCCCCCCACCGTACCGGTGCCGACCGAAGCCGAATTATTGGCCGCCAGCGCGCCGGTCGACGCCCGGGTGTTCGAGTTCGCGCTGCCTCAGGGCGTGGGCCATGAGGGCGGGTTGCAGGTCAAGACCATCTGGGCGGCGCGGGCGATCAGCATGATGTTTCCCGAGATCACGACGATCGGCGGATACCGGCAGGATCCGTTGCCATGGCATCCCAATGGGCTGGCCATCGACGTGATGATCCCCAACCATCACAGCGATGAGGGCATTGAGCTGGGTAACCAGATCGCGGGCTTCGCGCTGGCCAATGCGAAGCGGTGGGGCGTGCTGCATGTGATCTGGCGACAGGGCTACTACCCGGGCATCGGTGCTCCGAGCTGGACCGCGGACTACGGCTCGGAGACGCTGAATCACTTCGACCACGTGCATATCAGCACCGACGGCGGTGGCTACCCGACCGGCAAAGAGACCTATTACATCTCCTCGATGCAGCGTTAGCCGGTTACGCGGCCACGCCGGCGGGCCCGCACAGCAGCACGGCCGTGGACCGGGACGCGCAGATTGCTGCCACTCGCATGTCGGACGGCGAGGTGAACTCGGTCGGTGGTGGGGCCGGCGGCCACAGCGGGAAGATGCTCGCGCCGGTCACCCCGGTCAACCGGGCGACGATCTGCGCGACGATGTTGGTGGCGATGTAGAGCACGTCGCCGAGCAGCTGGACCGGGGTGATCGCGACCTTGGCCAGCAGGCTGACCAGGAAGATCTCCATGTCGGCGATCGCCTGCAGACCTGAGGTGGCGGTGCTGGTCAGTTGCTGGACGTAGTACGGGATCGCGCCGAAGATGGTCCGTGCGCCCAGCGCGATCTGGGTGCCGATGTCGGGATAGCCGTAATTGTCGATGGCATCGAGCAGTGCCTGACGCAGCGCGGCGTCGGGGTCAGCACCCACCGGAACAACGGTGCCACCGCGGTCGAGCAGCGATTGGCCGTCGAAATCGCCGGCGGTGCCGAGATTCAACAACGCCAGGACGGTCGGGGTGACGTCGGCGATCTGGTACTGCAGGTTCATCGCACCGGAGGTGAAGAGCAGCGGGTTGTAGGCCAGGACGAATGTCGAGGTCTCATCGGGTGACTGGAAGCCATGGCCGAACCCGACCTGGGGTTGATGGCCGTGGTCGGTGACCATCAGGATCGTCCAGTCCTGGCCCGACGTGGCGATGGCGTCGAGGATGTCGCCGAGGTTGCGGTCGAAGTTCTCCAGCGCCAGCCGGTACTGCTCCGAAGCGCCGCCGTACAGGTGTCCGTTCTCGTCGACGCCGACGAAGTAGCTGAAGACGAAGTTCGGGACATCCGGGTCAGCACCGAGGATCGCGGCTGCGGTGGCCTGTCCGACCGCGTCGTCGGTCAGTAGCCAATTGGTGTCTCCGGGCACCTGATTGATGTTGATGACCAGGTCGGCACCCACGGTGCCGGCATCGGCGATGGCGGAGATGACGTTCCAGTTGGCGATGGAGGTCGTCTGCACCGCCGGGTTCTGGCTCTCGATCAGCGTGAAGACCCTCGGCCACTTGTTGTAGGTCCAGGGAGTGAAGACATTGTTGATGACGCCGGTGCGCTCACCCCACACTCCGGTCAGAACTGAGGTCCACGACGGGTTGGAGATGGTCGTGTGTCCGACGATGCTGGACGCCGCGGTGGTGCTGCCGGCCATCAGGTCGAAGAAGTTGACCATCGCCGGGTTGGTCAGGATCCGGCTCAGGTTCGCTCCGTCGACGCCGATCAGCAAGACATTCGGCGAGTCGTCGATGGCCAGCACATTGGCTTGCTGCGGAACGACACTGCCCAGCCTGCGCTGCGCGTTGCGCTCCAGCTCGTCGCGCACGGCGCCCATCGCGGCCAGCATCACCGGCGCGTGCATCGGTACGCCCTTGCCGGGGGCAGCGGCGGGGCTCAGTAGTGCGGACACCAGACCTGACAGGGCGCCGGCCAGGGTTGTTCGTTCACGGGTCGGCGCCGACCTCGGAGCGCGCCGCTGCACGGGCCGCGCGGTGGTTGAGGTCGTCACTGCCGCGACGGTTTGGGTGGTCGAATCTGCCATCGCCGTCGGCTCAGCGGCGGATTCCGGCGCTGTCGCGTTGTTGGTCACCAAGGATTGCCCGACGGATGGGACAGCAGGCGCGTCCGCCGCAACCTTGTCTCGTCCCTGCTTGCGCGCCCGCGCATCGACATTGCTGGCCTCGGCGGCGTCGTCTGACGTCTCGTGGACGCGCGCTTGGGCGGCGCGGCGTGGCGATGCCGGTGCCTCGGTGTCGCTGTCTCGACGGTCGCGCCGCCGCTCGGCATGCTCGTTTTCGGCACGCTGACCAGTCGATACACGTGCGCGTTGCTGCGACGGCTCCGAAGACGACCGGGGTGACGATGAAGACGTCGAGGACGAGGTGCCCGGGTCGGCGTAGGCGACAGCAGGCATGCTGCCCAGCGCAGCGCCGACGCCCAATGTCACCGCCAGCACTCCGATGCGACCGATGAATTTTGCCTGACCCATCTCGATCCCCTTCGCTGATCGGTCGGTGCGCGGGGCGCGACCTGACGCTGGTGACAGGTACCTGCTAGGGCGTAAATTACGCCGTCCGGCGAGGCAACAGGCCGATTCGCCGAAGTGCGTAGACATCTGCGCACTAGCGAGCAGTCAGTACACGATTTTCTGAATACAGGGATTGATGTACCGTCATGCCATGAGCACACTCGTCGAACAAGGCGCTCTGGCCCGGTTCGGCCACGCGTTGTCCGACTCCACCCGCACGCGGATCATGCTGACACTGCGTACCGGCCCGGCCTACCCGGCCGAGTTGGCCGAGCAGATCGGCATCTCCCGCCAACTGGTGTCGAATCATCTTGCCTGCCTACGTGGTTGCGGGTTGGTGGTCGCGGTTCCCGAAGGACGGAGGGCACGCTACGAACTGGCCGATGACCGCATCCGTCGGGCTCTGGACGATCTCGTCGGACTGGTGCTCGACGTCGACCCGGCATGCTGCGCGGAGGCTGGTTGCTGTTGATGACGGCACAGTCGCCGGCCCGCCGTGCGGTGCTGATGAGACGGATCCGGTGGTTCGTCGCGGCAACGATCACCTACAACGTCATCGAGGCTGTCGTGGCGCTGACCGAGGGCGCCAGGGTGTCGTCGTCGGCGCTGATCGGGTTCGGTCTGGATTCACTGGTCGAGGTGTCCTCGGCGGTCGCGGTGGCGTGGCAGTTCTCGGCTGCCGACCCGGAGCGCCGGGAGCGCGCAACCCTGCGCGTCATCGCGGTCGCGTTCTTCGCGTTGGCCGCCTATGTCACCGTGGACTCGGTGCGGTCGCTGTTCGGCTTCGGCGAAGCGCAGCACTCCGCTCTCGGGATCGGCCTGGCGGCGGTGAGCCTCGTCGTGATGCCGGCGCTGTCGCTGGCACAGCGGCGCACGGGCCGTGAACTGGGATCCCTTTCGGCGGTGGCTGATTCCAAGCAGACCCTGCTGTGCGCCTATCTGTCGGCAGTGCTTCTGGTCGGGCTGCTGCTGAACAGCCTGCTGGGGTGGTCGTGGGCCGATCCGGTCGCGGCGTTGGTGATCGCCGGGGCGGCTGTTCGGGAGGGGCGGCAGGCCTGGCGCGGCCAGAGCTGTTGCGCGCCGACGTCGGCGCTGGTCTCGACCGTGGACACGGCCTGTGGCTGTGACGACTCCGAACAGTGCGGGTGAGCGCCCTCAGCCGCGCGCGGTGATTCGCACCGGCAAGGAGTCGATTCCGATGCCGACGTTGTGCACCGGCCCGCCGCCCGCCCATACCGGGGGCCCGGCAAGTTCGATGTCGTAGCCGGCCGCAATGGCCCCGAACACGACCTCGATCTCCTTGCGGGCGAGGTTGGCGCCGAGACAGTAGTGCACGCCACCCCCGCCGAAAGACACGTGTGGGTTGGGTGATCGACGGATATCGAACCGAAACGGATCGTCGAAGACGTTCTCGTCCCGATTCGCTGACGGATACCAGAACAGGACCCGATCGCCGGCCTTGATGTCCTGGCCGCCCACGGTCACATCACGGGTGGCCGAACGGCCGAAGAACAGCACCGGGGTCGACCATCGGAGGGCCTCGTCGGCGGTACTGGAGATCAGTCCCGGGTTCGATCTCAGCTCGTCGAGTTGGTCAGGATTGTCCAGCAGCGCGACCAGGCCCTGTGTCAGCGCGTTTCGGGTGGTTTCGCTGCCCGCGATCGCCAGGATGAGGAAGAACATCTCGAGTTCGAAGCCGTCGAGTTGCGCGGCGAGCTTCGTCCATACGTCGTCGGTCGGGTTCGCGCGTTTCTCGGCGGTCAGACGTTGTGCGTACTCGAACAGTTCGGCCTGCACGGCGAGTTGCTCTTCGGGGCTGTAGCCGTTGTACGGGTTGCCGGTCCGCAGCAGCAGGTCCGTTCGCTCGAACACCCAGCTGCGGTCGGACTCGGGAATGCCCACGATGTCGGCGATCAGATGCATCGGCACCTGATAGGCGACGTCTGCGACGAAGTCACAGGTGCCATCGGCGGCCTGGGCGAGGATATGGCGAGTTCGCGTCGCGATCAGCTCCTCCAGCTTGCCGATCATGCGGGGGGTGAACTCGGAGGTGATGGTGCGGCGCAGTTCGGCCTGCTCGGGTGGATCCAGCGACACCAGCACCCGCCCGGCGTTGAGGAGCGGGTCTGCTCCCATCATCGGCCCGCCCGCGGCGGCGAAGGTCTGCCAGTCCCGGTTGGCCTGCTGAACCTCGGGATGGGTGACGATCGACCAGAACGGGATCGCCGGGATGGCCGGGCGGCCCTCGACGGCGGCGTGCCGGTGTACTGCGCCGCGTCGACGCAGTTCGGTGAACAGGTCGTGGGGAAAGCCGTGGATATAGAGCTCGGGGTCGGTGAGATCGACGTCGACAAGTCCGGTCACAGTTCCTCCTGCGTGTGTGCTGGCGGTGAGACGCTCTCCAGGGCCTGGTGGATCAGAGCCCGCACCGCCGACGCGTCGGTGGGCTCACCGCGCAGCAGCCGCCGGTAGACCAACCCTCCGACGAGCATGTCGACAAGTGCGTGTGCATCGGTGGCCTGCGGGATGTCGCCGCGGGTACGAGCACGCTCGACCGCGTCGACTGCGTGCTGGCGAGACTGTGCGGCAAAGGTGTGCAGTGTCTGACGGATTGCTGTGTCTGTGGCCGCTTCGGCGAGCAGCGCCGGCAGCAGCGCGGCGAGTTCGGGGTCGGTGAGCATCTCTGCGACGGGCAGGACCGCAGCGAAGAGATCGTCGACGAATGAGCCGCTGTCCACCTCGGCGGCCGGACGGGTGATCGACGTGGCCGCGTATTGAAACAACTCGGTCTTGCTGGGCCAGCGCCGGTAGATCGAACCGCGGCCGACGCCGGCGCGTAGCGCGATGCCCTCGATCGTCGCGCCGGACCAACCCTTGGCGGCGACTTCCTTGATTGCCGCGGACACGATGGCTGCGTCGAGTCGATCGTCGCGCGGCCGGCCCCGCCGGCGCTCGTTGGATTGCGTCGGTGAGTCCGCGGCCAGCGGAATCGATCCCATGGCTAAATGCTGAACTAGCTAGTTCCGGAAATCAAGGATTCCGTAAAAATCGCGTTTTTGGTGACCCGACAGCCGAGGCTGCCGATCAGGGCCGTTGCTGCAGCCGGATGGTGACGGCTTTGGACACCGGGGTGTTGGATCCTCGCGCCACATGGTCCAGCGGGATCAAGGGATTGGTTTCGGGATAGTAGGCAGCCGCGTTGCCGCGGGGTGTCGGGTAGGCAACCAGCCGGAAGTCCTCGGCGGTGCGCTCTTCGACCGTCCCGTCCGGGCGGGGCCACACCGAGACCAGGTCGACCCGGTCCCCGGCGACGAAGCCGGCCGCGGTGATGTCGTCGGGATGGCAGAAGACGACCCGCCGACCTCCCTTGACGCCTCGGTAGCGGTCGTCGAGGCCGTAGATCGTGGTGTTGTACTGGTCGTGACTGCGCATGGTTTGCAGGATCAGTCGGCCGTCCGGCACCGGCAGCCAATGCAGCTCGTTGACCACGAAGTTGGCCTTGCCGGTCCGGGTGGCGAAACGCCGTTCGTCGCGCGGAGGATGCGGCAGCACAAATCCGTCGGGTTGGCGGACCCGGGTGTTGAAGTCCGCGAAACCGGGCACCACTCGCGCGATCGCGTCCCGGATCCGATCGTAATCGGTGGCGAACTCCGACCACGGCACCGGATGCTCCGGACCGAACAGCGCGCGGGCCAATCCGCACACAATGGCGACCTCGCTACACACCTGCGGGCCCGGCGGCTTGAGAGATCCCCGGGACAGATGCAATACCGACATCGAATCCTCTACGGTGACAACCTGTTTACGCCCATTCACGACGTCGCGATCGGTGCGTCCCAGTGACGGCAGGATCAGTGCGGTACTGCCGGTCACCAGATGCGAACGGTTGAGCTTCGTCGACACCTGGACTGTCAGTGCGCATCGGCGCAGCGCGGCCTCTGTGACCTCGGTATCCGGTGTCGCGGAGACGAAGTTGCCACCCATGGCCATGAAGACCCGCACCCGTCCGTCGCGCATCGCCCGGATGGTCTGCACCGAGTCATAACCGTGGTTTCGCGGGCTGCGGATGCCGAACTCGGTGTCCAACGCGGCCAGGAAGGATTCCGGTGGTTGTTCCCAGATGCCCATCGTCCGATCGCCCTGCACGTTGGAGTGTCCACGCACCGGACACACCCCAGCGCCGGGCTTTCCCATCATGCCGCGCAGCAGCAACAGGCTGGTGGCGTCCTGGATGGTGGCCACCCCGTGGGTGTGTTGCGTCAGGCCCATGGCCCAGCAGACGATCGTCCTGTTCGAGGAGATCAACGCCGCCGCCGTGTCCTCGATCTGCCGGCGCGGCAATCCGGTTGCGGCCTCGACGGTTTCCAGGTCCACAGTGCGGATGTGGGCGGCATAGTCGTCGAAGCCGGCACAATGTTCCTCGATAAAGCCGTGGTCGAGCACGGTGCCCGGTTGGCGATCGTCGGCCTCGATCAGCAGCTTGGCCAGCCCCTGGAACAGCGCCTGGTCTCCCCCGATGCGAATCTGCAGGAATTCGTCGGCGATGGCGACCCCGGAACCGACGATACCGTGCACCTTCTGGGGGTCCTTGAAGCGCAGCAGACCGGCCTCGGGCAGTGGGTTGATCGCTATGATCTTGGCGCCGTTGGCTTTTGCCTTCTCCAGCACCGACAGCATTCGTGGATGGTTGGTCCCGGGATTCTGACCCGCGATGAGGATCAGATCGGCGTGCTCGAGGTCGGGCACCGAGACCGAGCCTTTGCCGATGCCGATGCTCTCGGTCAACGCGGTGCCTGAGGACTCGTGGCACATGTTCGAGCAGTCGGGCATGTTGTTGGTGCCGAAACTGCGGATCAGCAGTTGATAGAGGAAGGCTGCTTCGTTGGAGGTGCGGCCCGAGGTGTAGAACGCAGCGGCGTCGGGGGTGTCCAGGGTGCGCAGGTGGGTGACGATCAGGTCGAAGGCCGATTCCCAGCTGATCGGCTCGTAGTGGGTCGCACCGGGTCGCAACACCATCGGGTGAGTGAGGCGACCTTGCTGACCCAGCCAGTACTCCGTGCGGCCCGACAAGTCAGCCACAGAGTGCTTCTCGAAGAAGTCAGGGCCGACCCGCCGGCGGGTGGCCTCCTCGGCGACCGCTTTGGCACCGTTCTCACAGAACTCGGCGTGCTTGCGGTGTCCGGGAGTTTCGGGCCAGGCGCATCCGGGACAGTCGAAGCCATCGCGTTGGTTGAGCCGCAGCAGCGTCTGGGCTGTCCGCAGGGCACCCATCTGCTCCCAACTGCGCTGCAGCGAGACCAAGACCGCGGGCACCCCGGCGGCACGATCTTTCTGGGGGGTGACGACAACGTCGTCCTCGTCGAACTCGAACGTGGTGTCGTTGTTTCGGCGAGGCACGGCGGACTTCCTACAGGTCGGTGTACGTCGACCGTAGGTCCGTCCTAAGGGTGCCGACAACCGTTTTGATGATGACGAATCTCCATGCTTCGATAGCCTGTGGCTATCAAGACGGTGACCGATGTCCGCTGAAGTGCACCTCGTCGCACTGGAGTACCTCGTCGCGCTGGCCCGGGAACGCCACTTCGGTCGCGCGGCGGCGGCCTGTCATGTCAGCCAGCCCACCCTGTCGGTGGCCATCCGCAAGCTGGAGCACGATCTCGGCGTCCCGGTGGTGTTGCGCGGCCGTCGCTTTGAAGGTTTCACCGACGAGGGCGCGCGCATCCTGACCTGGGCGCACCGCATCCTGGCCGAGCGCGACGAGTTGCTGGCCGACGTGGAGCGCATGCGCGGCGGCCTGACGATGACCGCGCGGATCGCCGCGATCCCCACCTCCATCCCGGCCAGTCCCTTGCTCAGCGCCGAATTGCTGCGCCAGCACCCGTCCGCATCGATCCGGGTGGAAGCGCTGTCGTCTCGAGAGATCGCCCGGCGGCTCGCTGATTTCGAGATAGATGCCGGTCTGACCTATCTCGACGATGAGTCACCACCGGGATGCCGGCAAACCGCGCTGTATCGGGAGCATTATGTGCTGCTGGCTCCGCAGAGTAGTCCGGTGATGTCAGACGTCAGCATCTCGTGGGCAGCAGCAGCCACCCTGCCGCTGTGTGCGCTGACTCCGGAGATGCGCAATCGACGAATCATCAATGCTCACATGGCTGCCGCCGGGGTCGACTTCGCGCCGGTGGTCGAGGCCGATACAGTCGGCGCCATCTTCGCCCATCTGCTCAATTCCGAGTTCGCGACCATCGCGTCACATGCCTGGTTACATGCATTCGGCGTGCCCGACGGCATGGCCGTGCGTCCGATGTCCGACAACCGGGACGGTCCTACGGTCGGAGTGATCACCCTGGCGCGGGCGCCCGAATCGCCGGTGTCGGCGGCCGTGCATGCCGCGGCAGTGCGGTCGGGCATGTCGGCGACCCTCGAGGAGGGTCTGGCACGGTGGCTGACGATCGAGCCAGGCTAGACCGGTGATCCCGGTACCGCGGAATCCGATTCGAGGACTCGATGCATTCCCGCCACGAGTCGTCGGAAGGCGTCTGCCCCACGCTGCGGATCGCCACCGGTCGGCGGTTCGAGACCGGGGATCACAAGATCAGCAAGCAGCCGGAATGTCACGTCGATAGGTGGGGTGGAGCTGTCTCGCAGCAGCGGCTCGGTCAGGAGCGGACCGAGCGACAGCATGCCCAAGAGATGGCTGACCATGGCAGGATCGAGGTCCGCGCGAAGCAGCTTGGCGTCGGCAAGTTCGGCTAAGAAGTCGGCTCCCAACAACATTCGGGGACGGTAGTGATCGGGCCCCTTAAGAAGCCCGGCGAGTATCTGCCCCTCGTCGGTGTAGAGCGCCACCATGAACGGGCGGTTCACCAGGGCCGCAATGGAGTGGCGATAGATGTTCGACAGCCGCCCGCCGTCTGGATCGGCGGTCACGAGAGCGAGGGCGTCGTCGAGGTAGTCGCGGTACTCCCGGCGCACCACGGCTTCAAGAAGCGCCTCCTTGGTGGGGAACTCCAAGTACACCGCACCCTTGGATATCCGTGCGGTGTGCGCGATCTGCTCGATCGATGTCCGCCGAATCCCCGAGTGCAGGATGACGGACACCGTCGCATCCATTACCGCGGTACGCCGGCGAGTGCTCCGTCGCGTCATTCCGGAGCCCCAACGGGATAGTGCTCCTCCAGAAAAGTCATCAGTAGATCGTTGAAGTAGACCGGGTTGTCCTGATTGGCATTGTGGCCGGCGTCGGGAATGACGTCATATCGAGCGGACGGTTCGCGACTGGCCCAGTTCGCCACCGACTTCGCCACGGTCCCGGTGCGGTCCTGGTCTCCGTGGGTCAGCAGCAACGGGTGCTTCGATTGATGCCCTGGCTCGGGCTGGATCGCTCCCGCGACGGCCTTCCACACCTCCACGAAGTCGGCCTTGGTGAGGGCGCTCATGGCCTCATAGGCGTATGCGCGGATTTGCGGTGTGATTGCCGTAACTCGTGCGGAACGCCGACGCAGGTCGCCCCACGGCCAGAACCGAATCAAACCCACAGAACTGCGTAACCCCCAGTCCTCCCATCGGGACAGGGTTTCGGTTGCGCAGTTCGTTCCGATGATGATCACGGCGGCGACCCGCTCTGGGTGCTGCGCCGCGAGCCGCTGGGCGACGAATCCGCCCATTGACTGGCCCACGATCGCAAAGCGCGGGGCCGCCGCCTGGTCGGCCAGCCCGAGAACGTCATCGGCGAGGTCGTCGATGGTCAGCGGTAGCTGCCCGATGGGCTGCGAGCTGCCGTGGCCCCGGAGATCCATCGTGAGCACGCGGTAGCCGGCATCGAGCAGCGGCGTGAGTTGGGGATCGAACATCCGGTGATCCATGCCGGCCCCGTGTGCCATGACCACCAGCGGTGCGGACTGATCGCCGTGGACCCAGCCGTGGACGGCGCATCCACCGCGGTGGACAACGAGCGGAGTGCAGGTGGCCATGGTTCCATCGTTGACCATTTGACTGTTTTCGGTCAAGCGGTCAACCGGTCTGCCGACGAGCCCTCCGACGTTGACCACTCTTGGCCGAATGACGGAAACGCACGGCGAGCCCGCAGCAACGCAAAACCCGCTCTGACGCTGGTCAGAGCGGGTTCTCTAAGTCGGGCTGACAGGATTTGAACCTGCGACCACTTGACCCCCAGTCAAGTGCGCTACCAAGCTGCGCCACAGCCCGCGGTGCCTCCGGGATCGCCGGTAGGCGGTCGAAAGCCTACCCCAGCCCCCGTCGCAGATCCCAACCGCCATCGCGTGTCTGTGGCCGCGCCTACTCTCGGGGTGGTGGCAGGCGACGACACCCCGCTGTGGCTGTTCGCTGATCAACTCGGCCCGGCCGTGTACGGCGGTGAGCACGCCCACCGCGAGGTGCTGCTCATCGAATCGACCTCAGCGCTGAAGAAGCGTCGTTACCACCGCCAGAAGCTGCATCTCGTGCTCTCGGCGCTGCGCCACGCCGAGCACGACCTGGGTGAGCGCGCCACCCGGATCGCCGCCGACACCTACTCCGAGGCGCTGCAACGGTTCGGCCGTCCAGTGCTGGTACACGAGCCCACCTCACACGCTGCGGAGAGATTCGTCCACCGGCTCAAGAAGCAGGGCCTGGTCGCCGAGGTTCTGCCCACCCCCACATTCGCGCTGCCGCGCGCCGAATTCGCCGAATGGGCAGGCAACCGCACCCGGTTCCGGATGGAGGATTTCTACCGCGAGCAGCGCCGCCGCTTCGGTGTGCTGATGGACGGCGCCGAACCCGTCGGCAACCGGTGGAACTTCGACGAGGACAACCGCGAACCACCACCGAAGAGGCAGTCCACCCTCGAGGTCGCCGATCCCTACCGACCCCGTGAAGACGACATCGACGCCCGGGTCCGGCGCGATCTGGATCGGATGAACCTCGACAGCGTGGGTGCCGATGGTCCGCGGCTGTTCGCCATCACTCCGGCCGAGGCCAAGCGGGCGCTGAAGCGCTTCATCGAGCACCGGCTGCCCGCCTTCGGCCGCTACGAGGACGCGATGATGGGCCAGGACTGGGCCATGGCGCACTCACTGTTGTCGGTGCCGCTCAACTTCGGGGTGCTGCATCCCCTCGATGCGGTCGACGCCGCCGAGCGGGCCTACCGCGAGGGCTCGGCGCCGTTGGCGGCCGTGGAGGGCTTCATCCGTCAGATCCTGGGCTGGCGCGAATACATGTGGCACTTGTACTGGCATTTCGGCCCGGACTACCAGGAGCACAACGAGCTCAACGCTCGTGCCCCGCTGCCGACGTGGTGGGCCGACCTCGACGCCGACGCGGTCACCGCCGCGTGCCTGCGCCACGCGCTTCAGGGCGTTCGTGACCGCGGCTGGACCCACCACATCCAACGTCTGATGATCCTGGGCAGCCATGCGCTGCAGCGCGGTTACCGGCCCGACCAACTCACCGAATGGTTCGCCACCGCCTACGTCGACGGGTTCCGCTGGGTCATGCCGACCAACGTCGTCGGGATGAGTCAGCACGCCGACGGCGGGCTGCTGGCCACCAAGCCCTATACCTCCGGCGGGGCCTACATCAACAAGATGAGCGACCACTGCGGTGGTTGCGCCTTCGACCCCAAGAAGCGCCTCGGAGAGGACGCCTGCCCGTTCACCGCCGGCTACTGGGCCTTCACCCACCGCCATCGCGACCTGCTGGCCAAGAACATGCGCACCCGCCGCGCTGTGTCGTCGATGGACCGTCTCAGCGATCTCGACGCAGTCCTGGAACAGGAATCAGCGCGGGACCGATTTTGACTCCGGCTCGGTGACTGCCCCTACCGCCGGCGCGAACCTCGGGGCCCGGGTGGCCCGCCACGCGTACACCAGCAGCGATATCCAGGCGATCACGATCAGCGTGAAGATCGCCGTGGACCACGGCCAGTGGATGTCGAAGAAGTGCATCAGTCTCTGGCTGTTGGTCAACACGATCAGACCGCCCACCGCGGTGCCCAGCAGGGCCGGGCTGATCCGGCTCACCAGCCACGCGGCGAATGGCGCAGCGATGACCCCGCCGACCATCAGGCCTACCACCACAGGCCAGTTCTCCAGGAACTCGTGGCGCAGCCCGATCGCGAAACCCACCGATGCCGACACCGCGACCAGGAACTCCGAGGCGCTGACCGAACCGATGACCGTGCGCGGCGCCGTCTTGCCCTGCGAGAGCAAGGTGCTCGTGGTCACCGGCCCCCAGCCGCCGCCGCCGGATGCGTCGATGAACCCGCCGAAAAGACCCAGCGGAGCAAGGAACTTCGCGCTGTGGCTGGTGCCGCGAGTGCCGAAGGTCAGCGGTGTTCGTAGCGAAAAGCGCAGCAGCACATAGGTACCGATGCACAGCAGGATCGCGGCCATCAGCGGCGCGGCGTGCTCGGTGGACAATGCCGAAAGCACGGTGGCGCCGAGGAACGCTCCGACTGCACCGGGTGCACCGAGCTTGAGGACCAACGTCCAGTCGATGTTCTTGAACTTCCAGTGCGACAGCCCCGAGGCGAACGTCGTGCCGACTTCGGCGAGATGCACCGCGGCGCTGGCTTGAGCGGCGCCGACGCCGGAGAGCACCAGCAGCGTCGTCGCGGTGACGCCGAAGGCCATGCCCAGCGCCCCGTCGACGAGCTGAGCGCCGGCGCCGACGAGCGCGAAGATGAGAAGCGAACGCATGGCTGCTTTCGGAGGCCCTCTCGGAAGGCAGGTCGCCGCGCGGCGACCAAGTGGACGGATGGGTGCGCGTCAGGGACGCGGACAACACCATTCGTCGAAGGCCATCAGACGCCGGGAGGGCCAGAACGGCTGCAGCGCGGACACGTCGGACGGCGCCGGTGTCTCCACCACGCGATCAACCATCGACAGTCCCATCTCCTGCATGCTCAAACCTCGGTAAGACTACACGGTCAACAACCGGAAGAGCCCAATCAGTCCCACCACGACGATCACAGCGCGCAGCACGGTCGGTGACAGCCGCCGACCGTAGTGCGCGCCGAGGAATCCGCCGATCAGCGAGCCGATGGCGATCAGCCCGGCAGCCGCCCAGCTGATCCGATCGAACGCCACCACGGTGTAGGCCACTGCGGCCACCACGTTGACCACCAGCGACAGCAGGTTCTTCGCGGCGTTCATCCGCTGGATGTCCTCGGGCAGCAGTGCGCCCATCACGGCGATGAGCAGAATCCCCTGCGCCGCGGTGAAGTAGCCGCCGTAGACCCCCACCGCGAACGTCGCGGCGATCAACGCGGTCATCCGCGCCGCCGACACATGGTCGAGACTGCGGCCTGCAGCCTCGGCCCGGCGCCGCGCCCAACTCTGGATGCGGGGCCCGATCACCACCAGGATCAGCGCGGCCACCAGCAGCCCCGGAACGACCTGGATGAACACCTTCTCCGGCAGATGCAGCAGCAGCCAGGCACCGAAACCTGCGCCGACGATCGATGCCGGCAGCTGCCAGCGCAGGCGGTCCCACTGGCCGCGCAGTTCGCGGCGATATCCCCAGGTCCCTGACACCCCGCCGGCGACCAGTCCGACGGCGTTGGACATCGTCGCGGTGACCGGCGGAATTCCCAGCGTGACCAAGGTGGGAAAGGTGATCAGGGTGCCGGAGCCGACCAGGGCGTTGATGGCGCCGGCCCCTACGCCCGCGACCGCGATGAGCAGCATGTCGATGACGGGCACTCGCGCACCCTATCCGAGCGATTTCGGCGCGCTCAGCGCCGCTCAGGGTGCAAAAGCGCGCCGACACCGCCGTTGACCTAAGTCCTCGCCATCGACGGCTTCTGGCCGCAGCCAGCACGGAGCGCCGGTCCCACGCTGGTAGAGGTCCACCTGCCATCCAACGAGGAGTAACTCATGAAGCCGATCGAAGTGCTGACCACCGCGAAGGACTCGATGACCGCGCGCCGGGTGTTCGGAGAGGCCGTCGAGCGCGACGGCGCAACGGTCATCCCGGCCGCGGCAGTGTCCGGCGGTGGAGGGGGCGGTGCCGGTACCGAGGCGGACGGCCGCGAGGGATCCGGCGGCGGTTTTGCCGTCAATGGCCGGCCCGTCGGCGCCTACGTCATCAGCTCCGGTCAGGTTCGCTGGCGACCTGCGCTGGATGTGAACCGGCTTGTCACTGTCCTGGGCGTGGTCGCCGTGGCCGCACTCGTTCTTCGGCGGCGCCCCCGGGCGATTTCGGCGCGCTGATGCACCGTCACGGTCGAAAAGCGCGCCGAAATCACCGGGAACGCGACCCGCGCTTCTCGCGGACCCGGACATTGATCTTGATGGGGCTGCCCTCGAAGCCGAATGTCTCCCGCAGCCGACGCTCCAGGAAGCGGCGATACCCCGCCTCCAGGAAACCGGTGGTGAACAGCACGAACGTCGGGGGACGCGTGGTGGCCTGAGTGGCGAACAGAATGCGCGGTTGCTTGCCGCCGCGCACCGGCGGCGGCGTGGCAGCCACGATCTCCTTGAGGAACGTGTTGAGTCGGCCGGTCGAGATGCGGGTGTCCCACGACTGCAGGGCTGTCTCCAGTGCCGGGACCAGTTTCTGCACGGCGCGACCGGTTTTGGCCGAGATGTTGACCCGGGGCGCCCACTGCACCTGGGCCAATTGCAGGTCGATCTCGCGGTCGAGCAGGTAGCGACGGTCCTCGTCGACCAGGTCCCATTTGTTGAACGCCAGCACCAGCGCGCGGCCGGCCTCGATCACCATGCCCAACACCCGCTGGTCCTGCTCGGTCAGCGGCTGCGACGCATCGACGAGCACGATGGCGACCTCAGCCGAATCGATCGCTCCGTGGGTGCGCACTGAGGCGTAGAACTCGTGGCCGCTGGCCTGCCCGACCTTGCGGCGCAGCCCGGCGGTGTCGACGAAGCGCCACAGCTTGCCGTCCATCTCGATCAGCGAGTCGACCGGATCCACCGTGGTCCCGGCGACGTCGTGCACCACCGACCGTTGGTCCCCGGACAGCCTGTTGAGCAGCGAGGACTTGCCGACGTTCGGCTTGCCGATCAGCGCGACCCGGCGTGGACCGCCCGACCCTGCGCCCACCTCGGACACCGTGGGCAGCGCCTCGACGACATGGTCGAGCAAGTCGGCCACCCCGCGGCCGTGCATGGCACTGATCGGGTGGGGCTCCCCCAGCCCCAGCGACCACAGCGCGGCGGCATCGGCCTCGCCGCGCTCGTTATCGACCTTGTTGGCGGCCAGGAACACCGGCTTGCCGGAGCGCTGCAGGATCTTGGCGGCAGCCTCGTCGGCGGTGGTGGCGCCGGTGACGTTGTCGACGACGAAGATGACCGCGTCGGCGGTGCGCATCGCCACCGATGCCTGCTCGGCGACCAGCTGCTGCAAACCCTTCGCATCGGGCTCCCAGCCGCCGGTGTCCTGCACCACGAAACGCTGACCGGACCAGGACGCGTCGTAGGACACCCGGTCGCGGGTGACCCCGGGCACGTCCTGCACGACGGCTTCGCGCCGCCCCAGGATTCGGTTGACCAGTGTGGACTTACCGACATTGGGCCGGCCCACCACCGCCACCACCGGCGGCGGCGCCGACACCTCCTCGACCGCGTCGGCGATCTGCTCGGCGCCCAGCTCCCAGTCGCGTTCATCGACCCAGGTGCCGTCGGCCTCGTCGTTGCTCATCGCGATGCACCCGCCTTCTGTTCCACCAGCCCGGTCAGCGCGGCGATCACCTCGGATTGGCTCATTTCGCTGGTATCGACGACCACCGCGTCGTCGGCCGCCCGCAGCGGCGACACCGGACGAGTCGAATCCAGGTGGTCGCGGCGCTTGACGTCGGCCAGCACCGTCTCGTAGTCGTCGGGCAGGCCGCTGCTGATGTTCTGGGCATTACGCCGACGGGCCCGTTCCTCCGGCGAGGCGGTCAGGAAGATCTTGACGTCAGCATCCGGAAGCACCACGCTGCCGATGTCGCGGCCCTCGACCACCACACAGTTCTGCGCCCCGGCCAACTCCCGCTGCAGTGCGACCAGGCGGTCGCGCACCTCCGGAACCGCCGATACGGCCGAGACCGCCGTGGTGACGGCATCACCGCGGATCTCGGCTGAGACATCCTCCCCGGCCAGATAGCAGCGGTCCTGGGTCGGATCATGTCCGACCGCCAGCTCGACACCCGCAGCTGCCTCGGCCACCGCTCGAGGGTCGGACAGGTCGACACCGCCGCGGAGCACGCCGAGGGTCACGATTCGGTACATCGCACCGGTATCCAGGTAACTCGCCCCCAGTGAATTCGCCAAACCCTTTGCCACCGTTGATTTTCCAGTGCCGGCAGGTCCGTCGATGGCGACCACCAGGTTTCGGTTCACAGTCCTACCGCCTTGTACAGGTCGCCGATTTCCTTCTGTGTCAACACCCGGATGCTGCCCGGGCGCTGGTCACCGAGTGTGAGCGCACCGATATCGGTGCGGACCAGCTCCTGCACCGGATATCCGACCTCAGCGAGCAACCGGCGCACGATGTGCTTACGGCCTTCGTGCAACGTCACTTTCACCAACGACTTACCGGGCACCGTGTCGACGACAGCAAAATCGTCGACCGTGACCGGACCGTCCTCCAGCTCGACCCCCGCGCGCAATGTGCGCCCGAGTCCGCGCGGCACCGTCCCGGCCACGGTGGCCAGATATGTCTTGGGTACCTCGAACGAGGGGTGCATCAACCGGTGCGCGAGCTCACCGTCGTTGGTCAGTAGCAGCAAGCCCTCGGTGTCGGCATCCAGCCTGCCGACGTGAAAGAGATTCTTGTTCCCGCGGACTCGTTGTTCGACCAGGTCACCGACACACGGCCGGCCCCGGTCGTCCGACATCGTCGAGTGCATGCCACGAGGTTTGTTGATGGCCAGATACACCAGCGAATCGTCGAGTGCTATCCGCGCCCCGTCCACGCGGATCACCGACGTCTGCGGATCCACCCGGGTTCCCAACTCGGTGACCAGCTCGCCGTCGACTTCCACCCGGCCGTCGCGAATCATCTTCTCCGCGACTCGCCGAGACGCAATCCCGGCCTGCGACAACACTTTCTGCAGGCGTATACCTTCACCGTCGGTCATCGTCAGTCCTGGTCCACATCGATCGAGGCGGGCGCGTCGGCCGCGGCTGCGCCGTTGAGCTTCATGAAGCGTGGCTCCTCGTCCAGACTTTGGCTGAGATCGTCGATCACGTCCACGTCGGGCAGCAACGGCGCGATATCGGGCAGGTCAGTCAATGCCGTCAACCCGAGACGCTCCAGGAACAACTCGGTAGTGGCGAAGGTGACCGCACCCGTGTCGGTGTCGGTGCCGGCTTCGGTGATCAGGCCGCGCGCGACCAGAGTACGCATCACCGCGTCGACATTCACACCGCGCACCGCGCTGACCCGGGCCCGGGTGACCGGTTGCCGGTAGGCCACCACCGCCAGAGTCTCCAGGGCCGCTCGGGTCAGCTTCGAACGCGCACCGTCGAGCAGCAACTTCTCCACGTAGGGTGCGTACTTCGCCCGGGTGTACATTCGCCATCCGCCACCGGCCTCGCGAAGCTCGATCCCGCTGTCGCGATCGGCCAACGCCGTAGCCATCGCCTGGATACGGGCCTCGATGCGCGCGGGAGCCTGGCCGGTGGCGCTGGCCAACGCGTCGACGGAGGCGGGCGTGTCCACGACGAGTAACAACGCTTCGAGCACACTGTCCAGCTCGAGATCGTCGAGTTCTGGCGTGGAGCCGAGGTCGCCGAACACGCCGTCGTCGTCGGGTTCTGAGGGTTCGTCGGTCATCGGTCTTTTCTATTCCGCGTCCGCGGTCGCCAACTGTTGGCCGGTGGGCCGCTCACCGGTCCACGAAATCTGGAGCACACCAAGTGCTTCTGGTTGCTCGAATGCTACCGCCCGCGCCCGGAACAGTTCGAGCAGCGCCAAGAACCTGCCGACGATCTCCATCGGCACCTCGCAGTCGGCCACCAGCTCGGAGAACGACGCCCACTGGCCGATACCGCGCCGCTCTAGCAACCCAATCAGCTTCTCGGCCTGTTCGGGTACCGAAACCGCGACCTGGTGCAGATGATCAGTGCCCACCGTCGGCACCGGACGCGGGGTGAACGCCGCGGCCGCGATCTGGGCGAACCGCTGGGCATCCACACCGAGCATCACCTCGGGCAGCAGCTCGGAGTAGCGGTCTTCCAGCGACACCGCACGGGGATAACTGCGCAACGCCGCGGCCTCGAGCTCACCGAACATCACCGCGACATGCTTGAACGCGCGGTATTGCAGCAACCGCGCGAACAACAGGTCTCGAACCTCGAGCAAGGCCAGGTCGTCCTCGTCGTGCACCTCTCCAGCCGGCAGCAGGCGGGCGGCCTTGAGATCCAGCAACGTGGCGGCCACCACCAGGAAAGAGGTGGTCTCGTCGAGACCGAGCTGCGAGCCGATCTGCTTGGTGTAGGCGATGAACTCGTCGGTGACCTGATGCAGCGCCACCTCGGTCACGTCCATGCGGTGGGCGAAGATCAGCTGCAGCAGCAGGTCGAACGGGCCCTCGAAGTTGCTCAGCCGGACCTGAAAGCCGGTCTGCGGCGTCGCGTCGGTGGGCTGCTCCGGAGTGGCGGTTGCGCTCACGCGCCGAACCGGTGGATGACCTCGCGCGCCAGTGCTCGATAGGCCTGGGCGCCAGCGGATTTCGGCGCCCATGTGGTGATGGGTTCGCCGGCCACGCTGGTCTCGGGAAAACGCACCGTGCGGGTGACGACGGTGTCGAACACCAGGTCACCGAAGCGCTCGACCACCCGGGCCATCACTTCGCGGGAGTTCACGGTACGCGGATCGTAGCGGGTGATCAGAATGCCGCTGATCTCCAGCTTCGGATTCAGCCGGTCGTGCACTTTGTCGACGGTGTCGGTCAGCAGCGCCAACCCGCGCAGAGAGAAGTACTCGCATTCGGTGGGGATGATCACGCCGTCGCTGCACGCCAGACCGTTGACGGTGAGCAGGCCCAGCGAGGGCTGGCAGTCGATGAGTACGTAGTCGTAGCGGTCGAGCACCGGGTACAACGCCCGGGCCAGCGACTGCTCCCGGCCGACCTCGTTGACCAACTGGATCTCGGCGGCCGACAGGTCGATGTTGCTGGGCACCAGATCCAGCCCCGGCACCCGGGTGGTCAACAGCACCTGGTCGATCGACACCCGGGGCTCGACGAGCAGGTTGTAGACGGTGTTGTCGAGTTCGTAGTGCGGCACCCCGAGGCCGGCCGACAACGCCCCTTGGGGGTCCAGGTCGACGAGCAGCACCCGGCGGCCGTACTCGGCCAGGCTCGCGCCCAGGTTGATCGTCGACGTGGTCTTGCCGACCCCGCCCTTCTGGTTGCACATCGCGATGACCTTGGCCGGTCCGTGTGTGGTGCGGGCCGGCGGTTCGGGAGTCTCGCGGGGAAGCCGACCGGTCAACCCGGGCACCGCGGGTGTCTCGACGCTGTCGGTGTCGTCGGTCATGCTCGACCTGCGCTGGTCAGGCATCCCTCGCGCGTCACGGACATCCGCGCAAGTTTAACGGCCGATGTCGCGCCGGTCAGGCAGACCCGCAGGCAATCGGCGCAATGAGGCCACCAATCCCGGTCACCGCGTGCTCAACGGCTGTGCTCGCTCGGCCCCACACCCCTACGCTGGAGGTCATGAGGGTGCCGTTCTGGCGGTGGTTGCGTCTGGCAGCGGGCATGCCCTCGCTGATCCGCACCGGTCAGATCGGCGACGGGCGGGAGGCCGCGTGTGCGGCCTACGTCGAGACCCACGCCGGCCGCGGAGACCTCGACGACGTGCTGGCCACCATCGACCGGTTCGCCTACCAACAGGCGGTACTGATCAACATCGGTGACGAGAAGGGCGCCCTGCTCGACGCCGCGGTCCGGCGCGCTGCGCCGACGCTGGCGCTGGAGCTGGGCACCTACTGCGGGTACAGCGCGCTGCGCATCGCCCGGGCAGCGCCGGGTGCCCGGGTCTGTTCGGTGGAGTTCTCCCCGGCCAACGCCGAGGTCGCCCGGCGCATCTGGACCCATGCCGGCGTCGAGGACCGGGTCAGCTGCGTGGTCGGCACGATCGGCGACGGCGGCACCACCCTCGACACCCTGGCGCGGGACCACGGCGTCGAGCCCGGTGGGGTCGACCTGGTGTTCATCGATCACGACAAGAAGGCTTACCTGTCGGATCTGCGCAGCATCCTCGACCGGGGTTGGCTGCACCGCGGGTCGATCGTGGTCGCCGATAACGTGCGTTTCCCCGGTGCTCCCGACTACCGCGCGTTCATGCGTGAGCAGCAGGGTGTGCTCTTTGACACCGTCGAACACAAGACCCACGTCGAGTACCAGTCGGTGCTGCCCGATCTGGTGCTGGAGTCGGAGTACCTCAAGTCTTAGCGAGCGCGCGGATGTGCGCCGGCCCACACCTCGCGCAGCGCGCTGACCGTGACCATCGTGTAGATCTGGGTCGTGGTCACCGAAGCGTGACCAAGCAGTTCCTGCACCACGCGCACGTCGGCGCCGCCGTCGAGCAGATGGGTCGCAAACGAGTGGCGCAGCACGTGCGGAGACACCGTGGCGGTGATTCCGGCCCGTTGGGCTGCATCCTGGAGGACCTGCCACGCACTCTGCCGAGACAACCGGCCGCCGCGTGCATTGAGGAAGATTCCCGGCGTCCCCCGTCCCCGCCGGGCCAGGTCGGGGCGGCCGCGCACCAAGTAGGCGTCCAGCGCGGCCACCGCGGGCCGACCGATCGGGATCAGCCGCTGCTTGCCACCTTTGCCGCGCAGCAGCACCGAGCGGGCGTGGGTGTCGACGTCGTCGACATCAAGACCGACAGCCTCGGAGATCCGCGCGCCCGTCGAGTACAGCAGCTCAAGCAGCGCCCGGTTGCGCAGGGTCAGCGGCCCGTCGGCGTCGCTGTCCCCGCCGGCGGCCTCGAGCAATGCGAGCACCTCGTCGATGCTCAGGCTCTTCGGGAGTCGCCGGCTCGGCGTCGGGGGTTTGACCTCGCGCGCCACGTCCAGAGCCGCGATGCCTTCGGCGGTGGCGAATCGGTGCAGGCCCCGGACCGCGATCAGCGCCCGCGCCGCCGAGACCGCCGACAACGGCACCACCCCGTGGTCGGGGTCGCCCTGGCGCAGCGCCACCAGGAAGTCGCTGACATCGGTCTCGGTCACCACCGCCAGGTCGTCGATGCCACGCGATCTCAGATGTTCGGCGTAGCGGCGCAGGTCACGGCGATAGGAGCTCAGGGTGTTGGCTGCCACCCCGCGCTCGATCGCCAGGTGGTCGAGGTAACCCTGCAGCTGCGCATCGAGCACCAGCGGTACCGACGTCGACGTCATCGGTGTCCCTGCCGCCGGGCGAAGGCCGTGGGACGGTCGGTCCAGGGTGCGTCGACGCGACGCAGCGTGTCCGGCCCGGACATCGCGTGGGCGGCCAGTACGCCGGCGACCGCGATCGAATTGACGATCTCACCGGCAAAGACCATGGTGAGGGCCTCGGCCAACGGGATGCGCCGCACCTCGAGGTCGGCTTCCTCGTGATCGGCGCCGGGTCGCTCGACCTCGGTGAGATCGGTGGCCAGAAACACTCGCACGCTTTCGTCGCTGAAGCCCGGGGCCGTGTCCAGGTCGACCAGGGTGTGCCAGGTCCCGGCGGCCAGTCCGGCCTCTTCGGCCAGCTCACGGGCCGCAGTCAGATGCGGTGCTTCCCCTCCGACGTCGAGCAGACCGGCGGGCAGCTCCCAGAGCCGGCGCCCGAAGGCGTGACGGTACTGGTATACCAGCACGATGTTGGCATCGTCGTCGATCGCGACGACGGCCACCGCCCCGAAGTGTTCGACGATCTCCCGTCGGGCCGTGCCGCCGCCGGGCATCTGCACCTCGTCGGCCCGCAGCGCGAAGATCTTTCCGACGTAGAGCGTGTCGGTTTCGGCGACGGAGAAGTCGTGACTGCCCGGACGCGCCTCAGCCACGGGCCGGCAGCTCTTCGAGAGCGTGCTCGGCGCCGTTGGCGGAAACATCGGTGTGTTCAGGAATCTCCACCGGCAATCGCTCGGCGTTCTTGTAGTCCAGCGAAGCACCGATGAACGCGACGAACAGCGGGTGCGGCCGGGTGGGCCGGCTCTTGAGCTCGGGATGGGCCTGGGTGCCGACGATGAAGGGATGCACGTCGGCGGGATACTCGACGAACTCGACGAGGTGGCCGTCCGGTGAGGTGCCCGAGAACCGGAGCCCACTCTCGGAGATTCGGTCACGATAGGCGTTGTTGACCTCGTAGCGGTGCCGATGCCGCTCGGACACCTGGGTGGATTCGTAGGCTTTGGCCACGATCGAATCCGGTTCCAGGACAGCGGGATAGGCCCCGAGGCGCATGGTGCCCCCGAGGTCGGCGTCACCGGCGACCGCGTCGCGCTGGTCGGCCATGGTCGAGATCACCGGGTCAGGGGTGGCCGGGTCGAACTCGGCGGAGTTCGCCTCGGCCAGGCCGACCGAGCGGGCTGCCTCGATCACGATGCACTGCAGGCCCAGGCACAGTCCCAGCAGTGGGAGCCCTCGGCGCCGTGCGTACCGGATGGCGCCGATCTTGCCCTCGATGCCGCGGATGCCGAACCCGCCGGGGATCAGCACCCCGTCGATGTCGGCCAGCGCTGCCGATGCGCCGGCATCGGTTTCGCAGTCGTCGGAGGCCACCCAGCGCATCTCCACTCTGGCGTGGTGGGCGAACCCGCCGGCACGCAGCGCCTCGGCGACCGAGAGGTAGGCGTCGGAAAGATCGATGTACTTGCCCACCAACGCGATTCGTACCGTATCGCGCGGCTCGTGGACACGGTGCAGCAAGTCGTTCCACTGTGTCCAGTCGACATCGCGGAACGGCAGGTTCAGGCGGCGCACCACGTAGGCGTCGAGTTCTTCGCGGTGCAGCACCCTGGGGATGTCGTAGATCGACGGCGCGTCGGGGGTCGAGATCACCCCGTCGACGTCAACGTCGCACATCAACGCGATCTTGTTCTTCAACGGCTCGGGCACGTCGCGGTCGCACCGCAGGATCAGCGCATCGGGGGTGATGCCGATGCTGCGCAGCGCCGCCACCGAATGCTGGGTCGGCTTGGTCTTCAACTCGCCGGACGGGGCCATGAACGGCACCAGCGAGCAGTGCAGGAAGAAGCAGTTCTCCCGGCCGACCTCGTGTCGCACCTGTCGGGCGGCCTCCAGGAAGGGCAGCGACTCGATGTCGCCGACGGTGCCACCCACCTCGGTGATCACCACATCGGGCCGGTTGCCCTCGCTGTCAGGTTCGGTCATGTCCAGGATGCGCCGCTTGATCTCGTCGGTGATGTGCGGGATCACCTGAACCGTGTCGCCGAGGTATTCGCCGCGGCGCTCCTTGGCGATGACCGTCGAATAGACCTGACCGGTCGTCACATTGGCCGAGCCGGACAGGTCGCGGTCCAGGAAACGCTCGTAGTGTCCGACGTCGAGGTCGGTCTCGGCGCCGTCCTCGGTGACGAAGACCTCGCCATGCTGGAACGGGTTCATCGTTCCCGGGTCGACGTTGAGATAGGGATCGAGCTTCTGCATGGTGACCTGCAGTCCGCGCGCGGTCAACAGCTGACCGAGGCTCGACGCCGTGAGTCCCTTGCCCAGCGATGACACCACGCCACCGGTGACGAAGAGGTGCTTCGTGGCGGTCTGCGGGTGCTTGCGTAGCGCGGGCAAAGACGACCTCCGTGACGACGGGCAGGGCTTCTATCTGCTGGGCACGGCGCTGGTCCGCGTCCTTGTCGGGGCCTGCCGACCCACGGAACCCCACCCTAACACCGACTTCGACAGGGCGTCGCTGACACGCGGAGGGCAGCGCGGGACCGTCGTGGTTACTGCGGCACGGTGACCGCGGAGGCCCCCTGCCCGACGCCGAACTGACCCGGCTTGCCCCCGGCGACGAGGTCACCCAACGCCAGCGCAGCGGTGATCCGGCCGGATTCGCGGTCGATGTCGTCGACTGTGCTGAACGCGGTGTTCAGGGCCGCGTCCGAGCGCGTCACGGCGACCGCGGCGGTGCCCGAAGCCGAGCCGTCGCGGCCGGCCAACACCGTGCCGGCGCCGTGCTGGGCCAATCCGGCGGTGAACCGGGCCACGGTGGCGCCCTGATTTCCGGCGTCGGCGCCCAACGCCCCGCCGGTCACCACCAGGGCGGTGTCGGCGGCGCCGATGCGGTCGGCTCGGTAGGTGATGAAGCCGGTGTCGCGCAAGGCGGTCAGCACGGTCTCCCGGGATGCCTCGTCGACCGGGCGCGCCTCGGGGCCGGGGTCGGTGAGCAGCGTGATCCCGAGCAAATCGCCGGCCTGTGACCCCTGGTCGACGGTGGCAGTGTTCAGTTGAGCACCGGCGGGCACGATGGGCGAGTTCACCACCGACAGCAGCTTCTCGGCGGCATTGGCCTCGACGAACTGCGCCGTCAACCCGATGGTGCCGCTGACAGTCCCACCCGCCTGTCCGACCAGGCGCATCATCGCGTCGACGTCGTCGTCAGCGGCGTCGGGGGTGCGGAACAGCACGACCGATGTGTCCCGTAGGGTGCCGGCCAAGAGCCGCGGTGCCATCTGCGCATCGAAATCAGCGGCAGCGCTGAGCCTCTCGTTGAGTGCGTTGCGCTCGTCGGTCAGCGTTTCGATCTGCTGCTGCAGCTCGCGTTTGTCGTCACGCAGACCCGAGAGCACAGTGTTCGACAGCAGACCCGAACCCAGCGCCACGCCGATGGCCAGAGCCAAGAAGACCGCGGCCAGCGAGATGGCGTGCGTGCGCAACGAGATCACCGGAGAACTCCTACGAGACCAGGCCTTGCGCCCACAGCAGGAACTGGCTCCAGTACCCGCTGATCCATTCCAGGACGGCGGCATCGGCACGCGAGACCCACAATGCGGCGATCACCGCGATCAGCATCGCCAGCACCAGCAGCGCGATCGCCCCACCGGAGACACGGCTGCGGTACAGCGTCGCAACAGCTTTCGAGTCGACGAGCTTCTCCCCGACCTTCAGTCGGGTCAGGAAGGTCGACGGGTTGCTGCGCTGGCGAGTGCGGTCGAAGAACTCTTCGATGCTGGCGCTGTGCCCGACGGTGACGATCAGCGATGCACCGTGGTGGTCGCACAACAGCAGCGCCAGATCCGCCGCCGACCCGGCAGCGGGGAAGGTCATCGCCCCGACACCGAGGTCCTGGATGCGCTCCAGGCCCGCGGCATGTCCGTCAGAGTCGGCCGGCAGGACCACCTGGGCGCCGCACTGCAGCACCTCGGTGCTGATCTTGTCGGGGTCACCGACGATCAGCGCAGGGCGGTAGCCGGCCTTGCGCAGCACGTCGGCACCGGTGCCCACCCCGACCAGGACCGGTTGGTACTCCTTGATGAACGGCTTGAGCGCTTTCAGATCGGCTGCGGCACTGGACTCTTCGGCCACGATCACCACATGGCGGCGGTTCAGGTCGATGTCGACGTCGGGGATGCCGATGCCGTCGATGAGCAGCGGGCTCTCGCTGCGGATGAACTCGATGGTGTTGCCGGTGAACGCCTCCAGATGGGCGACCAGACCGCTCTTGGCCTCCTGCATCAACTCGTGCACGTCGGCGTCGGTGCGTTCGGTGCCGAGCACCAGTCGGCGGTCCCCAGAGTAGACACCGCCTTCGTTGAGTCGGATCCGGGCGCCGTCCTTGACCTTCTTGAAGACTTCCGGACCGGTCTCGTCGACCAGCATGATGCCGTTGGCGACCAGTACCTCAGGACCCAGATTCGGGTAGCGGCCGGAAATCGACGACGAGGCGTTGACGACCCCGGCGACGTTGGCCTCGACAAGGGCGTCGGCGGTGATCCGGTCCAGATCCATCGCGTCGATCACGACGATGTCGCCGGGGGTGATGCGGCGCAGCAGCCGATCGATGTCGCGATCCACTCGGGCAGTGCCGGTGATGCCCGGCCGTGTGCTGGCGTTACGGGAGAGCAGCGCTGACATCTTCATGCCGCGATTCTGATCAGTTCCACCTGATTTTGGCGGAGGCGCGCCGTAACAGCAGCCTCATTAGTTCATTCTTTTCACACCAGTCACAAGCGTCAGGTTGTCTGGTCCCGGTCCGATCGCGCGGCGTCGAGCAACTCCCGGGCGTGCGCGCGGCCGCTGTCGGACTCCCCCAGTCCGGCCAGCATGCGTGCCAGTTCGGCCACCCGTTCGCTGTCCTCGAGCCGACGCACGCCGCTGGACTTGGCGCGCTTGGCGGTCGCCGCCTCGACGCCCTCGATCACCAGATGCACATCGGCGTAGGCCGCGACCTGCGGCAGGTGCGTGACGACGATGACCTGGTGGGTACGGGCCAGGCGGGCCAGTCGACGCCCGATCTGCACCGCGGCACGCCCGCCCACCCCGGCGTCGACTTCGTCGAACACCATCGTGGTGCCTTCGGTCGACGCAGCCAGCACCACCTCCAGGGCCAGCATCACGCGTGACAGTTCACCGCCGGAGGCACTCTTGTGTAGCGGCAGGATGTCCGAGCCATGGTGCGCGGCGAATCCGAACTCGACGATGTCGACACCGTCGCGACCGGCGTGCACGGTTTCTCCTGAGGGCAGCGGCAGCGGTGCGCTGTCCTCGGCGCGTGCGATCAGCGGGGACACCGTGATGGTGAAGTTTGCACCCGACATCGCCAACCCCGACAGCTCTGCGGTGACAGATTTGGACAGTCCGCGCGCCGCTTTTGTCCGCGCCTTGCTGACCTCCACAGCCGCGGTCACGACCGTGGCCTGCAACTCCTCGACGCGGCGTTCCAGGCTGCTCAACGTCTCCTCGGAGACGTCGAGCTGGCCGAGCCGCTCGCGAGCTTGGCCGGCCCACTGCAGCACACCGTCGATGTCGGCGGCGTACTTGCGCGTCAGCGTCCGCAATTCGGCCTGGCGGGCCAGCTTCGTCTCCAATGCACTGGCATCGCTGGGTAACTCCGAGATGAAATGGCCGAGCTCGCCGGACACGTCGGCAAGCACCGCCAGCGCCGCGTCGAGCTGCTCGGCCAACGCTTTGAGCAGCGAGTCGTCGGTGCTCTCCAGTGCCGTGCGAGCCTGCCCGACGGCACTGGCCGCCGACTGTGCATCGACGCTGTCCGTGAGCTCACCGTCACCGGACAGCGCGGACCGGGCGGTTTGTACTGCGTCGCGCAGCGCATCCAGCTCGGAGAGTCGACGGATATCGTCGACCAGGTCGACATCCTCACCGGGTTGTGGGTCCAGCACGTCGATCTCGTTGAGCCCGAACTGGAGCCGGTCGGCTTCCTGGGCCAGCTCCCGAGTGCGCCGCCGGCGGTCCTCGAGGTCACGTTTGGCCTGCAACCATTCATCCCGTGCTGCGCGGTAACGGGCCAGCGGAGAGTCCACCGCGGCGTAACGGTCCAGCGCCGCGCGTTGGTGATCCGGGCGCATCAACCGCAGCTGGTCATTCTGGCCGTGCAGGGTCAACAGCTCACCGGTGAACTCGCTCAATGATTTCGCCGGGACGCTGCGGCCACCGAGGTAGGCCCGCGACGGGCCCTCGCGGCTCACAGAGCGGGCCGCGATAATGCTGCCGTCGTCGTCGCGTTCCGCTCCCGAGGCATCCAGGATCTCATCGACCCGAGCGACGACATCGCCGAGGTCGGTGGTGGAGAATCGGCCTTCGACCACCGCCCTCGGCGCGCCGGAGCGGACCTTGGTGGCGTCGGCGCGCGCACCGCCGAGCAGATGCAGTCCGGTGACGACCATCGTCTTGCCGGCACCGGTTTCCCCGGTGAGCACGGTGAAACCGCGGTCGAACTCCGCGGTCGCGGCGCTGAGAGCGCCCAGCGACTCGATACGAATCTCGGATAGCACTACTGTCCGCGCCACCCTTTGACCGGCAAGCGGAACTTGCGCACCAGACGATCGGTGAACGGGGCGCTGTCCAGACGCACCCACTTCAGCGGTGTCGCGCAACGTGTCACCTCAAGACGGCCGCCCGCAGGCACCACCATCTCGCGACGACCGTCGCAGAACACCACGGCGTCGTGGCCGTCGGCTTCGACCTCGATCGCGATCAGCGCATTGGGGCTGGTGACCATCGGGCGGGCGAACAACGCGTGGGCGTTGTTGGGGACCACGATGATGGCCTCCAGATCAGGCCAGAGCACTGGGCCGCCGGCCGAGAAAGCGTAGGCCGTGGAGCCCGTCGGTGTGGAGACCAGAACCCCGTCACAGCCGAACGACGAGACCGGCCGGCCGTCGACCTCCAAGACCACGCCCATGACACCGAGGCGGGGCGCCTTCTCCAGGCTGGCCTCGTTGAGCGCCCAGCCGCGGGCGAGCAGCCGGCCTTGCGCGCGTACCGCGACGTCGAGGGTCATCCGCTCTTCGACGACGTAGTCGCGTCCGACGATGGCCTCGAGCACGGTGTCGATCGAATCGGCTTCAGCCTCGGCGAGGAAGCCGATGCGGCCGAGGTTGACTCCCAGCACCGGGATCTCGGCGTTGCGGGCGAGCTCAGCAGCCCGCAGAAAGGTGCCGTCCCCACCCAGCACCAGCACCAGCTCGCACCCGGCCGCGGCGCACTGGTCGGCGTCGACGACCTCGATGTCGGGTCCGAGCACTCGGGTGTCGTCGGGCGCCAGCGGGACCGGGCCGCGGTCGACGGCCTCGGCCGAGAGCACCCGCAACGTGATGGCATTGTCGCTGAGCACCTTCTTGACGCGTCGGGCCACCTCGGTCGCATCGTCGCGACCGGTGTGCACGACCAACAGGATGGTGCGCTCAGCGCTCATTGCGGACCCTCCTCGACGGCAGTGCCGATCGCGGCCTCGAGATCGGCACCGGTCAGCGCGGCGGCGGTGTCGGCGCGCAGATGCAGGAAATACTCGACGTTGCCGGCCGGGCCGGGCAGCTGGCTGGCCGTCACCGCGACGGTGTGCCAGCCGATTTCACCGGCCCGGTGGGACACCGAACGCACCGCATCGGCACGCAGGCACGGGTCGGTCACCACTCCGCCTGCCCCGACGCGCTCCTTGCCCACCTCGAACTGCGGCTTCACCATGGGAACGATATCGGCGGTCAGCGACGCGCAGGAAGTCAGCGCCGGGAGCACCGTGGACAGCGAGATGAACGACAGATCGGCGACCACCACGTCGACCGGGCCACCGATGCTGTCCCCGGTGAGCTCCCGGACGTTGGTGCGCTCCATGACCGTCACCCGAGGGTCGTTGCGCAGCGACCATGCCAGCTGCCCGTATCCGACGTCGACCGCGACGACCTCGCGCGCGTTGCGGTCCAGCAGCACCTCGGTGAAACCCCCGGTCGACGCCCCCGCGTCCAGGCAGCGGCGATCGGCGACCGGAATGCCGAACGTGTCGAGCGCTCCGATCAGCTTGTGCGCGCCTCGCGAGACCCAGGTGGTTTCCCCCGCCTGAACGGTCAGTCGCGCGTCGACCGAGATAGCTGTGGCGGGCTTGTTTGCGGGCATCCCGTTGATGCAGACCCGCCCGGCGCCGATCAGCTCGGCAGCCTGCTGACGGGAACGAGCGAGACCGCGCCGCACCAGCTCGGCGTCCACACGTGCGCGCCGCGTCATGAGGATCAGCTCTTCTCGACTGATTCCAGCGCCCGCACCAGCATGTCGTGGGCTTCCTCCAGGCGGGTGGCCACATCATCGAGTTCGGACACCGACGGTTCGGTCTGATCGCCGAGCAACTCGGCGATCTGGGCACGGATCTGGTCGGGATCGTTACTCATGTCGGTGCACACGCTAGTCGATGCCGACTCAGAGCAGCGACCAGCGGGCCATGGCCTGTCGGGCCGTGTCATCGGCTGCCGTCAGAGGTCGGGGCCGCACCGCGGGGGTGGCGGTCCACACCGCGGCGGCGATGGCGCGGACCACCGACAGCGGTTCTGTGGAACCGTTGCCGGGGGTAGCGCGCACGACCACCGCGTCGGCATCGACGTCGACGTGCCAGTCCGGCTGGGTCCCGATCCGCAGCACCTCGGCCTCGACGCTGATCGCGCGAAGATCCTCGGCGATGAAGTCGGGACGCTGATCGGGCTCGGCCCAGATCGCATCCACGGCCGTGTGCACGCCGCACAGCACCATCAAGCTGGGCAGCGCCGCGGCCCGGGCGCCGGCGATGTCGGTGTCCAACCGGTCACCGACCACCAATGGTGTACGAAAGTCGCCGCGGGACAGAGCATCTCTCATCAACGCGGGCGCCGGTTTGCCCGCCACCTGCGGTTCGCGATCGGTGGCGGTGCACAGTGCGGCGACCATCGACCCGTTGCCCGGCAGCAACCCCCGCTCCGAGGGCAGCGTCTTGTCGACGTTGGCCGCAACCCATAGCGCGTCGCTGCGAATAGCCAGTGCCGCCTCGGCAAGGTCGGGCCAGCTGGTCGATGGCGAATGCCCCTGGACGACAGCGGCGGGATCGTCGGCCCACTGACGTACCGGCGTCAGGCCCACCGCGCTCACCTCGTCGGCCAGCGCTTCGGTGCCCACAACCAGGACCTTGGTGCCCGAAGGGAGTTGTTCGGCCAACAGCCGAGCCGCGCTCTGCGCACTGGTGACTACGTCGTCGGCAACCGCCGCGAAGCCCAACTGGCTCAGATGCTCGGCCACCTGCGCCGCCCCGCGCGAGGCGTTGTTGGTGACGTAGAGGACCCGTGCCGCCACCGTCGCCAACGTCTCGACCGCACCCGGGGTGGGTTGGTGTCCGCGGAACACCGTCCCGTCGAGATCGAGCAGCAGACAATCATGCTGCTGCACAAGGGAAGCCACGTCAGGACAACTCCGTGACGCGGTCTTCGGCGTCGGTGACGCCTTCGAGATCGGCCGCGGCAGCACGCAGGAACCACTGCAGCGCCTCGTCGGCGCGTCCGAGAACCAGCAGCGTGTCGGCATAGGCGTAGAACAACCGCGCCGCGGTTTGACCGCTGCGGGACGGATCGAGCTCCGGTGTGGCCAATACGGCCAGTGCGGCGTCGTGCTGGCCGAGATCCGAACGTGCGCCGGCGATGACGATCTTCAACTCATCGGCGTCGTCTCCGGTCAGCGCGGCGGCTTCGGCGCTGCGGCCCAACTCGATGGCGCGCTCGGGGCGTCCGATGCCTCGTTCGCAGTCGGCGATCAAGGCCAACAGCGGTGATCGGCTGCCCATCCGACGCGCGGCGCGAAATTCGGCCAGCGCCTGAGCCCAGTCACCACAGTGATACGCAGCGATTCCGACAGCTTCGCGCACCGCAGCGATGCGGCCGGAGCGAGCGCGGGCGGCCTGGGCGTGGGCCAGCGCGGCTTCAGGATCGTCGTCGAGCAGTTCCCCCGCGGCAACGAGATGTCGTGCCACCATGTCGGCCGTGCCACGATCCAATGTGGTGAGCTCGCCGCGAATCTCGGGTGCGAGTTGTCGGGCTTCGATCTCGTCGGGAATGCGCGGCCCCTTGGGCGTTGTGTCCTCCGCATCCGGCCTGGGCTGCACCGGCCGGGCCCGGCGCGGACCCGACGAACGGGGCGCCGACCGGCGATCATCCCGCGGGCGCTGCCGGCGGGCATCGGCACCGCGACGTGGGGGCCGGTCGCCCTGACCGCGCTGATCGTCTTGAGACACGCAGAAAAGGATACGGGCTGGGCCTAAAGGCACACAATTGAAGCAGTTTCAATGGCGCGCGAGAAAAGGAAATCGCCCCCCAGGTAATCGTGGGGGGCGATTTCTAATGTGTGTTCGGCGGTGTCCTACTTTTCCGCCCGTGTGGGCAGTATCATCGGCGCTGGCAGGCTTAGCTTCCGGGTTCGGGATGGGTCCGGGCGTTTCCCTGCCGCTATTACCGCCGTAACTTTATTCACTTTTTGGGTGAAGTCTTTGTGTGTTTTGGTGGTGGGGTGTGGTCGTTGTGTTTGACCGTGGTGTGGTTGCGAGGTTTTGGGTTTGTTGTAAGTTTTCGGCCGGTTAGTGCCAGTTCCCTGAGCGCATTGCTGCGTGTGTAGGTCTGGTCTATCGATCCCGTGGTCTGCGGGGGGCCTTATCCCTCCTAGAGGGTGAGAAGCCTGGTCTTGGAGAAGGTTTCCCGCTTAGATGCTTTCAGCGGTTATCCTGTCCGAACGTGGCTATCCAGCGGTGCCCCTGGTGGGACAACTGGTGTACCAGAGGTTCGTCCGTCCCGGTCCTCTCGTACTAGGGACAGCTTTCCTCAAGCTTCTGACGCGCGCGGCGGATAGAGACCGAACTGTCTCACGACGTTCTAAACCCAGCTCGCGTGCCGCTTTAATGGGCGAACAGCCCAACCCTTGGGACCTGCTCCAGCCCCAGGATGCGACGAGCCGACATCGAGGTGCCAAACCATCCCGTCGATATGGACTCTTGGGGAAGATCAGCCTGTTATCCCCGGGGTACCTTTTATCCGTTGAGCGACACCCCTTCCACTCAGAGGTGCCGGATCACTAGTCCCGACTTTCGTCCCTGCTTGACATGTCCGTCTCGCAGTCAAGCTCCCTTGTGCACTTACACTCAACACCTGATTGCCGTCCAGGTTGAGGGAACCTTTGGGCGCCTCCGTTACTTTTTAGGAGGCAACCGCCCCAGTTAAACTACCCACCAGGCACTGTCCCTGAACCGGATAGACGGTTCGAGGTTAGAGGCCCAATACGATCAGAGTGGTATTTCAACAACGACTCCACAATCACTGGCGTGACTGCTTCATAGTCTCCCACCTATCCTACACAAACCGTATCGAGCACCAATACCAAGTTGTAGTGAAGGTCCCGGGGTCTTTTCGTCCTGCCGCGCGTAACGAGCATCTTTACTCGTAATGCAATTTCGCCGAGTCTATGGTTGAGACAGCTGAGAAGTCGTTACGCCATTCGTGCAGGTCGGAACTTACCCGACAAGGAATTTCGCTACCTTAGGATGGTTATAGTTACCACCGCCGTTTACTGGGGCTTAAATTCTCCGCTTCACCCCCGAAGGGGTTAACGGGTCCTCTTAACCTTCCAGCACCGGGCAGGCGTCAGTCCGTATACATCGTCTTGCGACTTCGCACGGACCTGTGTTTTTAGTAAACAGTCGCTTCTCACTGGTTTGTGCCACCCCCTCCCGCTTGGGCCGCAAGGGCTTACACGGTGTGGAGGTCCCCCTTCTCCCGAAGTTACGGGGGCATTTTGCCGAGTTCCTTAACCATAGTTCACTCGTACGCCTTGGTATTCTCTACCTGACCACCTGTGTTGGTTTGGGGTACGGGCCGTGTGTGTGCTCGCTAGAGGCTTTTCTCGACAGCTTAGGATCACCGAATTCGCCTCAATCGGCTATGCATCACCTCTCAGGATATGTGAGATCCGGATTTGCCTAGATCTCTCCCTACAGGCTTACCCCAGTATTACCACTGACTGGTACGGCTACCTTCCTGCGTCACCCCATCGCTTGACTACTACCCATCCGGGTCCCGCGCAGCCGGCAGACCCGTCACCCCGAAGGGATCAGTGATCCGCCTTTTGGGCGGTTAGCAGAACAGATTCGTCAGGGACGCTCACACACGGGTACGGGAATATCAACCCGTTGTCCATCGACTACGCCTGTCGGCCTCGCCTTAGGTCCCGACTCACCCTGGGCGGACTGGCCTGGCCCAGGAACCCTTGGTCTTTCGGCGGGCAAGGTTCTCACTTGCCTAATCGCTACTCATGCCTGCATTCTCACTCCCACACCCTCCACCACTCGATCACTCGGTGGCTTCACCGGATGCAGGACGCTCCCCTACCCAGCACACACAAGGTGTGCTGCCGCGGCTTCGGCGGTGTGCTTGAGCCCCGCTACATTATCGGCGCACAATCACTTGACCAGTGAGCTATTACGCACTCTTTCAAGGGTGGCTGCTTCTAAGCCAACCTCCTGGTTGTCTTCGCGACTGCACATCCTTTTCCACTTAGCACACGCTTAGGGGCCTTAGCCGGCGATCTGGGCTGTTTCCCTCTCGACGCACGGAGCTTATCCCCCGCCGTCTCACTGCCGCATTACACCGTGTCGGCATTCGGAGTTTGGCTGACGTCAGTAACCTAGTAGGGCCCATCGGCCATCCAGTAGCTCTACCTCCGACACGAACACTGCGACGCTGCACCTAAATGCATTTCGGGGAGAACCAGCTATCACGGAGTTTGATTGGCCTTTCACCCCTACCCACAACTCATCCCCTCAGTCTTCAACCTAAGTGGGTTCGGGCCTCCACGCGGTCTTACCCGCGCTTCACCCTGGCCATGGGTAGATCACTCCGCTTCGGGTCCAGAACACACCACTACACCAGCCCCTCCGGACTGGATACGCCCTATTCAGACTCGCTTTCGCTACGGCTACCCCACCCGGGTTAACCTCGCGACATGTCCCTGACTCGCAGGCTCATTCTTCAAAAGGCACGCCATCACCCCACACCAAAAGGCGAGAGCTCTGACGGATTGTAAGCGCACGGTTTCAGGTACTCTTTCACTCCCCTCCCGGGGTACTTTTCACCATTCCCTCACGGTACTAATCCGCTATCGGTCACTAGGAAGTATTCAGGCTTACCGGGTGGTCCCGGCAGATTCACAGCAGATTCCACGGGCCCGCTGCTACTCGGGAACATTCCACGAAAGCCGTTGAGTTTTCGTCCACGGGGCTCTCACCCTCTCCGGCAGGCCATCCCAGACCACTTCAACTAACCCAACGGTTTATCACTTTCGCCCTCATCGGCGGATGAGAGAAGAAACGCCCCACAACACCGCACACACAACCCCCGCCGGGTATCACATGCACACGGTTTAGCCATCCTCCGCTTTCGCTCGCCACTACTCACGGAATCACGGTTGTTTTCTCTTCCTACGGGTACTGAGATGTTTCACTTCCCCGCGTTCCCCCCTGCACCCTATATATTCAGATGCAGGTGACACGACATCACTCGTGCCGGGTTTCCCCATTCGGACATCCTCGGATCCACGCTCGGTTGGCAGCTCCCCGAGGCATATCGCAGCCTCCCACGTCCTTCATCGGCTCCTAGTGCCAAGGCATCCACCATGCGCCCTTAAACACTTACAACACAAAACCAAAAAATGAGTCACCTGAACACTCCCGCCGAAACGAAAGCCCCAGGCTCATCAGAAAATTTGCATTACATGAAATGACAACCCACACAAGAACACCCACCCCCACAAGGAAGGCAGGCCCTCATACAAGTCACCATCTCGATGCTCGCAACCACTATCCACAAATCAAACACCACACCCCACCACCAAAGCAGGGCAACAACACGCCTCCCACCACACGCAGTGGCCAGGGAACAACGGGCTTGTTGTCTCAAAGCCCAATAGTGTGTCCGGTGATTCCATCGACACGATGTTTCCCACACCGCATCTCAACGTCTGTCGTGCACCAAACCCCCACCCACTACAGGCGCGGGGCTATCCACTCGAATCGCCTGACAATCGGCTGATCCCGCGATCTACGGGGCCGGCCAGGTCTCGTGGTGCTCCTTAGAAAGGAGGTGATCCAGCCGCACCTTCCGGTACGGCTACCTTGTTACGACTTCGTCCCAATCGCCGATCCCACCTTCGACGGCTCCCTCCCACAAGGGGTTAGGCCACCGGCTTCGGGTGTTACCGACTTTCATGACGTGACGGGCGGTGTGTACAAGGCCCGGGAACGTATTCACCGCAGCGTTGCTGATCTGCGATTACTAGCGACTCCGACTTCACGGGGTCGAGTTGCAGACCCCGATCCGAACTGAGACCGGCTTTGAAAGGATTCGCTCCACCTCACGGCATCGCAGCCCTTTGTACCGGCCATTGTAGCATGTGTGAAGCCCTGGACATAAGGGGCATGATGACTTGACGTCATCCCCACCTTCCTCCGAGTTGACCCCGGCAGTCTCTCACGAGTCCCCACCATAACGTGCTGGCAACATGAGACAAGGGTTGCGCTCGTTGCGGGACTTAACCCAACATCTCACGACACGAGCTGACGACAGCCATGCACCACCTGCACACAGGCCACAAGGGAACCGACATCTCTGCCGGCGTCCTGTGCATGTCAAACCCAGGTAAGGTTCTTCGCGTTGCATCGAATTAATCCACATGCTCCGCCGCTTGTGCGGGCCCCCGTCAATTCCTTTGAGTTTTAGCCTTGCGGCCGTACTCCCCAGGCGGGGTACTTAATGCGTTAGCTACGGCACGGATCCCAAGGAAGGAAACCCACACCTAGTACCCACCGTTTACGGCGTGGACTACCAGGGTATCTAATCCTGTTCGCTCCCCACGCTTTCGCTCCTCAGCGTCAGTTACTGCCCAGAGACCCGCCTTCGCCACCGGTGTTCCTCCTGATATCTGCGCATTCCACCGCTACACCAGGAATTCCAGTCTCCCCTGCAGTACTCCAGTCTGCCCGTATCGCCCGCACGCCCACAGTTAAGCTGTGAGTTTTCACGAACAACGCGACAAACCACCTACGAGCTCTTTACGCCCAGTAATTCCGGACAACGCTCGGACCCTACGTATTACCGCGGCTGCTGGCACGTAGTTGGCCGGTCCTTCTTCTCTCACTACCGTCACTTGCGCTTCGTCGTGAGCGAAAGGGGTTTACAACCCGAAGGCCGTCATCCCCCACGCGGCGTCGCTGCATCAGGCTTGCGCCCATTGTGCAATATTCCCCACTGCTGCCTCCCGTAGGAGTCTGGGCCGTATCTCAGTCCCAGTGTGGCCGGTCACCCTCTCAGGCCGGCTACCCGTCGTCGCCTTGGTAGGCCATCACCCCACCAACAAGCTGATAGGCCGCGGGCCCATCCCACACCGCAAAAGCTTTCCCCCACCAGGCCATGCGACCAGCAGGGTATATCCGGTATTAGACCCAGTTTCCCAGGCTTATCCCAAAGTGCAGGGCAGATCACCCACGTGTTACTCACCCGTTCGCCACTCGAGTACCCCGAAGGGCCTTTCCGTTCGACTTGCATGTGTTAAGCACGCCGCCAGCGTTCGTCCTGAGCCAGGATCAAACTCTCCAAACAAAAAACATTCAGAACAAGCCTGACCAAACAAAAGACACCAAAACTGGCATCAAAAAAACCACACCCCTAAACGGGAAAAAGAAGTGCGGCAAAAAAACAACAAACAAAAACCACCAAACACACTATTGAGTTCTCAAACAACACACCCGCTCGACCGCGCGACGAACCGCGGCGTTTAAGCCGCTGTAGGTCGTCCGGACGATCAGGAACCCACCGAAGTGGGTTTCCCTCTGGGAGTCGGCCGCGCTCTCCGGGCTGGGCCCGTGTCGCGGCGACTCCGATAAGTTACGTCAGGGATAACGCAGAGTCAAATCGCCTGCTAGGACGCCTATTTCAGATTGGATGCCGCGTGCGGCACCGATCGGTGCATTGACTCTGAGTTGGTCAACGTCGGGTAACACCGGGTTGTTCCCGAAAGCTCGAAATTGCCGCATACCAGTTTTCACGGGTCTCGTCAGCGGACACGCTCGACGCCGGCGATGTTGCGTTTACCACGTCGGACCACCAACCACTTGCCGTGCAAGAAGTCCGCGTCCCGGGGGAACCAGTCGTCAGTGGCGATCTTCACGTTGTTCACCGCGACGCCGCCTTCGGCAAGGGTCCGCCGTGCCGCGCCTTTACTGGCCGACAGCCCGGTAGCGACCAACAAGTCGATGATCGAATCCGCTCCCCCCGGTTCGAGCCGGGCCACCGAGGCCTCACGCAGCGCTGCAGCGAGCGTCGACTCATCAAGCGAGGTGAGCTCGCCTCGTCCGAACAATGCCTGGCTGGCGTGCTCCACCGACGCCGTCGCCGACGCACCGTGCACCAGTGTGGTCAGCTCGCGCGCCAGCCGCCGCTGGGCGGCGCGTTCGTGAGGGCGCTGCGCGGTCGCCTGCTCCAACTCACTGAGTTGCTCTGCGTCCAGAAACGTGAACCACCGCAGGTAGCGGACAACGTCGGCGTCGGAGGTGTTGATGAAGTACTGGTACCAGGCGTATGGGCTGGTCATGTCGGGGTCCAACCAGAGGCTGCCGCCGCCGGTGGACTTGCCGAACTTGCGGCCCTCGGAGTCGGTCACCAGTGGGGTGGTCAGCGCATGCACCGTGGTGCCGCACTTCTGCCGGACCAGGCGCACGCCGGCGATGATGTTTCCCCACTGGTCGGACCCGCCGACCTGCAGCGTGCAACCGAACCGCTGATGCAGTTCGACGAAGTCGTTGGCCTGCAGCAACATGTAGCTGAACTCGGTGTAGGAGATCCCCTCGCCGTCGAGCCGGCGCCGCACGGTGTCGCGGTCGAGCATCACGTTGACCGAGAAATGCTTGCCGATGTCGCGCAGGAACTCGATCGCCGACAACTGGGACGTCCAGGACAGATTGTCGGCGATCAGCGCGCCGGTCGGTGAGTCGTCGAACTCCACGAACCGCTCGAGCTGTCCTCGGATGCGTCCGGCCCATTCGGCTACCGTGTCGGCGGTCTGCAGACTGCGTTCGCCTACGTCACGAGGATCGCCGATCATCCCGGTCGCGCCGCCGGCGAGCACGATCGGGCGGTGGCCGGCCTGCTGGAACCGGCGCAAGGTGAGCAACGGGATCAGGTGACCCGCGTGCAGGCTCGGCGCCGTTGGGTCAAATCCCGAATACACCGTCACCGGACCACCGGCCAATGCCTGTCCGAGTACATCGCGGTCGGTGGATTGGGCAACCAGCCCGCGCCACTGGAGATCCTCGAGGATGTCGCTACCCACGTCGTCGATCTTTCCGCATCAGTCGCTGAGCCCCGGACCCGGTGCCCGTGGACTGCGCCGGTAGGCCGACACCTCGGGGTGGCCGGGCAGCCACATCCGCCACGGCCGGTCGGCGGCCTTGCTCACCCCGACCCGGGGCCCGGTGTCACCGACCCGCAGCGTATTGAGCGACAGCCGAACCGGCGAGCTCGGATCGAAGAGGTCAACCCCGTTGTCCTCCATCGTGATGCCGAGTGCCGAGCAGAGGTTCCCGGGGCCCCGCGCCAGCGCAGCGGGCTTGACCTGTTCACCGCGCCGGCGGCTGGCAACCTCGACGCCCCGGTGGACGACCGCGGCACGCAGCAGCACCGCTGCGGCCACCCCGTCGCTCCCGCACGCCACGTTGGCACAGACATGGATTCCGTGGCTGCGATAGGCATAGAGCCGTCCGGGCGGACCGAACATCACGGCGTTACGCAGTCCGGGTCCGCCGAACGAGTGCGCTGCGGCATCCGGCCATGGGCCGTCGGCCGGGCCGCCATAGGCTTCGACCTCGACGATGACGGCGTCGACCTGGCGACCGATCAGGTTCGACCCCAGCAGCAGCCGCGCTGCGGTCAATGGGTCGACCGCGAGTTCCTCGGCAGACACCTCAGCCCCTGAGCACGCCGGCCAGGGTCTCGGCGACGACGCGGTAGGCGACGTCTTCTTCGGGATGGATTCCCGGGAAGAAATAGAACCCGTGCGGCATGCCTTCAGGGAAGTAGCCGACAGCCCGGCCGCCCGCCTGGCGGATGCGGTCGGCGAATGCCCTGGCCGAATCGACGATCGGATCGTGGGTGCCCGCGATGACCACGGCCGGTGGGTACCCGTCCAACTGCCCCTCGATGGGACTGACCCACGGGTGATCCCACGGCGTGGCACCGACGTACGCGCCTCGGATGAAGCCGGCGAAGGCCATGTCGTAGACGATGCCGCGCGGTGCGAGCTCGAGGAACGAGGGCCACCGTTCGAAGTGGAAATCGGCGAACGCACCTAGCATGACCACTGCATCGGGGATCCGCACACCCTCGTCGCGGGCACGCAACGGCAGCGCGGCGGCGAAGTTGGAGCCGGCAGAGTCTCCTGCGACGACCACCCGTGCGGTGTCCGCACCGATGTCGCCACCGTGGGTCGCCACCCAGGCGTAGACGTCGAAGGCATCGTCGAAGGGCACCGGGAAGGTGAACTCGGGTGCGCAGCGATAGTTGGCCGACACGACCAGCGCGTCGTTGCTGATGGCCAGTTTGCGGGCCAGGAAATCGCAGTCCTCCGACGAGCCGACGGTGAATCCGCCGCCGTGGTAGTACACGATCACCGGTAGTGGCCGTTGCGCCGAGCCGGCGGGCCGGTAAAGCTGGCAGCGGGCCACGCCGTCGCGGACCGGCAGGTACACCTGGTCTATGTCGACGTCGGGTACGGCCTCGGCGCCGCTGGGCGGCACCAACGCCGGATCGGGTTGTCGGCCGTCGCCGATATAGCCTGACCGGACCGGCGCAATCATCAGATCGCGCAACGCGACCGGTTGACGGTTGTTGGCGATGACCCGGTACATCGGCATCGCCGGATCGTCCGGGTCGATGTAGCTCAGGCCGTCGATCGACGCCGGCACAGTCACATCGGCCGTGCCGTCGGGGATGACACGCAGGGACTCCTCGACCACTCCAGTCAGGACTGTCCTTCGGCGGCGGCGATCAGCCGGCGATGCTCGTTGTCGTCCACCGCAACAGCCTCGTCGACCAGCAGGACCGGGATGTCGTCCTCGATGCGGTATCTGCGGTGCAGCCGAGGGTTGTACAAGCAGTCGTCGACAAACAGCAGCGGACCACGGTCCTGCGGGCACACCAAAATTGCCAGCAGCTTCTCGTCGAGCGCGGCGCCGCTCAACTGCGGCCCGGCATCGGGAAGATCTGCGAGCCCTGCATCGGATTGTCCGGGACCCATGCCGGCTGCGGGGGCGCACCGGGTGACTGTGGTCCGATCGGACCTTGCGGACCCGGCTGCTGGGCCGGCGCGTTGGCGCTCTGCGCCATCAACTTGCGCTGGTAGGCCACCGTGGCCCGGAGTGCCTCGATCAGCGGGGTCTGGTTGGGACGGCGCTCCAGCGCGTCGGCCAGCGCCTGGGCATTGGCCATCGACGGCCGGAATCCACGCATCCGCAGCGTCATGGCCTGGTCGATCAGCTTGGAGACCTGGCCACCACCGGCACCGCTCTGATACTCCTGCGAGATGGTCATCAACACCTGGTCGGGGTTGACCCGGCGCGGAGTGTCCTGCTGCTGACCCGCCGCGGCGGTCTGGGTCGGTTGGGCCGGCTGCGGAGGCTGGGCCGGCTGGGCCCACGCGGCGGGTGCCGCCAGAACCCCCGCAAGCGCTGCTGCGGCCACCGCGACCGCCGCAGTGCGACGCCTGCTCTGAGATGACATCAACCCTCCTCGTCGAACAGCGCGAGCCTAACAGCGCGCCCTGGCACCGGCATCACGACTGATTGCCGGCGATCCCATTGCGAGCAGCTCCTGTCAAGCGCTTGTACCGAGTGCTATCGGGGTCGCGATACCAGGCGTTACGAGAGGGCTTCGGGATGCCCTGCCGCTGCAGGGGCCCGGCCAGTGGTCGGTAGGTGGCGGTCAACGTCATATCCGAGACCACGTGCACCAGGTCAGGCGCTTCGCCGACGGGCAGCCCGTTCAGCGCTTCACTGAGGTCCGCCGACGGGACACTGCCGCCCGGACACACCGCCAGCGCGGTCACCGCCTTCGTCTCGCCGTCGACATCCACGCCGTAGGTGACCGCCATGTCGACGGCGCCGAGCCGCCCGACGGCGTCATTGACCGTCGCGGCGAACACCGGCCCGCGCGCGGTGTGGATGACCGCGGCGCGGTTGTCGACCAGCCAATAGTCTCCGTCCTCGTCACGACGAAACAGGTATTCGGTGGACACCCAGGTGTCAGCCGGCGCGAAGACGCCGCGCTTGATCGAGGCCAGCGGGTCGACGGGGCCGCGCGGACGGGCTAGCAGCACGCCGATCTCGTTGGTGTCGGCTCGGCGCACGAACCCTTGCTCGTCCTCCAGAATCAGATCTTCTTCAGGGTCGTAGGCCGCCAGCGCGATCTCACCGCCGCCCGGCAGCGGCCTTCCTTTGCTGCCGATCTTGGCGCCCTTGACGTTGGCCAGCACGGCCTGCCCGTCCGTGGTCGCGAAGAACTCGACGACGTTGGCGGGTTCGAACACCTCGACGACGCGCTTCCACAGCCCCGCCGGCATCCCCGAGCCGATAAACAGCCGCACCGGGTGGTTACCGGTCAGTGAGAACGCCGGGTCGTCGATGACCTCACGCAGCATCGCCCAGGTGTACGAGACGACGGTCACGCCGTACTGGCGGATCTCTTGAACGAAGCGGTCCGGGCGCAGTTCCCGCGACAACGCGATGCGCGCGCCGCCCACCACCGCCCCGCCTAGGCTGACCAACAGGCCGGACTGGTGGTGCAGCGGAGTCAGGCAGTACACGGTGTCGCTACGGCTGAGGTTGGCCGCCGACGCGGTGCCGAACGCCGACAGCGCCCACCGGTAATTGGTGATCTGGCGGGCCACCAGCTCCCCGCTGACCGTGCTGAACGCCACGAAGGCCAGGTCGCGCGCCAGACCGGGATTGGGCCGGTACCAGCCGGGCAGCTCGACCCGGTCGGGGTCGATCCGCTCCATGTCGACGACATCGGCGTCGGCCGGAACATGGAGGTCGCGGGACTCGCCGCCACCGAGGACCAGCACCCGCGTGTTGAGTTTTCGAGCGGTGTCCAGACTGCTGGGGTCGGCGATGATCTCGGTGACAGCGGAGAGTTGCACCGCGGTGGCCAGGTCGGCATCGGGAGGCAGCAACGCCGCGACCGCGCCCAGGCGTGACAGCGCGGCGATCGCGACCAGTGCGCTCGGCCGGGTCTCCATCAATACGCCGACCCGGGCACCCTGACGGACCCCGACCTCGATGAGTCCACGCACCACGTTGTTGATCCGGCGATCGACCGCCTCGTAGGTGTGCACCCGGCCGTCGAACAGCAACGCCTCCCCTTGCGGGTAGTCGCGTGCCTGCTCACTCATGATGCGACCCAGTGAGATTCGGGTGTGGTCATTGACCTGTCCGAGACGCGCCAAGCGCGGCAAGGTCCGAGCGGTTTCGACGGCCAGGGTGCGCGCCGAGCGGTTCGCCGACACCAACGCATCAGCTGCCGACCGGGCGAGGCTGAACGCCATCTCGGTGGCGGCTGCGGTGCTGTGGGCCAGCCGGGAGGTCAGCGACACCCCACTCTCGGTGGTTGCCGGCGGCTGCAACGGCATCGGTGCCACACCGTCGGGCATCGATTCCCCACCGTCGAGCCAGCGCACCCAGTCGGCCACCGCGGGCCAGGTCTGGGTTGACGCCTTCGAACCGACGACCAGACCGAAATGCCCTGCCCGGATCAAGAATTCGTAGACGTCGGCCTTTGGCGCGGCGCGTTTGATGCCGCGCACCGAGGCGGGCTGTCCGATGTCGTCGACCTCACCGATCACGGCCAGTACCGGGCAGTCGATGTCAGAGAGCGTGACCAGGTCACCGTGGATTGCGAACCCGCCGGACATCATTCGGTTGTGGGCGATGAATTGTTTGAGTAGTTCGGAGATCGCCGGACCCGACCACGCGATCCAACCCTCCGACGCCAGGAATTTGCGCTGCTGCTCGCGCGGTAACAGTGCCTCCCGGTCGTGAAGTTGACGCAGGAATTCGATCCGTGACTGCGCAGTTTTGATCGGGTCGAGCATCTGGAAGCCGGTCCGGGCCAGCCAGCCGGGGATGTCGATGCGGCTGAACACGTGATCGGCCATGAAGTCGGCTGCTGCCGGGGCCAGGCTGGCGGGCAGATTCATCGGCAGCGCAGCCAGCGTGTCGACCGGTGAGCCGAACGCGACGATGCTGGCGATGTCCTTGGTCCGGCGATACGCCGCAGTCTGGTAGGCGAACATGCCGCCCTGTGAGTATCCGGCCAGGTGGATGTCGCGGCCCGTGACGGTCTTGACCGTGTCGATGGCTTCGCTGAGCGCCACGATGTGGTCGGCAAGCGTGCGTTGCATGCCGCCTTCGATCTTGTCCGGCGACCCGAAGTCGATCACCCACGGATCAACTCCGGCTCGGTGCAGGATGCCGACCGCACCGTCTTCACGGGTGACGTCCCACATGTCGGCAGACATCATCATCGGATGCACCATCAACACCGGAGGTCCGGCGGGCTTGGCGCCGGGCCGGGTGTCGGGCGGAAAGTAGCGCCGCAGCCGGTACATCGGGACGCTCTCGATGATCTGGAACGGTGACGGGACGGCACCGGTCTCCAGTCCGCCGTAGCGCAGCACCTCCAGGCCATTCTGCGCGGTGGCCACCAATCGGCCCACCGGCCCGGTAATCGCCGAGAGGTCCACCAACCTGCGCTCCCCTGTAGCCGTCCTCACCTCACCTGCCGTCGACATCATGGCACAGGCGCCGCCTATCATCGGGCGCTGATGGCAAACCTGATCAACACCGAACGGGTAACGGTCGCCTACGGCACCCGTGCGTTGCTCGACGGCGTCAGTCTCGGGGTTGAGGAGGGCGATGCGATCGGTGTGGTCGGTCGCAACGGCGACGGCAAGTCGACTCTGTTGAAGGTGCTGACCGGAACTCAGGAACCCGATTCGGGGCGGGTGACACATACCTCCGGCCTGTCCGTCGGTTACCTACGCCAGGCCGACGACTTCGAGTCCGGCGCCACGGTGCGGTCGGTGATCGTCGACGGGCGCGCCGATCACGTATGGGCCGCCGACACCCACACCCGGTCGGTGGTCGAGCATCTGCTCGCGGGGGTGGATCTGGATGCGTCGGTGGCCACGTTGTCAGGCGGCGAACGTCGTCGCGTCGCGTTGGCCGAGGTGCTGATCGCCCCGCATGACGTGGTGATACTCGACGAACCGACCAACCACCTCGATGTGGAGGTGATCGGCTGGCTGGCCGAGCAATTGAGCACTCGCCCAGCCCGCGCTGTGGTCATCGTCAGCCACGACCGCTGGTTTCTCGACGCGGTGTGCACCAAAACCTGGGAGGTGCACGACGGAACAGTCGACTCCTATGACGGGGGCTATGCAGCCTACGTACTGGCGCGCGCGGAGCGCATGCGGATGGCGGCCGGCATCGAGGCGCGCCGCAAGAACCTGATGCGCAAGGAGTTGGCATGGTTGCGGCGCGGCCCGCCGGCTCGGACGTCCAAACCCAAGTTCCGCATCCAAGCTGCCAACGACCTGATCGCCGACGAACCCCCTGCCCGCGATTCCCTTGTCCTGCAGAAGTTCGCGACGACGCGTTTGGGCAAAGACGTCTTCGATCTGCATCGGGTGCGACTGGAGGTCGGTGAGCCTGCCCGGGTGGTGCTCGACGGTGTCGACTGGTCCATCGGGCCTGGCGACCGGATCGGACTGGTCGGAGTCAACGGAACCGGCAAGACCTCGGTGCTGCGTCTGCTGCTCGGCGATCTGAATCCCGCGTCGGGCCGGGTCAAACGCGGAGTGACACTGCGCATCGGCTATCTCAGCCAAGCTGTGAGAGAACTCGACGAGTCTCAGCGTGTGCTCGACGCCGTGGAGGACCGGCGACGGATCACCGAACTGGCCGGCGGTAGGGAGATCAGCGCAGACACCCTGCTGAAGGATTTCGGATTCGTCGGCGACAAGTTGACCACCCGCGTCTCCGAGTTGTCCGGTGGGGAGCGCCGCCGACTGCAGTTCCTGCGCCTGCTGCTCGACGAGCCCAACGTGCTGCTGCTCGACGAACCCACCAACGACCTCGACATTGACACGTTGACGGTGATCGAGGACTACCTCGACGGCTGGCCCGGCACCCTGATCGTGGTCAGTCACGACCGGTACTTCCTGGAGCGGGTCAGCGACGTCACCTACGCGTTGACCGGCGGGGGCCGCTGCGATCTGCTGCCCGGCGGCGTCGAGCAGTACCTGGCTGCGCGGGCCGCCGCCGAGAAGCCGCAGGCGTCTGGCAATCAGCCGCGGGCAGAGACCGCAGCCGCTCGGGATCGACGCACCGGCAAGGAGTTGTCGCGCATCGAGAGTCAACTGGGCAAGCTGGACGACCGTATCGCCGCGCTGCACGAGTCGATGGCACAGGCAGCGGCCGACCACGTGCGCGCCGGCGAGCTCAACGCCGAACTCACCGAGCTGCTGGCCAAAAAGAACACGCTCGAGGAGACCTGGTTGGCGCTGGCCGAGGACGGTCAATGAACTGGCTGTGGCAGCCGTTCACCATCTGCCTGCGCTACTGGCCGCAGCTGGCCGCGTGCTACCTGCTCGGCGTGCTGGGCCGCAACGGCGCCATCGAGCTCGCCGCGTGGGCCGGCTATGACAACGATCTCTGGGCGTCGCTGATCATGCCGCTGGCAGGTATCGCCCGGCTGGGCTCCTACGTCGCGATGTTCTTCGTGCTGCGGCCCGCAATCCCCGGAATCGCCGAGCTGCCTCGCCGTTCGGTGCGCGGAGTGGACCTGTTCGCCTCGGTCATCCTGCCGTTCTTCGCGATCTATCTCGCATGGCAGATGTTCCGTGAGGACTGGCTGGCCTTCGAAGTCCGGGCCCTGGGCTACCGGATCGCCGACTCGATCACCGCACCCGGACCCACCGAACTGCACCCCGAAGCCCTACCGGTCAGCGCAACCACCTGGGTGGTCATCGTCCTCGCGCTGGCGGCACGTTTCGCACTGTCGCGTTACGCCGAGAAACTACCGGGATGGTTCGTCGCCATCCGCATCTACGTCGATGCGCTGTGGGTGTTCCTGGTATTGACGCTGTCGGTCAACCAGGGTTTGACCGTCGTGCTCAATCCTGGCGGCTGGCTTGCCCAACGACGGATAGTGGTGTGGTTCAACGAAACCCGGGAAGCGGCATTTGCCCACTTCGCGTTGCTGGAGACAGCGTGGGATTCAGTGCTGTGGGCGGTGCGCACGGTGTTCGGGGGTGCGGCAGTGCCGCTGATCTGGCTGGCCGTCGCCGGAATCGTCTACGGAATCTCGGCGAGTCCGGACTGGCGCGCGTTCCTCGAGCGAGTCGCCGGCCAGCGGGCACGTGCGCTGATGTCACGCCACGCGCAGACCCATCAGCATGTGCGCTCGCGCTGGCAGCGCCTGCCGGAGAAATGGCGCAGTGATGCCGGAGCCTACTTCGAGTCACAGCTGGGCAAGTTCAAGCCGATCGTGGACTCCGGTCGAATCCTGTTGCACGGTGGGGTTTTCGCGTTGTCGCTGTATGTCCTGGCCTACCTCGGGCTGGCCTGGCTGGACATGTCGGGCAGTTTCTACCGAGCCCAGCTCGGATCGGGGTATCTGCTGCGTGCCATGGCGTGGCTGATCGGACCGCAGTCCCAACAGTTCTGGTATGCCGGCATCCCGGCGTGGGAACTTCTGACGCATCTGATCATCGAGCCGCTGCGGATCTGCCTGATCGCAGTGACGCTGGGTTACTGCCTGCATCGTGTTCCGTCGGCTACAGCTGCAACCGGATCGCTATCGAGCCGTCCAGCGTCGTGACATCGACAGCGGTCGGCACCACGTCCTCGGGAATCAGGAAGGCCCACTGCAGCGGCCCGGGTTGGGCGCACGAGAGCGGGGCGTCGCCGGCGGGCTTGATGTTGTACCGGGACAGCGGTTGGCCACGCCAGCGATGGTGACCGTCGGTGAGGACCCCGACGCAGGCCGGGTCGGCGGTGACGGGTCCGTCGCGACGCACCGTCACCGCCGTGACCACGGTGCCCGCCGGTAGCGTGGTGCCGAGCGGCTTGACGCGCTGCCCAAGGTGTCTGACCTCGGCGATCGACCAGCTCTGTCCTTCGACGGTGAGGCTCTGCCGAGCCGGAACCACTGCCGCGGGCGCCATCGTGGATCGGTAGTGCGACCACTTCGGAACGAGGTCGGTGGTGATCACCACGGCCAGCGCGACGATTATCACGACTGTCCCGATCAGGTTACGTTGCCACAACCTCAGCGGCCGCATCATGCGCTCTCCCGTGCCGGCTGCACCGTGAGCGGCGCAGTCTCCCGCACCGCATCGCGCAGCGGGATCTTCACGACGCTTCGTGAGTCGAACCGGCTGTCGCCACTCCACACGCGCAATGTCAGCAGGGATGACGAGGTGAGCTGGTCGGGCGCGACGTCGAACGCCCACGACCCGTGCTGGGTGATCAGCGGGGCGAGTTCAGCACCGAGCTGGACGAATTGAAAGCGGTCCGACGGCGCATAGGTGTTGGGGCCGACCAGTAGTTCGGCTCGGGGCAGCACGAACTCGGAGGTGGCGCGCAGTTCGGCGTCGACGAGCACCCACTCGCCCAGTGCCGGGATCGGCGGGCGACGCGGTGACTGTGCCTGCCGACCGACTCGGACCCCGGTCACCGTGAGATCGAACACCCTGCCACTGACCTGCTCGCCGAGCGTGGCGCCGACGTCGAAGGGCCGGTACACATCCGACGGGGCGGGCAGGTTGTGCCAGAGCGCCGCGGCGGCGATGATGACCGCCCCAGTGGCCGTCGTCCGCCACACGGCGCGACAGCGTGGTTGTGTCGTCATCGGGGGCCCGCGACCTCGAGCACGACGTACCCGTATTCGGTGTCGCTGTCGATGTAGTGCTCGCCGTAGATGACCATGCCCTCGCGCAGAGATTTCCTCCAGACCCGCACGGTGACCGCGTCTCCGGGTACCAGTTCACCCTCTGGCAGTTCCCAGACGTAGGCGAGCTCCTCTTCCAGCCCCGGCCCCAGCGTGATGGCGCGCGATCCGTCGGTCATGCGCGCGACCCCGACAAACTCGGCGTTGTCGACCCCCGACAGGTCCAGCGCCCGGTCGAGGCGTCCGGGAGCAGTACCGTCGTTTCGCAGTGTGAGAACCACACCGAGATAGCGTCGGCCCGGTTTCTCCGGTGCGAGCGAGAAACCTGAGCTGCTCAGTTCGGTGACCAGACGGGCGCGGTGCACGGTGACGGTGTATTGGCCGTCGTCGAACGGCTGCCCCACCGCGAAAGACGTAGCCCCGGTCTCGACTCGGTCGAGGCCACCGAACAACGCTGCCACAGCGAGGATCACCGCCAGCACCGTTGTCCACGACCGGCGCGGACCGCGCTCAGCCAGCCAGCGTCGTAGGTGACTGCCCGGACTGGCGGCGGGCAGTTGCTGCTCCGGCTGGGCGGCCATCACGCAGACGATGCTAGCGGCGCAGGCGCAATCGCAACGCGTCGGCGGCCTGTCGTACCGCACCTAGTTGTCTGGCCACCTGCACCGGTGCAGTGCCGCCGCGGGCGTCGCGCGAGTTGACCGATCCTTCGGTGGTCAACACCTCGCGGACCTGCGGGGTCAGTTCTGGGTGCAGGTCGGACAGTTCGGCATCGGCAAGGTCCTCCAAACCGACGCCGCGGGCCTCCGCGGCTCGCACCGCGGCACCGGCCGCTTCGTGTGCGACGCGGAAGGGGACGCCGCGCCGCACCAGCCATTCGGCGACGTCAGTGGCCAACGTGTAGCCCAGCGGCGCCAGTTCGGCCATTCGGTCGACGTCGAAGCGCAACGTCGCGACCAGCCCCGCCATCGCCGGCAGCAACAATTCGAGCTGAGCGACCGAGTCGAAGACCGGCTCCTTGTCCTCCTGTAGATCGCGGTTGTAGGCCAACGGTTGCGCCTTCAGCGTGGCCAGCAGCCCGGTCAGATTGCCGATCAGCCGGCCCGACTTGCCGCGCGCCAATTCGGCGATATCGGGGTTCTTCTTCTGCGGCATGATCGAGCTGCCGGTCGACCATGCGTCGTGCAATGTCACGTAGCCGAACTCGGTGGTGCTCCACAAGATGATGTCCTCGGCGAGCCGAGAAAGGTCCACCGCGATCATCGTGAACACGAACGCCGCTTCGGCAGCGAAATCCCGGGCCGCGGTTGCGTCGATGGAATTGTCAGCTGCAGCGCTGAAGCCGAGTTCAGCGGCGATCGCGTCCGGATCCAGTCCCAGCGAGGAACCGGCCAAGGCACCCGAACCATAGGGCGAGACCGCAGCCCGTATGTCGGCATCAACAAGCCGGTCGACATCGCGCAACAACGGATGCGCATGGGCGAGCAGGTGGTGGGCCAGCAGGATGGGCTGTGCCGACTGCAGGTGCGTCTTACCCGGCATGATGGCGGTCGGATGGGCGGCAGCCTGGGTGGCCAGTGCCGACACCACCTCCAGGACGCCATCTGCGACCCGGCGGATCGCGTCGCGCAGCCACAAGCGGAACAAGGTTGCGACCTGATCGTTGCGGGATCGCCCGGCCCGCAGCCGGCCGCCCAGGTCGGCCCCGACCCGGTCGATCAGTCCTCGTTCCAGCGCCCCGTGGACGTCCTCGTCGGAGACGAGCGGACCGAAACTGCCGTCCGCGACATCGCCGGCCAGATTGTCCAGCCCGGCCAGCAGTTCGTCGCGCTGCTCTGCGGTGAGCAAGCCGGCCGAAAACAATACCCGGGCATGGGCTTTGGAGGCGACGATGTCGTAAGGCGCCAGCGCCCAGTCGAAGTGGGTACTCTTGCTCAGCGCCGCCAGCGGTTGCGCCGGTCCGTCGGTGAACCGCCCACCCCACAGCGACCCCTCGTTGGTGGTGTTCACCCGATGCCCAGGTCGCGGCGCGCCGAGATGCTCGACGACAAGCCATGGATCTGGACGAAACCCCGCGCCGCGGACTGGTCGAAGGTGTCGCCCTCGTCGTAGGTCGCCAGGTTGAAGTCGTAGAGCGACTCCGCGCTCCGACGGCCGTTCACCGCGATGTGGCCGCCGTGCAGCACCAGCCGGATCTCGCCGGTGACGTGCTGCTGGGTATGGGCGACAAACGACTCCAACGCCGACTTCAGCGGGGAGAACCACAGCCCGTCATAGACCAGCTCACCCCACTTCTGGTCGGTCGTGCGCTTGAACCGGCCGAGTTCACGCTCCAGAGTGACGTGTTCGAGCTCGGTGTGTGCGGTGATGAGCACCATCGCCCCTGGGGCTTCGTAGATCTCCCGGCTCTTGATGCCCACCAGCCGGTCCTCGACGACATCGAGGCGCCCCACACCCTGGGCTCCGGCGCGTTGGTTGAGCACCTCGATGGCCTGCAGCACCGATACCGCGCGCCCGTCCACCGACACCGGCACGCCCTTGTCGAAACCGATGACCACCTCGTCGGGACTGCTCCAGTTCACGGTGGGGTCCTCGGTGTAGTCGTAGACGTCTTTGGTCGGGGCATTCCACAGGTGCTCGAGAAACCCGGTCTCGACCGCGCGGCCCCAGACGTTCTGGTCGATCGAGAACGGCGAGCGTTTGGTGACATTGATCGGGATGGCGTTCTCCTCGGCGAAGGCAATCGCCTTCTCGCGGGTCCACGCATAGTCGCGCACGGGCGCAAGGACCTCGAGATCGGGTGCCAGGGAAGCGAATCCGACCTCGAAGCGGACCTGGTCGTTGCCTTTGCCGGTGCAACCGTGAGCAACGATGCCGCCACCGTGCTCGCGGGCCGCATCGACGAGGTGCTTGACGATCAGCGGCCGGCTCAGAGCCGACACCAGCGGGTATCGGTCCATATAGAGCGCGTTGGACTGGATCGCGGGCAGGCAGTACTGCTCGGCGAACTCGTCCCGGGCGTCGACGACGACAGCTTCGACGGCGCCGCAGTCCAGCGCCCGCTGCCGCACCACCTCCATGTCCTCACCGCCCTGTCCGAGGTCGATGGCCACGGCGACCACCTCGCGACCGGTCTCCTTGCCGATCCAGCTGATCGCCACCGAGGTGTCCAGACCGCCGGAATACGCCAGGATGACGCGCTCGGACATAGGGAACTCCTTCTACTACGTGTTACTTGAGGCTTCGGGAAAGATCTTCGACCGTGGCGGCCAGTTCCGCGCCGGTCATCGGTTCGCGCGCGATGACGAGGATGGTGTCGTCGCCGGCGATGGTTCCGACCACGTACGGCAGCGCCGCCCGGTCGAGGGCGCTGGCCAGGTAGTGCGCGGCTCCGGGAGGAGTGCGCAACACCGCCAGGTTGCCACTGGCGTCGGTCGACACCAGGAGGTCGCCGAGCAGTCGGGTCACCCGATCGGTGCCGCCGCTGACGCCGCGCACCGGGCTGCCGTCCTCGGGGACGATGTAGACCCCGACGCCGCCGTCGGCGCCGCGTAATTTGACCGCACCGAGTTCCTCGAGGTCACGCGACAACGTCGCCTGGGTCACCTCGATACCTTCGTCGGCCAACAGCGCTGCCAGCTCGCTTTGGCTGCGCACCGAGCGCTCCGACAACAGTGCCACGATCCTGGCCTGCCGCCCTGCCCGGGTGGCAGAGGCGGTCATCGGTTCTCCAGCAGCCACACCAGCAGGGCTTTCTGGGCGTGCAGCCGGTTCTCGGCCTCATCCCAGACCGCACTCTGCGGACCGTCGATGACCTCATCGGTGATCTCGTGTCCACGGTGCGCCGGAAGGCAATGCAGCACAACGGCTTCGGAGTCAGCACGGGCCAACAGGTCGGCATTGAGCTGGAAGGGCCGGAACGGCCGGACCCGATCCAGGCCGTCGTTCTCCTGACCCATCGAGGTCCAGGTGTCGGTCACCAGCACATCGGCGCCGTCTGCCGCGCTGCGCGCATCATCGGTGACGGTCACCGTTGCCCCGGTCTGGTGGGCCCGGGTCTCAGCTGCGGCGACGAACATCGGGTGCGGCTCGAAACCCCGCGGGGCGGCGATGGTGACGTTGACTCCGGCGGTCACTCCGCCCAGCATCAGCGAATGCGCCATGTTGTTGGCGCCGTCACCGAAGTAGCTGAGCCGCAACCCACCCAGTGCGCCCTTACGCTCGGCCAGGGTCTGCAGGTCGGCGAGCACCTGGCACGGGTGGAATTCGTCGGACAGCGCGTTGACGATCGGAACGGTCGAACCGGAGGCCATCGCGGTCAAGCGCTCCTGGGCGAAGGTGCGCCACACGATGGCATCGACGTAACGGGACAGGACCGCCCCGGTGTCCTCCAGGGTTTCCTCGCGGCCGAGTTGGGTGCTGCGGCCGTCGACCACGACGGCGTGCCCGCCGAGTGCGGCGATGCCCATCTCGAACGAGAATCGGGTGCGGGTCGAGTTCTTCTCGAAGATCACCGCGACACCACGTGGGCCCTCGAGCGGCCGACGGCTGAACGGATGCTGCTTGAGCTGTGCTGCCAGGGCCAGCACCTCCGCCTGTTCGTCGGGCGAGAGGTCGTCGTCGCGCAGGAAGTGCCGGATCATGAGGTCCTCATCTCTGCATCCGCCTGGTCCAGGATGGCGGGAAGTGCGGATACGAAAGTGTCGACCTGAGCTTCGGTGATCACCAACGGTGGGGCCAGCCGCACGATGTTCGCCGCGGCGGCGTTGACCAGGAAGCCGGCCTGTCGAGCGGCTGCCTCGGCCTGCTTGGCCGCGTCGACGTTCAGCACCACGCCGCGCAGCAGTCCGCGACCACGCACATGGTCGACCAGCGGATGCGCGAGCGCTTCGATGCCGTCGGCCAACGTCTTGCCGAGGATGTCGGCGCGCTCGATCAGGCCGTCGTCGGCCAGGACACCCAGGACGGCCAGCGCGGCCGCGGTGCACACCGGGTTGCCGCCGAACGTGCTGCCGTGCAGGCCGGGGGTGAGCAACTCGGCGGTGTCCCCCACGGCCAGGCACGCACCGATCGGCAGTCCACCGCCGAGCCCTTTGGCCAACGTCACCACATCAGGGGTGATGCCGTCGTGCTGGTGGGCGTAGAAGGCGCCGGTGCGCCCCACCCCGGTCTGCACTTCGTCGAGCACCAGTAGCGCACCGTGCTTCGCGGTGATCTCGCGGGCGGCGACCAGGTAGCCCGGCGGCGGGACGACGACTCCGCTCTCCCCCATGATCGGCTCGAGGAACACCGCGGCGGTCTCGGAATCGACGGCAGCGGACAGCGCTTCGGCGTCGCCGTAGGGCACGAAGGTGACGTATCCGGGCAGCGGCTCGAACGGCGCCCGCTTGGTCGGCTGACCCGTCAGCGCCAGGGACCCCATCGTGCGACCGTGAAAGCCGCCTTGGGCGGCAACGAGTTTCGTTCTGCCGGTCAGACGGCTGATCTTGAAGGCCACCTCGTTGGCCTCGGTCCCGGAATTGCAGAAGAACACCCGCGCCGGCGCACCGAGATGCCCTACCAGCGCTTCGGCCAATGCGATGCCCGGCTCGGTGGCATACAGGTTGGACGTATGGCCCAGAGTGCTCATCTGCCGGTGCACCGCCTCGGTCACCGCGGGGTGACAATGCCCCAGCACGTTGACCGCGATACCGCCCAGCAAGTCGAGGTAGGTGGTGCCCTCGACGTCGGTGACGGTGGCGCCGTGCCCACTGGCCAACGCCACCGGCGGGGTGCCGTAGTTGTTCATCATGACCGCCGACCAGCGGTGCAGAAGCGTCGATTCGTCGCTCAATTCCCCACCACCTTGGTGCCGGTACCTTCGTCGGTGAGCAGTTCGACCAGCACGCAGTGCGCAACCCGGCCGTCGATGACGTGGGCGCTCGGCACACCGCCGTTGATGGCCCGCAGACATGCTTCGATCTTGGGCACCATACCGGCTTCCAGCGTCGGCAGCAGCTGTGTCAAAGCCGCTGCGTCGATCTCACTGACCAGCGTGCTGCGATCCGGCCAGTTGGTGTAGAGGCCCTCGACATCGGTGAGCATCAACAGCTTCTCGGCGCCCAGCGCCTCGGCCAGCGCGGCCGCGGCGGTGTCGGCGTTGATGTTGTGTACCACGCCGTCGACGTCGGGCGCGATCGTCGAGACCACCGGGATGCGTCCTGCCCGGATGAGGTCGACCACTGCGTCGGTGTTGACCTGCGCGACGTCGCCGACCAGCCCGATGTCGGTGGGTACACCTTCGACGAGCACCGAACGCCGCTGCGCGGTGAATAGTTGCGCGTCCTCACCGGTGATCCCGACCGCGTACGGGCCGTGAGCGTTGATCAGGTTAACCAGTTCCCGGCCGACCTGACCGAAGAGCACCATGCGGGCCACATCGAGAACTTCGGGCGTGGTGACGCGAAATCCCCCCTTGAAATCGCCGGCGATGCCCAGCTTCTTGAGCATCGCGCTGATCTGCGGGCCGCCGCCATGGACCACGACGGGCTGAATGCCGCAGTTTCGCAGGAACACCATGTCGTCGGCGAACGCGGACTTGAGCATGGCGTCGGTCATCGCGTTGCCGCCGTACTTGATCACGACGATCCTGCCGTGCAGCGCCTTGAGCCAGGGCAGCGCTTCGGCCAGCACGTTGGCTTTATCCGGGGTCTGCAAGGTCATGAACTGTAAGCCGAGTTCTCTTCGACGTAGGCGTGTGACAGGTCGGTGGTGCGGATCGTCGCCGCGGCCGATCCGACGGCAAGGTCCACGGTGACCGCGATGTCCTCGCCGGACAGGTCGACCTCGCGGGCGCCGGGCGTGCCAACGCTGTCGACGCACACCGGAAATCCATTGAACGACACGGCGATCCGGTCGGCATCCATCTCGACGGGGGCCATACCCACCGCGGCGAGCACCCGCCCCCAGTTCGGGTCGGAGCCGAACAGTGCCGTCTTGACCAGGCTGTCGCGGGCGATAAGCCGCGCCGCCACCACGGCGTCGGCCTCGGTGACGGCGCCGGTGACGGTCACCGCAATGCGCTTGGTGACACCCTCGGCGTCGGCTTGCAGTTGCGCGCACAGGTCGTCGCAGACCGCCAACATCGCGGAGTCGAGCTCGTGCTGACTGGGCGCAATCTCGCTGGCTCCCGAACTCAGCACCAGCACGGTATCGTTGGTCGAGCAGCTGCCGTCGACATCGAGCCGGTCGAAAGTCTGCGCCACAGCCCGGTCCAGCGCCGCGCGCAACGCGTCAGGACCGGCGACGGCGTCGGTGGTGATGACACACAGCATTGTCGCCAGCGAGGGAGCCAACATCCCGGCGCCCTTGGCCATACCGCCCACCGTCCACTTGTCCGGATGGTGCAGCGCAACCTGTTTGGGCACGGTGTCGGTGGTCATGATGGCACGGGCGGCTTCCTCACCTCCGGTCAGCCCACCGGCCATCTCGTGCACGATCTCGCGGACCCCGGCCAGAACCTTCTCCATGGGCAGACGGTCGCCGATCAAGCCGGTCGAGCAGACCGCCACTTCGATCGCACCGGTTTCGGTACCCCAGTCCGACAGCGCCGAGGCCACCGCTTCGGCGGTGGCGTGGGTGTCCTGGAACCCCCCGGGCCCGGTGCAGGCGTTGGCCCCACCGGAGTTGAGGATCACCGCGCGCAACCTGCCGGTGGTCAAGACTTGCTGGGACCACAGCACCGGGGCCGCCTTGACCTTGTTGCGGGTGAACACCCCGGCCGCGGCGTAGTCGGGACCTTCGTTGAAGACCAGGGCAAGATCGGCGGCACCGGAGGCCTTGATGCCGGCAGCGATCCCGGTCGCCCGGAAACCTGCGGGAGCAGTGACCCCCTGGGTGCGCAGCAGACGCGTCACGGCGCGACTCCGACCGTCGACAACCCGGCCGTCTCCGGCCATCCGAGCGCGAGGTTCATCGACTGCACGGCAGCTCCGCCCGTGCCTTTGACCAGGTTGTCGATGGCGGCGATGGCGACGAAGGTCTGAGCGTCCTCATCCAGCGCCACCGCCAGGTGTGCGGCATTGCTGCCGATCACCGAACCGGTCCTGGGCAGCTGCCCGTCGGCGAGCAGACGCACGAACGGCTCGCCACCATAGGCTTTTTCGTATGCGGCCCGCAGCTGGGACAGCGAACTGGTGGTCCGCGCGGTGCAGGTTGCCAGGATGCCCCGCGACGTCGGGATGAGGACCGGGGTGAAGGACACGCTGACCGGCGCGCCGGACACCGCGGTCAAACCCTGAGCGATCTCGGGGGTGTGGCGGTGCTTACCACCAATGTTGTAGGCCCGGGCCGAACCGATCACCTCAGCCCCCAGCAGATCGACCTTCGCGGATCGGCCCGCTCCGGAGGTGCCGCTGACCGCTACGACGGAGACCGCCGGCTCGATCAACCCTTCGGCCAACGCCGGCCACAGTGCCAGCAGCGCCGCGGTCGGGTAGCAGCCGGGCACGGCGACGCGCTTGGTGTTGCGCAGTCGGTCCCGTCCGCCGGGCAGTTCAGGCAGTCCGTAGGGCCAGCTGCCCGCGTGGTCAGAGCCGTAGAAGCGCTGCCACACCTGGGCATCGGTGAGCCGAAAGTCGGCGCCGCAGTCGATGACCAGCGTGTCGGGACCGAGCTGTTCGGCCAGCGGGCCGGAATGCCCGTGCGGCAACCCGAGGAACACGACGTCATGACCGGCCAGGGCACCGATCTCGGTAGGTTCGAGCACGCGATCAGCCAGCGGCCACAGGTGCGGATGGTGCTCACCCAGAACCGATCCGGCGCTGGCCGCAGCGGTCAGCGCACCGATGGTCAGCCGACCCTCGGTGTAAGCCGGGTGGCCGAGGAGCAGGCGGAGGATCTCGCCACCGGCGTACCCGCTGGCACCGGCGACGGCGACGGAGGTCATGGCCAACATTCTGCATGGTTATGCATAAGCATGCAAACCCATTACTTGCGCTGGACGGCTCCGTGCCGGCGGGCCGCCGCCTCGACCGCAGCGTCGCGCATGGCGCTGGCCTCGTCTTCGGTCAGGGTCCGGTCGGGGGCCCGGAACCGCAGCGCCAATGCCAGTGACTTGCGGTGTTCACCGATCTGCGGGCCGGTGTAGACGTCGAACAGTCGCACGTCCTCCAACAACGGGCCGGCCCCGTCGCGGACCGTGTCGATCACGCTTTGCGCCGCCACGCTGCCCTCGACGATCAGGGCGACATCCTGGAACACCGCAGGGAACGGCGACACGCCCGGCGCCGGTAACCGCTCGGTGATCGGCACGGCGTCGAGGTCGATCTCGATCGCGCAAGTACCCTTTGGCAGGCCCGACCGTTCGACCACCGCCGGGTGCAACTGCCCCGCATGGCCGACCACCTGCTCGCCGATCAGCAACTCCGCGCAGCGCCCCGGATGCCACGGCAGATACTCGGCAGCTCGGAATACGAAGTCCACGCCGGCAGCGCGGCCGACGACCCGGACAGCCTCGAAGGCATCGGCGGGCTCGACGCGACGACCCGGACCCCACGGTCCGGCAAGCTCGCGCAAGCCGGCCAGCACCGCCGCGACGTGCTGAGGCTGGTGCGGCAGCGACGCGTCGAGCATCGCGATTTCATCCTCGGTGGGCCGCCGGTCGTTGGGGATGCGCTCGACCGCACGAGTCTCGCTGGTGGGCTCGACCACCTGGGCGATGGCGAACAAAGCCACGTCGACCGATCCGCGGGAGACGTTGCGCGACAGTGCCTCGAACAGGCCCGGCAACAACGTGGTGGCCAGTTGGGGGCGGTCGGCCTCGAGCGGGTTGAGGACGTGGGTGGTGTTGCGGCGGACATCGTCAGCCGGCAACCCCCACTGCTCGAAGACCCCGGCAGGCAGGAACGGCGTGGGCAGCACCTCGACGAACCCGCTGAGCGCCAACGACTTACCGATCGCCCGGCGGCGCTTCTGGACGGCTGTCAAGCCCCGTCCGGCAGGAGCGGCCGGCAACACCGACGGGATTACGTCGAGGCCCTCCAGGCGCATCACCTCTTCGACCAGATCCGCGGGTTGGCGCAGATCAGGGCGCCAGCTGGGCGGCACGACGGAGACCTGATCGCCGTCAACGGTCACCTCGGAGCCGATCTGGCGCAGCCGCTGCTCGGTGGTGCCGGCGGGATAAACAACCCCGGCGGTCCGGTCGGGCAGGTCGGCTGCGATGGTGACCGCCGGGGGCGACCAGTTGCTGCGCGGCGGCTCGCCCCGCCAGTCGGTCAGTGTCGGTTCGACTGTGCCACCGGCGATCTCAGCCAGCAGCGCTGCGCAGCGGTCCAGTGCGGCCACCGACACCGCCGGATCGACGGTGCGCTCGTAGCGCCGTCCTGCCTCACTGTAGAGCCGTAGGCGTCGCTGGGTGCGGGACACGGCGGCGGGGTCCCACACCGCGGCCTCGAGCAGGACGTCGGTGGTGCTGTCACGCACCTCGGTGGTCCCCGCCCCCATGACGCCGCCGATTGCCGCGGTGGCGACGTCGTCGACGATCAGCACGTCGGCGGCATCCAGTGTGCGTTCGACGTCATCGAGTGTGACGACCTTCTCCCCCATTTCGGCGAACCGGACCCGGAACCCGCCCGATATCAGCGATCGATCATGGGCGTGCATCGGATGACCCAGTTCGAGCATCACGTAGTTCGTCACGTCGACCGCCGGCGAGATGGCCCGGATGCCACTGAGCAGAAGCCGACGCTGAACCCACCACGGCGACACCGCGCTTGGATCGATCCCGGTGACCGGTCGCAGACCGAAGCGCAGCACGCCGGTGCCGGCGTCGATGGTCACCGGCAGCGCTTCCCCCTCGGCCGGCAGCGGCGTGACTCGCGCCGGGTCGAAGGCGGGGTCGACGTAGTCGACGCCGTAGGCGTTGGCGACCTCACGGGCCATCCCACGCACCGACAGGCAATAGCCCCGGTCCGGGGTGATCGCGAGGTCGAAGACCACATCGTCGAGCCCGAGCACGTCGGCCGCGGGCGCGCCGGGTTCGGCGGTACCCGCCGGCAGCACCAGAATCCCGGTGTGATCGGAGCCGAGGTTGAGCTCCGAAGCCGAGCAGATCATCCCGTCGGAGGTGCGCCCATAGGTGGTGCGGGTGGCGATGGCGAAGTCGCCGGGCAGCACGGCGCCGGGAAGGGCGACCACGACCAGGTCGTCGACCGCGAAATTAGTTGCACCGCAGACGATGTCGCGCGGATGACTTTCACCGACGTCGACCTTGACCGCGCGGACGGGCTTCTTGAAGCCGGTCAATTCGTCAATCTCGACGACCCTGCCCACCACCAGTGGTCCGGTGACGGGTCCGAGTCGGATGATTTCCTCGACTTCGTGTCCGATCCGGATGAACGTCTGCTCAAGCTCCTCGGGCGTGACGTCCCAACCGGGGGCGCCCACCGACACCACGTCGCGCAGCCAGCTGTACGGGAGGCGCATCAGGCTCCCGCCCCGAACGGCAGCGAGAACCGGATGTCTCCCTCGACCATGTCGCGCATGTCCGGAATACCGTTGCGGAACTGCAGGGTGCGCTCCAATCCCATGCCGAAGGCGAAGCCGGAGTAAACGTCGGGGTCGATACCGCACGCGCGCAGCACATTCGGATTGACCATGCCGCAGCCGCCCCACTCCACCCAGCCCGGTCCGCCCTTCTTGTTCGGAAACCAGATGTCGACCTCGGCAGAAGGCTCGGTGAACGGAAAGAAGTGCGGCCGGAAGCGGGTGCGCCCCTGCGGGCCGAACTGGGCCCGGGCGAACGCATCCAGCGTTCCGCGCAGATGCGCCATCGTCAGGCCCTGATCGACGGCCAGACCCTCGACCTGATGAAAGACCGGCGTGTGGGTCGCGTCGAGTTCGTCGGTGCGGAAAGTGCGTCCGATCGAGAAGATGTAGACGGGCAGCTCGCGCTCCAGCAGTGCGCGAATCTGCACCGGAGAGGTATGCGTGCGCAGAACCTGCCGGGAACCGTCCGGCGCCACATGGAAGGTGTCCTGCTCACTGCGCGCCGGATGGTCGGGCGGAAAGTTCAGCGCATCGAAGTTGAATTGCTCGGTCTCGACCTCGGGACCTTCGGCGAGCTCCCAGCCCATCGCGATGAAGGTGTCGGCGATGTTCTCACCCAGGATCGTGATCGGGTGCCGCGCACCGATGGGCTGACGTGTGGAGGGCAGGGTGACATCGATACGTTCGGCGACCAGCACGGCCGCGTCGCGCTCGGCCCGCAGCTGGGCCAGCCGTTCGTCGTAGGCACGCTGCGTATCGGCGCGTGCGACGTTGACACGCTTGCCGGCGTCGGCGCGGTCGGCCTTGGGCAGCGCGCCCAGGGACTGTCGCGCCAGCGCGACCGGTGAGCGGTCACCGAGGTGCTCGGTCTTCGCCCGGGCAAGCTCGTCGAGGCTGGTGGCCGCACCGAACGCACGCCCGGCTGCGCTGACCGCTTCGGCCAGCGCATCGTCTGAGAGGTCTACTGGCTGATCAGCCACCCGGCGATCATAGGCGATGCCACCGAAGGCCCTTCGAGTGCGCGCTTCTCCTAGGGCGCCTCAGCAGGTTTGAGCCGGTACATGGCGAAATCCGGCGGCACACCGTCGGCCTTGGGAGCGAACAGTTGTCTGCGCAGCTTGCGCGCCGTCACACCCAGGGTGTCGAACTCTTCGGGCGGGATCCGCTCCAGAGCCGCCTGCGAGACCACCAATTCGCCGCGGGTGGCGCGCTCCATCACGCGCGCCGCCAGGTTCACGTCCACACCCAGCCAGTCCGAGCCCAAACGCTGCGGACGGCCGGTGTGCACTCCCACCCGCATCCGCGGTGTGTAGTCGTCGACCTCGAGAACCTTGACTGCTTCGCGGGCGGTCAGCACCGCACGCACGGCCGTCGTCGGGTCGGCGAATACCGCCATCAGCCCGTCACCCATTCGCTTGACGATGTGACCGCCCGATTCCAGTAGCGGCGGCTCCACCACCTGGGAGATACGCCGCAGCAGGCGCAGTGTGGCGTCGTCCCCGGCAGTCAGCGACCACGCCGAGAAGCCCACCAGGTCGGTGAACACGAGGGTGACCTCGGCGTTGGCCGGCCGACCCGAGACGCGTTCGGTGAGCGCCTGCCAGACCTGCAGTGCCCCCAGGCTCACCTCGCGGGTCACGGCGCTGCCGTCGAGCAGGCGACTGGCGGCCCGGGCTGCTGCGCGAGGGCCACCGACCCCGGCCACCGAGAGCGGATCGCCGAAGTCGGGATCTCCCGGCAACGCCTTGCGGGCTCGCCGCACCAGGGAGATGACACCGGTGTGTTGGTTGGCGATCCGCAACCAGTCGATCGGCCCGGATGCCGGGCCCCGTGTCTGTTCACCCGGCGGGTCGTCGTCCACGACGCTCAGCCTAATCCAGCGCAACACACCCGATAAAGCAGCAGGTCACGGCCAAATGCCGGCCGGATGGAGGGTCCGTAACGCCTGCGCGACACACGATCCGACTCGTAGACAACCAATGTTGTCAACAGTACGTTGGGGGGGTGCGAGACAATCCCCTCGGCCCGGATTCGCTGACGTGGAAGTACTTCGGCGATGTCCGCACCGGCATGCTCGGAGTGTGGATCGGGGCGATCCAGAACATGTACCCGGAGTTGGGTGCCGGTGTCGAGGATCACTCGATCCTGTTGCGTGAGCCGCTGCAACGGGTGGCCCGTTCGGTGTACCCGATCATGGGGGTGGTCTACGACGGCGAGCGTGCCGCACAGACCGGCGCACAGATCCGCGGCTACCACAAGACCATCAAGGGCACCGACGCCCACGGACGCCGTTACCACGCGCTTAACCCCGAGACGTTCTACTGGGCCCACGCGACGTTCTTCATGCTGATCATCAAGACCGCCGAGTACTTCTGCGGCGGGCTGACCGAGGCCGAAAAGCGCCAGCTGTTCGACGAACATGTGCAGTGGTACCGGATGTACGGGATGAGTATGCGTCCGGTGCCTGAATCGTGGGAGGGCTTCTGCGAGTACTGGGACCGCAAGTGCCGCGAGGAGCTGGAGATCAACCAGGCCACGTTGGACATTTTCTCGATCCGCATTCCCAAGCCCCGGTTCGTGCTGATGCCGACCGTGCTGTGGGATCAGTTGTTCAAGCCCATGGTCGACGCTCAGCGGTGGATCGCTGCGGGAGTGTTCGATGCGGCCGTTCGCGAAAAGGCGGGTTTGCGATGGACGCCGGGCGACGAGATTCTGCTGCGGCTGTTCGGCAAGGCAGTCGAGATCGCGTTCCTCGCCGTCCCCGACGAGATCCGGCTGCATCCCCGTGCCGTGGCCGCCTACCGGCGCACGGAAGGCAAGACTGCAGTCGACGCTCCGCTGGTGGAAGCGCCGTCCTTCATGGCACCGCCACGGGACCGCCGGAATATGCCCATGCACTACTTCCCGCCGCACAAATCGCTGCTCAACCGTGTCGGGTCGCTCATCCACACCACGTTTTCGCTGGCCGGGGTACGCCCGCCGAACGCAGATAAGGCAGCCTGAAGCCATGCTGGAATGGTCTGACGTTGATATTGCCGTGCGTGACGCGGTCCGCGAGTTCGTCGACAAGGAGATTCGGCCTCATGTCGACGCGCTGGAAAGCGGCGAGATGGAGCCCTACCCGATCATCCGGAAGCTCTTCGCCACGTTCGGCATCGCCGACATGGCCCGCGAATCGCTGAACAAGCGACTCGAGCGGCTGCGCGGCGGAGAGGTGACGGTGGCCAAGGGCGCAGGCGGGGGCATGTTCGGCGCGGGCGGTTCGCCGGGGATGGGCTTCGTGGTGGTCAGTGAGCTCTGCCGGGTCAGCATGGGCGTGGTGACCGGTATGGGCGTCAGCCTCGGTTTGACCGTCCCGACCATCATGAGCCGGGGTACCCTGGCGCAGCAGGAACGCTGGCTGCCGGACCTGGTGACCTACGACAAGGTCGGCGCGTGGGCCATCACCGAACCCGACTCGGGATCGGATGCCTTCGGTGGCATGAAATCCTATGTGACGCGTGACCCCAATGGTTCGGGCGACTACATCCTCAACGGGCAGAAGACATTCATCACCAATGGTCCCGATGCCGACGTGGTGGTGGTCTACGCCAAGCTCGAAGAGGGGAACCCGTCGATCGACAAACGCGACCGCAAGGTCCTGACCTTCGTACTCGACAAGGGCATGCCGGGTTTCGTCCAGTCCAAGCCATTCCACAAGATGGGGATTCACTCCTCCCGCACCGGTGAACTGTTTTTCAATGACGTCCGACTCGGCAGGGATCGACTGCTGGGTGAGACCGAGGACAACAGCGCCGGCGATGGCCGTGAAAGCGCGCGGTCGAGTTTCTCCGCCGAGCGCATCGGGGTGGCTGCGATGGCTCTGGGTGTCATCGAGGAGTGCTTGCGCCTGAGTGTGGATTACGCGAAGTCACGCACGCTGTGGGGCAAGGAGATCGGACAGTTCCAGCTGATCCAGTTGAAGCTGGCCAACATGGAAGTTGCACGAATGAACGTGCGCAACATGCTTTTCCGGGTGATCGAAGCCTCCGAGGCCGGCCAGCCCGTGTCGCTGGCCGAGGCCTCGGCCATCAAGTGGTACTGCTCGCAGGCGGCTACCGACGTCGCGATGGAAGCCGTCCAACTGTTCGGAGGCAACGGCTACATGACCGAGTACCGGGTCGAGCAGTTGGCCCGCGATGCGAAATCGTTGATGATCTACGCCGGGAGCAACGAGGTACAGATCACTCATGTGGCCAAGGGGTTGTTACGCGACTGAGACCGGTGAGGGGTGGTACGTCCTTGGGCCACACCGGTCACGACCAGACCAACCACCGGCAGATGCCCGGCTCATAGCGACAGCGCAGCGACAAGACGCCACGGCCGGTCATGCCGCACCGGTCGCCCCGTCCCCTCCCCGAGCCTGCTGGCGCAACGCCCATACCCGCAGATCGATACGGTAGGCGGTGGCGCGCAGCAGATAACCCTGTCGGTACCGACCGCGGCCGACACGAATCACCCGCTCGCGCAAACACTCCCATCGCAGCGCATCCGATACCACCTTCCAAGCCCGGTCCCCGACTTCGAACCCGTGGTAGTCCGGGCAATCGATGAGCTCGTCGACAGTCGCTACTCCGCGCTCGTGAATGTAGGTCGTCAAGAGGTACCGCTGGTCGAGGCCACGTACCAACGTTTTTCTCCGCATGGTCGGACGATGACATGCCGGGCTGACACGACGGCCGTGTCGCTGCGTTGTCGCTGCGAGGCGGGCACTCGCGGGCCCTTACTTCGCGAGGTACCGCTGTGACCGGTGTGACTGCAGAGTATTGCGTGATATTTGTGGCTCAGCTACGGGTTTCGTCCGGTCGACGTCCGGGACTCGCCTGATCCCGTGGAGGATCGGACCCCCGCGCGGCTGCCGGCCCGGCGCACCGACGTCTCACCGGCGTCGGTCGCGCGCGACGGCCGTGTGCGCTCCTTCGCCGGCAACGGCGGATCGGCGACGAGGTCTGCTCGGTCCGTGAGGTCCGCGAGGTCCGCGGTGACTTTGGTCTCGCGCACGGCGGGTGACTCGACCGGCACCAACTCCTCTGCGGACGTGTCGGTTTCGACCTTCGACCGCTGCGCAACAGGTGTCCTCGCGGACTGTGTCGGCGCCGCGGGACGGTCGTAGGCGGCATCGATGATCGGTCGCAGGCTCGCGTCCAGGTACCGCACGAAGGGATTCGTGCCGAAAGGCGCCAGCGGACGCAACAACGGCAGGATCGGCGTGGGAATCAGGATGCTCGTTGTGGTTCCGCCCAGACTATTGGTGGTCTCGATGTAATAGGGCGCCTCCCGAGGCACGGTGTTGATGTCGTAGAACGCGGCGTTCACATGCAGCTGGGTAGCACCCATCAACGCGTTGACCACGGCCAGGAAATTCCTCGGATCGTCCGGCCAGTCGGCCAGGCCGTCGTACTCGGCTTTGACGATAAGAATGTCGTATGGGGTTTCTGGCAGCGGACGATACTCGACCCCGTTGCTCTCGAACACGGTGCGGTTGGGATAGCCGTAGATGACGGCATTGAGTTCCTCGCGCGGCGGTCGGTCTGGATCTGCCATCAACCGACGCAGTACCTCGTCGATCACCGGCCCGCCCTTGGATACTCCGCCGATGGTCTTCGGTCCGGCTGTCCGCTCGATGGCGGCCATCATGTTGTCGGAACCGACATCGATCGAGTAGGCGAAGGTCGACCAGCCGGGGAACGGCACCTTGACGAGGTCGTAGTCCGCGAAATACCCACCGAGCGCGGAGCGGATCTGTTGTTCGTTCAGTTCGGCGTAGGGCCCTGCCCCGCCGACGATCAGCGCGGTCGCGCCGTGGGCCACACCGGGTGCGAACCCGATGGCCACGGCGCTGAGTAATACGAAAATTCTCTTCATGGCCCCCCTGCCACTGTGATTCCCCTGGCGATTCGCTGAATCTGCAAGAGCGAACGTAGTCCCAGCCTACCGGATGGTGACCACAGTCACCCGCACGATATTGACGGGTGGGCAACAGCAAACCGGCAAGCCGATGATGCCAGCCGGCGACGCCGCTTTGCTGTGAGCCAAAAAGGCAGTACAGCAATGAGTTCCGAGGGTTCGCCACGTCGTCATGGCGCGGTGAGATGCTGCCATGATCAGCTATGGATCTCCGAGGCGGACGGTGCGTCGGCCGGCAGACGGGAGCCCAGGCTACGCAGAACCGACGATGTCAGCTAACTCTTGATGATCAGCTGAGGATCAGAACAGCGCCCTTATCGTCGATGCGCCCGGGCGCTCTGGTACAAGCAGATCGCGGCGGCAGCAGCGACATTCAGACTCTCGGCACTACCGGCCATGGGAATGCGCACTCGCACGTCCGCGGCAGCCGCGGTGGCCGCAGACAACCCGTGAGCCTCGGATCCGAACAGCCAGGTGGTCGGTCCCGACAGCGGCGCATCATCGAGCGGCACCTCGCCGTCGATGGTGGTGGCCAGCACCGTCATGCCCGCTTCCTGCAGCGCGGTGATCAGCGCGGCGGTATCCGGCGCCTCGAGAACTGGCAGCGCGAAGATGCTGCCCGCCGACGACCGCAGGCACTTGGCGTTGTATGGGTCGACGGCGTCGCCCGAAAGGACCACCGCGTCGGCGCCCATGGCATCGGCGAGCCGTATCAGCGTTCCGGCATTACCGGGATCGGCGATCTGTACGGCCACGGCCACCAATCGTGGCCGACTCTCCACGAGGTGAGACAGCGACGCCTCGGGCATCGTGCACACGGCAACCAGACCAACCGGAGTCACGGTATCCGACAGCGCCTTGGCGGCGCGCTCGGTGACCAGTTGGACCGGAACGTCTGTCAGCAGCGTCTGAAATCGCTGTACGGCAACCTCGGTGGCGAACACCTCGGAAACGACTCCGCGCCGCAACGCTGCCTCGACGAGATTGGGGCCCTCGGCGAGGAAGCGTGCGGCGCGGCGGCGCCCGGTGTGGCGGTGCAGCTTGGTCGCCGCGACCACCCGGGCAGATCGCTCGGTGAGGGTCAGGCAGCCTCGCCTGACGGAGCGTTGACATCGGCGGGCAGCGCAGCCTTGGCAGCCTCCACCAACGCGGTGAAGGCGGCCGCATCGCTGACGGCGATCTCGGCGAGATTCTTACGATCCACCTCGATGCCGGCGGCCTTGAGCCCTTGGATCAGCCGGTTGTAGGTGATGTCGTTGGCGCGGGCGGCCGCGTTGATCCGCGAGATCCACAGCTTGCGGAACTCGCCCTTGCGGGCGCGGCGATCCCGGTAAGCGTAGGTCAAGGAGTGCAGCTGCTGTTCCTTGGCCTTGCGGTACAGGCGCGACCGCTGGCCGCGGTAACCCTTGGAAGCCTTGAGGATTGTGCGCCGCTTCTTCTGCGCGTTGACTGCGCGCTTCACGCGTGCCATGGGGTGTTCCTATCTCGTACGGGTCAGTTCAGGGGCTCAACGGCGGAAAAGCTCAGCCGTCCAGCATCTTCGCGATGCGCTTGGTGTCGTTGCCGGACACTGTGGTGCGGCCGTCGAGGCGGCGGGTGCGGCTGGACGGCTTGTGCTCCAGCAGGTGCCTACGGTTTGCCTTCTGCCGCACGATCTTGCCGGTGCCGGTGCGACGGAACCGCTTCGAAGCGCCGCTGTGGGTCTTCGCCTTGGGCATGTTTCCTCAGTTCTGTGGGTCGGTCTGATGGTCGGCCTGCGCGCCGCCGGATCCCCGGGCCGGCGCATCGGCGTCGTGCGCCGCCTTGGCGCGAGTCTTCGCGCCGCGGTGCGGTGCCAGCACCATCGTCATGTTGCGGCCGTCCTGCTTGGCCGATGTCTCGACGAAGCCGTATTCGGCAACGTCGGCGCCCAGGCGTTGCAGGAGCCGGAAACCCAGTTCGGGCCGCGACTGCTCGCGTCCGCGGAACATGATCGTCACCTTGACCTTCGACCCCGCCTCCAGGAAGCGGATGACGTGACCCTTCTTGGTTTCGTAGTCGTGCGGGTCGATCTTGGGACGCAGCTTCTGTTCCTTGACGACGGTCTGCTGCTGGTTCTTGCGAGACTCGCGCGCCTTCTGGGCCGTCTCGTACTTGTACTTGCCGTAGTCCATGATCTTGCAGACCGGTGGTCTGGCGTTGGGAGCTACTTCGACGAGATCGAGATCAGCATCCGCGGCGACGCGGAGAGCATCTTCGATGCGCACGATGCCTACCTGTTCACCGCCCGGTCCGATCAGGCGAACCTCAGGTACGCGAATGCGCTCGTTGACGCGGGTCTCAGTGCTGATGGGGCCTCCCTGGATAGTGCCTGCTGTCCTCAGGAGTGCCCACGCCGTCGACACCCTGTTCCTCAGAACAGAAAGCCCTGCTCAATGCAGGGCCCAGTGCCGACCAGAACAGACATCATCGATGTCTGTGACCGGACCGCTGTACCCTCGAAACTTCATCGGCCAGCGGTGGGAGTGGGACTCCACTTGTTGCGCCCAGCGTTCGCCGGGGCGGTCGCGCGTGCAAGTCTAGCAGCTATGACCGATGATCCTGCACACGCCGAATCCCCGGACGCTCCGCCGGTGCGCGAGCTCGCCGAGGTTCCCGCCGTCGAGGTGATCACCCGGGCCGCCGTGATGCTGATGAGCGCGACGGCCGAGAAGCTGGGATTGTCGGCCGACGATCCCGACGACAGCCCACATCGCGACCTGGACGAAGCCCGTCGCCTGATCACCGCGTTGGCCGGGCTGGTCACGGCGTCTGCAGAATATCTGGGCCCGCACGCCGGACCGGTCCGCGACGGACTCAAGACGTTGCAGCTGGCTTTCCGCGAGGCCAGCGCTGCTCCGGACGAACCCGGAAAAGGTCCAGGCGAGAAATACACCGGCCCGGTCTGGTGACACCGAATTCACCGCGGCCCATGACGCACATCACCGCCGGGCGGACCCGGTCGCCATCCGGTAACCGGTGGGTTCCGGCGGCAGCCGGCTGGTTCGTCGGCGTGATCGCGACGTTGTCGCTGCTGGCGAGCATCTCCCCGCTGGTGCGGTCGGTGATCCGGGTGCCCCGCGAATTCGTCGACGACTACATCTTCAACTTTCCCGACACCAGCTTCGCGTGGGCTGTCGTGCTGGCGCTGTTGGCCGCGGCGCTGGCCGCCCGCAAACGTATCGCCTGGTGGATCCTGCTCGGCTATCTCGTCGGTGCCGGCATCGTGAACGCCATCGATCTGATCAGCGGTGGCCAGCGCTGGCCCGAGCACGTCGGGGAGCTGATCGGCCTGGGCTTCCACGTCGCAGCGGTGGCGTTCCTGCTCCTGGCGCGCAAGGAGTTCTGGGCCAAGGTGCGGCGCGGGGCGCTGCTGAAGGCAGCAGTCGTCCTGATCGCCGGGATGGGTATCGGAACGCTGATCGGCTGGGCGCTGCTGGAGCTGTTCCCCGGGACCCTGACTCGCCCGTACCGGTTCTGGTATGCGCTCAACCGGGTCGGTGCGTTCGCCGGCGCCGACGCGGCTTCCTTCTCGGGCGAACCACATGTCTTCGTCAACGCCCTGCTCGGCTTGTTCGGCGCACTGGCGCTGGTGGCGGCCGCGATCGTGCTGTTTCAGTCGCAACGCGCCGTCAACGCGCTGACCGGGCAGGACGAATCGGCGATCCGCGGCCTGCTGGAGGCCTACGGCAACAACGATTCACTCGGCTACTTCGCCACCCGCCGCGACAAAGCGGTGATGTTCGCACGAAGCGGGCGAGCTGCGATCACCTACCGGGTCGAGGTCGGGGTATGCCTGGCCAGCGGTGACCCGATCGGTGATCCCAAAGCCTGGCCGGCGGCCATTGATGCGTGGCTGCAGATGTGCCAGCGCTACGGATGGGCACCCGGAGTGATGGGTGCCTCCGCGGCCGGCGCCCAGGCCTTCCGCAGCGCCGGACTCAACACCCTGCAACTGGGTGACGAAGCAATCTTGCACACCGATGAATTTCGGCTCTCCGGACCAGATATGCGTGCGGTACGCCAGGCTGTCACTCGCGCACGTCGCGCCGGCGTCACCGTCCGGATGCGTCGGCACCGCACCCTGGGTGCCGAGGAGATGGCGGCGGTGATCGAGCGCGCCGACGCGTGGCGCGACACCGACGACGAACGTGGCTTTTCCATGGCGCTGGGCCGCCTCGGCGATGCCGCTGACGGCGACTGTCTACTGGTCGAAGCCGTCGAGGCGGGTATCGACGGTGACAAGGTGGTAGCAATGTTGTCGTTGGTGCCGTGGGGCACCACCGGTGTGTCGCTGGATCTGATGCGCCGCTCCCCGCGATCGCCCAACGGCACCATCGAGCTGATGGTCAGCGAGTTGTGCCGACAGGCTCAGGACATCGGGATCACGCGGGTGTCACTGAACTTCGCGATGTTCCGATCCGCGTTCGAACAGGGGGCACAACTGGGCGCCGGGCCCGTTGCCCGACTCTGGCGCCGGCTTCTGGTGTTCTTCTCCCGCTGGTGGCAACTGGAAACGCTGTATCGGTCGAACATGAAATACCAGCCCGACTGGGTGCCGCGGTATGCATGTTACGACGACGCACGGGAAGTGCCCCGGGTCGGAGTTGCCTCGGTGATCGCCGAAGGCTTTCTGGTGCTGCCGTTTTCGCGACGCCATGAGCAGCCGCACACCGGCCGGCATGTCGCCGCCCCGGGAACCCTGGTGGCCACCGGCCTGCTCCATCAGGACGGCACCGCACCGGATGCGGGCACGGTCGAGATAGGTACCGACCCCGCCCAGATGCCCCGTCTGCCCGAGCAGGTACGGGTTCGGCTCACCAAGCTGAAAGCATTGCAGGACAGCGGCGTGGACGCCTACCCCGTCGGCGTCCCGCCGACACACTCAGTGGCGCAGGCGCTTTCGGAAGAGGCAGGCACACCGGTGACGGTTGCCGGTCGAGTACTGCGGATGCGGGACTACGGCGGCGTGCTGTTCGTCCAACTGCGGGACTGGTCCGGCGAGATTCAGCTGGTGCTCGACACGTCGCTTCTCGACGGCAGCACACCCGCGGATTTCACCCGAACGATCGACCTCGGCGACCTGATCGAGGCCACCGGCGAGATGGGCCACAGCCGTTCCGGGGTGTGGTCGACGCTGCTGACCCGGTGGCGGCTGATCGGCAAGTGCCTGCGTCCGTTGCCGGACAAGTGGAAGGGGCTGACCGACCAGGAGGCCCGCGTGCGTGCCCGCTACGTCGATCTCGCGGTCAACAGCGAGGCGCGAGAGCTGATCACCGCGCGCAGCGGGGTTCTGCACGCGATTCGCGAAACGTTGGTGTCCAACGGTTTCCTGGAGGTCGAAACACCGATCCTGCAGCAGATTCACGGTGGCGCCAATGCCCGGCCGTTCCTGACCCACATCAACGCCTACGACCTCGACCTCTATCTACGGATCGCGCCCGAGTTGTACCTGAAGAGGCTGTGTGTGGGCGGTGTCGAACGGGTCTTCGAGCTCGGCCGCGCCTTTCGCAACGAAGGCGTGGACTTCAGCCACAACCCCGAGTTCACGCTGCTGGAGGCCTATCAAGCGCACGCCGACTACCACGTCTGGATCAACGGGTGTCGTGAGCTCATCCAGAACGCCGCGCAGGCCGCCAACGGTGCTCAGGTATTCATGCGATCGCGCGCCGACGGCGTCTTGGAGCCGGTGGACATCTCCGGGCAGTGGGCGGTCAAGACCGTCCACGACGCGGTGTCCGAAGCTCTGGGTGAACGCGTCGCTCCCGATACCGAGCTTTCCACGCTGCGGCGGCTCTGCGATGCCGCCGGCGTCCCGTACCTGAGCCACTGGGACGCCGGGGCCGTCGTCCTCGAGCTCTACGAGCACCTCGTCGAGGACCAGACCCGTGAGCCGACGTTCTACAAGGACTTCCCCACCTCGGTGTCGCCGCTGACCCGGCCGCACCGCAGCACTGCCGGCGTCGCCGAACGCTGGGACCTGGTGGCCTGGGGCGTGGAACTCGGGACGGCATACAGCGAGCTGACCGATCCGGTCGAACAGCGGCGTCGACTGCAGGAGCAGTCACTGCTGGCTTCGGGCGGGGACCCAGAAGCGATGGAGCTCGACGAGGACTTCCTGCAGGCGATGGAATACGCGATGCCGCCCACCGGCGGGCTCGGTATGGGTGTGGACCGGGTCGTTATGCTGATCACCGGGCGATCGATCCGGGAGACGCTTCCGTTCCCACTGGCCAAGCCCCGGTGAGTTGACAGCCACGACTGCACGGCCGGGTAGCTTGGTGTCATGCCGGATGAACCCAGCGACCTGCCTGACGCCTCAGCGTTGCCGGACGGCCCGGCACTGTCCGACGACCCGGCGATCCCGGTCGACACTGGTTATACCGACGATGGGGTGCCGACCTTCGACTCGGTGCGCGAGAAGATCGAGAACCGCTACGCCACCTCGATCGGTTCCGCCGAGTTGGCGGCCGAGACGCCGGAGGGACGCGCCGTCGAGCAGCAGTACGACGCGCGTCAGCGAGCCGCCGCTGAGCGGCTTGCCCAGATCCGCAAGTCCATGACGGCGAACCACCGCGACGATCAGTAATCCGATTCGGCGGCGAGGATCTCGGCCAGGAAGGTATCGGGTCCGCGCAGTGCCAGGCGACTGCGCGCGTAGCTGCGTACCCGTTCCCGAAGCTGCGCCGGCTCGGCGACCTCGACTCCTACCGTAACCGCTGCCTGCACCCAATCAAGGCCCCAGGCAACAGATTCGGTCAGCGGGGCCAGTTCGGCATCCACGATCGTTACGGATGCCGTTCCCGAACCGTCCAGCGTTCCCGTTCCGCCGAACCCGCCCGACCTCACCGACACCGGGATGCCTGCGGGCGACCCAGGACCGGACAGCTCGACCTGGACCACCGCTTCAACGACAGAGCCGGTCGATTCGATGCGCCAGGCAATGGTGTTGTCGGCCGCGTCGAAGACCCCGGCCGGAACGGCAGCCCAGCGTACCGAGGAAACCCCGGTCGCGATGGCCGCTGCGGCGCCGGTGGCACCCGCACCGGCGACCAGGGCGTAGTCGTCCTGGCGGGTTGCTCGCTCGTCAACGGGCCCCACACCGATCGGGTGCACGCCGAGTTCGGAGATCAACTCGGCGCAGGCATACGCAAGATCCCGGACCCGCTGGTCTACGTGCCGGGTCAGACCGTCCAGCGCCGCGGTGTGCGGCCCGAGCAGCGCTTCGACGTCAGAGTCGAACGTGTCGTCGGTGAAATAATCCGGCGCGGCCGCGGTCAGCAATGCGAGCTCGCCGTCGAGAACCGCCGCGTCTAGCTCGGCGATACCGTCGCGCCGACTTGCGGGCCACCAACGTCGCAGCCAGTGACCGAGCGCGAGGCGGCGCAGCGGCTGCAGGGTGTCGGGCTGCACGTCGGCCTTGCCGACCTCCAGCTCCCCCTGGGCGACGGCCGACCCGAGCGCGGAAATCACCGCGCTGTGTGCCTCTTCGCCGGTGATGCGCCACAGCCAGTCCGCCCGTGCGGGATCGGTGAACGCGAAGTGGACGTCATTGGGTGCTCCGTCAACCGTCCAGGACAACACCGCACCGGAGACCTCCAGCACCGCGGTCACCGGCGGCGCATCCGGGGCCGATCCGGTGGTCCACAGACCCGCTTGGGCGATGAACCGCATCACCGCTGCCCCGCGGCGAGCATCGACTTGATCCGCTGACGGTGGTCCAGACTGACCGACCTTGCGACCCCCTCGAGGAGCTCGCGAACTTCGTCGACGTCTGAGCACGGTTCCTGCCACACGTCGCGACCGTGCAGCCGGGCCCACAGCCGGCTCAGATACGGTCGGCGGAACGCCGCCAGTTCGTCGATGACCGCCTGCTGGCGCGGATGCACCGGCCCACCATCGACGAGGTAGCGCCGCGCGTGCAGCACATAGGCCTCTTTGCGCAGGCGGGCTTGGATATGCCGGGACAGATCATGGCGGGCCTGCGCGGCGTCCTCAAGGGGCGCAAGGTCGACCCCGACCTCGATTCCGGCGATCACCGTCGCCTGCTTGTCCTCACCCAGCAGACCCCACGGCGCGCAGGCCCGGTCGACCTCTTCGGCACACAACAGCGGTATGTCGGGAAGCTCGTCGCGGGCCGGCGAGGTGCGGCGCAGCGTTGCCCGTACCCGGTCGGCAATACTGCGGTCCAGCGGTCGATCGCCGCGGCTGCCTGTGATCGCCGGAGGTTGTTGAGGCAGTGCCGAACTCAGCCCGAGCTCCACGATCGACCACGGGAGCATCGCACCGGACCGGTGCGCGGAGGCGCCCAAGTTGTACGGGGTGACATCGGCGATCAGCGCCGACCAGACCCGCTGACGCGCCATCACCGCAGTGTGACCGTCGGCGCGGCCGAGCACTGTCGACAGTCCGGCCAGGAACGGCCCGGTGATCTCGTCACCGGGGCGCACGTCACGCCAGCTACATTCCAGCTGCACTGCGAGCGCTTCGACGGCGTCGTCGTCTCCGAGATACCTGTCGAGCGCCTCGGCCGCCGTCCGGTTCCGCCCGGAATGGAGTTCGATCAGCAGTGATTCCGCTGCACCACAGTCGTTCTCGTCGGGGTCTCCACGGGTGACGGCGAGTTCGAAGCAGAACGGGAAGTACAGTTCCTGGGCGTTCCCGTTGGTGATCCGCAGTCGGCGCCGCTCCCGCTTGAGCACGTCGAACCACGACGCGGCGGCACGCAGCGTATCGGCTTGTCCGACAATCTCCGCATGCATCTCGGCACCGACGTCGGGTGCCACGAAGGGCGCGGAGTACCTGGTGTTGACGCGTAGCCGCAGCACCAGCGGGTCGATGATCCTTTTCACCGTCCGACTCAGTGGTCCTCCGTCGTCGGTGCTGAGAACCTCGACGCCGGGACCGATCGCGCGCCAGCCGCGATCGATGACCGCGCGGCGGGGCTGCCGCACGGTCGCCGAGGTCCCGGGGGCGGCGCTCATCGAATCAGGATAGAAGTTGCGTCCGGTAGCCGACCGGGTGCTCCAGCCTGGCCACATGCCCTGCGCCCCACCGACGAGTTCGATGCCGAGTGCCTCTCGGTCGAAATCGATGTGATGGTCCGCCGTCCGGGTGGCCGGCAGTTCGCAGCCCGCCACACCGTTCCGATTCCCGGATCCTCATTGGATCGTTTCGTTCCCGGCAGCGTGGTCGACATCTGCTACCACCCCGGCGACGACACGTCGGCCGCGGTGTGGGTGCCGGCAGCCCGGTGACCGCCGCTCATCGCGCCCCGTCCACCGCGAAGGTGGCAAGCGCCGCCCAGTACACCGGGCTGGCCGTGCCGTCCCCGGTGCGCCACCGGCGCAGTTGGCTACGTTGCCACGCGTTGACGGCACGCCCGGCGTTCTCGGCCTCGTGGGCGGTGTCGACGGCGACGACCACCTCAGACATCGGATCGTGGGACGCGCCGGCGGTGGCGAACCGGCGGTAGCCAGCGGCGGTGGGCAGCGACCACAGCGTGGCAGTCACCACCAGGGCACCGCCGAGAATGAGGGCCGCCACCAGGCCGGTCGCCTCGTCGAAGCGATAATCGCCGCCGGACGAACACGCCAGCAGCGCGGCCCGGGGCGGAATTTCCAGCTTCGCGGTCATCAGATCGGCAGCGCTCAAGGGCTGCTCGTCGGCCAGGTGTAGCAAGGCGCGCGCGGCGTCGCCGACGTCCCCGTCGGCGGCCGTGGCGTGACCGACGAACAACAGTCGGCTGGGTGCGCAGCTGAGCTGAGTGGCCAGCCAGTTGCGGTCGGCGTTTGGGTTGCGGAACAACTCGACGGTGGTGGCTACCTCGGGCAACACTGGGCGCCGTGCCCGCAGATCGTCGAAGTGCTTTGTCAAAGCGCTATCGGGATCCGGACGCCCCAGCACCGAGCCGAGCGCCGAGTCGGGACGCTGGCCCGGCACTCGGGGATCGAGGACGAGCAACCGCGGTCCGTGGTCACGGCGCTGTTCCCATCGCGCAGGTGTGCGGACGGCATTGGCGATGTTCGGTGGTGCTGCGATCAGGACGTCGGCGAGGTCGAGAAGCCGTCGGTTGCCGTCGCGCGGGTCCGCCAACAGCGCCCACGGAACCTGCGCGAGTCTTCCGGTCGGCCCGACAAACAGCGTGCAGTGTCGCGCCGCGGACTGTCGGATGATCAGTTCCCAGGCCCCGGCCGGGATCAGCTGCTCGCCGAGGGCATCGGCGAGATGTTGCTCGGCCACCGGGGACGCGAACGACCCCACGGTGAAGGCGCGTTCGAGGGCCTCATGAATGCTCTCGGAAGCTTTGGGGTCAGGCAGCGCAGCGCTGAGCACGCTGTCCACGCCACCGAGCGCGGACTCCTCGACCACCCACGTGACGGTGCTTTCCGGCCGTCCGACGATCCGCAGGCTGGCGTAGGTCGCGACGCCAACATCGGCATAGCGCAACACCAGGGTCTCGGCCGTGTTGTTCACGGCCACGTGCGCCATTCGGTCTCGCCGGCAGTGATCTGCCGACCGTAGCGCCGATGAGCCAGCTCGCGGTATCGCGCGAGCACCGGGCCGGCCTGCGGATCCATTCGCAACGGCGGCAGCGGTCCGAGCCGGGTGAGCGCTCCCCCGCCGGCACTCCGGTCGCCGGCCGCGACGAGCGCGTAGTCGTCTGGGTCCTCGACCGGGGACGCGGCGGTGGCGGTGTCCGTCCAGTCCGCACCGTGCGGAATCGTCGGAACACTGAACACTCCTCTGGCGCAGTGATATTCGATGAGCTCGCTCACCAAAGCGGTGTTCCCCCACTCCCAGGCCACCGCGAAAGCGCCGGCAAGCAGGCGGGCCGACACATGTGCGGCCCAGCGCATCCTGGCATCCGCATCGCCGAGGGCGTAGCGCACCGAGTCGACGGCCAGCGCAGCGGGCACTTTGAGGTCGGCGGCTTGCGCGAATTTCTCCGGCGCGGTGTCGGGGTCGTCCAGTGCCTGTGCTCGCAGAATGGACCCCTGATGGTCGTCGAGACGCGCGTACTGCAACCAGCTGCGCCGGGGCCAGCTGTCCAGAAGTGCGCGGGCCTGCGCCACCCGGTCGGAGGCCGCGACAAAATCTCCGCGCAGGATGTCAACCCAGCTGCGCTGCAGCAGGATCCGGTGAATGTGCAATGGTTTGCCCAGCTCCCGCCAGTGCCGTTCGGCGTGGCCCAGACGCTCGTCGGCGTCGTCGAGCGCTCCGACCGAGATGCTGATCAGACCGAAATACAGCCAGCTGCGCGAGACGTCATGAGCACGGGCATGTTCGGCGATGTCCGGGTAGGCCCGGTGGACGAGATGCTGCGCCTGTGCGCGCTCTCCTGCCGCCCACGCCGCGGTGGCACGCTCCAGTTGTGCCCGCGCAGCAGCTAGCCGCCACCCACGGGCGCCGGCGCGCGCTTCGGCGCGACGCAGCCAGGGCCCCGCTTCGGTCAGACGCCCTGTCTCGACGCAGAACCGGCCGTAACCGGTTCCGGCGAGCACCCTGAGCACGTCAGCGGACTCATCGGCGTGGTCCTGTCTGTCAAGCGCATCGAATGCGTTGCGCCACAGTGGGATGGACTGCACGTGGAGATCGTCGTCGCACAGCGCGACGGCGCACAGGATGTGGGCGTGGATCACCAGGTGGGCGTGTTCGTGCGACAGCCCGGCGAAGTTGCCGGCATCGTCCATGAGAGCGGCCAAACTGGTTGCAGCGGATTCGTGTTCACCCTTTGCCGCCGACAGACCGGTCCGCAGGAACAGGGCCCGCCGATGGTATCGGGACATCATCTGTTCGATCCGGTCGGCCGACAGGGACACCTCGGCGGCAGCGTCCGGACGAAGGCCGGCCCGGACTTCCCGGTAGATCTGCAGACACTCCTCGATGCGCCTCAGGCATTCGGTCACCCCGTCGTAAGCCGTTCGGACCAGGTAGATCTCGCCGAGCTGGGCGTAGACCTCCAGCATGAGATCGTCGCGGTCGGCCTGCTCGATGCGAGGCATCAACGACAACAGCAGCTGCTTGGCCGCGCCCTCGTCGGCGGCCACGGCCAGGCGCCGCGCCCGGTCGAGTTCTGCTTCAAGGTCGGGACGCCCGGGACTGCTGGTCACCGCGCAATCATAGGAAGCGGCGGGCGCGTCGGGCACGCCCGCCGCTTCGGCGCGAGCCACCAATCAGGTGCAGGTCACCGTGACCGTGAACGATTTGGTGATCATGCCCGCCATCGGATTGCTCATGTCCGCGCCGACGGCTTCGCCGGTGATGGTGTAGTTGTCTCCGTCGACCGTCACCTCCGCGGAGCCCGACTGTGCACCCATCGCATTGGCGACGGCGAGCGCATTGCCGTCGACAACCATGCCGAGTGACTCCACTACCGGCGTCGGTTCGTCGGTCATGACGATGCCCAGACCCTGTTGGCCGCCGATCGCTGCGCTGGCGACGTTGATCTTCCCGCCCTGTTTGACGCAGGTGACCGAGTTGAGGTCGAGTCCGGCCAGATCGGCGCCGTCGACTTTGACTTCGGTCTGGCCTGCAGTGTTGGCCTGGTGCTGGGCAGCGGCCTCGGTGCGTTGCGCCGGCGAGGGCGCGGGGTCGCTCTTGTCGTCGGCGCAGCCCACCAGCAGCGCGGTACCCACGCTCACGCCGATCACGGCCGCAACCATCCGATTGACAGCGGTCTTCCCGTCCACGTGTTTTCCCTTCGTTCGTGCAACGCCTCATGGCGTCGTCGGGGTGAGTCCATCCGAGGTGGGCAGCTACCGATCCCAACTTCTGCCGCCGTCTCGTCGGGGGGTGGCGGTAGGTTCTCCTCGATGCCGTCCCTCACCGCTGATCAACGACGCGCCAGAATGGCCGTGCGTCACCACCTGGCTCCCGGCCCGGAACTCCTTAGCTCACTGCGCGAGGTGACCGCCAGGATGGTGGGTCTACACGCGACCGACCCGGCAACTCCTCATCTGTCACTGTGGGCGCGGCTACCCGGATACACCGTCGAGGACATGAATGCCGCTCTCTTCAAGGAACGCTCGCTGGTCAAGCACCTCGCGATGCGGCGCACGCTGTGGGTGATACGCCCCGAGGACCTGCCTGCGGTTCAGTCGGTGGCCAGTGATCGCGTGGCCGCCAACGAGAGTCGCAGGCTTGCCGCCGACGCCGAGAAAGCGGGTGTGGCCGGTGACGGTCTTGCGTGGCTCGAGGCAGCGTGCGCCGCGGTGGTGCATCACCTGGGGACCGCGGGTCCATGTACAGCCACGGAACTGCGCGCGGCGCTTCCCGAACTGACCGGCACATACGACCCCGCCCCCGGGAAACCCTACGGCGGCAAGGGGCATCTGGCCCCGCGCGTGCTGACCGTGCTGTCTGCGCGCGGTGACATCTTCCGGGGCCCCAACGACGGCGGCTGGACAGCGTCCCGGCCGAGGTGGGTGGCCGCCGGGCAGTGGCTGACCTCGCATGCCGCGATAGGAGCAGAGGCGGCCCGCGCGGAGCTGATCCGACGCTGGCTGTATGCCTTCGGGCCCGCCACCGTCGCCGACATCAGATGGTGGTTCGGCACCACCCTCGGCTGGCTGCGGCAGGCGTTGGCCGATGTCGACGCCGTCGAGGTCGATCTCGACGGCGTCCCGGGCTACGTCCTGCCCGGTGACGAGGAAGCGGTGCACGAGGTTGAGCCGTGGTGCGCCCTGCTGCCCGCACTCGATGTCACGACGATGGGTTGGACAGACCGGGGCTGGTATCTGGGCCCGTATCGCGGTCAGGTGTTCGACCGCAACGGTAACGCGGGACCGACGGTATGGGTGGACGGTCGCATCGTCGGTGCGTGGGGCCAGGATGCCGAAGGACGGGTCGCGTTGGTGATGTTCGAGGATGTGGGGCGTGCGGCGCACCAGGCGCTGATGGCACGTGCCGATGATCTGACCACCTGGCTTGGTGGCGTGCGGGTGAATCCGCGCTTTCCTTCGCCCGCGAGCAAAGGCCTGTCCGCCGCGACGATCAGGCGCTGACCTTGCTACGGCTGCGCGTCTTCGACTTGACCGTCGGCTTGGGCTTGGCCCGGGTCAACCCCAAGGTCTCTGCGAGGAAGTGCCCCGTGTAGCTGTCGGGGTTGACCGCGACATCCTCGGGGGTGCCTGTTGCGACCACGGTGCCGCCACCGGAACCGCCTTCGGGTCCCATGTCGACGATCCAGTCCGAGGTCTTGATGACGTCGAGATTGTGCTCGATCACGATGACTGTGTTGCCCTTGTCGACGAGGCCGTTGATCACTGTCAGCAGTTTGCGAATGTCCTCGAAATGCAATCCGGTGGTCGGCTCATCGAGAATGTAGATGGTCCGGCCGGTGGAACGCTTCTGCAGTTCGGAGGCCAACTTCACGCGCTGGGCCTCGCCGCCAGACAAGGTGGGGGCCGGTTGTCCGAGCCGCACGTAGCCCAAACCGACGTCGACCAGTGTCTTGAGGTAACGGTGGATCGAGGTGATCGGTGCGAAGAACTCCGCGGCCTCCTCGATCGACATGTCGAGTACCTCGGCGATGGTCTTGCCTTTGTAGTGCACCTCGAGCGTCTCTCGGTTGTACCGGGCACCCTGACAGACCTCACACGGCACGTACACGTCGGGCAGGAAGTTCATCTCGATCTTGATGGTCCCATCACCCGAACAGGCTTCGCAGCGGCCGCCTTTGACGTTGAACGAAAACCGCCCGGGCTGGTAGCCGCGCACCTTGGCTTCGGTGGTGGCCGCGAACAGGGTGCGGATCTTGTCGAAGACGCCTGTGTAGGTGGCCGGGTTTGACCGCGGGGTGCGCCCGATCGGCGATTGGTCGACCCGAACCAGCTTGTCGAGATGATCGAGGCCGTTGACCCGGGTGTGCCGGCCCGGCACCAGCCGGGCGCCGTTGAGTTTGTTGGCCAGCACCGAGGCAAGGATGTCGTTGACCAGTGTGGACTTACCGGACCCGGACACCCCCGTCACCGAGGTCAGCACACCGAGCGGGAACGAAACGTCGATTCCGCGCAGGTTGTGTTCGCGGGCACCGACCACGGTGAGTTGGCGCTTCTTGTCCGCGACCCGCCGCATCGCCGGGACCTCGATTTCCTCCTTGCCCGAAAGATAGGCCCCGGTAATCGAATTCGGGTTCCTCAACAGGTCGGCATAGGTGCCGCTGTGCACGATCTGACCGCCATGCTCACCGGCGGCCGGGCCGATGTCGACGACCCAGTCGGCGTGCGCGATGGTGTCGAGGTCGTGTTCGACCACGATCAGGGTGTTGCCCAGGTCACGCAGCCGCACCAGCGTGTCGATCAGTCGGCGGTTGTCACGCTGATGCAGGCCGATCGAGGGCTCATCGAGCACGTAGAGCACGCCCACCAGTCCGGACCCGATCTGGGTGGCCAGCCGGATGCGTTGCGCCTCACCGCCGGACAACGTTCCGGCGGCGCGTGAGAGCGACAGATAGTCCAGACCCACGTCGAGCAGGAACCCCAGCCGCGACTGAATCTCCTTGAGGACCTGACCGGCGATCGCGGCTTCGCGCGTGCCCAGCGTCAGCGCATTGAGGAACTCTGCGCACTCGGCGATGGACAACTCGGCGACCTCCGCGATCGACTTCGCCCCGAACGCTCCGGCGGTCATTGTCACCGCCAGGATCTCCGGCTTGAGCCGGGTGCCATTGCATTCCGGGCACGGCACGTCGCGCATATAGCCCTCGAGCCGCTCCTTCATCTGCTCGGAGTCGGTCTGCTCCATCCGACGGTGCAAGAAAGCCATCACGCCTTCGAAGTCGGCGTAGTAGGACCGGGTGCGTCCGTAACGATTCTTGTAGCGCACGTGCACCTGCTCGTCGCAGCCCTCGAGAATCGCCCGACGCGCCTTGGCCGGCAACTTCTTCCACGGGGTGTCGACGTCGAAGCCCAGCTGGTCACCCAGCCCGGACAGCATCCGGGTGAAGTACTCGGCGGTGTGCCCCACCGCCCAGGGTGCGATGGCTCCCTCGGCGAGGGTGAGGTCCGGATCGGGCACGACCAGGTCGGGGTCGACCTCTTTCTTGATACCCAGCCCCAGGCATTCCGGACAGGCTCCGTAGGGCGAGTTGAAGGAGAAGGAACGAGGCTCCAGGTCGTCGACGGCCAGCGGGTGCCCGTTCGGGCAGGCCAGTTTCTCGGAGAACCGCTGCTCGCGGTGCGGGTGGTCGTCTTCGCGATCGACGAACTCGAGGACCACGATGCCGTCGGCGAGGTTCAGCGCCGTCTCTACCGAGTCGGTCAGGCGTTGTTTGGCGGTGGCTTTGACCGTGAGGCGGTCGACGACCACCTCGATATCGTGCTTCTCCTGTTTCTTCAGCTTGGGCGGATCACTCAGCGAATGCACCACACCGTCGACCCGTACGCGGCTGTATCCCTGGGTGTTGAGTTTGTCGAAAAGGTCGACGAACTCGCCTTTGCGGGTACGGACCACCGGAGCGAGCACCTGGAAACGCAGACCTTCGTCCATGGCCAGGACCTGGTCGACGATCTGCTGCGGAGTCTGGCGCGCGATGCGCTCACCGCACACCGGGCAGTGCGGCGTGCCGGCCCGGGCGTAGAGCAAGCGCAAGTAGTCGTAGACCTCGGTGATGGTGCCCACCGTGGACCGAGGATTGCGGTTGGTGGACTTCTGGTCGATCGACACCGCAGGCGAGAGGCCCTCGATGAAATCGACATCGGGCTTGTCCATCTGTCCGAGGAACTGCCGTGCGTAGGCCGACAGCGACTCCACGTACCGCCGCTGACCTTCGGCGAAAATGGTGTCGAAAGCCAGCGAAGACTTACCGGAACCCGAGAGTCCGGTGAAAACGATCATTGCGTCACGCGGCAGGTCGAGATCGACCCCGCGAAGGTTGTGCTCCCGGGCACCCTTGACGATCAGGCGGTCGGCCAACGATGTCCTTTCAAGTCATGCCCAATGCGTCCCCGAATGTGATCGGGACGCAGTACAGGCCCATGCTAGGTGTGCCCACCGACAAGAGCCGCGACACGTTCCCCACCGACGGTTGGCGTCACGTTTGACCGACGGCGTCTGCAAGCGCCTTACCAGGCAAAGTAACGTGACGATCATGACAGTGGTCGACGACAACTACACGGGCCACGTCGAGCCTCAGACGGCGGCGCGACGGACCCTCCCCGGCGCATCCATCGTCAAGGTGTCGGTGGGACCCATGGACAACAACGCCTACCTGGTGACGTGTTCCCGAACAGGTGAGACATTGCTCATCGATGCCGCCAACGATTCGCCGATCCTGCTGGAGCTCGTCGAGCGCTACGCCCCGAAGCTGTCGCTGGTCGTCACCAGCCATCAGCATCCGGACCATTGGCTGGCACTGGAGGAGGTCGTGCGATCCACCGGCGCCCCGACCGCGGCGCACTCCCTCGATGCCGAGCCACTGCCGGTGACGCCGGACACGTTGCTCGCCGGCGGCGATACGATCGACATCGGCATGCTCCGTTTCGACGTGATCCACCTGCGGGGACACACCCCGGGCTCGGTCGCGTTGGCGTTGAGCGGTCCCGCGACCGATGACAGGGTGCATTTGTTCACCGGCGACTGCCTCTTCCCCGGCGGCGTCGGCAAGACCTGGAAAGAAGGCGACTTCGAGCAGCTGCTGAGTGATGTCAGCAGCAGGGTGTTCGACGTCTTCGCAGATCAGACCGTGGTGTATCCAGGACACGGCGATGACACCACGCTCGGTGCCGAGCGCCCTCATCTGGGCGAGTGGCGAGAGCGTGGCTGGTGACGCAATGGTGACGAGGTAGTCAGGAAAGGGAACATGAGCAGCGATCAGTTCAAGAAGGCGCAGAGCGGCGCCGGCTTCATTGCCGCGTTGGACCAGAGCGGTGGCAGCACGCCCAAGGCATTGAAGCTCTACGGCATCGCCGAGGACGCCTACTCCGGTGATGAGGAGATGTTCAACCTCGTGCACGAGATGCGGACCCGCATCATCACCAGCCCGAGCTTCGACGGAGACCGCATCCTGGGCGCCATTCTGTTCGAGGACACCATGGACCGCGAGATCGACGGCCGGGGCACCGCCGAATACCTCTGGGACGTCAAGAAGATCGTGCCGTTCCTCAAGGTCGACAAGGGTCTGGCCGAGGAGAACGCGGGCGCCCAGGTGATGAAGCCGATTCCCGGCCTCGACGATCTGCTCGCGCGTGCACGCGCGAAGGGCGTCTTCGGAACGAAGATGCGGTCGGTCATCAAGCTGCCCGGCGAAGGGCTGGAAGCCGTAGTCGACCAGCAGTTCGAGGTGGGCCGACAAATCCTGGGCGCAGGACTGGTGCCGATCATCGAACCCGAGGTCGACATTCACAGCCCGGAAAAGGCGAAGGCCGAGGAGCAGTTGAAGGCCGCACTGCGCAAGGGCCTCGACAGCCTCGCCGAGGACCAGGTCGTGATGCTGAAGTTGACGCTGCCCACCGAGACCGATCTGTACCGCGAACTGGTCGACCATCCGAAGGTACTGCGGGTGGTGGCGCTCTCAGGTGGCTACAACCGCGACGAAGCCTGCGAGAAACTGGCTGCCAACCACGGTGTGATCGCGAGCTTCTCCCGAGCGCTCACCGAGGGCCTGAGCGCCCAGCAGAGCGAGGATGAGTTCAATGCCGCGCTCGACTCCGCGATCAGTGCGATCGCCAAGGCATCCAACACCTAGACAGCGCAGGACCCTGGGTCGGTCTCACCGGCCCAGGGTCCACTCGCTGAAGTCTTGCCCTCAGGGCGTGGTGTGCACGATGAGCACGTCGGTCTTGGACCGTCGCGCCACATTGGCCGGCACCGAGCCCAGCAGGCGTCCGGCGATGGTGCTCAAACCGACGTTGCCGACGACCAACAGGTCGGCACCGACTTCTTCGGCCAGCTCCACCAGCGCATCGACCGGAGCGCCGACCACGGCCTTCTCCTCGATGTTCTGTGCGCCGGCCGCCTTGGCACGGTCGCGGGCCTCGCGCAGGATGGCATAGATCGGGGCGTTGCCCGACATCTTGTAGCCCTCATCCTTGAGCACATCGGCGGCTCGTTGATCCTCGTTCTGCGGGAAGTAGGCGGTGGCGACCACGAGCCTGGCGTTCGCCCCGGCAGCGATCTGGCCGGCACGGTCGACGGCACGCAACGACGAATCAGATCCGTCGGTACCAACCACCACGGTTTGATAGGTGCTCATCCATATCCTCCCAGCGTCAGTTCCAGAACCACCCGAGACAGTAACCCGGTATCAGGCGGGCATGGGCACGAATCACCACACCAAGATGCCATCGTTGCAGATGGTGATGGGTGCTTTGACGGCAACGTCACCCTGATGGGTGACACGTGACGACGGGTACACGTTTACTGCCACAACAGGAATCACCATTGTTCGGCGCGCACCGCATCGACGGTTTCGGGCGGATTTTCGCCGGCGTCAGTTGCCCCGGCTGACCACGCGGTGCCCTCGCAGATGAGATCGGTCGGCATCGGCAACGTCGCGGGGAGCAGCGGTAGCGCCGGGAAGGCGTCACCCAACGGCACCGCCGGCATGGACAGGGCAGGCGCGGTGACCGGCATCCCGGCCGGCACCACGGGCGGGACCGGCCCGGGAGCCGGCGCGAGTCCGGGCCCGCCCGCGGCGTGCAGCACCGGTGCCGACTCGGGCGCGACGACAGGCGGTGCGTGGGCCTCGGGCACCAGCGCCGCCACCTCGACAGCATCCTGCACTGCGCCGTCCGGAATCGATTCGAGCCCAACAGGTTCTGGCGGCGTCGCGGCAGGCGCCGGGACGACCGCTTCGTCTGCCCCCGACGATGCTGCGATGGTGTCGGCCGGCGGCGCGACAGCAGAAGCCTCCGGAATGACCGGCGCTGCGATAGCGGGGCCGGCCTCCGCAACGGCCGGCACCGCGACGGGAACCGGTGGCACCGCAGCAGGAACCGGTGGCATGACAGCAGGGCCCGCAGGTGCAGCAGGTGCGGCAATGGGGCCCGGCGGCGCGGCGGCTGCCGCGTGGGCCAGCGGCGCGGCCTCCACCACGGCCGGCGCCACCAGATCGACAGGCACCGGCACCGGGCCCGGTGCGGTCAGCGCGGTTATGCCGTGGACAACCTCGGCGACGGGCAGTGCGGGCACGTTGGGTGGCTCTGCGGGAACCGCGCCATCGAGGACATTGGCAGCCGTCGCCAGAGCGTCAGGCACGCTGGGCGGCTCGGCTGCCAGGTGCTGCACAAGATCCATACACGGCACGCCCGGACTGGGTTGCGCACCCGCAGGGTGGATCCAGACCAGCAGCGGCCCCATCACTCCCACGGCAAGTGCCGCAGCGGTGATCCGAGAGGCATTGCGTGCCATGACTTTTCTGTCGCTCCTTCAGAGCCCCACCCCGAAGAGAACCTAGCGCGTCAGCGGGCCGATGTGGCGCGTCGGTTACCGAACCGATACCGCCCGGAGTCTGGTCGGTGACAGCCGTCATCGCGGGCCGACGCCGACTTCGGGGGGTCTCGGTTCGCCTAGGTCTCCCTACCCAGCACCCGACGAGCGGCAAAGGTCGCGGCCTCGTCGATCATGCCGTTGTGCGTGTAGGCGAAGTGGGCAAAGAAGTTCCGGCCGCGCGAGCAATACGGATCACCATCGGCGCACAGGTCGATCGACTTGTTGCCGTACAACGGGCTGATGGCTGTCAGCGGCCCGCCGCCGGGGACATTGCGCGCCGGGTTACCGAAGACGGCCACCGCGGCGACGTGGTTGACCATCGAATCGGGCAGCGGGGCCGGAGTGAAGAACCAGATCCTGCGATTGCCGATGAGGATCAGGTCGACCACCCCGGCGCCCTGCGACATGCCGCCCAGCACGATCTTCGTTTCCGGGCACATACCTGCGACGTACTGCACGTGCTTGTTCGCGTCGACGGCTCCGTCTGAGGTCGACTTCGAGAAGTTCCAACTGGCGGGATAGTTGACGGCATAGGCCGACACCCTCTTGCCGAGCAGCTTCCACTTCAAAGAGTCGACGAACGCCTTTCCGACCGTGCCCAGACCGGCCCGGGAACTTGTCCCCCGCGCGAACACCACCTCCACGTCCGGACAGGACACTGCGGCGGCAGTCGGCGCCTGGACGACGGCCAAGAAGGCAAGCACGGCCGACATAGCCGTGGCACCTAGGGCCCGAACCACCTGGAAGCTGCGCACGCAAACACGCTGACACAGATTCAGCAAAGTAGCCCCCGGCAGCTATGCAACGGTGATCCAACGGATGCCGATTTGTGTTGCAACAAACTGGCGAAAGGCTGCAGATTGCGGATAATCAGCGGCTCCGTCAGTGAACTCCGCCGACCTCCACCAGCAGGACGCCCACGGCAATAAGCGCGATGCCGCCAATCATTCTGGCCGTCAACGCTTCGCCGAACAGTGCGCGTGCGGCAACCGCGGTGAGCGCCACCCCGGCTGCTGTCCAGATGCCATAGGCCACCCCGAGGGGCATGCCGTGCCGCAGTGAAGCCGCGAGCAGCGTGAACGCGCTCAGGTAACCGACTACGACGGCGCCGTAGAAAACCGGGCGGCCGGTCGCGGCAACGCGCAGGGCAAGAGTGCCGGCGACTTCGGAAACGATCGCCACGACAAGGAGCACGTAGGCCATCGCGTTATCGACTGTCCCGCTCGAGCACGGCCGGAGCAGCGGCCCGGGACCCGGACTCGACGAGCAGGACTCCGGCGATGATGCAGGCCAGACCCATCCCCATCAGCGCGGTGAACACCTCACCGAACAGCAAGGTCGACAGCAGGGCAGTCAGCGCCACGCCCGATGCCCCCCAAATGCCGTATGCCACACCCAAAGCCATGCCGCGGCGCAGGACCAGTGCCAGCATCGTGAACGATGTCAGGTAGCCCACCGCCACGATCAGGTAGAGCGCGGGCACGGTTTGCGAACCTTTCAGCGACAGGGTGGCAGCCACCTCACTGGCGATGGCCAGCGCGAGCAGGAGCCAAGTCATGAACATCCTCGGTGGGACCGGTGGGCGTGCGGCGTTCCGCTTGGCACGGTGTCGGAGGAATCGAAGATACCGGAACTGCCGTTCGTGGCGGCCGGCCGCACCCAGACACCACTGACCGAGTTGCTGCGACCGCAATGGCGAAGTTGCCAGCTAACTCCAACCCCTTCGCTGCCGACATTCGTCGAGCGGTGCCGAGGAGGGGCCCGTGTGCCGCCGGCAGGGATTTGATCTTGGATGACGAGTGCGATTCACACCCCGACGCGCAAACCGGTGGCTTAACCTGGGACGGGTGGGGACTGCGCGGGAGCGTTTCCTGTACGGGGTGACTACAGGAGGCGGACCATTTGCTGCCCGCGAACTGCGATCAGCGGCTGACCTTGCCGGACGACCGCTGGACCGGGTGATGTGGTTCGAGCAGTTCCACTCCATGCCCCCGCTGCGCGCCATCGACGCTGTCACGGCAATGGGAGCGCAGCCAGTCCTGACGTGGGAGCCGTGGCGCTGGGACCGTCGGCCCGCGCCGACGATGGTGATGCTGCACTCCGGAATCTACGACGACCACCTGCGACGGTGGGCCCGCGGTCTGGCCGGTGTCGCAACAACGGTCGATGTGCGGTTCGGCCACGAGTTCAACGGTTACTGGTATCCGTGGAGCACCGCGGGGGGAACCAGCGCTGCGGACTACATCGGGGTGTGGCGGCGCATTCACCGGATCTTTCAACAAGAGGGCGCCACCAACGTCAGGTGGGTGTGGTCGCCGACCGCCGGACTGCCGGGCGGCCCACCGTTGGAAGCGTGGTTCCCGGGCCCGGCCTACGTGGATGTGGTCGGCGTCGATGGTTACAACTGGGGTACCAGCCAGGTCTGGAGCAGCTGGGTGCAGCCTGCCGAGTTGTTCGCACAGATCCTCGACGAAGTGCACGCCATCACCGGCGACATGCCGGTGACGATCAGCGAGGTGGGTTGTGCCGAAGCGGGAGGGGACAAGGCCGAGTGGATTCGATCGCTGGTGACCTACCTGTGTGAACAGACCGATGTGGACGGTTTGACCTGGTTCGAGCATGACAAGGAAACAGATTGGCGGACAACAAGTTCAGCAAGATCGGCGGCGGCCATGGCGGCTGCGCTCAGCGCTGCTCAGCGCTCACCCTGCTCCAGGGCCTGCTGAGATGACCGCACAACCAGTCGAAGCGCCCTGCACTGTCCCCGCCGAGCTGGAGGAGGAGCGGCTTCGGGCGGTCGACCAGCTCCACCTGCTCGGAACTCCACCAGAAGAGAGATTCGCCCAGATCACTCGCATGGCACGGTGTGTCTTCGACGTACCGATGGCAGCGGTGTCTCTGATGGATCGCGATCGTCAGTGGTTCAAACAGTCCGACGGTCTGGACCTCGACGGCAGTGTGCCCCGCGCGCAGACCGTATGTCAGGCCACCATCGTGCGCGGTTACGAACACCCTGAAGATCCGGCCCTGATCCTGGAAGACACCTGGGAGTCGGCATTCTGCGAACTGCCCGCGATCAGCGGCGCTGGAGGCATCAGGTTCTACGCGGGATACCCGCTGTACGGTCCCGGCGGTCACCCGGTCGGAACCTTCTGCATTTACGACATCAAGCCACGAGAGCTCAGCGCGGCACAGCGCGAGGCCTTCGTCGAGCTGGCTATGTGGGCACAGCGCGAACTGCAGAGTGCCGACGACCTGGCCCGCGCGGCCACCGTGCAGCGCCAACTGCTGCCACCCGCGCTCGGTGACCTGCCGGGCTACCGGGTGTGCGCGCTGTGCCTGCCGGCCTTCGCGGTCGGGGGCGACTTCTACGACCACTACCCGGTGCAGGACGGCATGATCTTCACCGTCGCCGACGTGATGGGCAAGGGCCTGGGGGCGGCGATTCTGACGGCCACCGTGCGCTCGGCGTTACGGGGAGCCACCCGGGCCGTCGACCAGGCGGGCAGCGTGGACCTGGCGGAAGCCGTCAACACCACCTATGTCCAGATCGTCGACGACCTCAACAGCACCGAGAGTTTCGTGACGTTGTTCCACCTGAAGCTGCGGACCAGTGATGGGACCGTGCACTACGTCGATGCCGGGCACGGATTCGCCGCGGTGATCCGCCGCGACGGGTCCGTCGAGCCCTCCAACAGTGACGGGCTGCCGCTGGGGGTTCTGTCCGATGACCGTTGGACCGCACAGAAGGTTCAGCTGGAGCCCGGCGACACCTTGGTCGTCGCCTCGGACGGGGTGCTGGATCTGGTCTCCGATGGCGACGACATCGATGCCGCCGTCAGGTTCATGGCCCGTTACGCCGATCCCGAAGAGCTGTGCGCACAGGCACGTCGACTCCAAGCACGCCGCCCCCCGCTCGACGACGTCACCTTGGTCGCGATCCGTCGCGAGAGCGCATGAGACATCGTCTCCCGCGGACATCGGCCGGTACCTACCCATCGCCGTGGTTGCGCCTGTTGATCCTCTCCGTGGCCCTGCTCGGGGTCAATTACATCGTGTGGCGCTGGCTGGCATCGGTGAACTGGTCAGCGTGGTGGATCGCCGTGCCGCTGGTCATCGCCGAGACCTACAGCGTCATCGACTCCCTGTTGTTCGGTCTGACAATGTGGCGACTGCTGCGCCGTGACCCACCACCACCACCACCACCGGAGGGCGCCACCGTCGACGTGTTCATCACCACCTACAACGAGCCCGTGGACATGGTGATGGAGACCGCCACCGCCGCCGCCGCGATCACCTATCCCCATCAGACCTGGATCCTCGATGACGGAAACCGGGCGGAACTGGCAGCTGCCGCGGCGGAGCGCGACATCGGCTACGTCACCAGATCGGCCAGCTGGGCCGACAGGCCACGCCACGCCAAGGCCGGCAATCTGAACAACGCGCTGTTCGAAACGCAGGGCGAGTTCATCCTGGTCCTCGACGCCGATCAGGTGCCAGAACCGGAGATCCTCGACCACACGCTGGGCTACTTCCGCGACCCGTACATGGCACTGGTGCAAACTCCGCAGTACTTCCACAACGTGCCGTTCAGCGATCCGCTGGGCAGTCAGGCGCCGCTGTTCTACGGACCCATCCAGCAGGGCAAGGACGGCTGGAACGCAGCGTACTTCTGCGGGTCGAACGCCGTGTTGCGCCGGGAAGCGCTGATGCAGGTGGGAATTCGCGGTTACGTCCGTGCAGTGGAGGAAGGTGTGCGCCGAACGCTCTACGCGTCGCGGAAGATCGTCAAGAGCGCCCTGTCGCAGGTGCCGCCGGATCAACCGCAGGCCCAGAATGCGCTGAAGACCGTGCAACGCGCCGTGCGCGACGCTCGGGCTCAGTTGCGCGAGAGGCGCCCGTTGGCCGACATCACCTACGAATTCCAGCGGGCTGTCGACACCGCGGGCAGGGCCATCGTCGAGGCAGATATCACCGCGATGCGCGCTGACCTCGAAGTGATTGTGGCGCTGCAGCAGGATCCCGAACACACCTCCACCACAGTCATTTTCGATGACGTAGCACTCGAGTCACTGGCGGGCCGGGAGTGGTCGCCATTGGGTGCAATCGAGTCGATCAGAGCCATGGTCCGCGCAATCGACGTAGGCCGCGACGACGAAGCTCAACCGATGCTGCCCATGGCGACCATTTCGGTCACCGAGGACATGGCCACCTGCATGCGCCTGCACGCCCAGGGCTGGAAGTCGGCATACCACCACGAGGTACTGGCGCGGGGCTTGGCCCCCGACGACGTTCGAACGATGCTGACCCAACGCCTACGGTGGGCGCAGGGCACCATTCAGGTGATGCTGCGGGAGAACCCGCTGGTGCAGAAGGGTCTGAGTATCGGGCAACGGCTCATGTACTGGGCGACGATGTGGAGCTACCTGGCCGGCTTCGCAGCGCTGGCCTACATCGCGGCGCCCGCGGTGTACCTGATCTTCGGCATCATGCCCGTCCAGGCGTACAGCTGGGACTTCTTCGGCCGGCTCATCCCGTTCCTGTTGCTCAACCAGCTGATGTTCATCATCATCAGTCGCGGCACCCCGACATGGCGCGGTCAGCAGTATGCCCTCGCGCTCTTCCCGGTGTGGATCAGAGCGTGCGTGACAGCGTTCATGAACGTGTTCTTCGACAAACCGCTGGGCTTCGCGGTGACGCCGAAGACCAAACAGGAAGCCGGCGCGATTCCGTGGCATTTGGTCAGGTGGCAGCTGGCTGCGATCGGGTTGCTCGCGGTGGCCTCGGTCATCGGCATCGCTCAGCTGTACTTCGGAGCCATCTCAACGCTGGGCGTGGGTGTGAACCTGTTCTGGGTGCTGTTCGACGTCGTGATACTCAGCGTGGTGTTCCAGGCCGTTCGATACCGCGGACACGAAACGGAGGAATTGTGATGGGCCAGTTCGAAACCCATTCGCTGGACAGCGGGGTCGTCGTCGTCAGAGCTGATGGCCGGTTGAACATGGTCGCGGCCCCGGTGCTGCGCAAGCACCTGCACACCCTCGTCGACGAGGGCCAGTGTCGAGTTGTGGTAGATCTCAGCAAGACTGAACTGATCGACTCGTCCGGACTGGGCGCGTTGATCTCCGGGCTGAAGGTGGCCCGGCAGGCCGGCGGTGACCTGCGGATCGCCGCTCCGACCCGACAGGTCACCGCGGTACTCGAGCTGACGAACCTCAATCGGGTGCTCAGTGTGTATCCCACGCCTGAGAGCGCCTTCGATGACCGAGGCTGACGATCACCGGGTATTCGAGACGCAGACTGGGCAGCAGACCCTGGATCAGCTGCAGCAGGTGCTCGACGACGTATGGTCGACTCACTCCATCGACGACGTCGTCCGCATGCACATCGAACTGGCTGTCAGCGAGATCGCCGCGAACATCATCGAGCATTCCGACAACGGTAAAGCCGTGCGCTTACGCATGGACGTCAACATTTTGCCCGACGCGGTGCGAATCACATTCACCGATGACGGCCATCCCGCCCCGGTGGACTTGACCAGGGTCAGCATGCCTGACGAGAACGCCGAGCGGGGCCGCGGTCTGGCGATAGCCCACCGCGTTCTCGACGAGTTCTCCTACCGACGCGATGAACACGGCAACCACTGGACGCTGTGTCGACGCCTCAGTGGGTGAGCGCATCTGCGAGCGAGTGACGGGATTCGAACCCGTGTGAACGGCTTTGCAGGCCGGTGCCTCACCACTCAGCCACACCCGCAGTAGAACCACCCTGCATGAATGAACAGGATTGTCATAGCTTTACGATCACGCTGATTGTTGGGCGGCACGCACCAGCGGTCGCGAGCTGCGAGCGGACGCCAGCACTGCCATGGCGGCCATCACCGCGAAACACGCGAAGAGCCATCGGGCCGCAGTGGCGTCGCCGCGGTCGGAGACATTGACCACCACGCCGGCCAACGCTGCGCCGAAGGCTGCTGAAATGATCTGCACCGTATTGATGGCCGCCGCGGCGACCGGCCCTTCCGCCGGATCGGCGACTTTGCCCATCGCCCACGCCGACAGGTGCGGCCACGCCATACCGATGCCCACGCCGCTGAGCGTCAAGCCCAGCGCCCAGCACGCCACCAGCAGAGCCGACGCGTCCTGGTACTGGGTGAGGGCACTGACACCCAGTCCGAGTGACATCACCAGCGGGGCGACCGTCACGGCGGCGACGATGACGCGGCGCCGTTTCAGCGAGGCGCTGACAATCTCAGCGGCAGTCCAACCGATGGCCAGACCGGCGCCGAGGAAACCGGCCGCCACGGGAGTCAAGTGAGCAAGCCGTTGACCGAACAACGGCACATACATGTCCACCATCGTCGCAGCCATTAACGCACCGAGTGTCAGGTAGATCCATTTCAGCGGCCCCGGCCCGAATGTGCTCGGCGGAAGCACCGACGCTGCCGCACGCCGGTCTACGCCCACGAACACCAGCACGAGCAGCACCGCTACCGCAACCAGCCCCACCGTCAGCCTCACATCGCGGGGCACCCCGGCGACGCTGACCAACAATGCGGCAGCGCCGAGCAGCAGCAACGAGCGCACCGGGACTCGGATACGACTACTTGGCAGCGCTTTTCGGGCTGCTGGGGTTCGTGCGGGCAGCGCGATCGGGACCAACACCGACATGGCCACCGTCATGATCACCAGGACCCCGAAAGCCCAACGCCACGAGCCGTATTGGGCGAACAAGCCACCAGCGGCCGGCCCGAGAAGGGTCCCGACGCCCCACATCGCCGACACCAACGCTGACGCCCTGGTCCACAACGAGCTCGGCAGCGCCGTATTGATCACTGCATATCCGAGCCCGGCCAGCAGGCCACCGGCGGCCCCCTGCACGGTCCTGCCGAGCAGCAGCAACTCCATGCTCGGCGCCAGCGCGCACCCCAGACTGCCCACGCTGAACACACTGAATCCCAGGAGGTACGACCATCGCGGCCCTGCCTTCATCAGCAGCGCATGCACGGTGGTCGCAGCCATCACCGAGCCGACCAGGTACACCGTGGTGACCCAGGCGTAAAAGCGGTGACCCCCGATTTCGGCGACCGCACTGGGCATCAAGCTGATGGTGAGGAACTCATTGGTCGCGTAGAGCGCCACCCCGCCGGCCAGCACGGTCGACGCGCCGAGGTTCTTCGGCCCGAGGAGCGCGCGCCAGGTTCCGGCGGAGGCAGTCGCAGTCTCGATCACGGCATTGACCGTAGAACCTCAACAGCGGTTCCGATCAACTCACTTCAGGCCGGCGGCGTCCATACCGCGCAGTTCCTTCTTCAAATCGGCAATCTCGTCGCGGATTCGCGCAGCCAACTCGAACTGCAAGTCTCGCGCCGCCGCCATCATCTGCTCGGTCAGATCTTTGATCAGGTCGGCCAACTCCGCGCGCGGCATGTTGGAGGTGTCCCGGCCCTCCACGATGCCTCCGCTGACCGCGCGGCCCGGTTCACCCGGCGCGCGCCGGCCACGCGACGCGTTGCGCCCCGATCCACCGATCTCCACAGCCTCGGTATCGTCGGCCTCCCGATACACCTGGTCGAGAATGTCAGCAATCTTCTTGCGCAACGGCTTCGGATCGATGCCGTGCTCCTTGTTGTAGGCGATCTGTTTGGCCCGGCGCCGCTCGGTCTCGTCGATGGCCTGCTTCATCGAGTCGGTCATCGTGTCGGCGTACATGTGCACTTCTCCGGAGACGTTGCGCGCCGCGCGACCGATGGTCTGGATCAGGCTGCGCGGAGAGCGCAGGAAACCTTCCTTGTCGGCATCCAGGATCGCCACCAACGACACCTCGGGCAGGTCGAGACCCTCGCGCAACAGGTTGATGCCGACCAGGACGTCGTACTCCCCCAACCTCAGCTGGCGCAGCAACTCGACCCGGCGCAGGGTGTCGACCTCGGAGTGCAGATACCGCACCCGGATACCCATCTCGAGCAGGTAGTCGGTGAGGTCCTCGGCCATCTTCTTGGTCAGCGTGGTGACGAGCACCCGCTCGTCACGTTCGGTGCGCCTGCGGATCTCGCCGATCAGATCGTCGATCTGGCCCTTGGTCGGTTTGACGATGACCTGCGGATCGACCAACCCGGTGGGCCGGATGACCTGCTCGACGAACTCCCCACCGGTCTGGCTGAGCTCGTAGGGTCCCGGGGTGGCCGACAGGTAGACCGTTTGGCCGATCCGGTCGGCGAACTCTTCCCAGGTCAGCGGCCGGTTGTCGACCGCCGAGGGCAACCGGAACCCGAAGTCGACGAGGTTGCGTTTGCGCGAGATGTCGCCTTCGTACATTCCGCCGATCTGTGGCACGGTCACGTGAGACTCGTCGATGACCAGGAGAAAGTCTTCGGGGAAGTAGTCGATCAGGGTCGCCGGCGCCGTCCCGGGTCCGCGTCCGTCGATGTGCCGAGAGTAGTTCTCGATGCCCGAGCAGAACCCGACCTGGCGCATCATCTCGATGTCGTAGTTGGTGCGCATCCGCAACCGCTGCGCCTCCAACAGCTTGCCCTGACCCTCCAGCTCGGCCAGCCGTGCCTCCAGCTCGGCCTCGATGGTCGAGATGGCCTGCGCCATCCGCTCCGGGCCGGCCACGTAGTGCGTGGCCGGGAAGATGCGCAACGAGTCGACCTTGCGGATGGTGTCACCGGTCAGCGGATGCAGGTAGTAGAGCTCCTCGATCTCGTCACCGAAGAACTCGATGCGCACCGCGAGCTCTTCATAGGACGGGATGATCTCGACGGTGTCCCCGCGGACCCGGAACGTCCCACGAGTGAAGGCGACGTCGTTGCGGCTGTACTGGACATCGACCAGCAACCGCAGCAGCGCGTCGCGTGGCACTTCGTCGCCGACCTTCAACTCCACCGAACGGTCGAGATAGGACTGCGGGGTGCCCAGCCCGTAGATGCACGACACCGACGCCACGACGACCACATCCCGGCGGGACAACAGGTTCGACGTCGCCGAATGGCGTAACCGCTCCACATCGTCGTTGATCGAGCTGTCCTTCTCGATGTAGGTGTCGGTCTGCGCGATGTAGGCCTCGGGTTGGTAGTAGTCGTAGTAGGACACGAAGTATTCGACCGCGTTATTGGGCAGCATCTCCCGCAGCTCATTGGCCAGCTGAGCGGCCAGGGTCTTGTTCGGCGCCATCACCAGCGTGGGTCGCTGCAGGCGCTCGATCAGCCACGCGGTGGTCGCGGACTTACCGGTGCCGGTGGCCCCCAACAGCACCACATCCCTCTCGCCCGCCCGGATCCGGCGTTCCAGTTCCTCGATCGCCGCGGGCTGGTCACCGGCCGGCTCGTACTCGCTGACGACCTCGAAGCGGCTGCCGGTACGCACGATCTCGTCGACAGGGCGGTATTCCGAGTGCGCAAGCACTGGATGTTCGGTCGCAAATGCCATTTCACCAGGGTAGAACCTGGGGCCGACATGTTCTGTTCCGCGAGGCGAGAAGCCCTATCCTGAACTCCATCCACCCTCCCAAGCACGAGATCTTCGACCTCACCGCCCGGACCAATACCGATCCGAAAGGCGTGGTCCGAGCCGTCGACCAGTACACCGTCACCTCGTGGGGGCTGTACATGGCGCGCCCCACCCCCGGGCGCGAACAGTTTCACTACCTCGAGTCGTGGCTGTTGCCGGCGCTGGGCCTTCGCGTCACCGTCTTCCACTTCAATCCCGGCCATGAGCGTGACCAGGACTTCTACCTCGATGTCGGCCGGTACGACAGCGGTCCATCGCGCTGGACCAGCGACGACCACTATCTCGACCTTGTGCTGCGATCGGGGAAATCGGTGCAGCTCACCGACGTCGACGAACTTCTTGGGGCGATGCGTGAGGGCCTGATCAGCCCACACGACGCCGAGCGTGCCGTAGGTATCGCCGTGGACACCGTCGACGCGCTCGCCAGCCACGGCTACGACCTCACTGCGTGGTTGCTGGGCATCGGCGTGATCTTGACGTGGCGGACGGCATAGACTCGGCCGTGTGAGTGCAAGGAGACGTGCGCGTACCGCCGCTGCGGTCGTCGTGGCCGCGGCACTGCCGTTGGTAGGATTCGTGGCTGCCGCGGGACCCGCGGCAGCCGAACCCAACGACCAGTCCGAGCTGGAGAACCCGGCCTCGGAGTTGCTGCACAACGTCACCTACCGGGCCCGTGTCGACGGCGTCTCACGCGGAGCAACGATCGCCTACGAAGCCGAGGGCGACGTCGTTCAGATCGCCAACCCGACCATGGTGCCCGGGCGTGTCTTCGAGGCCAACACCGTGCTTCCTGCCTCGGATATCGCCAACGTGCGGATCTCCATCCAGTGGCCGTACTCGGCGAACCTGCACTGCGAAATCCTGGTCGACGACGCATTGGTGGCCCAGGCCGACGATTTCATCGCCCCTCGCGTGCTGCCCCAGCGCGACGACCCCGACTACGGGGCGCTGACGTGTGAGGCGCCGGTCAGCGGGATCGCCAACGTCGTCCCAGCCGATCCAGCCCCCGCGCCTCCCCCACCGGGGGAACCGGCGCCGCCTGGCGCTGCCCCACCGATGACCTAAGCGCTCGGTCGCCACCCCGCGGTGTCGGCCCAGCGCCACGCGCGCCGGTAGGTCTCGACATCGTCTGGTTGCGCGTCCTGCTCTGCGGGGTTGGCGGCGAGCCAATCGACGAACAACAACGCGAACTGCTGACCGGGCCAACCGTCGACCCGCACATGGACGTTGGTGGGCCGTCCGGGATCGGCTGAACAATACAGGCGCTTGCGCCACGGTGAGCGATCGTCAGTGTGGTCGAACTCGGTGACCGTACTGCGCGCGTCGGCGTGACCGGCATCGTCGGTGGTGGCAGTTTTGACATAGCCCGCGGCCAGCAGCGACTCGGCGAGTTCGTCGGCGACGTCGAGTGACTCGACGGTGACCTGAACGTCGATGACGTCCCTGGCCGGCACGCCGACGATCGCGGTCGCACCGATGTGATCGACCCGCCGGGCCCGGTGCCCACAGGCGGTCCGCAGTCTGGTGACGATACGTCGTCCCTGCGCTTGCCAGAAAGGATCTGCCGGTACGACCTCGGGCCGTGCCTGCGCCGGCCGGCCCGCTTTCAGGTTGTCGGCGAACGGCTCGATGCGCTCGCGCCACAGCCGGCGCGACATCTCGACGAGGTCCTCGGCGGTACCGGAGTTGTCCAGCCAGACATCGGCGACGGCGCGGCGCTGCTCTTCGGTGGCCTGGGCCGCGATCCGTGCACGGGCATCCTCTTCGCTGAAGTTGCGGTATTCGATCAACCGCCTGACTCGGAGGTCCTCGTCCGCGTTCACGATGATCACCAGCGGGAACATCGACGCCATCTGCGATTCGACGAGCAACGGGATGTCCTCGACGATCACAGCGTCGGGGTCGGCGCCGGCGATCAGCTCGGAACGCCGCTGACCCACCAGTGGGTGCACGATGCCATTCAGTGTCGTGCGAGCGTGGTCATCGCTGAACGCGATGGCGGCCAGCGCCGGGCGGTTGAGGGATCCGTCGGGCTGTAGGATCTGCTCGCCGAACGCCTCGACCAGTCTGGCCAGTCCCTCGGTCCCGGGTTCGACGACTTCACGAGCGATGAGGTCACCGTCGACGACGATCCCGCCCAGCTCACTGAACGTGGCCGACACCGTCGACTTGCCCGCTCCGATTCCTCCGCTCAACCCAATGCGCAGCACCGCATCAGTCTGTCAGGAAGCCGAACCGATCCGAGAAAGGGGCAAGCCCCGACTCACCGAGCCGGGGCTTGCCGCCGATTGTCGGGAACTACGCGTTGCCCGCGAGCTTCTCGCGCAGCGCAGCGAGCTGGGCGTCGCTGGCCAGCGATCCACCGGCGCTCGGCTCTTCGGGACGCGAAGCGCCGTTGCCGGCCGGGCGGGCAGCTTCGGCGGCCTCGGCAGCAGCGAATCGCTCCATCTGCGCGGTGTGCATCTTGTGGCGACGCTCGGCCTCCGCGTAGCGCGACTCCCACTCGTCGCGCTGCTTCTCGAAACCTTCGAGCCACTCGTTGGTGTCGGCGTCGAAGCCCTCGGGGAAGATGTAGTTGCCCTGATCGTCGTAGCTGTCGGCCATGCCGTACTTCCAGGCCTCGAACTCCTCGGCGTAGTCCTCGTTGGCCTGCTTGAGGCTCAGCGAGATACGGCGGCGCTCCAAGTCGATGTCGATGACCTTGACCATTGCGTCGTCGCCGACCTGGACCACCTGATCGGGCACCTCGACGTGGCGCTCGGAGAGCTCGGAGATGTGCACCAAGCCTTCGATGCCCTCTTCGACGCGGACGAACGCACCGAAGGGCACCAGCTTGGTGACCTTGCCCGGCACGATCTGACCGATCGCATGGGTGCGGGCGAAGTGACGCCACGGATCTTCCTGAGTGGCCTTGAGCGACAACGAAACCCGCTCACGATCCATATCGACGTCGAGCACCTCGACGGTGACCTCGTCACCCACCTGAACCACCTCGGACGGGTGATCGATGTGCTTCCAGGAGAGCTCGGAGACGTGCACCAGACCGTCGACACCGCCGAGATCGACGAAAGCGCCGAAGTTGACGATCGAGGACACCACACCCTTGCGGATGGCGCCCTTGGTGAGCTGGTTGAGGAACTCGCTGCGTACCTCGGACTGCGTCTGTTCGAGCCACGCTCGGCGCGACAGGACCACGTTGTTGCGGTTCTTGTCGAGCTCGATGATCTTGGCCTCGATCTCCTTGCCGATGTAGGGCTGCAGATCGCGGACGCGACGCATCTCGACCAGGGAGGCGGGCAGGAAGCCGCGCAGCCCGATGTCGAGGATCAGGCCGCCCTTGACGACCTCGATGACGGTGCCCTTGACGGCCTCGTCTTTTTCCTTGAGTTCTTCGATGGTGCCCCAGGCGCGTTCGTACTGAGCGCGCTTCTTGGACAGGATCAGACGGCCTTCCTTGTCCTCCTTGGTGAGGACCAGGGCTTCGACCTCATCGCCCACGGAAACGACCTCATTGGGGTCGACGTCGTGCTTGATGGACAGCTCGCGGGAAGGGATGACACCTTCGGTCTTGTAGCCGATATCGAGTAGTACCTCGTCGCGGTCCACCTTGACGATGGTCCCTTCGACGATGTCGCCATCGTTGAAGTACTTGATGGTCTTGTCGATGGCGGCGAGGAAGTCCTCCGCGGAGCCGATGTCGTTGACGGCTACTTGCGGGGACGTGACGGAGGGACTTGGCATGTGGTGGGTTGCTCCGGACAGGTTTGATCGTAGGGACACAGGTTGCTTATTGATGACCTGAGATCGCGCACACAGGTACTGATCGAGACTACTCGACTGGGCGCATGCTGGACAAACCCGGGTGGCGCCGGGGCCGGCGGGCGCGTCTGACCAGCTGCCAGCACACTAACCCGGTCTGCAGCCCGAAAGCCACCGAGAACATGGAGATGAAGGTGACGACGATCGCGGAGTCACCGTCGGCGCCGAACAGCTCGGCGATCCCGATCAGCCCCATCGACCCGGGAACCAGCAACCAGAACCCGGGAAGAATCAGCGAGATCGCCGGCGGAGCGCCTGCCCGGCTCGCCATCGCCAGCGCGCACACGGTCAACACCACTCCCCCGGTGAAACCACTGACATAGCTGCCGAACAGCAGGTCACCGAGGTACTGAGCCGAATAGGCCGCGTAGCAGACCACCACCAGCCACGGCAGGAACCGTAGCGGTGGACCGAGGAACAGCATGAGACCGAACGCGTACACGGCGACACCGACCCAGGGCGCCCAGGAACCGAGCTTGTTGACCGCGACCGAGGACAGTTGCGACTCGGCCTCCCCGAGCACCTGCACCGCGATGAAGATGCCGAAGGCCAGCTGGGCCAACTGGACGAACCCGGCGACCAGCCGACTGGCCCCTGAGATGGTGTCGCGCGAGTTGAGCTCGATCACCGCCAGGGTCAACGCGGCCCCGGGCAGGAACATCGCCAGCGGCGGAATCAGCGCCCTCAGCCCGATGTGATCGAGCCCGAGGCGGTGCGCCGCCAGGATGCTCAGCGCAGTGACCACGAACGCACTGATGACCGGTACCAGCTGGTTGAGCAGCGGCAACCCTCGTCCGACGGCCGCGATCGCACCGACCATCAGTCCGAACACCGTGGCGCCGAGCAGGTTCAGCGGCGTCGGCTCCAGAACCAGCGCCAGGCCCGCACTCCAGATGCCGTACCCGATCACCGTGACCCAGGCGGGCAGGCGGTGCCGTGTGGATCGAATCCGTTCGAGTTCGGCCTCGCCCGCCGCCGGATCCACGGCACCCTTGCGCGCAGCCGAAACCAGCCGTGCCAGCGGAAAGGTCTGATCGAACCGCAGGTCAGCCTCCACCGAGGCGGATTTCACTGCAGTACCCGATGCGGTAGCGGGTCCGACCACCTGCACGGTGTTGGGCAGCGCGACGAATTCAGTGGAGACGCCGTAGGCGCTCGACGCCCGTCGGAGCATCTCGCGGATCAGCGTGACCGGATAGTTTGCGGCGGCCATCGCGGCACCCAGGCGCGCGAGGAACTGGATGTGGTCGTCCGCGCGTGAAGTCTGCATGGTCAATGTGTGAGGCCCTCGCCAGCCTCATCGAACCTACCCGACCGGCCGGGCGCGTCGGGTTCGTGTTACCGGGCCGGCCTCGGGACCACCGTTTACCCTGCGAGGATGTCGATCCGCCCAGCGCACCCGCTCCCGGTCCAACCCGGTCTGCCTCAGCGCGTGCGCAAGGTCGGTGCGCCACTGGGCGTTCTCATCGCCTTGGGGACGCTGACCGGCCTGCTGGTGATCGTGCTGACGGCGGTCAATCCCGCCGGGACAGCGGTCGGGTTCGTGCTGTCCAGTGTCGCGATGGCAGTCGTGGTTCTTGCCTACCTGTGGTTGGACCGGTGGGAACCCGAACCACCGCGGCTGTTGTTGTTCGCATTCATCTGGGGCGCCTCAGCCGCGGTCGTGATCGCGCTGATCTTGCAACTCCTGCTCGAAGTGTGGCTGAACCCGGCTTTGGATCCCGCAGCGGCGGGGACCAGTGCGTGGACGCTGGTTATCGGCGCCCCGGTCACCGAAGAGGCTGCCAAGGGCCTGTTTTTGCTGCTGATGATGACCGGCGCGCGCCGCCATGAGATGAACTCGTTGACCGACTGCCTGGTGTATGCCGGCCTGGTGGGCGCGGGCTTTGCCTGGCTCGAAGACATCATGTACATCGCCGACGGCGAGTCATTGGCCGATTCGCTGCTGACCGCGGCCCTGCGGCTGATCATGGCGCCGTTCGCGCATTCGCTGTTCACCACGTTGTTCGCCCTGGGTGTCTGGTACGCACTGCACAAGCGCAACAGATGGGCCCAGCTCGGCTGCCTGCTGTCGGGCTACGCCGGCGCGGTCCTGCTGCATGCCATGTGGAACGGGTCCTCGTTTTTGGGTGTCGAGGCCTACTTCGGGGTGTACGTGTTCTGGATGATGCCGATCTTCGCGCTGGCAGTCACCCTCGCCATCTACAACCGCCGTCGGGAGCAACGGATTGTCTCGGCGAAGCTGCCGGGCATGGTGGCGGCGGGTGTGGTCACCCCCAACGAGGCGACCTGGCTGCACTCCATCCCTACCCGCAAACACGCCATCGCCGAGGCGAGGCGGTTCGGCGGCCGGCAGGCCGGAAAATCGGTACGCAAGTTCGCCCATCAGGTGGTCGAGTTGGCGTTCGTGCGTGATCGCATCGACCGCGGATTCGGCGATGCGCGGGTCAATGCGCTGCTGACCGAGGAGACCTACGCCGTCTACGCGGTCCGGGCATCGTCGCCCGCGCTGCACCGGATGGCAGGCTTCCGGGTGCCCTGACCGTCTTGGTCCGGCCGACTCCGCTTCAGTGCGCCGCGGCGTCCCAGCTGCGCCCGTAACCGACGCTGACCTCCAGCGGCACCGCGAGGGAATAGGCGCTGCCCATCCTGTCGCGGACCAACGCGTCGAGGGTGTCCCGCTCGCCTTCGGCGACCTCGAAGAGCAGTTCATCGTGCACCTGCAGCAACATTCGGGACTTCAGGCCGGCGTCCTTGATCGCCCGGTCGACGTTGATCATCGCAACCTTGATGATGTCCGCCGCACTACCCTGAATCGGCGCGTTGAGCGCCGCCCGCTCAGCGGCCTCGCGCACGTTGCGATTACTGCTGTCGAGTTCGGGAAGGTAGCGCCGGCGGCCGAACACCGTCGAGGTGTAGCCGTCCTTGCGGGCCTGATCCACCACCGCATGCAGGTAGTCGCGCACCCCACCGAATCGGGCGAAGTACTGCTCCATCTGCACTTTGGCATCCTCGGTGGAGATCTTGAGCTGCTGAGCCAGCCCGTACGCGCTCAGGCCGTAGGCCAGGCCGTAGGACATCGCTTTGACCCGGCGCCGCAGCTCGGCGGTGACCTCGTCGATGGGTACCGAGAACGCCCGCGAGGCGACGAACGAATGCAGGTCCTCGCCGGTGTTGAACGCCTCGATGAGGCCTTCGTCCTGCGAGAGATGCGCCATGATCCGCATCTCGATCTGGCTGTAGTCAGCGGTCATCAACTCCGCGTAGCCAGCACCGACGACGAAGGCGTCGCGGATACGCCGGCCGGCCTCGGTACGGATCGGAATGTTCTGCAGATTGGGCTCCGTCGAGGACAGCCGCCCGGTCGCTGCGATGGTCTGGTTGAACGTGGTGTGAATCCGACCGTCGCCGGCTGTCGACGCGAGCAGCCCGTCGACGGTGACTTTGAGCCGGGTGGCGTCGCGGTGGGTCAGCAGATGCTGCAGGAAAGGGTGGCCGGTCTTTTCGAAGAGGCCCTGCAACGCATCTGCGTCGGTGGTGTACCCGGTCTTGGTGCGCTTGGTCTTGGGCATCTGCAGCTCGTCGAACAGCACCACCTGCAGTTGCTTGGGTGAACCCAGATTGATCTGCTTGCCGATCACCGCATAGGCCGCCTCGGCGGCATCGCGGATCTGCTCGGCGAACTCGCTCTGCAGTTGCGAAAGGGTGGGCAGGTCCACCGCGATTCCCGCGGTCTCCAACTCGGCGAGCACCCGCTGAACCGGCAACTCCATGCTCTCCAACAGACCGGAGGAGTCGATGCGGGCGAGCTCCTCGTCGAGCGCGCCGGCGAGGTCCATCACCGCGTTGGCTCTCAGCAACAACGTCTGCACCGCCTGATTGTCCACGCCGTCGGTATCGTCGAGCAGCGAAAGCTGTTGCTGTTCAGCGTTATCGGCTCGCAGCTCACGTTTGAGGTAGCGCAGCGACAAATCGTCGAGGGTGAAGCTGCGCTGTCCCGGACGCACGATGTAGGCGGCCAGCGCGGTGTCGGAGGTGACGCCGGCCAGTGTCCAGCCCCGCCCCTGCAGGTCGTGCATGGCCAACTTGGCTTCGTGCAGCGCTTTGGGAACACCCGGGTCGGCCAGCCACGACGCCAGCGCGGCTTCGTCCTCGGCCGTCAACAGCGCGGTGTCGATGTATCGGCCGTCGCCGTCGGCCGCGACGATCGCCAACGCGGTGGCATCGCTGTCGAAGGCCAGATGGTTGCCGACCACCGCGAGGCCGAATCGCTGTCCGTGGCTGTGCTCGGCCAGCCAGGCGGCCAGCGCGCCGGCCTGCAGCGCTTCACCTCGGACCTCGAACCCCTCGTCCACCTCGGGATCTGCCGAGGCCAACGTGTCGAACAAGCGGTCCCGCAGAACCCGGAACTCGAGATCGTCGAAGAGGCGGTGGATCTGGTCGCGGTTCCAGGGCTGCATGCGCAGGGTGTCCGGCGTCTGCGCCAGCGGCACGTCTTTGACCAGATCGGTCAATTCCCGGTTGAGGACGACGCTGGACAGATTGGCGCGCAGCGCGTCGCCGACCTTGCCCTTGACCTTGTCGACGTTGTCGACCAGCGCTTGCAGCGAGCCGTACTCGGCAATCCACTTGGTCGCGGTCTTCTCCCCCACCCCGGGGATGCCCGGCAGGTTGTCGCTGGGGTCGCCCCGCAGCGCGGCGAAGTCGGGGTACTGCGCCGGGGTCAATCCGTACTTCTCCAGCACCGCGTCAGGGGTGAACCGGGTCAGCTCGCTGACCCCTTTGCGCGGGTAGAGCACCGTGACGTCGGCACTGACCAGCTGCAGGGAATCGCGATCGCCGGTGACCACCAGGACCCGGTAGCCCTCCTGCTGGGCCTGGGTGGCCAACGTCGCGATCACGTCGTCGGCCTCGAAACCGGGTTCGGCGAGCACCGTGATCCCCAGCGCGCCCAGCACCTCCTTGGTGATGTCGATCTGACCGCGGAACTCGTCGGGCGTGGCCGACCGACCCGCCTTGTATTCCGGGTACTTCTCCAGGCGGAACGTCTGCCTGGACACGTCGAAGGCGGCGGCGATGTGCGTCGGCTGTTCATCACGCAGCAGGTTGATCAGCATCGCGGTGAATCCGTAGACCGCGTTGGTGGTCAGCCCACCCTGGGTCTTGAAGTTCTCGGCGGGCAAGGCATAGAACGCGCGGAACGCCAGCGAGTTGCCGTCCAGCAGCATCAAGATGGGTTTCTGGCCTTCGGTGGGGACGGCGGCCTGGGTCTCCGATGCAGTCTTGGCGGGGCTCACGGAGATCACTCTAGGCATCCGGTGAGACAGCCGGCGCTGCCGCGCAACAACCGGCTGCTACCGAACTGGAACACGTTGTAGTCGTCGCCGCGGCGCTGGGTACGCTGATCCGCGTGTCAATCACGATCAAGCCCGCGGTCGACGGGTGGTTCGCCACAGACGGCGCCGGCAACCCGTACCTGATCGGCGGCAAGTGCCTGAAGTGCGGCACCTACGTGTTCCCGCCGCGGGCCAACAACTGCCCCAACCCCATCTGTGACAGCGACGAGCTCGCCCAGGTTCCGCTGTCTCGGCGGGGACGGTTGTGGAGCTACACCGAGAACCGTTATGCCCCACCACCTCCCTACCCCTCACCGGATCCGTTCGAGCCGTTCGCGGTGGCCGCCGTCGAGCTGGCCGACGAGGGAATCATCGTGCTCGGCAAGGTTGTCGAGGGCACGCTGGCCGCCGACCTGAAGGTCGGAATGGAGATGGAACTGTCCACCATGCCGCTCTTCGTCGACGACGACGGCGTGGAACGCATCGTCTATGCCTGGAAGGTTGCGGAATGAGTACGGGAACTCCGGAACCGGTCTACATCCTTGGTGCCGGCATGCACCCGTGGGGCAAGTGGGGACATGACTTCACCGAATACGGTGTGGTGGCGGCCCGTGCGGCGCTCGCCGAAGCCGGGCTGGATTGGCAGCAGATTCAGTTGGTCGCAGGCGCGGACACCATCCGCAACGGCTACCCCGGTTTTGTCGCCGGTGCCACCTTCGCCCAGAAACTGGGCTGGAACGGCGTGCCGGTCACCTCGAGTTATGCGGCCTGCGCCAGCGGCTCGCAGGCCCTACAGAGCGCCCGCGCGCAGATCCTGGCTGGGTTCTGCGACGTTGCGCTGGTCATCGGCGCCGACACCACGCCCAAGGGATTCTTCGCCCCGGTCGGCGGGGAACGCAAGAACGACCCGGACTGGCAGCGGTTCCATCTGATCGGTGCGACCAACACGGTGTACTTCGCGTTGCTGGCACGCCGCCGGATGGACCTCTACGGCGCGACGCTCGAAGATTTCGCCCAGGTCAAGGTCAAGAACGCACGTCATGGCCTGGAGAATCCGAATGCCCGCTACCGCAAGGCGGCCTCGGTCGACGACGTGTTGGCCAGCCCGGTGGTCTCCGATCCCCTACGCCTGCTCGACATCTGCGCGACCTCTGACGGTGCAGCGGCGCTGATCGTGGCGAGCAAGTCATTCGCCGAGAAGCACCTCGGCTCGGTCCAGGGCGTGCCCTCGGTACGTGCGATCAGCTTGCAGACGCCGCGGTACCCACAGCACCTGCCCGAACTGCCGGACATCGCGACCGACTCGACCGCGGTGGTCGCCGCGCCGGACCGAGTGTTCAAGGACCAGATCCTCGACGCTGCGTACGCCGAAGCCGGTATCGGGCCTGAGGACCTGAGCCTGGCAGAGGTCTACGACCTCTCTACGGCGCTGGAGTTGGACTGGTACGAGCATCTGGGACTGTGCGACAAGGGTGACGCCGAGCAGTTGTTGCGCAGCGGCGCGACGACGATCGGCGGTCGAATCCCGGTCAACCCGTCGGGTGGACTCGCCTGCTTCGGTGAGGCGATTCCCGCGCAGGCCATCGCCCAGGTCTGCGAACTGTCGTGGCAGCTCCGCGGACAGGCCACGGGCCGACAGGTGGAGGATGCAAAGGTCGGCGTTACCGCCAACCAGGGCCTGTTCGGCCATGGTTCATCCGTCGTCGTCGCCCGGTGAACTAGCCTCTGGCACAGGCTGTTTCCCGCAGTCGCATCACTGGAGCCGGCTCACCCACACGGGCGGATCGACCAGTTCGCCGTTCACGCTCCACCGGTATGTGCGATCCAGACCGCGGGCGGTGGAGGCCCTCACACGGTCCAACAGGGCCGGCCGGGTCCAGGCTCCGGCATCGATTCCGTTGAGAAGGATTGCGCCCAGGTCGTACCCAGTGGCGCTGAACGCCGCCGGCGGTTCCCCGAATTTGTCCGTGTAGGCCGCCACGAACTCTCGATATGTCACCGACTCCGCTGCCTGCATGGATGTTTCGGGCTCGGGCACACCGCCCACGGTGAGGAACTGCAGGTCTGCGCCCGAGCCTCGCAACCGACCCGCCAGCACCGCGGCCTGGGTGTCGCCACCGCTGAAGAACACCGCATCCGGCTCGGCCGCGATGACGGCGTCGAGGGCGTGGGGATCGTCACCGACAGTCGCGCTACAGGCTGGATCCGCGGCGGGGCCGAGCGTTTCGCGGACCACCCGAACGACCTCGGCACCGGCCGGGTCCCCGTCGTCGAGCACACATACGCCGGAGCTGCCCATGGTTCGTCGCAAATAGTTGGCCACCGCGACGCCCTGAACGGCGCTGTTGGCCAGCCCCCGCAAGAAGGTGCGCCAGCCGCGTGCCGCCAGTTCTGGGCGGGTGGCCGAGGGAGTGATGGCCACGATCCCGGCATCGTCGAACACCGGGCCCGCCACCGCCGCCTCGTCGGAGCCCGCCGGGCCGATCACACCGATAGTGAACGCGTCGTCGACGAGCTGGCGAGCGGCTTGCTCGGCAGCACCGGCGTCACCTTCGGTATCAAACGGTTTCAGTTGTATCTGACACCCGGCGTTGGCACCGTTGTGTTCGTCGACGGCAAGCTGGATGCCATTCCGGATACCGCGGCCCAGCGTGGCATCCGGCCCACTCAGTGGCACTGCCACCGCGATCGACAGCGGCGGGCACACCGTGGTGCCGTTTCCGGCCGGGTCGATGTCGGAAGGGGCGCCCGCCGTCGGGGCCCCGTAGCGGTCGATCGGGAACTGCTCGACGATCCGCGCATCGGAGTGTTGAACCTGGGTACCCGCGTCGAAGACGGAGCAGCCGGTGGCGGCCAACCACGCCGCCGTACTCAGCACCGCGACTGTCCGCGCTGCCCTCCCAAGCACATCGAACCTCCGGCCGGTTGACTATCCGGCTAAACATAGTCAACCGACGCCGCCGGTGTTGAGCTCAGAACTCGAAGTCGCCGTGTTGGCTGCACTCCCGGTGCGTGTCGGGAGTCAACTCGAACAGCGCCGCCACCGAAGCAGCGACGAGCATGCCGAGGAAAAGCACCAGCATCGCCATGTCGACAAGACTGGCACCTCCGACCGGCCGCGGATAAGCGCCAGCAGTGACAGCCTGCACACATATTCCGCCACAAGGGGCGGGCCGCGTCGCCGGGATCGGCATTCTCGAAACCCAACCGATACAACAGGCGGACGCCGAGAAGCGCGCCAGGTGTGACTGAACCTTATAAGGTCCCAAAATCGGGAAATGGCCCGGAACGTGCGACCAACCGCATCGGAGGTTCATCAGTGGGGACGGGCTCCCGAGGAACGCGCATCGTGCTGCGAGCACTGATAGTGCTGTTTCTTCCGCTGCTGGCCGGGCTCGTCTCGGCCGGCACCGCCGCGGCGGTGGAGGAGACGGCGACGGTCTCGGGTCGGCTGGTCAATGCCGGCGAGCCCGTCGCCGACGCGCGGGTACGCGCGCTCGATTCCGGTGGTGACGAGATCGCCGTGACCACCTCGGACGACAACGGCCGGTGGTCGCTTGAGGTGCCGGTCGGGGAAAGGACTTTCGAGGTGGACCCCGAAAGCCTGCCCGAAGGGGTGACGGTGCAGGGCACCGTCACCCGGCAGGTGGTGGCCGGCCGCCCGAACACCGTCGTTTTCACCTTCGGTGAGGTTCGTACCTCGATGGCCACCCCACTCTACGAACGGGTGATCCGGCTGACCATCGACGGTTTACGGTTCGGTCTGGTCATCGCCGTCGCCGCCGTGGGATTGAGCCTGATCTTCGGCACCACGGGGCTCACCAACTTCGCGCACGGCGAACTTGTGACACTCGGCGCCGTCACGGCCTGGGTCTTCAACGTCAGCTTCGGCATGGGTCTACTACCGGCGGCTCTGCTGGCCGTCGTCGTCGGGGTGGCCATCGGCTGGTTGAACAACACCGCGATTTGGAGGCCACTGCGCAAACGACGAATCGGGCTGATACCGCAGCTGGTGGTGTCTATTGGCCTGGCCATCGCACTGCGCTATCTGATTTTGATGTTGTTCTCCGACCGCACCCAGGCCTTCGCCGGCTACTCGGTGACCGCGCAACGCCAGTGGGGGCCGGTGGCGATCACCGACATCAACATCATCACGATCGCTATCAGCCTGGTCGTGTTGGTCGCCGTGGCCCTACTGCTGCAGAAGACGAAGATCGGGAAGGCCATGCGTGCGGTTGCCGACAACAAGGATCTGGCCGCTTCGTCGGGCATCAATGTCGAACGTGTCATCACCTATGTCTGGTGCCTGGGGGGTGGGTTGGCGGCCCTGGGCGGTGTGCTGCTGGCGGTTTCCGAGCTGGGCGGCCGAGTCCAATGGGAGATGGGGTTCAAGCTGCTGTTGCTGATGTTCGCCGGCATCACTCTTGGTGGGCTCGGCACCGCCTACGGTGCGCTGCTGGGGTGCCTGATTGTCGGCCTGCTCGTGCAGTTGTCAACCTTGGTGATCAATCCGGACTTGAAGTACATCGGCGGTCTGCTGATCCTGATCTTCATTCTGATCGTCCGCCCACAGGGCATTCTCGGCTCGCGGGAAAGGGTCGGGTGAGTCACGGATGGACATTCTGGGTGCACTGCAGGTTGCCGGCGCACAACTCATCGGACCATCGGCGATCTTCTACGCGCTGTTGGCGATCGGCCTCAACCTGCATTTCGGCTACACCGGTCTGCTGAACTTCGGCCAGATCGGGTTCGCTCTGCTCGGCGGTTACGGCGTGGGCATCATGACGGTCACCTACCAACAGCCGCTATGGGTAGGGATGCTCGTCGGGCTGGCGGCCGCTGGCCTGCTGGCCATCGTGCTGGGCATCCCCACCTTGCGTCTGCGTGCCGACTATCTGGCCATTGCGACCATCGCGGCCGCGGAGGTTCTGCGGTTGATCTTCCGGTCCACCGCCGCGAACCCGGTCACCGGTTCCACCAATGGGCTCTACGGATACGCCGAACCGTTCACCCGGATCAGCCCTTTCGACTCCAGCAAGCAGTACTCACTGCTGGGGATGAGATTCGTCGGCGACGACCTCTGGGCGATGGTCGTGGGGTGGACGGTGGTGATTCTGCTGTGCGGATTCGTCTACCTCCTCATCCACAGCCCGTGGGGGCGAGTACTCAAGGCAGTGCGTGAGGACGAGGACGCGGCCCGCGCCCTGGGCAAGAACGTGTTCGTCTACAAACTGCAGGCGCTGGTGCTGGGCGGCATGATCGGCGGTATCGGCGGCATCTTCAACGCGCTGCAAACCAAATCGATCCACCCCGACTTCTATTCGACGTCGCAGACATTCTACGCCTTCGGCGCCCTGCTACTGGGCGGTGCCGCCACCGTGTTCGGCCCGGTGCTGGGGGCCATGTTGTTCTGGTTCCTGCTGGCCGTGCCCGACGCGCTACTGCGTCAGGCCATCGCCGGACCGGATCCGGTGTTGCCGTTGACCGACGCGCAGGTCGGAGCAACCCGGTTCATCCTGCTTGGCATCCTGATCATCGTGTTGATGGTGTTCCGACCGCAGGGGATCACGGGCAGAAAGCGGGAGGTGGCACTCAATTGACCGATGTCGCGCCATCCCCGTTCGCCGACGTGTCCGCCGAGCCAGGATCTGCCAAGCCGGATCCGATCATTCTGGTGGACAACATCACTCGATCCTTCGGCGGCCTCAGAGCCGTCGACGTCGCGCACCTGGAGGTTCAACGCGGCGCCATTACCGGTCTGATCGGTCCGAACGGCGCCGGCAAGACAACCTTCTTCAACCTGCTCACCGGCTTCGATCGCGCCGACACGGGAACCTGGTCGCTGGACGGGGTCAGCCTGTCGCGGATGCACCCGCACCAAGTGGCCCGCCGGGGCGTGGTGCGCACCTTCCAATTGACCCGCGCACTGGCCAAGATGTCGGTTCTGGACAACGTCAGGCTGGGTGCCACTCATCAGACTGGTGAGCGGATCCTCAACTCGCTGTTCCATTTCCGATGGCGCAAGCAAGAAGCCCAGATCACCGAACGGGCGCACGAGATGCTGGTCCGGTTCAAACTCGACGCCAAAGCCAACGACATGGCCGGGTCGCTGTCGGGCGGGCAGCGCAAGCTGCTGGAGATGGCGCGGGCGCTGATGACCGAACCCAAGGTCGTCATGCTCGATGAACCGATGGCGGGGGTGAACCCGGCGCTGACCGAGAATCTGCTCGTCCACATCAGCTCGCTTCGAGATGAAGGCATGACGGTGGTGTTCGTGGAGCACGACATGGACGTGATCCGCGATATCAGTGACTGGGTGGTGGTGATGGCCCAGGGTGCAGTCATCGCCGAGTCCCTTCCCGAGGCACTGGCCGACAACAATGCCGTCGTCGACGCCTATCTGGGCAGTCACCACGATCAGGCGCTGGAGTTCGACGACGCCGGTAACCCGGTCGGTGCCACCGCCGAACTGGCCGAAGAAATCGAGCAAGCCGTCGTCGACACCATCGAATCCGGCGGTGACCTGTCCGAGTCCGAGATCCCGGAGAGTCCGCGCAGGCCATGACCGACTCCACCGCATCCTCGCTCAGCCCAGCCGAACTGGCTGCCACTCCTGCTGTGCACGACCGGCTGGCCGAAGGCGCGCTGCTACGTGCCGACCGGTTGATCGCCGGCTATCTTCCCGAGGTCGACATCCTGCGGGGGTGTGACTTCTACCTGCGCGACGGTGAGATCGTCGGGATCATCGGGCCGAATGGGGCCGGCAAGTCGACGCTGCTCAAAACACTGTTCGGACTGATACCCATCCGTTCGGGCACAGTCGCGCTCCGCGGCGAAGATATCACCTCCGCCCCGGCACATGTCCTGGTGACCAAGGGTGTCGGCTATGTCCCACAGAACCAGAACGTCTTTGCGGCTCTGACCATCGAAGAGAACCTGGAGATGGGGATCTATCTGCGCCCCAAAAAGTTCCGCGAGCGGTTCGATGTCGTGGCAGGGCTATTCCCGCTGCTGGCCGAACGCCGAAAGGTCAAAGCCGGCGCGCTGTCCGGCGGCGAACGCCAGATGGTGGCGATGGGCCGCGCACTGATGATGGAACCGTCGGTGCTGCTGCTCGACGAGCCCTCCGCAGGCCTGTCCCCGATGTTCCAGGACGAGGTGTTCATTCGCTGCAAACAGATCAATGCCACCGGTGTCTCGGTGATCATGGTGGAGCAGAATGCTCGTCGCTGCCTGCAGATCTGCGACCGCGGCTATGTACTCGATCAGGGCACCAATGCCTACACCGACACCGGCCGCAGCCTCATGAACGACCCCAAGGTGATCGAGCTCTACCTGGGCACCTTGGGCGGCAAACGTCAAAAATAGTGCTCGACGGAGCAATTCGGGCCGGGCGGCAGATGCCGCCCGGCCCGAATCACGCTGGTGAGCCTCAGCCCTGCACGACGATGTAGTCGGCTACGTTGATCGTGTTGTCCGGCCCGAATTGCAGGTTGCCGTATGAGCCCACAGAGGGCTCGCCGGCCGGAGCGAACTCCAACTCACCTGTCACGCCGTCGTAGTCGATATCCTCGCCGGCCCGGATCAGGTCGCGGCATTGGACGAATGAGGTGCACTTGGCTCCCTCGCGGGTGACCGAGTTGATGTTGGCCGCGATGTCGACACCGGCGGTGGACTGTGCCTGCTCGGCGGCCAACGCGGAGATCACCACGGCATCGAAAGCCTCGCCCGCGTAGTTGAAGTCGACCAGCCCGGGGTCGACTGCGGTAAGGCGACCCTGGAACTCCGGGCCGACCTCGGTCATCGGGGCGGTGCCCTTCATGCCCTCCAGCAGACCAGGCGCCACACCCTCACCGAGCGCGTTACCCATGTTGCCGTCGGTGCCGTAGACCAGCATGCCGTCGGACGGGCCGATGCCGACCTCGTGCATTCGGGTGATGATCTTCGCGGTCTCCTCGAAGCCGAGCACCGCGACCGCGTCCGGATTGAACTCCTTGACCTGATCGACCTCGGCGTTGAACGACTGTGCGTTGGGGTCGTAGATGATCTTGGTGATCTGATCCTCGGCGATGCCGGCACTCTTCAGATCCTCGACGGTATTGGCAGCCAGGCCGGTTCCGTACGGATCGTTGAGCGCGAGGATCGCCACTCGCTGAGCGCCGTCACCGGTGATCAGTTGGGCGAGCGCCTGGGCCTGCAGCACATCGGTGGGGGCGGTGCGGAAGTACATGCCCCGGTCGGGATAGCAGACGAACTGGTCGGACGTGTTGGCCGGGGAGAACATCACCACACCCGCGCCGACGATCTTGTCGATCACCTTCAGCGACACCGCCGAGGAGGCTGCGCCGATGATCACATCGACACCCCCGGCGAGGTGCCGGTCCACCGTGGTGTTGGCGGTGTCGGTGGTGGTGTCGCCGGAATCACCGGTGACCAGTTCGATCGGCTGGTCGAGGACCCCGCCGGCGTCGTTGATCTCGTTGACCGCCACCTGCACCCCGGCAATTTCGGGAGGTCCGAGGAAGGCGAGCGTGCCCGTCTCCGGCAGCAAGGTGCCGATCTTGAGCGGACTCGTGTCCGGGGTGGCGCCCGCGGTGGCCTGCTCCGGTTCACAATCCGTGGTGACGACCTCAGCCTGGGCTTCGGCGGTGGTCTCGGGGGTGGTGGTGGCGTCGCCGTTGTCCCCGGAGGCACACGATGTCAGCGCGAGCGCGGCCACACCCGCCAGCGCGACGACGTGACCGAGGGTTCGATTCTTCATCAAGAATGCTCCTAGAATTCACGGGGCAGGGTGGTAAAGATCGGACTCGACGCTAATGGGTGACCGTTGCGGGTGACGCCCCAGACGGCCGTCGTGACCAATCTGTTACCAAACGCCGTCCGAGCTGATCAGCTCGCGGAAGTGGCGCTTCCCGAGTCGTCGAGCGTCTCGACCACCACTTCGGCGACGCGCTTCATCGTCGTTCTGCGGTCCATCGCAGCACGCTGAATCCACTTGAACGCCTCCGGCTCGCTCATCCCCTGCTTGGTCTGCAGCAAGCCTTTGGCCCGTTCGACAAGCTTGCGAGTCTCCAGCCGATCCGACAGGGACGCAACTTCCTTCTCCAGCTCCGCGATCTCGCCGAAACGGCTGACGGCAACCTCGATGGCCGGAATCAGATCGGTGATGCTGAACGGTTTGACCAAATAGGCCATCGCCCCGGCATCACGGGCACGTTCAACCAGTTCACGCTGGCTGAAGGCGGTCAGGATGACGATCGGGGCGATGCGCTTGCCTGCGATCTCCGAGGCGGCATCGATGCCGTCGCGCCGGGGCATCTTGACGTCCATGATCACCAGATCGGGCCGCAACGACTCGGCGAGGTCCACCGCCTCCTGGCCGTCGCCGGCCTCACCGACGATCTCGTAGCCCTCTTCGCGCAACATCTCCGCCAGGTCGAGCCGGATGAGGGCCTCGTCCTCGGCGACGAGAACGCGGCGCGGCGCGGGAGAATCTGGCGGCGACCCGGTTGAGGCTGACATGACAGACATTGTGGCGGCCGCAGGCCGGATGAGCGACCGCGGGGCCATCCTTTATGGTGGGAGGCCGCACGCCCTCGTATCCCAACTGGCAGAGGAAACGGATTCAAAACCCGTACAGTGTGAGTTCGAATCTCACCGAGGGCACCAGCAGAGACCAGATCAGGGCGAGTTTTCAGATTGACCACTCAGCCCGCACGAAGCTCCAGCCCGCAGGCGTGTACCGCCGGTACCGCCCTGCCCGGTAGAGAACTGTCCGTAATCACGCGACTCGCCGCCGGCCCGCACCGGCTGATGGTTGTCGCTGGTGATGCGGTGTGGGCCGCTGCCGAGGACGAGGTAATGACCGAGCTCGACCGGTGTTGACGACCGTAACGTAGCGGCGCTACGGTAGCGCCACTATGTTGAGGAGCGTGATGGAGCAGTCACGGGCAAGGGGGCGGGCGGGCGGGTCCGGTGATGCACCCCGACCGCGCCTACCGAAAGGGTCCGGCGACCTGTTGCGTGACCAGATCATCGATACCGCAACCGAATTGATCCTCGTATCACAGGACGCCAAAGCACCCTCGACCCGTGAAGTGACCCAGGCGCTCGGCATCACGGCTCCCTCGCTGTATCGCCATTTCGCGGACAAGGAAGAGCTTCTGGCTGCGGTGTGTGCGAAGTACTACCGCCAGCTCGGTCAGGCGATGCGCGACGCCACCCGCGGCCTACCGACCGCCCTGGAACGCCTGCACGCCCTGGGCATGGCCTACGTACGTTTCGCCGTGCGGACCCCACTGATGTACCGCGTGGCCACCGACACCGCACCGACGCAACCCAGTGAGTTCGACGAGACTCTCGTCAACTCAGCCTTCGTCCATCTTCAACACACCGTGCAGGAGCTCATCGACGAAGCTTTCTTCCCGCCGACCGATTCCCTGGGTCCGGCTTTGCAACTGTGGGCAGCTGCCCACGGTGTCGCCTCCCTATTGGTCACCAGGCCCTACCTGCCCTGGGGTGACGCAGAAGCGTTTGCCAGCAGTGTCCTTCGTGCCGTCTGCCTCGGGCAGGCTGTCGACGGTCTGGACCTCTCGACGCTGTTACCCCGACCCGACCCCAGACAGAACCCACCACAATCCCGATGACGGAGAACTGATGCCCGACGAGCTGGCACTACTCGACGCCACCGGCCAGGCGGAGTTGGTGCGCACGGGAAGGATCTCGGCTCACGAACTCGTCGACGCAGCCATCGCGCGGGTGGAGCACATCGACCCACAGCTGAATGCCGTCATCCACCGCAACTTCGAACGGGCGCGTCGCGAAGCTGGGTCCCTGCGATCGGAAGCGCCGTTCTGCGGCGTGCCGATCCTGCTCAAGGACATCGCGGCCGGGAATCGAGCGGGCGACCCCTACCATTGGGGCACCCGTTTTCTGCGCAGCGCCGGTTACCGCGCGCCGGGAACGTCGTACCTGGTGCAAAAGCTTCTCCACGGCGGATTCGTCGACATCGGCCGCACCAACGTTCCCGAACTCGGCGCCTGGGCGACCACGGAATCGGACGCCTACGGACCAACGCACAACCCCTGGAACACCGAGTACGCCAGCGGCGGCTCCAGCGGGGGCGCGGCAGCCGCCGTCGCCTCCGGCATGGTGCCCCTGGCACACGCCAGCGACGGCGGCGGCTCCATCCGGAACCCGGCAAGTCAATGCGGCATCATCGGGCTCAAGCCCTCCCGTGGCCGGGTCTCTGTCGGTCCCGAATCCTCGGATGCGATGTGGGCCGGCCTGGCGGCGGAGTGCGCCGTGACCCGCAGCGTGCGCGATACCGCCGCGGTGCTCGATCTCGTCTCCGGACCCATGCCGGGCGATACCGTCGTCGCACCCACTCCCACACGTCGGTACCGCGACGAGATCGGGGCCGAGCCCGGACGGCTGCGCATCGGCTTCATCACCGAACTCCCCACCGGCACCGAAGACGCCACGCTTCTGCCGGAAGCCCTGCCCATGCTCGGCCGATTCATCGAGGCCCTGGGCTTCGTACCTGATCCACCCGCCGCTTCCGTTCACCCTGAGTGCAGCGCCGCCGTGACGACTACCACCGAATTGCTCAGAAACCTCGGCCATGATGTGGAGCCGTCTTTCCCGGCGCCGATGCTCACAGGTGCCGGAGTCTTCGTGATGCCCATCCTCGCCTGCAGCCAAGCCAACTTCGTCGAGCGGATGAGCGTGGCACTCGGGCGTCCGATTGGTGAAGCCGACATGGACACCGACAACTGGCTCATCACCCGCGTGGGCCAACGCACCACGGGCAGCGACTATCTCACCGCCCTCACCGGCCTGAACAACTTCACCCGAAGTATGACGGCGTGGTGGGAGGACGGCTTCGACCTTCTCCTCACTCCCACACTCACCGACCTGCCGCCACGGCTCGGCGCGCTGCGCCCCGACCCCGCCAAGCCCCTCGACGCGTGGCTGCGCACCGCTTCACTGCTCGCATTCACCATGCCGTTCAACATCACCGGACAACCGGCCATTTCCCTGCCGGTTCGGCTGAGTGACAGCGTCTTGCCGATCGGCGTGCAACTCGTTGCCGCCTACGGACGGGAGGACCTTCTCCTGCGTGTCGCCGCTCAGATCGAAGGGGCCGGAGCCCTCATCGGCCGACCGCCGATCCACGCCTAGCACAGCCATGACCGCATCCAAATTCACCGGAGCCCAGATGAACCCGATATCCAAGACCGCCTTCTTCTGCTGTGGCATCCGCGCCGACGACGCCCGCGCACCGGGCTCGATATATTCCGACATCTACGCCGAGGACTTCATGACCGGCGAAGGCAGGACGGTATATGCCCCGTTCTCTGGCGGCACCCGCCGAAACCTCAGCAACGTGGTACGGGCACGGATCATCTACGACGAGATCGCCAGACGCCTCAAAGCGAACAAAGACCTGCAGATCATCAACATCGGCACCGGCTTCGACACCCGCGCCTATCGGTTGGCCGGCGGTCGCTGGTTCGAGTTCGACGAAGCGGCCGTCATCGAACACAAGAACACCATCCTGGCCCCTGAAAAATGTCCGAATGTACTGCGACGCAGAGCTGTCGACTTCTCGGCCGGCGAACTCCCCGCCGCGCTGCGCGAATGCGACCCGAATGTCGAGACACTCATCGTGATCGAGGGCGTGTTCATGTATCTCGAGAAAACCCAAGTGCACCATCTGCTCGCCACACTGTCGGATGGTTTTCCCGACCACACGCTGATCTGCGACCTGATGAACCGGGTGTTCTTCACAAGGCATATGGGCAAGCTGTACAAGCAGATCCTGGCGTTGGGCAGTGAGTTCAAGTTCGTCGAAGAGTATCCAGAGGAGATCTTCCTCCACCTCGGATACCGGCAAGCACGGCCGCCGGTGTCCATCGTGGGCCGGGCGCGCGAGTTCAAGGCATTCCGTGTCCCTGCCCTGGCTTTGCGTACCGTGTTGCGCACGCTCGGCGACGGCTACCGTGTGCACACCTTCGAACGGTGCGGCTAGCGGGGCGTCCGGAGCGACGCAACGCCGGTCTGGAGATCGCGTTCACCGGCGGGCATGCTTGGGCCTGCGGCGCGGTCAGTGCTCCTGCCGTCATCCAAGACCAACGTGCTGGTTCAGCGTGTCGATGCCGTGCAGGATGGCCTGCAGGCCGAATTCATAGCCGGCGTCGGCGTTGTGGGCAGCTGCGTGAGCCTGGCCCGCTGCAGTCCCGATGCGTGAAGCCCGTGGGTAGCTTTCGGTGACTCCGAGGGCGGCAAGTTTCGCGCCTTCGCGTTGCCACCACTGCTCCGGTGTCTCGTGTCGACGCTCGCGATCGGCGTGCGCACGAGCGCGCGCACACGATCGGACGAAGTCCAACACCAACGTCAATGCAGCGTCTTTGTCGGGATCGGCCAGGGCAAGGGAGTCCACGGCGGCCAGTTCCCGCTCGTACTTGCCCAATGTTCCGGGGCCGAGCACGGCGCGTTCGGATTCGATGTCGGCCATCCACGGGTGCGTGTCAAACAACGTCATGTTGTCGGCGGCGACGGCGCGCAACCGCGCCTGCCAATCTCCGGAGAGCTCGGTGTAATCCATGTCGAGGCGGCATTGATCCACCATCAGTTCGAGGAGCTGCTCGCGACTGTCGATGTAGGAGTAGACCGACATCACCGGCGCGCCAAGGGTTTCGGCAATATCGCGCAGGGTGAAAGACAACCCCCTTCGGTCTGCCACCGTAATGGCGGCGGTAACCACCTGGTCGGCGGTGAAGCGTGGGGGCCGGCCTCGGCGCGCTCGTGCCGGCATCACGTTGCGCCAGAGCAGGTCGATGGTGTCCACGGCGCCCCTTTTGCCGATGCGGTTGCATTTCCGTGCAGTGTACGGATACTGGATTTCGTACAGCATACGAGAAAGTGTGTTCATGCACGTCACCGCCACAGCGATCTCCCTCAACGTCGCCGACCCGCAAGCATCCGCAGACTTCCTGTCCCGGCACGTCGGATACGCGGTGGTGATGCACGCGGATGGGTTCGTGTCGCTGCACCATCCCGACGGCGGACCGAACGTGATTTACCTGCGAACGGGCCTTCCGACGTTCAAACCCGCGCACCGCGCGGGCAGCGCCGGCGACGGATTACTACTGGCGTTTGTCGTCGAGGATGTCGACGCGGCGTACGAATCCGCTCGCGCTGCGGGCGCCCACCCCGTCACTGCCCCGGAGACCGAACCCTGGGGCGAGCGGTATTGCCAGTTCGAGGATCCCAACGGGATCATCATCCAATTCGTGGAGTGGATGTGACCGGCGCAGATGTCGTCATTTCAGCAGGTCGAGCTGCCTTTCGGCGATAGGCTGCGTCCGTGCTGAACGTGCGGCCGGTGTGCGTACCCGAGGTGGCGGCGCAGAGTCGCGTGCTCTCCCCTGAACGCCACCGCTCCGACAGTGCCGCCAGCCGCCTGCGGGTGATGACGATCGCGGGCTGGATCGCGGCCGTGGTGTCGGCGCTGTTCGGCGTCTTCCAACTCAGCCTCGGCGGCGCGTTGTGGTGGCTGGGCGTGGCCAACATGTTCTGCGCCGCAGTCTTTCTTGCCATTCCTCGGTTGTGCCCGCTCGGCGAACTCGTCGCGCCGCTGACCTTCGTCGGATTCGCCTACGTCTCGGTGACTTTCATCTGCTACACCATCGGCACCGGGTCGGGGCTGCAGTTCTACTTCCTGGTCGCCGCAGCGCTGGCCGTTCTGATCCTGGGCATCCACCGCATCCTGCTGGCTTCGGCGATCGCGGCGGTCGGCGTCGCGATCTGCATCGTGCTGGAGATGACGGTGCCCCACGACCGTGGACTGGGTCCGTCGTGGACATTGACGGCCGGCTTTCTCAGTTCGGTGGCATCTTCGGCGGTGATGCTGGTGGCCACCATCTGGTACACGTTGCGCGAGATCGAGCGAGCCGAACAGGCCATGGAAGCCGAGCATCAGCGCTCCGAACAATTGCTGGCCAACATACTTCCTGAGACCATCGCCGAGCGGCTCAAAGAACCGGCGCGCACCGTGATCGCCGACAAGTACGACGATGCGTCGATTCTGTTCGCCGACATCGCCGGCTATACCGAGCGCGCGAGCAACACCACACCGGCGGAGCTGGTTCGCTTCCTCGACCGCCTCTACACTGATCTCGACGCACTGGTCGACCGGCACGGTTTGGAGAAGATCAAAACCAGCGGCGACGCGTACATGGTGGTCGCCGGCGTGCCGACCCCGCGCGCAGACCACCTGGAAGCCCTGGCCGCGTTGGCCCTCGACATGGCCGATGCCGTCACCGACATGAAAGACGGGCAAGGACGCGCGGTCCCGCTGCGCATCGGGATGGCAGCGGGACCGGTTGTCGCGGGGGTGGTCGGCGCGAAGAAGTTCTTCTACGACGTCTGGGGCGATGCCGTCAACGTCGCCTCACGGATGGAGACCACCGATATCGAGGGCCGAATTCAGGTGCCCGAGGATGTCTATCTGAGGCTTCGCTCGTCGTTTGACCTTGAAGAGCGTGGACTGGTCGAGGTGAAAGGCAAGGGCCTGATGCACACCTGGTACCTGGTCGGCCATCGCTCCGGAGTTGCTACACCTTCCGGTTCTCCGACTTGAGTAGCCAGGCCAGCTTCTCCAGACCGTCGGTCAGCGCGTGGAGGATGTCAGCAGTTACCGGGTCCTCGGCGTCGACCCCGTCGTGGACCTCACGAATCGTGTCGACCACCGCATAGACCCGACCGGTGATCAGATCGACCACGTCGGCGGTGCTGTGTTCGTAGGACGGGAACTGCGGCAGCGAAGTGGATGCCGCCACGGTATCGGTGCGGCCATCCGGCACGCCGTCGAGAGCGCGCATCCGCTCGGCGATGGTGTCGCTGCCCGTCCGGGCGAAGTCGACGACCTCGTCGAGCTGCAGATGGAGGTCGCGGAAGTTTGATCCGACCACGTTCCAGTGGGCTTGCTTGCCCTGCACATGCAGCTCGATCAGGTCCACGAGCACCCGCTGCAGCGCCGCATTCAGTTCCGGCGAGGCCTGGAAACCCGTGACCTCTGCTTCTGTCCTGCGATTGTTCACTGTTGCACTCATGTTCGTCACAACGCCTCCTAGTTTGGACTGAGTCCAGTTTATCAGGTGTCGTTGGTCACAGCCATCTGGTCCTGCCGGTCCAGCAACCGGGCGTATCCGGCGCCCATGGCCAGCAGAATCAGGCCCACCACGATGAAAACTGCGACCCGGAAGATGCCGTCGAGGGCACCCAGATCGAACAGGAACAGCTTCGCCACGGCGGCGCCGACAAGCCCCAGTCCCCCGCTGATCGGCACCGACCGCGCAGACCGGTCCAGGCGCAGCGCGTAGCCGAACACGGCGGCGGCCATCGCGATCCAACAGATCGTCGCGACCATATGGCCGGCATAGAACCCCCAGGCGTCCGGAGCGATCAGCGTCGCGGCGGTGACACTGAACTGGGTGATCGCGTAGACCACAACTGCTGCAGTCGCCGTCCAGAGCACTCCGCTGGGACTGCCGGCCGTCCCGGTCCAGACGATCGCGACCGCGGCCAGCAGGACGCTGGACAACAGGATCGACAGACTGGTGCCGGTGTCGATGGTCCACGGGGTCAGAAGATTGACGATCGGCGCGTTGATCAGATACCCCGCGCCACCCACCACCGCGAATCCGACGCTGACCCAGCGCGCGACTCGATCACGACGCACCGCCACGACCACCAGCAGTGCCATCGCCAGCAGAATCGGCGCGGCCAGTGTGCCGTCGAACGCGGTGACGACGGCCACCAGCGCCGCCACGGCCGCCCACACGGCGAACACCTGTTGCGCCGGCCCTGCCACCCCCGGCAGTCGCTCAACCAGCAAAACCAACGTCAGCAGGGACGCCGCAAGTGCGGCCACCAGCAACGCTGCGAGGCCGTCGTCGACGGCAAGATTGACCCCCAGCAGCGGGGTCGTGCCCGCCGCGGTCAGCACGGCGATCACGGCAGGCCTGGCGGTGCTGGGCAGCAGCATCAGAGCAGTGACGACGGCCAGCGCCGCGCCGAGTGCACACGCACCCGCCAGCGCCAGGTCCTCCCGCGCGTCGAAATGGCGCACGACCAGCGCCGCCAGCAGCGGCAAGACCACGGCCGCGATGCGTGCGCCGTGCAACCAGATCCAGTCTCGGCCCAGCTGAACCGGAACCGACACAGCCGCCAGCGCCAGCATGAATCCGATGAGCAGCAAGGTGATACCGCCGGTGACTATCGGCGCGAGCACCACCAGCGGAACCACGACGAGCAACCCGAGTTGTTCGGAGTCCCAACGACGCGCCAGCGTCAGTCCGGCGCCCGCGACCAACGCGGCGAGCACCAGCCCGGCGGGGGCCGAAATCCAGTCGTAGATGGTCGTCGCCGCGATGACATCGATGTACGCCGCGGCCACCCCGGTGGCAACCAACGCGATCGCGCCGACCCGGCCACCGGAACGGCCAGACAGCCACTGCCCCGCACCGACCAGGCCGGCGGCGAGCGCCGCACCCGCGGCGACCCGGAACTCGGGACGCAGGATCCCGGCCTGGGCCGCCAGCACCAGCAGCAGGACCACGCCCATCAGCGTGACGCCGACGCCGGCAATCGCCAGCAGCTTGCCGATCCAGCCTTGCGCGGGTGGTTCCACCGGCCCTGAGCGCACCGGCGGCCTTGGCGGTGGCGGTGGCGGTAGGTACTGCGGATACGGCCCGGGTGGGGGCACGACGGGTGGCGCCGGTCCCGGCGACACTGCGGGGTGTGCCGGCATCGGCGCGGCCGCGCCGTGCGGCGTCAGCATCAGATTCAACTGACGTAGATCGGCAGACGCTCGGGCGAGTTGGTGAGACATCGCGGCGAACTCAGCAGAAAGTCGCGCGATGACGACATTGGGCGGTTCGGTCATGGACCCATCGTCGTCGGTTTCGCCCCCGGGCGGATGAGTACAACTACTCGTCGAGACCGTGTTCTATCGCGTAACGGGCCAGCTCGACGCGATTGCCGACCTGCAGCTTGCGGAACGTCGCCTGGACATGGTTTTCCACTGTGCGGTGACTCAGCGACAGTCGCGCCGCGATCTGCTTGGCAGTCAAGCCTTTGGCGACGTGGCGCAAGATCTCGGTCTCCCGCTCGGTCAAACTCGGAGCGGCCGGATTCGTGGTGTCCCTGGCGATGCGCCGGTACTCGCCGAGCACCAGACCGGCAAGACCGGGGGTGAACACCGCCCTGCCCTGCGCCGTGGCCTCCACGGCGTCGACCAGCTCCTGGCGTGACGCACTCTTGACCAGATAACCGGTGGCACCGGCCTTCACCGCTTCCAGGACGTCGTCGCGCTCATCGGATGCCGACAACACCAGTATCCGGCTGCTCGGCGACACCGCCAGCACCTCGGCGGTGGCTTGGGCGCCATCGCCGTCGCCCAGCCGCATGTCCATCAGCACGACCGCAGGCCTGACGACGGCCGCGCGTCGCTTGGCTGTGGCCACCCCGTCGGCGGTGGCGACCACGTCAAAGCCCGCACCGGCCAGGTCCCTGGCCACCGCGTCACGCCAGATCGGGTGGTCATCGACGACCATGACGGTCACTGCGTCCTCGCTCATCGGGCCTCTTTCCGTCGCGGAATGCTGAGCTCCCACTCCACACCCGCACCCGGCGATGTGGTCAGCGTGGCCCGCCCGCCCAGCCAGTCCAAACGACCCACAATGGATTTCGAAATACCGACCCGGCCCTGCTGTTCGGCCTCGGCCAACCGGCCATCCGGAATTCCGACACCGTCGTCGCGCACACTGACCGTCACCGAGTCGCCGAGATCCTCGAGGAGCACATAGGCCCGCGCGGACCGACCGGCGTGCGCGACAACGTTATCGAGGGCATTGGTCACTGCAGCCAACAGTTCGTCGGCGGTGGCCGCATCGAGCAGCACCGGCTCGGCGGGCACCGCCACCGACACCTGGTCGCCGGCACAGCCCCGCAGCATCGCGGCCAGGTCGACGGTCACCGTATCACCAAAGCGCAGGTCGCCGGCCGCGCTGACCAGCCGGCGCAGCGCACGTTCCTGCTCTCCGGCAAGTTCGGCCAACTCCGCTGTCTCTCCACCGATCTCGCGACCACGTCGAGAAACCAGCGCCAGAACCTGGATGGCGCCGTCGTGGACCTGCCGGGAGAGTCGGTCGCGTTCCTCCAGGGATGCCGACAACCGAGCTGCGCGCTCGAGCTCGGTGTGAGCGCGGCGCGCGGTCTGCGCCGCCATTCCCACCGCCAGCCCGACCGCCAATTCGACGATGATGGTGGCGTTGCGGCCCAGATCGATGTGCACGTATCCCTTCAGCGCCGCGCCGGCGGCCATCACCAGCAACCCGGTGCACATTCCAGCGACCGGGCCGATGAGGATGGCCGCCGAGATGGTGGCGTTGGTCGCCCACAACGTGGTCGGTAGTGACTGGTTGTCCAGGATCCACTGATCCGAGGCGACGAGCTCGGTGCTGAGCATCAAGGCAACCACGACCACGATCTCGGCCAGCACCCACAGCGGGCGCCGTCCGAAGCCCTGCAAATAGGCCACCGCGCACGCGACGCTCCAGGTGATCAGAACAGCCAGCAGGACCCAGCCCCCCAGCGGATGCTCCAGGTCCCGGTTGACCGCCACCGCAAAGCCCAGCGCGTAGACACAGCTCAGGAGACGGAACACCTGGGCGGCCCGCCACAACGGCGTGGTCGGATCAGGCTTCACATCACCTTGGACAGGAACGTCTTGGTCCTTTCGTGTTGCGGATCGGCCATCATCTCGCGAGGGCTTCCACGCTCGACGACGACACCAGCATCCATGAATACCAACTCATCGGCCACTTCCCGAGCAAAGCCCATCTCGTGGGTGACGACAATCATTGTCATGCCCTCCGCGGCGAGGCTTTTCATCACCCCGAGCACCTCGCCCACCAGCTCCGGGTCCAGTGCGGAAGTCGGCTCGTCGAACAACATCAGCTTGGGCTCCATCGCGAGCGCACGCGCGATCGCGACCCGTTGCTGTTGGCCGCCCGACAGCTGCAGTGGATAGGCGTCGACCTTCTCGGACAGCCCGACTCGGTCGAGCAGTTCACGTCCGCGGTGCACGGCCTCGTCCTTGGCGACGCCCTTGACCTTCATCGGTGCCTCGATGACGTTCCCCAGAACGGTACGGTGCGGAAACAGGTTGAAATGCTGAAACACCATGCCCACGTCACGACGCTGCTTGGCGACGTCCCGGGGTTTCATCTCATAGAGCCGGCCACCACGTTCCTGGTAGCCGACGAGCTCACCGTCGACGTAGAGCCGCCCGGCAGTCACGGTCTCGAGGTGGTTGATGCAACGCAGGAAGGTCGACTTGCCCGATCCCGATGGCCCCACCAGGACCAGCACCTCACCCTTGTTCACCTCGAGGCTGACACCCTTGAGTACCTTCAGCGCCCCGAAGTCCTTGCACACCTTCTCCGCTCGGACCATCGGGTGCGGTATCGCGGACGGGTCCAGCACCGCGCTCACATCGCCCCGGTACCGGTTTGCGCCTTGGCAAGCGCTGCGAGTTGCTTGTCGGTCAGCTTGCGCGACGCACCACGGGAGAAATACCTCTCCAGGTAGTAGTGTCCGACCATCAATATGCTGGTGATGACCAGATACCAGACGGCGGCGACCATGAGCAGGGGTACGGGTTCGAAGCGGACCGCGCCGATATTGCGGGTGACCATGTACAGCTCAAGCGTGAACGGCACCGCGGTGACCAGCGACGTGGTCTTGAGCATGCTGATGATTTCGTTACCGGTCGGCGGGATGATCACCCGCATCGCCTGTGGGAGCACGGTGCGACGCATTGCGAGGCCCCACGACATACCCAACGCCGTCGACGCCTCCATCTGCCCCTCCGGCACCGAACTGATTCCGGCGCGGATGATTTCAGCCATGTAGGCGGCCTCGTTGAGCCCCAGCCCGATTATCGCCAGGAGGAACGGGATGGACAGGCTCTGCAGATCGAGATGGAAAAGCGTCAGACCGAACGGCACACCGAGCTGAATGTTCTGGTAGATCGTCGGGAACAGCCCCCAGAACACCAGCTGCACGTAGACCGGTGTGCCGCGGAAGATCCACAGATAAACCCACGACACCGACCGGAACACCGGATTCGGCGACAGCCGCATCACCGCCAGCGTCACCCCGAGGATGACCGCCAGCACCATCGACAGAACCGTCAGCTGAACCGTGTACCAGATCGCGCTGGGGATACGGTCGTCGAAAAGGTACTGCCAGAACGTCGCCCAGCGGTAGGCATCGTTGGTCGCCGCACCGTAGAGGAACAGTCCGACCAAGACGACGATGACTCCTGCCGCGACCCAGCGCCACGGGTGCCGCAACGGCACCGCGTTGATCGACTCAGGCGCGTTGTCGACGTCGTTCATCGCTGCGGTGCGCCCGCTCAGTTGATCGCCCCGTTGATGACCGGCTTGTCGATGAGCCCTTCTTCCAGGCCCCAGTTGGTGGCGATCTGCGCATAGGCGCCGTTGTCGATCAAGTGCTCGAGAGCCTGCAGCAGCGACTGCGCGAGCGGTGACCCCTTGGCCACCGGCCAGCCGTACGGAGCGGAGTCGAAAACCTCCCCGGCTTGTTCGAGCGTGCCCTCGCTTTGCTTGATGGCGTACAGCGTCACCGGCGAGTCTGCCGACATGGCGTCGGCCTGACCGAGCACGACCGCGTTGGTCGCCGCGTCCTGGCCATCGAACGGGATGATCTCGATCGGTGGCGCACCGGCTTCGGTGCACCTCAGGTTGCGGGCCGGCAACTCCTCGGTCGCCTGGGTCGTATTCGACTGCACAGCGACCTTCTTGCCGCATGCATTCTCCGGATCGACACCCGCACCGACCCTCTGCAACCACGCCGAGCCTGCAGAGAAGTACGTGACGAAGTCGACAACCTCTTCACGCTGTCTGGTGTCGGTGAACGACGACATGCCGACGTCGTAGGTTCCCCCTTGGATGGACGGGATGATCTTGTCGAAGTCCGCCTCGCGGTAGTCGGGCGTGAGGTCCAATGTCGCCGCGATCGCATTCATCAGATCGACATCGAAACCGACGAGTTTGCCGTCGGAGTCTTTGAACTCGTTGGGCGGATACGGCACGTTGACACCGATGACCAACGTCCCGGCTTCTCTGATCTCGGCGGGGACGGTGCCGGCGATGGCATCGACCCGCTCGGCATTGGCTGCGGTTGTCTCCGTCGCGGGCCCGGTGGTCTCGGTGTTACTCGAACAGCCCGACAGCATCAGCGCCCCCGCTGCGATGACCACTGCGGAGGCACGCCATATCGGCGTCCGGCGGTCTTTCCATTGAGCCAGCACAGTCGCCTCCACCTTCTGTAGGGGTTATGTCGCGGGCGGCCGAATACGTACGGCCACTTGCGCCATGGAGGTTAATGACCGGCAAGCCGGCGTGCAGTGTCGGTAACGGAACGTTAACGACCGCACTGCCACCTCACAGCCGTGCTGCCAAAAAGGACCGACTGCCAGCGCCGATGTGTCACACTGCGCCGCATGGAAACCACTGCGACCCCTACCCTGCTGCAGCATCTGTGGAAGAACGTCCTGTTCTCGGGAGTCCTGACGGCGCTGTTGGGTGTGATGGTGCTCTTGTGGCCGGCGATCACGATCGTTGTCGCGGCCATCTTCTTCGGCGCCTACCTGTTGGTCACCGGTATCAGCCAGGTGATTTTTGCCTTCAGCCTGCACGTGTCCGCCGGCGGGCGGGTGCTGCTGTTTCTCAGCGGCGCAGCCGCACTGATTCTTGCGGTCCTGTGCTTCCGCAGCTTGCAGGAGTCGGTCCTGCTGCTGGCCATCTGGATCGGCATCGGGTTCATCTTCCGCGGCGTGGCCACCGCGGTGTCGGCGATCAGCGACCCGACCCTGCCCGGGCGGGCGTGGGAGATCTTCATCGGCGTCATCAGCCTGATCGCCGGCGTAGTCATCCTGGCCTCCCCTTTCGAGTCGCTGGCGACATTGACCCTGGTGGTCGGCATCTGGCTGATCGTGCTCGGCATCTTCGAGGTGGTTTCGGCCTTCGGGATCCGCAAGGAGAGCAAGAAGTTGCCCGAAGCGCGGCAGGAAGTCACCGCTCCCGCACCCGAGTGAAGTCGGACACGGTCGCGAGTGAAACAAGAGAAAATCTACTACACTGCGTCGTAGTATAGCGATCAACCTTGGAGTGGCGCATGGACGCGTTGGATGTGTCCCGGTGGCAGTTCGGAATCACCACCGTCTACCACTTCATATTCGTCCCGCTCACCATCGGGCTGGCCCCGCTGATCGCCGCCATGCAGACCGCCTGGCACATCACCGGCGACACCGCGTGGTACCGGCTGACCCGCTTCTTCGGCAAGTTGTTCCTGATCAACTTCGCCCTCGGCGTCGCCACCGGCATCGTCCAGGAGTTCCAGTTCGGGATGAACTGGAGTGAGTACTCCAAATTCGTCGGCGACATCTTCGGCGCGCCACTGGCGTTCGAGGGTCTCATCGCGTTCTTTTTCGAATCCACCTTCATCGGTCTGTGGATCTTCGGATGGAGTCGGCTGCCTCGAGCTGTGCACCTGGCATGCATCTGGATCGTGGCGTTCGCGGTCAATGCGTCGGCGTACTTCATCATCGCGGCGAACTCGTTCATGCAGCACCCCGTCGGCGCACGGTTCAATCCGGAGACCGGCCGCGCCGAGCTGACCGACTTCGTGGCGCTGCTGACCAACAACACCGCCATCTGGGCTTTCTTGCACGCTGTCGCCGGCGCGTTCTTGACCGCCGGTGCGTTCGTCGCCGGTGTCTCGGCCTGGCTGATGGTGCGATCGACCAGGCGGTCGAACACCGACCCCGACGACGCCCGACGACTGTACCGACCGGCAACCATCCTGGGCAGCATGGTCGCCGTCGTAGCCGCACTGGGGCTGTTCGTCACCGGCGACTTCCAGGGCAAATTGATGTTCGTCCAACAGCCGATGAAGATGGCCTCGGCGGAGTCGTTGTGCCACACCGAAACCGATCCGATGTTCTCCATTCTCACGGTGGGTACGCACAACAACTGCGACAGTGTCATTCACCTCGTCGAAGTGCCGTATGTGCTGCCGTTCCTGGCCGAGAGCCGGCTGAGCGGCGTGACGTTGGAGGGCGTGCAGGATCTGCAACAGCAGTATCAACAACGATTCGGCCCCGGCGACTACCGTCCCAACCTGTTCGTCACGTACTGGTCGTTCCGCGCGATGATCGGCCTGCTGCTGATACCTGTTGCCTTCGCGCTTGTCAGTCTTTGGCTGACTCGTCGCGGTCGGATCCCCGATCAGCGGTGGTATGGGCGGTTCGGCATCCTGACCATCCCCACCCCGTTTCTGGCGAATTCGGCCGGTTGGGTCTTCACCGAGATGGGTCGCCAGCCCTGGGTGGTGGTACCCAACCCCACCGGCGACCAGATGGTGCGTATGACGGTGCAGGACGGCGTGTCCGGACATTCCACCGGCATGGTGTTGTTCTCTCTGGTCATCTTCACCCTCGTCTACGGCGGGCTGGCGGTGATCTGGTTCTGGCTGATGCGCCGGTACGTCGTCGAGGGACCGCAGGAGCACGACACCGAACCTGCACCGCCGAAGCCGCCGAGTGACGACGACGTGGCACCTCTGTCCTTCGCTTACTGAGAGGACGCGATCTCATGGGACTACAAGAACTCTGGTTCCTGCTCATCGCCGCACTGTTTCTCGGCTTCCTGATTCTGGAGGGCTTCGACTTCGGCGTCGGCATGCTGATGATTCCGTTCGGCGCCATCGGCAAGGGTGATCGGGAGAAGCATCGACGCGCGGCGCTGAACACGATCGGACCGGTCTGGGATGCCAACGAGGTGTGGTTGATCACCGCCGGCGCTGCGATGTTCGCTGCCTTTCCGGTCTGGTATGCCACTGTCTTCTCGTCGCTGTACCTGCCCCTGCTGGCCATCCTTTTCGGCATGATTCTGCGCATCGTCGGTATCGAGTGGCGGGGCAAGATCGACGACCCCCGCTGGCGCCGGTGGGCTGACATCGGGATCGCGGTTGGATCGTGGCTGCCCGCCATTCTGTGGGGTGTCGCGTTCGCGGTGTTGCTGCAAGGACTCCCGATCGATGCCGACGGACGTTCGCAGGCTGCGCTGTCTGACCTCGTCAACGGCTACACGCTGCTCGGCGGGCTCGCGACCGCCTTGTTGTTCGCGTTCTACGGGGCGGTTTTCGTGGCACTGAAAACCGCCGGACCGGTACGCGAGGATGCCATCACCTTCGCGCGGGCGCTGTCGCTACCGGTGATCGCGCACGTCGGCGGTTTCGGTTTGTGGACCCAACTGGCTCGGGGCAAGACGTGGACCTGGATCCCGCTGGCAATCGCGGTGTCTGCACTGCTGATCGCGGTGGCGCTGATGTGGGGCCGACGCCGCGAAGGCGTCGCGTTCATCGCGACGGTCGTGGTGGTCGCTGCTGTGGTGGTGCTCATCTTCGGTTCGCTGTATCCGAACCTGTTGCCCTCCACGCTGAACCCCGAGTGGAGCATCTCGATCTACAACGGATCTTCGACGCCGTACACCCTCAAAATCATGAGCTGGGCATCGCTGACGCTGCTGCCGCTGGTAATCGGCTATCAAGCGTGGACCTATTGGGTCTTTCGCAAGCGGATCACCGCCGACTCCATCCCGGCGTCCGTCGGATTGTCGAGGCGTCGGTCCTGACCGACAGCGGGCGGGCCCCGATAGATCCGCGGTTGTGGCGGGTCTCGGCGGCGATGCGCCGATTCTTGGCGGCGACCACCGCGTGCGGCCTACTCATCGCGGGCGCCACGATCGCCTCGGCCGTGGTACTCGCCGGCATCGTGGCGCGGGTCATCAGTGATCCCGCCGCTCGCTCGTGGGACGCGCTCGGTCCCTCGATCCTGATCCTGTTGGTGCTGTGGTCTGTTCGCACGCTCGCCCAGTGGCTGCAGGGCAGGCTTTCCCAGCGCGGAGCCAGTTCGGTGATCGCCGACCTCACCGAACAGGTGCTGGTCACCGCCACCGCAGGGCCGCCGCGCGAACTCGCCCGTCGACGCGACGACGCCGCCACGTTGATCACCCGGGGTCTCGACGGTTTGCGGGTGTACTTCGCCACCTACCTGCCGTCACTGTTTCTGGCCGCCGTCCTCACACCCGCCACCGCGCTGGTGATCGCTGTGATCGATTGGCAGTCAGCGGCAATAGTGCTGATCGCGCTACCGCTGATCCCGATCTTCATGGTGCTGATCGGCCTGGCCACCACGGATCGTTCGGCGGCGGCGTTGGCCGCGATGACCACGCTGCAGGCCCGGCTGCTCGACCTGCTAGCCGGCCTACCGACACTGCGGGCACTGGGCCGCGCCGAAGGTTCGGTGACCCAGATCGCCGAACTCAATGCGACACACCGTCGTTCGGCGATGGCCACCATGCGGATCGCTTTCTTGTCTGCGCTGGTGCTCGAGTTGCTCGCAACCCTGGGCGTAGCGCTGGTGGCGGTGAGCGTGGGCATGCGCCTGGTGTACGGTCACATACCGCTACAGACGGCTCTGACCGCACTTCTCCTGGCGCCAGAGGTGTTCTGGCCGCTGCGTCGCGTGGGCGCCGCATTCCACTCCGCTCAGGACGGAAAGACCGCCGTCGCGGCTGCCTTCGACTTCATCGACACGGCGACACCCGTCGTATCGGGCACCGCGGCACCGCACGGCAGCGCGCACACCGTGCAGGCCGACAGCCCGTCCCTGTCGGCGGTCCCGGGGCACGTGACAGTGATCACCGGGCCCAACGGGGCAGGTAAGTCGACGTTGCTGCAGGCCGTGCTCGGACTGAATCCACCGACGTCGGGACGCGTCCGTGTCGACGGCATCGACATCGGCGAGCTGGACCTGAACCGGTGGTGGTCAGAGGTGGCCTGGTTGGCGCACCGACCCGTCCTGATTCCTGGCACGATACGCGAGAACCTCGAACTCTTCGGGCCGCTACGCGACGTGCCCAGCGCCTGTCGGGCAGCGTGTTTCGACGAGGTGCTCACCGATCTGCCTCGTGGGCTGGACACCGTCGTCGGCCGCGACGGCGTCGGGCTGTCGCTCGGCCAGCGACAGCGACTCGGCCTGGCCCGCGTTCTCGGCTCGGCCGCCGCAGTGCTGTTGCTCGACGAGCCCACCGCCCATCTCGACGAGGCCACCGAGGGCCGTGTTCTGGAATCGATCGCCGAGCGCGCAGCCCGCGGCGCCACGGTCATCGTCGTGGGCCACCGGGCCCCGGTGTTGGCCATCGCCGACACCATCGTCGACATGGGGGGTGTCGGTGTCGCGCCCTGATCCTCTGCTGCTGGCTTGGCCGCTGATGCGCCCGCGTCTGCCCCGGGTGGCGATGGCGGTGATGTTCGGTGCGGTATCGCTGGGCAGCGCGCTCGCCCTTGCCGGGGTATCGGCGTGGCTGATCACCCGGGCCTGGCAGATGCCGCCCGTGCTGGACCTCACCGTCGCCGTGGTCGCTGTGCGCGCACTGGGAATCTCGCGGGGCCTGCTCGGATACTGCGAGCGTCTGGCATCGCACGACACCGCACTGCGGGCCGCGGGTTGTGCCCGTGAGCAGCTGTTCGCACGGTTGGCCACCGCACCGGTCGACGCCGTGTTGCGCCGGCACAGCGGTGAGCTGACAGCCCGCGCCGGCGCGGGCGTCGACGAGCTTTCCGACGTCCTGGTGCGCGCCGTGGTCCCGATCGGGGTGGCCGCCGTCCTCGGGGCCGCCGCCGCCGCGACGATCGCGCTCATCTCCCCTGCCGCCGCCGTCGTGCTCGCGCTGAGCATGTTGTTGGCCGGTGTCGCCGCGCCGGCCATCGCAGCACGTGCCACCACCTCGACCGAACGTATTGCTGCAGAGCATCATTCGCAACGCGACAGCGCGGCACTACTGGCCCTCGAGCATGCCCCTGAGCTGCGGGTCAGCGGCCGCCTGGCCGATGTCATCGCCCAGGCCGGTGACGAACAGCGGCGGTGGGGACGGGCGATGGACCGCGCCGCAGCGCCTGCCGCATGGGCAGCGGCGACGCCCACGGCAGCGATCGGGGTCAGTGTGCTCGGCGCGTTGCTTGCGGGAATCGCCCTGGCGGACACGGTTGCTCCGACCACCGTCGCCATTCTGATGCTGCTTCCGCTGTCCGCGTTCGAAGCCAGCACAGCCCTGCCGGGAGCCGCGGTGGCGCTGACGCGGGCCCGCATCGCCGCACGGCGTGTGCTCGAGCTCACCGACGACATCGAGGGTGACGACCGACGCCGCCCGGTCGTGGCGCCGCTGGACCTTCGCCCCGGCGATCGGCTCGCCGTCGTCGGGCCCAGTGGATGCGGAAAGACGACGCTGCTCATGCAGACCGACGGCACATTCTTCGCCGAAGACGCCCACGTGTTCGCCACCACCGTGCGCGACAACCTCCTGGTGGCCCGCGGCGACGCTACCGACGACGAACTGCGCGCCGCCCTGGCCCGGGTGGGTCTGCAGTCCTGGCTGGCGGGACTGGCGGATGGCCTGTCCACGGTGCTCGTTGGCGGCGCAACCGCGATGTCGGCGGGGCAGCGGCGCAGACTGCTGCTGGCCAGGGCGATCGTCTCGGACGCACCCACGGTGTTGCTCGACGAGCCCACCGAACACCTGGATGCACGAGACGCCGCCCACATCCTGACTGACCTGCTGACCCCCGGTCGGATGTTCGGACCCGATCGCACCGTGGTCGTGGCTACTCATCACCTGCCGGAAAGCCTCGCTGTGCGAGTAATCTCGCCCCTATGAGCGAACCGCCGCCGCCACCACCGCATTACGGGCCGACCCCGGGGGGCTATCCACCGCCACCGCCGATGCAGTACGGGGGCTATCCACCACCGATGCCGGTCGCACCGAAGAACGGGCTGGGCATCGCGGCGCTGGTGCTCGCGATCGTGGGTCTGGTGCTGTGCTGGACTGTCGCCGGTGGCATCATCTTGGGCCTGTGCGCGGTGATCATCGGGTTTGTCGCTCGCGGCCGGGTCAAGCGCGGTGAGGCCACCAACGGTGGCGTGGCGATTGCCGGCGTCGTCTTGGGGATCGTGGCGATCGTGGCGGCCCTGGTGTTCATTCCGATCTACATCGGGCTGTTCAACCAGGTCGGCGGCACTGATTACGTCGATTGTCTGAGCCGAGCCGGCGCCGACTCCGAGGCGGCGCAGCGGTGCGCAGACGAATTCAGTCAGCGCGTCGAGGAAAAGTTCTCGATCACGATGACGCCGAACCCGTAGCCCGATTCGGGAAGTACTTGACTATCCCCTCCTGTACGACCGTGGCGAGCAGCTGACCTTGCTGGTCGAAGAAGTGCCCGCCGCCGAGTCCGCGGGATTCTGCGGCCACCGGCGACGCCGTGGCGTAGAGCACCCACTGGTCGAAATGCACCGGCCGGTGGAACCACACGGAGTGGTTTGCGCTGACCGCGAAGATGCGGTCATGGCCCCACGACAACCCGTGTGTGGTGATGATCGAGTCCAAGACCGTGGTGTCCGATGAATAGACCATCGCGGCGGCGTGCAGCACCGGGTCGTCGGGCATGACACCCTGGGCCTTCATCCACACCCGGTTGTGGTCGAGACTCTCGCCCTTGTCTCGCATGATCCACGCCGGGTCGTTGGCGTAGCGCCACTCGATGGGACGCAACGCGTCGACGAAGTGCGGGACCACTTCTTCGTAGCCGGTGAGCAGGTCGTCGATCGGCGGCAGTGTCTCGGGGTCGGCGGTAGCCGGCGCGCCGACGCCGTGTTCGAGTCCACGCCCTCCGGTCAGGTAGGACACCATGGCCGTGGTGAGCAGCTGCCCACCCTGCATGACATCGACACGTCGGTTGGCGAACCGTCGCTCGTCGCGCAGGCGCACCACATGAAACTCCAGGTCGAACTGTGGGTCGCCGCCGGCGATGAAATGCACCGACATCGCGCTGGGAGCCACCGGGTGGCTCAGGCTGCGGCTGGCCGCGACGAACGCCTGGGCCATCATCTGGCCACCGAAGGTTCGAACAGGGTTCTTGCTCGGGTGCCCGCCGAGGTAAACGTCCTCGTCGCGCTGCTCGAGATCCAGGATCGCCAGTAGTTCGTCGAAGTCACTGCGGGGCGACCCGGCCTCCGACACCACCAACCTCCTCTTTGCGGCGCCCGCCGCTAGATGTACTGCCCAGGCAGGTTGATCAATCGGGTGATGGGTGGGACCTTGCCGATCGCCGAGTGTTGCCGATGGTGATTGTAGGTGTGTAGCCAGCCTGGCAGTGCTGAGCGACGGGTGCGTTCGTCGCGGTAGTGGCGGGCAAACGCCCATTCGTTGGCCATCGTGCGGTGAAATCTCTCGATCTTGCCGTTGGTCTGCGGCCGGTAGGGCCGAGTGCGGACGTGTTTGATCTGCAGCTCGGCGCAGGTATCGCGCCAGACGAAGGAGCGGTAGCAGCCACCATTGTCGGAGAGCACTCGACTGACCGTGACTCCGCGAGCGGCGAACCACCCCACGGCGCGTCGTAATACCGCGGCGGCTGTAGTGGCCGTTTCATCGTCGTGAATCTCGGCGTAAGCAACCCGTGAGTGATCGTCGATCACGGTGTGCACGAATGCATGTCCGATCAGCTCGTGGTGGTACTTGCTGCGAGCCTTGCCCGGGGTTAGGCGTCGATTCTTCCCGCCTTGCGCGCGACCGACGAAGCGCCATCCGCCGCCGAAGGGGATGTTGCCGAGCTTCTTGACATCAACGTGAATCATTGCGCCGGGCTGGCCATGTTCGTACCGACGGATCATCTCGCCGGTGCGAATATCGACGTGTGACAGATGGTTCAGGCGGCACCGCACCAGTACGGCATGCACGGTAGACGCGGCCATCGACAGTCGCGACGCGATCGCCAGCGGTGAGAGCCGATGTCTCCATCGCAGCTCAACGATCTTGCGCACAATTGCCGAAGGTGTGCGATGGGGGCAGTGATGGGGCCGGCTGGATCGATCTGCCATGCCCGCCGGACCCATTTCCAGATAACGGACCGCCCAGCGTTTGGCCGTCGGCCAGGACACGTGGAAGTGCTCGGCGGCCCGAACGATCGGCCAGCCCTCGTCGACGATCAGACGAGCGAGCATCAAGCGCCCGCGCGGAGTCAGAACAGCGTTAGCGTGGACCACGAAGGTCTCCTGTTCGTTGAAGTGAAGTGGTAGCAGCTCCACTCCACGACAGGAGACCTTCGCCGATCAACGATCGCTATAGCGCGTCGTCACACTTTCTCAACCAACCTGCCTGGGCAGTACACCTAGACGTCATCCTCTCCGATTCGGTGTACGTGAATCAGATTCGTGGAGCCTACTGTGCCCGGCGGAGCGCCCGCGACGATGACCACCAGGTCGCCACGCTTATAACGGCCCATCTCCAGCATCGACTGATCGACCTGGCGGATCATGCCGTCGGTGGTGTCGATGTGCGACACGATGAAGGTCTCGGTGCCCCAGGTCAGCGCAAGCTGGCTGCGAATCTCCGGTAGCGCGGTGAACGCCAGAACCGGCAGCGGGGTGTGCAGCCGGGCCAGGCGGCGCACCGTGTCCCCGGATTGGGTAAAGGCCACCAACGCCTTGGCGTCGAGTCGTTCGCCGATATCGCGGGCGGCGTAGGAGATGACCCCGCGCTTGGTGCGCGGTACATGGGTCAACGGCGGCGCGGCCACGGAGTTTTCTTCAACAGCCGAGATGATGCGCGCCATCGTCTTGACCGTCTCGAACGGATACTTGCCCACCGACGTCTCCCCGGAGAGCATGACCGCGTCGGCGCCGTCGAGCACCGCGTTGGCGACGTCGGAGGCCTCGGCGCGGGTTGGTCGGGAGTTCTCGATCATCGACTCCAGCATCTGGGTCGCCACGATCACCGGTTTCGCGTTCTCCCTTGCCATCTGGATGGCCCGCTTCTGCACCAGCGGCACCTCTTCGAGCGGGAGCTCCACACCGAGATCACCGCGGGCGACCATGATCGCGTCGAAGGCCAACACGATGGCCTCCAGGTTGTCGATGGCCTCAGGTTTCTCCAGTTTCGCGATCACCGGTACCCGGCGGCCCACGCGGTCCATCACCTCGTGGACGAGTTCGACATCGGCGGGCGACCGCACGAACGACAGCGCGACCAGGTCCACGCCCAGACGAACCGCGAACTCGAGGTCCTCGATGTCTTTCTCCGACAGCGCGGGTGCCGAGACGTTCATGCCCGGCAGCGACATGCCCTTGTTGTTGCTGACCTTGCCACCCTCGGTGACGGTGCACACCACGTCGTTGCCCTCGATGTGATCGACGACCAGACCGATGTTGCCGTCGTCGACCAGAACCCGATCACCGGGTTTGGCGTCCTCGGCCAGTCGCTTGTAGGTAGTCGACACCCGGTCGTGATCACCCTCACAATCCTCGACGGTGATCCGCACCGTTTCGCCGGCGTCCCAGAAGGTTGGCCCGTCAGCGAAGCGGCCCAGCCGTATTTTGGGTCCCTGCAGGTCAGCGAGGATTCCGACAGCGCGTCCGGTGGCATCCGAGGCGGCCCGGACCCTCTTGTAGTTGGCTTCGTGATCCGGGTAGTCACCGTGGCTGAAGTTGAGCCGGGCCACGTCCATCCCGCACTCCACGAGCCTGCGGACAGCCTCCTCGGAGGCTGTCGCGGGGCCGAGCGTACAGACGATCTTTCCGCGTCTATTCACGGGACTTGAGCATAGTCGTGTATCGATTCAGACGGCGGTCAGCGGTAGTGCACCCGGCCGGACCGGAGACGGTAGATCAGAATCGCCCATCAGGTAGGCATCCACGGCGTGCGCGGCGCTGCGGCCTTCGGCGATCGCCCAGACGATCAGCGACGCGCCGCGCTGCGCGTCACCGCACACGAACACGCCCGAGACAGAAGTCTGCCAGTCCTGACCGCACTGCACCGTTCCGCGCGGGCTGACCCGGACACCGAGGTCATCGAGAAGTGGCATCTGCTCCACACCCTCGAAACCAATTGCCAACAAGGCCAATTCACAGGGCAGTTGCATCGGTTGACCGACCGGGGTGATGCGGCGCCGGCCATGCTCGTCACGTTCGACGCGCACTTCGGCAATCTCGACGGCCCGCACGCGGCCGTGCTCATCGCCGACGAACCGTTGGACGGCGACCTCGTAGCGGCGATCGCCGCCCTCGGCGTGCGCCGGGGACAGCCGGGTGTGCATCACGATCGGCCAGGTCGGCCACGGGGAACGGGAGTCGTCACGGCGCTGGGGCGGCTCGGGGTTGTAGTCCAGTTGGGTGACCGAACGCGCCCCCTGCCGGTGCGCGGTGCCCAGACAGTCGGCGCCGGTGTCGCCGCCGCCGATGATGACCACGTGCTTGCCGGCCGCGCTGATCGGGCTGGGACCGTCACCTTCACATTCTTTGTTGGCCGGGACTAGATGTTCCATCGCCAGGTGCACACCGTCGAGGTGACGACCTTCGCTTTCGGCATCACGTGCCTTCAGCGCGCCGACGGCAAGGACCACAGCGTCATACTGCGCCTGCAGATGGTCGACGCTGACGTCCACCCCGACCTCGCAATCGGTGACAAACCGTGTCCCCTCGGCACGCATCTGGGCCAGTCGTTGGTTGAGGGTGGACTTCTCCAGCTTGTACTCGGGGATGCCGTAGCGCATCAGGCCGCCGATACGGTCGTCGCGCTCATAGACGGTGACGTCGTGGCCGGCCCGGGTGAGCTGTTGGGCAGCGGCCAGACCCGCCGGACCGGACCCCACCACCGCGACCCGCTTGCCGGTGGCGATGGCCGCCGTCTGGGGCTCGACGAGGCCGTCCATCCAGGCCTGATCGGCGATGGTCTGTTCGATGCGCTTGATGGTCACGCTGCCGCCGGTCTGCTCCTCGGCGATCGACAGCACGCAGGCCGCTTCACACGGTGCGGGGCAGAGCCGGCCGGTGAACTCCGGGAAGTTGTTGGTCGCGTGCAGCCGATCGCTGGCAGCGTCCCACCGTCCGCGGCGGACCAGGTCGTTCCACTCCGGAATGAGATTGCCCAGCGGGCAGCCCGCTGACCCGGAGTGGCAGAACGGGATCCCGCAGTCCATGCAGCGGCGGGCCTGCTGAGACACCTCGCCGGCGCGCTCGTGCGGGTTCTGGCGTTCATACACCTCCCGCCAGTCGCCGACGCGTTCGTCGACCGGTCGTTTGGGCGCGTCGGCCTTACCGACCTCGAGAAATCCGTACGGGTCAGCCACGGCTGGCCTCCATGATGGCGGTATCCACATCGCGACCCTCGGCTTTGGCCATCCGGGTGGCGTGCAGTACGCGCTGGTAGTCGCGCGGCATCACCTTGGTGAACTGTGCACTGCGGCGTGGCCAGTCCGACAGGATCGAGGCGGCCACGGTGCTGCCTGTGTAGCGCACGTGGTCGGCGACCACGTCGTGCAGCCACGACAGGTCCTCGGGTTCGAGCCGTTGCAGCTCCACCATATCGGTGTTGACCCGGCGGGGGTCCAGCCCGAGCACGAAGGCGATGCCGCCGGACATGCCCGCCGCCATGTTGCGCCCGACTCGGCCCAGCACCACCACACGCCCACCGGTCATGTATTCGCAGGCATGGTCACCGACACCTTCGACGACAGCCAACGCTCCGGAGTTGCGGGCAGCGAACCGCTCACCCACCCGACCGCGGAGATAGACCGCACCCGATGTCGCGCCGTAGAGCAATGTGTTGCCGGCGATGACGTTGTCCTCGGGTACGAACAGCACATCATCCTGCGGCTTGACGATCACCCTGCCACCCGAAAGTCCCTTGCCGACATAGTCGTTGGCATCCCCGATCAGCTCCAGAGTGATCCCGGGCGGCAAGAACGCGCCGATCGACTGCCCCGCCGAACCGGTCAACGTGACGTGGATGGTGCCCTCGGGCAGTCCTTGGGCCCCGTAGCGCCGGGTGACCTCACTGCCCAGGAGCGTGCCGACCGTACGGTTGACGTTGCGCACCGGCAGCTCGAGGCGCACCGGGTGGGCGTCTTCCAGGGCGCCTTCGGCGAGCTGAACCAGCGTTTGGTCCAATGCCTCGTCGAGGGCGTGGTCCTGTGCGCGCACCCGTCGGCGCACGGTGGGCTCGGTATCGTCACCTGCGCTCGGCACCGCAAAGATCGGTGTCAGGTCCAGACCGGCACTCTTCCAGTGCGCGACCCCTGTGGCGGTGTCGAGCACCTCGGCATGCCCGACTGCTTCGTCGATGCTGCGGAAACCCAGCTCGGCCAGATACTTTCGAATGTCCTCGGCAACGAAGCGGAAGAAGTTCTCGACGAACTCGGGTTTGCCGTTGAAGCGGTCGCGAAGTTCCGGGTTCTGGGTTGCCACGCCCACCGGGCAGGTGTCGAGGTGACACACCCGCATCATGATGCAGCCGGAGACGACCAATGGAGCAGTGGCGAACCCGTATTCCTCGGCGCCGAGCAGCATGGCGACCATCACGTCCCGTGCCGTGCGCATACCACCGTCGCACTGGACGGTGATGCGATCGCGCAGCCCATTGAGTATCAATGTCTGCTGCGTATCGGCGAGCCCGATCTCCCATGGTGCGCCGGCATGTTTGAGGCTGGTCAGTGGTGCGGCCCCGGTCCCGCCGTCATAGCCCGAGATCAGCACCACGTCGGCGTGGGCTTTGGACACCCCCGCAGCGACCGTCCCGACGCCGACCGAGCTGACGAGCTTGACATGGATGCGGGCGTCGGAGTTGGCGTTCTTCAGGTCGTGGATCAGCTGGGCGAGGTCCTCGATCGAGTAGATGTCGTGGTGCGGCGGAGGGGAGATCAGCCCCACCCCCGGAGTGGAATGCCGGGTCTGGGCGATGTTGGGATACACCTTGTATCCCGGAAGCTGTCCGCCTTCACCAGGTTTGGCGCCTTGGGCCATCTTGATCTGGATATCTGAGGCATTGACCAGGTAGTCGCTGGTGACCCCGAACCTGCCGGAGGCGACTTGCTTGACGGCGCTGCGCCGAACCGGGTCATAGAGCCGGTCGACATCTTCGCCGCCCTCCCCGGAGTTGGATCGACCACCGATGTTGTTCATCGCGATCGCCATCGTCTCGTGGGCCTCCGCCGAAATGGACCCGTAGCTCATCGCACCGGTGTTGAACCGGGTGAGGATGGACTCCACCGGTTCCACTTCGTCCACGGGCACCGACGGGCGCAGATCGGTGCGGAAGGTGAACAGGCCACGAAGTGCGCCACCCTCGCGGGCCAGCCGGTTGACCTCATCGGAGTACTTCTCGAACACCTCGTACCGTCCGGTGCGGGTGGAATGCTGCAGCAGGAACACGACTTCGGGGGTGAAGAGGTGCAGTTCACCCTCTCGCCGATAGGCGTACTCTCCCCCGACCTCGAGGCGGCGGTGCACCCGTTCGGTGGGGTTCTCCGGGTAGGCGCGGCGATGACGAAGTTTGACCTCCTCGGCGATCACCTCCAGACCGATTCCGCCCAGTTGTGTCGGGGTACCGGTGAAGTACTCGTCGATGACGTCCTTGTCGATGCCGATCGCCTCGAATGCCTGTGCTGCGGTGTAGGAAGCGACGGTGGAGATGCCCATCTTGCTCATCACCTTCATCACGCCCTTCCCGAGGGCCTTGAGGTAATTACGCACCGCCGCAGCAGGTTCCACGCCGGTGAGCTCGCCCTCACGGATCAGGTCCTCGATCGACTCGAAGGCCAGGTATGGGTTCACCGCGGCGGCGCCGAAACCGATGAGCATGGCAATGTGGTGTACTTCGCGCGCGTCGCCGCTCTCGACGACGAGACCGACGCTGGTGCGCTGTTTGGTTCGCACCAGGTGGTGATGCACCGCCGATACCGCCAGCAGCGACGGAATCGGGGCCTTCCGATGGTCGGAGTCTCGGTCGGAGATGACCAGCGTGCGCGACCCTTTGGCTATCGCCTCACATGCACGCAGGCGCAGCTCTTCGAGCGCGTCGGCCAGACCTTCGCCGCCTCGCTCGACGTCGTAGAGTGCGCGCAGCACCGTGGAACGCAGCCCGGGATGCTCCCCGTCGTCGTTGATGTGGACGATCTTGTTCAGTTCGTCGTTGTCCAGCACCGGCCAGCGAAGTACGATCTGCCGGCATGACGCCGCGGTGGGTTCCAGCAGGTTCTGTTCTGGCCCCATCACACGGGACATCGACGTGACGATCTCCTCGCGGATGGCGTCCAGAGGTGGATTGGTGACCTGTGCGAAAAGCTCGACGAAGTAGTCGTAGAGCAGCTTCGACCGCTGGGACAGCACAGCGGTCGGGGTGTCGGTGCCCATCGAGCCCAGCGGTTCGGAACCGAGTGCAGCCATCGGGGCCAGTAGGATCCGCAACTCTTCTTCGGTATAGCCGAAGCTGATCTGGCGTCGCACCACCGACTCGTGGTTGGGCTGCACCCGTGCTCGATCAGGCAGCGACTTCAGATCCAGCAGTCCGGCGTGCAGCCACTCACCGTAAGCCTCCGATTCGGCGAGCTCCCTTTTGATCTCGTCGTCGGGCACGATGCGTCCGGCATCGGTGTCGATCAGGAACATCTTGCCCGGCTGCAATCTGCCTTTGGCCACGATCTGCGCCGACGGTACATCGAGAACACCGGTCTCGCTGGCGAGGATGATCCGGTCGTCAAGGGTCCGCCACCACCGACCCGGTCGTAACCCATTGCGGTCCAGTACCGCTCCGACCAACGTGCCGTCGGTGAAGGTGACGCACGCAGGGCCGTCCCACGGCTCCATCACCGAGGCATGAAACTGCCAGAATGCCCGCTCTTGGGCGTCCATGGCGGCATTGTTCTCCCACGCCTCGGGAATCATCATCAGGACCGCGTGCGGCAGGCTGCGTCCACCGAGGTGCAGAAGTTCGAGGACTTCGTCGAAACAAGCCGAGTCCGACGCCCCCGGCGTGCACACCGGCGACAATCGACCGAGGTCCCCGGGGATGAAGGGGCTGTTCAACATCGCTTCGCGGGCGTGCATCCGGTTGCGGTTGCCGCGCACCGTGTTGATCTCACCGTTGTGGGCCACAAACCTAAACGGGTGAGCCAGCGGCCAGGACGGAAAGGTGTTCGTCGAGAACCGGCTGTGCACGATCGCGATGGCACTGACGCAGCGCTCGTCTGTCAGGTCCAGAAAAAACTGCGGCAGCTGCATTGTGGTGAGCATGCCCTTGTAGACCATGGTGCGACTCGACAGCGACGGGAAGTACACGCCGTGCTGTTCGGCTCGCTTACGCAGCGGGTACACGCGGCGGTCGAGCGCCAGTCCACCGATAGGCGTGCCGTCATGGTCGGATGCGGTGACAAACAGCTGGGACATGTGTGGCATGCATCCTCGCGCGCCGGCACCGACGTCGGCTCCGGCGGGATCGACCGGCAGCGCACGCCAGCCCAGGATCTCCAGACCTTCCTCATCGGCGATGCGCTGTATCTGTTCGCGTGCCTCTGTAGCACTGTCCGAGTCGGGTGGAAGAAAGCAGATTCCGGCGGCAAAGGTATTGGTTCCGTCGACAGCTGCGACGGGCAGTTCGAAGTCGACAACCTCGCGCAGCAGTTCGACAGGAAGCTGGATGAGGATGCCTGATCCGTCCCCGCTGGTCGGTTCCGATCCGGCGGCTCCGCGATGTTCGAGGTGTTCAAGCGCGGTGAGTCCATCGGCGACGATGGCGTGGGACCGGCGTCCTTTGACGTCGGCGACCATCGCGACGCCGCACGAATCGGACTCGTTGTCCGGGTGGTACAGACCCTGGGGTTCCGGCAACGCCGAAAAGAGCATGAGCGGGCTCCTCGCAGTCCTGAAGGTTCTTCAGGGACTGCACCGGCCCGTTTGGCGAGTGTATCAGCGCAGGTGCGCAGCTACCCGTCGAGAACGGTGGGGACCAGCGGGAAGCCGGGTAAGTTGCGCACCACGGTCCATGTCACCGTCGCGACAAGAATCACGGTCAGAGTGGTCGAACTCATCGGTGGTTTGTCTCGCTTTTTCTGGGCCACAAACCAGACCGCCAGCAGCGGAAGACCGATGAGCAGGAAAGCGTTGTCGACGAATGCCGCGGCCAGGTCACCGTGGAGCACATCGTGGGTCATCCGCAGGCCGCCGCACGCCGGGCAGTTCCAACCCGTGAGCATTTTGAACGGGCAGGGCGGGAAGACGAAGTCAGGGCTGTGCGGATCGCCGAGACCGACGTAGGCCAAAGCGCCCAGCGTCGCGGCGCCGGCGCCGGCACCTACCAGGTAGCGGGTCGGGGTGCGGCGCGAGTCAGGTCCCATCGCGAAGGGGGCGTCCCTGCGGATCCCGCACCCTGTCGGTCAGGATCAAGACGGCGTCGATGATCCCCCAGATGACAGCACCGATTCCGCACGTGATGATGCCGACCACGAGCTGCGCAACACCCAAGCCGGTGTGGCCCAGATAAATGCGACCGATTCCGACCAGCCCCACGAGGCCGAGAAGCTGAAGCAGCCCGGCGACGAGCTTCGACTTTTCCGAATAGGGCTCGCCGGTCACAGGGTGGCGACCATAGGGCGCCAAGGGGTCACCGTAGCCCGGCGGATACTGGCCAACCGGCGGAGGGTATCCCGGCTGCTGCGGCGGCGGCGCGTACGGGTTGCCGCCTTCATTGCCGCCGAATGGGGGCTCAGTCATGCCCAACAGCATGCCAGAATCGCGGGTGGTTCCGAAGCACACGATGGTCGGGCCGGCGGAAGGCTACGGCCTTGCCGTAGGGGTGTCGGACGTGCGACCCGCCACGGCGATAGGGAAACACCCGATTTCTCCCCCCGTGACACGGGGCTAGCGTCGTCGAGTTCCCATGATGCCCCCGCCGAGGAGACAACCGATGAACGGTCAATCACCCGCGTTACCCGCCGCCGTATCGGTTGTATCGCTGTTCGCCCTGACGAGCTGCAGCACGCACGCAGGCACCGACGGCACGAACGCTGCGTCCGCTGAAGCACCCGCAACCGAGCCAGCCGCCGACTCGGTGGTGATCGATGCGTGTGCGCTGCTGTCGGCGACGGACGTCTCAGCGCTGCTCGGTGCGCCCATCGAGGGACGGTCCACCTCGGCCGATCCCACCATGCCCGGATGCATCTGGGAAAATCCGGACAACTACGAGTCCATCGCGGTAGAACTCGGCAACCCGGGTTCGGCGGGCAACGGCACTCTGGCACCGCCAGAACCCGGGTTTCCCGACATCAGCAGACCGGGTCCGGACGGGATGCGATTTCTGGTCCCGGGACAGGTGGAATTCCCGGCGGGAGGCCGCAACAACATGGTCCAGGTCGCCGTTCTCGGTATGACGGCTGAAGAGTCCGACGCCGCGGCCGTCGACTTGGCGCGAACAATCGGTCCGAAGATCCCGCGCTGACCCCGCGCCCCGATTGGGTCGGGCGCGCCGAGGCTCAGAAGCCCGAGAAGTCCTGCTGCACACGACCGATTTCGACATTCTGACCCTTGAAGTCGGCACGACAGGCGACGACGACGGTGTAGGTCTGACCCGGGAGTGGAGCGGGGAATTCCAGCGGTGTGGTGGCGTTCGGGTTGACCTCGAATTCGCGGTTGACCGGAATGCCCAGGCCATTGACTTCCCGGGCGTTGTACGTGCACTGCGCCCGCAGGTTCGATGTGTTTCCCACGGTCACCTTGGCGCGCAGCCCCTCCTTCTTGATGCTCAGAGTGACGGCGTTGGTCGGTGGCTGCTCCACGGGTGGCCGGGGCGGACAGGTCTGGCCGGCCGGAATGGTCGGACCCCCGGTGCACTTGATGGGCCTGTCCGCCTGGTCCGGCGCCGGAGCCGGGGCGGGAGCCGGGGCGGCCGGTTCGCCGAGCGCGAGACTGACAACACTGAACTCCTTGTCGTCATTGCGGATCATGCCCACGCCGAAGTCTTTGTAGCTGCAATTGGTGATCAGCGGGCGCATGATGAGAACGAGGTCGCCGATCGCAAACGATGTCGGGTCTCCTTTGAAGGAGTTCTCGGCTGCCTTGCCCTTGTAGCGGCCGGCAGGGGGAACCCCCGGCGATCGGTTACCCACCAGCGCCTGCGCGTTGCCTTCCAGATCAATGTTGTAATTCAATGCGGGACAGGGTGACCCGCTACGCGCGGCATTGACGGCAGAGCGAATCCCGTCAAGTGGGCTGGCGTGCGCTGTGGGCGCCAACGCCACTCCCGACAGGGCGCAGCCAGCGGCGAAAAGTGCTGCGGATGCGAGGGATACTGTTGATCGAGTGGTGGTCACGGCTTCTCCTGGACGCTTGTTCATCAGCGGGACGACCGTAAGCCCGCCACCCGTACCGACTAAATAGGGTGTTTCCCTACGTCTGCGAGCCACCCGTCGCCGAAGGTCGGCAATAGGGAAACCCCCGATTTAACCGCCGACCGAACCGCATAACGTCGGCGTGACCCAAGCAGTCCCGTCCTCATCATCTGGAGAGTTGACATGCCGCCATTCACGCTTCGTCGCCTCGTTCTGGTCCTGTCCTTTTGCGCTGTGGGCGGTCTGGTGTCCACGTCCACCGCTGACGCCGACCCAGCGACATTCCTCGACGAACTCTCGACGAACGACGTCTGGCTGCCGGGTAAGGACGCGGTCGAAGTTGTCGACGCGGGTTACGCTGCCTGCGCAGAGTTGTCCGATGGCGTCTCGGTCCTCGACGAGATGAGCCGGGTGGAGGCGCTTCACCGGTTCCAGCAGGGCACCCTGTTCGTCAGCGCGGCCACCACCCACCTCTGTCCTGACTTCGCCGGCTAGCACGGGGCGCGACGTGATATCCCGTCGTCAGGAATTGCCTGAGCTCTCAGCCATCCACCGACCGAGTGCGGCGCGCGAGTTGAGGCCGAGCTTGCGATAGATCCGCGAGAGATTGGCCTCGACTGTCTTGGGGCTGATGAACAATGCGGCGGCGACGTCGCGGTTGGTCATTCCGGATGCGGCGAGTTCGGCGACCCGTTGCTCCGACGGGGTGAGGGTGGCGTCGCGGTGTGGGCCGACGTTGGCGCGCCCCAACTCGGTGCGGGCGCGTTCGGCCCACAGTGGGGTGCCGAGGCGCTCGAAGGTCTGCAGTGCTTCGCTCAGCGCTGCAGAGGCGGCTCGGTTGTGCCGCTGCCGTCGTTCGAGCTGGCCCATCAGCAGCTGGGTTCGGGCACGTTCGAATGGCATGGGCAGGCGCCCGTGGTCGGCAATCGCCTGGTGAGCGCTCTGGGCTGCGATGTCGACGTCGCCGCGCGCGGCGAGCAGCATGGCTCTGCAGCGGTGGCCGCAGGCCAGCATCCACGCACGGTCCAGGCGCCGGCCGTCGTTGAGGAAACGCTCGGTCAGGCGTTCGGCGCGATCAAGGTGGCCGAGGGCGATCATGGCCTCGGCGGCGTCGGGAACGAACAATCCGATCATGATCTCCAGAGCCAGCGGTGTGGAGTCGATCAGAGCCAGCGCAGGTTCCATCCCACTCAGAGCGGCGGCATGGTTGCCCAGCGATACCTCCAGGAAACCCAGAGTGGCGATCGGATACCGGGTCATCGGAGGTGCGCCGAGACGTTGCAGCTGCGCCAGCGCTTCCCCAATGCCCTCTCTGGCTGAGCTCTCCTGACCGGCGTACGCGGCAAGGGTCGCCCGCATGGTCAGTCCGATGCACATCGGCTCCGGATCACCCAGCGCGTGGGCCCTCTCCAGCCCATCTTCGGCCAACAGACCGGCACCGGCCAGATCTCCACGCCACAGGACCATCAAGAAGCTGTGAAAATCGATGACGGCAAGTTGATGCTCTTCGCCACGGTCCATCGATCGCCGCCGCACTGCCATCATCGCCTCGTGGCCGCGCTCGAGCTGACCCGTCCACGCGCGCAGCAGGGCATCGTTGGTTGACGCGCGCAAGACCGTCAGAGTGTCCGACTCGGCGTCCTCGAGCGTCAACGCGTGGTCCATCGTCGGTTCGTCGAAACCCCCGCCGGCGGCGAATCGCTGCATCACCTGCAATGCCAACGCAGCGCTCAACAAGTCGGGCCGGTCCAGACCGGAGGCAAGCATCACTGCTTCGTCGATACTCCGGGCAGATTCGGCGAGTTGGGCCGAATTGAGTTGCGCGAACGCCAATAAGACGAGGGCATACGCGCGTCTCGCCGGATCGTCCGCGCACTCGGCCAGCACACGGACGAGCACCGCGATCATCTCCGGAAGGTTCTCCTCGGCGGTGCGAACTCTGGCCAGCAGGGTCAACGCCTCCGCGCGCAGCCGTCCGGACGGCAGCGTCTCGATGATTCGTTCCAGCCGCGCAGCAGCTTCGGTGAAATTCGCGGCGTGCAGGTGGTGTCCTGCGGCCCGGATGCGACGCTCGGGGGTATCGCCACCGAGGCCGATGGCCAAGTCGAGGAGTTCCGCGGCAGTGCCGGGCGCACCGCGGCTGGCTGCCGACACCGCGGCGGCGTCCAGAGAACTCAACGTCTGCTCGTCCGCGGTGGTTGCCGCCAGCGCCAAGTGTCGCGCCTGCAGCTCAGGCTCGGTGACGACACCGGCCAGCCTGGCGTGCATCCGTCGGCGTTGAGGCCCGGCAGTGTCGGCGTAGATGCCGGCCGCCAACAGGGGATGCGAGAAACGGACCTGCTGATTCTCGTAGTGGATGAGCCCGTGCGCTTCGGCCTTTCCGAGTATTTCCACGAGACGCGACGAAGAGACATTCATTGCTCTTGCCAGGAGGTCGAACGTCGGCGCGCCGACACAGGCCACGGCAAGCAGCGCTTCCCGGGTATCGTCTTCGACTCCACCGACTCGATTCCTTACCAAATCGGAAAGCGTTGTACGCAAGGAGATCTCGCTTGAGTTGTGAGAGTGGGCCAACTGTAGCGCGTAGAACGGGTTGCCCCCGGAGATGTCGTGGATGCGCACCATCGCCGGACGCGGCAGCGACAGATTGAGCCGTTGGGCGACAATCGTCCGCAGTGCCCCCAAGCTCAGTGGCCCGAGCGTCAGTCGACCGCAGGAATCCGGGCGGGGCAACTGCTCTCCGATGAAGTCGACCGCCGGGATCGTGCCGCTACGCACCGCCGCGAGGATCCCGACAGCGCCCGAAAGCCGCCGCGCGGCGAACGCGACGACCGCAGCACTGGAGGTATCGAGCCACTGCAAATCGTCGACGCCGATCAACACCGGCCCGGCATCGGCCAGCAGTTCGATCACCGAGAGGAACGCTGCGGCCACCACCCGAGGATCGGTCGCCTCGTCGCTGGGGTGAGATCGAAGCAACACGCGGTCCAACGCACGTCTCTGCGGGTCAGGCAGGGCGTTGATCACCGCAGCGTCGACCCTGCTGAGCAGGTCGGCCAGGGAGACATACGCCAACGCCGATTCGGTCTGCGCCGGGCGGGTGGCCAGCACCTGGAAACTCCGCTCGCTGGCCTGTTGGAGGCCCGCCAACCACATGGTGGTCTTCCCGATGCCCGCTTCGCCCTCGATCAGCAAGCTGGTGGGTTCGCGAGCCGCAGCGTCGATGAACGCGGCGAGTGCCGCGTATTCCACATCACGGCTCACCACCCCCGCTGTCACCTCGGGATCATGTCACAACCCCACACGTCTCGTTACGGTCGGAAAATGCTTTCGCTGCAGGTCGCAGGTCCACGAGACACCAACGAGGGAACGCCGATGGCGCCTTGATAGGGAATCGCCCGATTTAGCTGCCTGCCACACCGAATAATCTCGGACCGGTGAGCGCGCCGGAACCGTGTTATCTGGTCGAGTGGTATCAGCCGGCGGCCGTACGCGAATCACTGGAACTGACGACTGCCATCCTGGAAGCGAGTGCTGCCGCCATATCCGCCCTCGGCACGACCATCACACTGACAGCCATGATCGTCGTTCCTGCAGACGAGGTACTTTTCGGGGTCTTCAGCGCAGGCTCGGCCGATTCGGTCTCCCACGTCTGTCGGCACGCCGGATTGCCCGCCGACCGGCTCACCGCGGCGACCGATATTCGTCTCGGGCCTGGCTAGCGGTTTCGACGTCTGCGCAACCATTGTCGGACACGTCCGCCACCGTAGGATGAGCTCACCGTCGGCAAGGGCGGCGAAGTGGGACGTTCAGGTTGCTCGGCAGGGTCACCGGCGGTCTCCGAAACGGCCGCCTCACCGTCACTGTGATCGACGACCGCTGTCCCGGTAAGCGCTTCGGCAGTATCCTCGCCCGCGGCTGGCGGGACCTCACTACCGGCGGGATCCTCACTGGAACGGATTTCGTCGTCAGCACCGGGCTCCTCATCAGCCTCGGCCACGGCATCAGCATCGGCCTCGGCAGATTCGGTGTCCGGAGCAGACTCCTCCTCCGACGGGGGTTCACCACCATCGGTCTCCTCGGCATCCTCAGCACCGGCCAACGCCTCCGCAGCATCCTCACCCTCGGCCACCGGCACCTCCTCGGCTACCGACTCCTCACCGGCGACCGACTCCTCATCAGCCTCGGCCACGGCATCAGCATCGGCCCCGGCAGATTCGGTGTCCGGAGCAGACTCCTCCTCCGACGGGGGTTCACCACCATCGGTCTCCTCGGCATCCTCAGCACCGGCCAACGCCTCCGCAGCATCCTCACCCTCGGCCACCGGCACCTCCTCGGCTACCGACTCCTCACCGGCGACCGACTCCTCATCAGCCTCGGCCACGGCATCAGCATCGGCCTCGGCAGATTCGGTGTTCGGAGCAGACTCCTCCTCCGACGGGGGTTCACCACCATCGGTCTCCTCGGCATCCTCAGCACCGGCCAACGCCTCCGCAGCATCCTCACCCTCGACAACGGGCACCTCATCGCTGACTGACTCGGTGTCGGCGACCGACTCCTCGTCTCGTTCAGACTCGCCGGCATCGTCAACGGGGATCTCGTCGTCGAGCTTCTCGACGGCCGGTTGCAGCTGTCCCTCGCTCGCGGCGTCACGACCGGAGACAGCCTCCAGCATGTGCTCGGCTTCGTCGCCCTCCACGGCCCCGACTCCACCGGCATCTGTCTGCGCTTCGGCCTCCGGCGCGTCGGCGAAGACGGGCCCACGCTGCTCGGCAGAGTCACCCCCGGCATCGTCTTCACCGGCGGCCTCGCTTGCCAATGCTTCGGCATCGGCTTCGCCGGCCAAGGCAGCCTCGTGGGCGTCCGGCGCGTCGTCCACTGCTTCGGCGAGCTCGTCCTCCTCGACCGACCCGACACCACCGACATCGTCGGTATCGGATTGGGCCTCTTCTCGGTCTTCCTCAGCAGCCACCGCAGCCGCCGCCACGACACCAGTCGTGGAAGCCCCCACCGCGAGGTCCTTGACTACGTCCTCGGCCGAGGCCTGCTGTGTCCCGCGCAACATCGCCGGGTCTTCGCGGCCCCGCGGAGCAGCCATGATGTAGACCACAGCGCCGATGAACACGAAAGTCGCGGTAAACGAGTTGATCCGGACACCGGCGATTTCGGTCGCGAAGTCGCTGCGCAGCAACTCGATCCAGAATCGGCCGACGCAGTACCCCGCGACGTACAGCGCAAAGAGTCGGCCGTGACCGATCCTGAAACGCCGATCGATGACCAACAGCGCGACGAAGACCAACAGGTTCCACAGCAGCTCGTAGAGGAAAGTCGGGTGCACGACCTCCAGCAGCTGACCGGTCGAGACCCCGTTGAGGAAGTCGACAGCACCGGCGGCATTACGGCGCTCGTAGATCTCCAACCCCCACGGCAGCGTTGTTTCGCGCCCGTAGAGTTCCTGATTGAAATAGTTGCCGAGACGGCCGAGCGCCTGCGCCAGAATGATGCCCGGCGCAATGGCGTCGCCGAACGCCGGTAGCGGGATTCCCGCTCTGCGGCAGCCAATCCAGGCACCGACGCCGCCCAGCGCGACTGCGCCCCAGATCCCCAGGCCGCCGTCCCAGATCCGCAGCGCAGCGACGAAACCGGCTCCCCCCGGGCCGAAGTAGGTACTCCAGTCGGTCAGCACGTGATAAAGACGGCCGCCGATCAAGCCGAACGTCACGGCCCACAACGCGATGTCGTAGACCATGCCGGGCTCACCGCCTCGGGCCACCCACCGCCGATCGCCGATCACCAACGCCGCGATGATGCCGGCGATGATGAACAGCGCGTACGCGCGTACCGGGAACGGACCCAGATACCAGACACCCTGAGGGGGGCTCGGGAACGAAGCCAGCAGCGTCGTGGTCACGCAGTGACCCTCTGCCGCACTCCGTCCGCCAACTCCGCGGTCAGCGTGCGCATCGCCGGCATACCGTCGGTCAGCGCGGACACCAGCGCCGAACCGACGATCACACCGTCAGCGTACGCGCCGATCTCGGCTGCCTGCTCACGCGAGCGCACCCCGAGGCCCACTCCGACCGGAATGTCGGCAACCTCCTTGATGCGACGCACGAGCTCCGGTGCGGTATCGGAAACCGCGTCACGTGCCCCGGTAACACCCATCGTGGACGCCGCGTAGACGAACCCGCGCGACGCCTGCACCGTTTGGGCCAGACGTTCAGGTGTCGAAGACGGTGCCACCAGGAAGATTCGATCGAGGTTGTGCGCCTCCGACGCGGCCATCCACTCATCGGCCTCGTCGGGAATCAGATCAGGAGTGATGATGCCCAGCCCGCCGGCGGACGCGAGGTCGCGGGCAAAGGTGTCGACGCCTTTGCGCAGCACCAGATTCCAATAGCTCATCACCACTGCGTTGCCGCCGGCGTTGCTGATCGCCTCTACCGCGCTCAACGCGTCCCGAACCCGCACGCCCCCGCGCAGCGCCACCTCGGTGGCCGCAGCGATCGTCGGGCCATCCATTCCCGGGTCGGAGTAGGCGATACCCACCTCGACGATGTCGCATCCCGACTCGACCAGTGCGGTCATCGCCGAAATCGAAGTCGGCACATCTGGATATCCCGTCGGCAGGTAGCCGATGAGTGCAGCGCGTTCCTCGGCCCGACAGGATTCGAACACTCCCGAGAGGCGGCTCACGACGGCCCACCGTCAAGAAGCCCGAACCACTTGGCAGCCGTCTCGACATCTTTGTCGCCGCGGCCCGACAGATTCACCAGGATCATCGCTCCGGGCCCAAGTTCGGGACCCAATTTCAACGCGCCGGCCACGGCGTGAGCCGACTCGATCGCCGGGATGATCCCCTCGGTGCGGCTGAGCAGCGACAGCGCATCCATGGCTTCGCTGTCGGTGATCGGCTGGTATCGAGCACGCCCGACATCCTTGAGCAGAGCATGCTCAGGCCCCACCCCGGGGTAGTCCAAACCCGCTGAGATCGAATGTGATTCGATCGTCTGGCCATCTTCGTCCTGAAGCAGGTAGGAATACGACCCTTGAAACGCCCCGGGTGAACCGCCGGTGAAAGTCGCGGCATGACGCCCGGTTTCGACGCCGTCGCCCGCGGCCTCGTAGCCGATCAGCTGTACACCGGGGTCATCGATGAACGCGTGGAAGATGCCGATCGCGTTGGATCCACCCCCGACGCACGCGACCACCGCGTCGGGCAGCCGTCCCGCCTGATCCAGCATCTGCGCCCGCGCCTCCATCCCGATCACGCGCTGAAAATCGCGCACCATCATCGGGAACGGGTGCGGACCCGCCGCCGTGCCGAAGCAGTAGTAGGTGTTGTCGGCATTGGTGACCCAATCGCGGAACGTGTCGTTGATCGCGTCCTTGAGCGTCTTGGACCCCGACTCGACAGAAACCACCGTCGCCCCGAGCAGGCGCATCCGTGCCACGTTCAAGGCCTGCCGCGCCGTGTCGACCGCACCCATATAGATGACGCACTCGAGCCCCAGCAACGCGCAGGCCGTCGCGGTGGCCACGCCATGTTGTCCGGCGCCGGTCTCGGCGATCACGCGGGTCTTACCCATCTGACGCGCTAGCAGCGCCTGGCCCAGCACATTGTTGATCTTGTGTGAGCCGGTGTGGTTGAGGTCCTCTCGTTTGAGGAACACCCTGGCCCCGCCGGCGTGGTCGCGAAGCCGCTCAGCCTCATACAGCGGTGACGGTCGTCCGGCGTAATGCCGTTGCAGCCGGTCCAGTTCATCGAGGAAAGTCTGATCGCCGCGCGCCTTCTCGTAGGCGGCGGTGACCTCTTCGATCACCGCCATCAGCGCCTCGGGCACGTAACGGCCACCGTAAACGCCGAAATGTCCGCGCGCGTCCGGGTCGTGGGCAGTCGGTTCGGCGACCGCCGCGCTGGCACGCGGCAGGTCGACACCGGTCAGCTCGTTCACCTAACGGGCAGGTTTCGGGCACGACGGATGCGTACCGGCCGTGACGAGGTCGGCGACGGCGCTGCGAGGATCACCGCTGGTGACCAGTCCCTCCCCGACCAGCACTGCGTCGGCTCCGGCCCCCGCATATCCGAGCAGATCAGCGGTGCCCCGCACACCGGACTCCGCGACCCGGATCACGTTGCTCGGCAGTCCGGGCGCGATGCGCGAGAAGGTGCTGCGATCAACTTCCAGAGTCTTCAGATTGCGTGCGTTGACGCCGATGACCTTCGCGCCGGCCTCCAGCGCCCGATCTGCCTCCTCCTCGGTATGCACCTCGACCAAGGCGGTCATACCGAGGGACTCCGTGCGTTCGAGCAGCGACTCCAGCGCCGGTTGCTCGAGTGCAGCCACGATCAGCAGAAGCATGTCGGCGCCATGAGCCCGCGCTTCGTGAATCTGGTAGGGCCAGACGATGAAATCTTTGCGCAGCACCGGGATCGACACCGCGGCACGGACCGCGTCGAGGTCATCGAGCGACCCATGGAAGCGCCGCTGTTCGGTCAACACGCTGATGACCCTCGCGCCGCCATCCTGATACGCCCTCGCGAGCTCGGCTGGGTCGGCGATGGCCGCAAGTTCACCGCGTGACGGGCTGGCACGCTTGACCTCGGCGATCACCGCGATACCCGGCGCCCGCAGCGCACTCAGCACATCCAGAGGCGCCGGCGCCTTCTTTGCCCGCTCCTTGATCTCGGCCAAACTCACCACGGCCTCGCGAGCGGCAACGTCGGCACGGACCCCTTCGAGGATGGAGTCGAGCACGGTCGCCGAACCCATAGGCGTCGCTTCCCTTCCCCTGACAGCCGTTTGGTCTTTAACGAAGGGTAGCCGCCACCGCGCCATCACCGATCACCGCCCCTCAGGTCCGGGTCAGGTGTGTCGCGGGTCGGATCGGCCCCCTCGTCCAGCGCGTCCCAGATCGCGCGTTCCGACATCGACGAGGCCGGGCCGTCGACCGGCTCGGCGCGGCGCGCGTAGCGCGCAGTGTCGGTGCGCGGGGTGGCCGCGGCCCGCATCAACAGCACCGCGCCCAACAGCGACAAGACCGCGGCAACCAACGTCACCACCGCGCCCGCGTAGTGACGCTCGGTATCGAGCAGCTCCCAAACCGGCAGATCTGCCAGCCGGATCGCGCGGGGGGCGACATCCGGAATCACCCACAGCCCGATTGCCAGGTACCCCATGCCGGCGCTCGCCGCCGCCACCAGCACCGACAGGATGCGCAGTGGCCATCCCCGCACGGCCAGTGCAGCAGCCGCGGCCGCCAACACCAGCAACGCCAGCGGCAGCAGCGCCGTCGACCAGGTGGCCCCGCTGAGGTCGGTCGTCCTGGGCTGGCCGAGGCCGTCGAACGAGTCCACCTCGACCCACGTCAGCCGCGAGCCCACCCACAGTCCGGCGGCGGCCAGCACCAGCAGCAGTTGGGCGGCCCTGATCACGGCGCACTCAGCGTTTCGGCCGCAGCGATCGCACTCAACACGGCCCGGGCCTTGTTGGACGCCTCGGTGTACTCATAGGGACCGTTGGAGTCGGCGACCACGCCTCCCCCGGCCTGCACATAAGCGGTGCCGTTGCGCATCAGCGCGGTCCGGATCGCGATCGCAAAGTCGGCGTTGCCGGCGAAGTCCAGGTAGCCGAGCACACCGCCGTACAGTCCGCGTCGGGTCTTCTCGACCTCCTCGATGAGTTCCATGGCACGCACCTTGGGCGCCCCCGACAGCGTGCCGGCTGGAAAACACGCCGTCACCGCGTCCAGCGCGGTTCTCCCGTCGGCGAGCAGTCCGGTCACCGTCGACACCAGGTGCATGACGTGGCTGTACCGCTCGATGTGGCTGTAGTCCTCGACCCGCACGGTGCCGGGCCGACACACTCGGCCCAGATCGTTGCGACCGAGGTCGACCAGCATCAGGTGTTCGGCACGTTCCTTCTCGTCGGCCAGCAGCTCCTTTTCCAGCAGCAGGTCTTCCTCTTCGGTGTCGCCGCGCCAGCGCGTCCCCGCGATCGGATGCGTCGTGGCGCGCCCGTCCTTGACCGTCACCAGCGCCTCGGGGCTGGACCCGACGATGGAGAAGTCGATTCCGCCGGCGGAGTCGGGCACGTTGAGCAGATACATGTACGGGCTGGGATTGGACACCCGCAGCATCCGGTAGACGTCCAACGGGTCGGCATCGGTGTCCATCTCGAAACGCTGCGACGGCACCACCTGGAAGGCCTCGCCGGCCTCGATGTCGCCGACGAGTTTGTCGACGATTGCGGTGTACTCCTCCACGGTGCGCTGCGCGCGATGGATCGGCGCCGGCCGGCCGAACGTCGCGACCGTCGAGGGCAGCGGCTCGGCCAGTGCCGAGGTCATCACCTCTACCCGTGCCACTGCGTCGTCGTAGGCCCGGTCGACGTGCTCGTCGGTGCCGTTCCAGTTCACCGCGTTCGCGATCAGGGTGATGGTGCCTTCGTGGTGGTCGACCGCGGCGATGTCGGTGGCCAACAGCAACACCATGTCCGGCAGACCGAGATCGTCGACGGTAAGTTCCGGCAGACGCTCGAGGCGCCGGACGAAGTCATAGGCGAAATAGCCGACCAGACCCGAGGACAGCGGCGGTAGACCGGGCAGCGCCGCGGTCTCCAGCAGGGCCAGCGTGGCCCGCAGCGCCTCCAGCGGATCGCCCCCGGACGGGGCATCCTTGGGTATGGTGCCCAGCCAGCCTGCTTCGCCGTCGCGCACCGTCAGCGCCGAGGGCGCGCCGGCACCGATGAACGACCACCGCGACCATGACCGCCCGTTCTCTGCGGACTCCAGCAGGAATGTTCCAGGGCGATTGGCGGCCAGTTTGCGATACGCCGACAGCGGCGTCTCGCTGTCGGCGAGCACCTTGCGCGTCACCGGCACCACACGGTGCTCGGCGGCCAGGGCCCGGAAGTCCTCGCGCGTCGTGGTCGCGCTGAGGGTTGCGGTCGTCTGCACGCGGTGATTGTCCCAGAAGTACGGTTGAGAACATGAATCCCCTCAAACCGGGTGACAAGGTCGCCGAGTTCGAACTCCCCGATCAGACGGGCACGCCCCGGCGACTGACCGACCTGCTTGCCGCCGGCCCGATGGTGCTGTTCTTCTACCCGGCGGCGATGACGCCGGGTTGCACCAAGGAGGCCTGCCATTTCCGGGATCTGGCCGCCGAGTTCGCCGCGGTCGGCGCCACCACCGTGGGCATCAGCGCCGACCCCGTCGACAAACAGGCCAAGTTCGCTGACCAGCAAGGGTTCGGCTATCCCCTGCTCTCCGACAGCGACGGTGCGGTCGCCACCCAATTCGGCGTCAAGCGCGGACTACTGGGCAAGCTGGTGCCGGTGAAGCGCTCGACATTTGTGATCAGCACCGACGCCACAGTGCTCGAGGTGATCTCCAGCGAGTTCAGCATGGACGTGCACGCCGACAAGGCACTGGAAGTGCTGCGGCGCCACACAGCGGGCTGACCTGCCCTCAGGTTTCGGGGCCCAGCAGCTGGTCGGCGTCGAAGCAGGTGTGGGCTCCGGTGTGGCAGGCCGCACCGACCTGATCGACTTCGAGCAACACAGTGTCGCCGTCACAGTCCAGACGCACCGAATGCACATGCTGGGTGTGCCCCGACGTTGCACCCTTGATCCACTGCTCGCCCCGCGACCGCGAGAAATAGGTTGCCTCGCGGGTTTCCAGCGTTCGTGCCAGCGCGTCGTCGTCCATCCAGGCCACCATCAGCACCTGCCCGGTGGCGCGTTCCTGAACCACCGCGGTGAACAGGCCGTCGGCGTTGCGTTTCAATCGCTGCGCGATCGCCGGGTCCAACCTCACCGCACCGTGATCCCCTCAGCAGCCATCGCCGCCTTCACCTGGCCGATGGTCAGCTCACGGAAGTGAAAGACGCTGGCCGCCAACACCGCATCGGCACCGGCGTGCACCGCGGGCGCGAAGTGCTCCACCGCCCCTGCACCACCGCTGGCGATCACCGGCACCGAGACTGCGCCCCGCACGGCGCGCAGCATCGGCAAGTCGAAACCGGCTTTCGTCCCGTCGAAGTCCATCGAGTTGAGCAGGATCTCCCCCACCCCCAGTTCGGCACCACGGACTGCCCATTCGACCGCGTCGAGACCGGTGCCGCGCCGACCACCGTGGGTGGTGACCTCCCACCCAGACGTCGTGGGTGGCGAGCCCTGCGGCACCGTGCGCGCATCCACCGAAAGCACGATGCACTGGGAGCCGAACCGGCGCGACAACTCCGAGAGCAACTCCGGGCGCGCGATCGCGGCGGTGTTGACCGACACCTTGTCCGCACCGGCCCGCAGCAACACGTCCACATCACCGACCGAACGGACACCGCCACCGACGGTGAGCGGGATGAACACCTGATCGGCCGTGCGCTGGACCACCTCCAGCATCGTTGCGCGCCCCGACGACGACGCGGTCACGTCGAGGAACGTCAGCTCGTCGGCACCCTCGGCGTCGTAGGCGGCAGCCAGTTCCACGGGATCACCCGCGTCACGCAGGTTGGCGAAGTTCACGCCCTTGACGACTCGGCCGGCGTCGACGTCCAGACAGGGAATCACCCGGGTGGCAACGTCACTGGACGCAGTCACCGGTAATCCTCCGGAGCGCCCGCAGCACCGATGAGCTCAAGCATCCGCTCGTGCACCTCGGGCGCCGCTGCCAATGCTGACGACGACGTCGGCGTCCAGCGTTCACCGGCGAGGTCGGTGACACGACCTCCGGCCGCCCGCACCAGCGCCACCCCGGCTGCATGGTCCCACACGTGGTGGCCGAAACTGATTGCGCCGCCGAGTATTCCGGCCGAGACGTAGGCGAGATCGACACCGGTGGCACCGTGCATACGGATCCGTGAGCACTCCCGGCTCAGATTCGCCAATACTGCTGCCCGGTAACGTCCGGGAAACCGACCTCGGGATTCGATGTTGTATGTGCCGGTCGCGACGACCGAATCGGCAAGCGTGGCGGACACCAAACCGTCCAGGGGTTGCCCATTGCAGTGCACCGGCCCCTCGACAATCGCCGTGTACCGCTGGGAGGTGAACGGCAACCACGTCAACCCCAGAACCGGCTCGCCGTCGACGAGCAGTCCGAGCAGCATCGCCGCCGTCGGCAGACCTGCGGCGTAATTGAAGGTCCCGTCGATCGGGTCGAGCACCCACACCTGGTCGGCCTCGAGCGACTCGCCGCCGAACTCCTCGCCGTGGACACCGATTCCGGTGAGCCGCGTCAACTCGGCCGTGATGCGCTTTTCCAGCGCGAGATCGACGTCGGTGGCGAAGTCGTTTCCCTTTTTCGCCACCGCCGAGTCGGCGCGGTGACCGTTGACGAACTGCGAGGAGGCCGAGTCGAGGATTCCAGCCGCGGTGGCCAGCAGTTCGGTCAGCTGCTGCGAATCGAGCATCGGCTTCCCCTTACTGACTGACCGCGGCCAGCGCCTGCGGCAACGTGAACCGTTCGGCGTAGAGCGCTTTCCCGACGATGGCGCCTTCCACTCCGTGTCCGGTCAGGGTTGCGATCGCGCGCAGATCATCGAGGCTGGAGACCCCGCCGGAGGCGATGACCGGCGCGTCGGTGCGCTCACACACCTGCATCAAGAGCTCAAGATTGGGACCGTTCAAGGTGCCGTCTTTGGTGACGTCGGTCACCACGAAACGTGAACAGCCTTCGCGGTCAAGGCGTTCCAGCACGGTCCACAAGTCGCCGCCATCGGTTTCCCAGCCGCGGCCACGGAGCCGGTGCTGGCCATCGACGATCTTGACGTCGAGCCCGACGGCCACTGCGTCGCCGTGCTCGGCCACCACTTTGGCGCACCACTGCGGGTTCTCCAGTGCGGCGGTGCCCAGATTGACCCGTGCGCACCCGGTGGCCAGCGCCGCAGCCAGCGAGTCGTCGTCGCGGATGCCGCCGGACAGTTCCACCGCAACGTCGAGCTTGCCGACGACCTCGGCGAGCAGTTCGCGGTTGGAACCTCGACCGAACGCTGCATCCAGGTCGACCAGGTGAATCCACTCCGCGCCGTCGCGCTGCCAGGTCATCGCTGCATCGAGCGCCGATCCATAGGTGGTCTCGCTTCCGGCTTGGCCTTGCACCAGTCGCACGGCGCGGCCCTCGACCACATCCACAGCGGGCAGCAGAATCAACTTCGACGACGACGGGTTCGCGGAATCCACGCTGGTCAACTTAGCGCCCCGACCCAGTTCGACAGCAATTGAGCTCCAGCGTCCCCGCTTTTCTCCGGATGGAACTGGGTGGCCGACAGCGGCCCGTCCTCGACAGCGGCCAAAAACGGTACGTGATGGGTGGCCCAGGTCAGCGATGCGTCCGGGCTACCCTCCCACTGCTGGGCACCGTAGGAGTGCACGAAGTAGAACCTGGTGTCGGCAGACATTCCGGCGAACAGCACGCTGTCGGCGGGGGCGTCGACGACGTTCCAGCCCATGTGCGGTATCACCGGCGCGTCGATGCGCACCACCGATCCGGGCCACTGACGACACCCGGTGGTCTCGACACCGAACTCCACGCCGCGGGAGAACAAGATCTGCATACCGACACACACCCCGAGTACCGGGCGTCCCGCTGCCAGCCGATCGGCGATGATCTGCTCCCCGCCGATGGCACTCAGTCCCGACATACACGCTTCGAACGCGCCGACGCCCGGTACCACCAGACCGTCGGCGGCCATCGAGGCCGCTGGATCCGCGGTGACCTCCACCTCGGCACCGACCCGTTCGAGGGCGCGCTGAGCCGAGCGCAGATTGCCCGACCCGTAGTCGAGCACTACAAGTTTCTTTGTCACAGCGTGCCTTTGGTCGAGGGCACCCCACTGACCCGGTCGTCGTACTCGACGGCGTGTCGCAGCGCCCGGGCGAGCGCCTTGTACTGCGCCTCGGTGATGTGGTGCGGATCGCGACCGTAGAGCGTGCGCACGTGCAGCGCGATGCGAGCGTTGAAGGCCAGCGACTCGAACACATGGCGGTTCACCACGGTGTGATACGGCGCCGAGGAACCAGCGATGGTGAACTCGACCATGTACTCGGGCTCGCCGGTGTGCACGAAGTAGGGACGTCCGGACACATCCACGGCCGCGTGGGCAAGCGCCTCGTCCATCGGGATGAACGCATCGCCGAAGCGGCGGATGCCACGCTTGTCGCCCAGCGCCTGACCCAGCGCCTGACCCAACACGATGGCGGTGTCCTCGATCGTATGGTGACCCTCGATCTCAATATCGCCGGTGGCTTTGACGGTCAGATCGAAGCTGGCGTGGCTGCCCAACGAGGTGAGCATGTGATCGAAGAATGGCACGCCGGTGTCGACACTGACCTGCCCGGTCCCGTCGAGGTTGAGCTCGACGGCGATATCGGATTCCTTCGTCGTGCGCGTGATGGACGCACGACGGGCGATGCGGTCCACGCCGGGTGAACCAGATGATGTGGTCACGATTCTCCTATTCGTGCGCTGGCGGCCAGCAGCGCGTCGTTCTCGTCGGCCAGGCCGATCGTGGTTCGTAGGAATCCGGGGATCCCGACATCGCGGATGAGCACGCCGTGGTCGAGGTAGCGCTGCCACGTCGCGTGCGCGTCCGGGAACTCACCGAACAGCAGGAAGTTGGCATCGCTGGGTACCACCCGGAAACCCAGATCCTGCAACTCTCGGGATACTCGCTCGCGCTCGGCGATCAGCGTGGCCACACTGCCCAGGGTGTCCGCGGCGTGCCGCAGCGCAGCCCGAGCCGCAGCCTGGGTGAGCGACGACAAGTGGTAGGGCAGCCGCACCAGCAGCATCGCCTCGATCACCGCGGGCGTGGCGACCAGGTAGCCCAGCCGACCCCCGGCGAAGGCGAACGCCTTGCTCATCGTGCGCGTGACGACCAGTTTGGTCGGATACTCCTCGATCAGCCCGATGGCGCTGGGCTGCGAGGAGAACTCACCATAAGCCTCGTCGACGATCAGCATGCCACCGGACTGCGCGGACAGCGCGTCCAAGAGCTGCCGCAGCTGGTCGGCGGTGACGCTCTGACCCGACGGATTGTTCGGGCTGGCGAGGAAAACGACGTCGGGGCTGTGCTCCTTGATGGCACGGGCCGCCACCGCGGGGTCGAGGCTGAAATCGTCGGCGCGGTGGGCGGTCAGCCACCTGGTCTGGGTGGCGTCGGCGATGATCGGGTGCATCGAATACGACGGTACGAAGCCGATCGCACGCCGGCCGGGACCACCGAACGCCTGCAGCAACTGCTGCAGGATCTCGTTGGATCCATTTGCCGCCCAGACGTTGTCGATACCCACCGGGCAGCCGGTCTGCCTGGTCAGGTAGTCGGCGAGGTCGGTGCGCAGCGCGACCGCATCCCGGTCGGGATAGCGGTGCAGCTCAGCCGCGGCGTCGCGCACCGAGGCAGCGACGTCCTCGATGAGCGCCTGGGTCGGCGGATGCGGGTTCTCGTTGGTGTTCAACCGCACTGGGACCGAAAGCTGCGGTGCGCCATAAGGTGATTTGCCGCGCAGGTCCGCGCGCAGCGGCAGATCCGCCAACGCCACCGCGGTCATCGCTCGAACCTTCGGCGCACCGCTTCACCGTGACTGGGCAGGTCCTCGGCCTGGGCCAGGGTGATGACGTGGCCGGACACGTCCTTCAGCGCGGCCTCGGTGTAGTCCACGACGTGGATTCCGCGTAGGAACGTCTGCACCGACAGTCCGCTGGAATGCCGCGCGCACCCTGCGGTGGGCAGCACATGGTTGGACCCGGCGCAGTAGTCGCCCAGGCTCACCGGTGCGTACGGACCGACGAATATCGCTCCGGCAGAACGGATCCGGCCGGCCACCGCGGCAGCATCGACGGTCTGGATCTCCAAGTGTTCGGCGGCGTAGGCGTTGACGGTGCGGATACCGGCCTCGATGTCGTCGACCAGCACGATCGCCGACTGCTGACCGGTCAGCGCCGCGGTCACCCTCCGGCGATGCACCGTGGTTTCCAGCTGCACGGCCAGCTCACGGCCGGTCGCATCGGCCAGCTCGGCACTGTCGGTCACCAAGACGCTGGCGGCCATCTCGTCGTGTTCGGCCTGGCTGATCATGTCGGCGACGACGTGCACCGGATCGGCAGTGTGGTCGGCCAGGATCGCGATCTCGGTGGGGCCGGCCTCGGCGTCGATGCCGACCGTTGAACGGCAGATCCGCTTGGCGGCGGTGACGTAGATGTTGCCCGGACCGGTGATCATGTCCACCGGCGTCAGCTCGCCCCCCGTGGTGTCGGTGCCGCCGTATGCCAGCAGCGCGACCGCCTGAGCACCGCCGACCGCCCACACCTCATCGACACCCAGCAACGCGGCAGCGGCCAGGATCGTCGGGTGCGGCAGGCCATGGAACCGCCCCTGCACAGACGCCTGTGGCGGGCTGGCGATCACCAGGGAATCCACCCCGGCGATCTGCGCGGGGACCACGTTCATCACCACACTCGACGGGTAGACGGCGTTACCGCCGGGCACGTACAGCCCGACGCGCTCGACGGGCACCCACCGCTCGGTCACGGTGGCACCCGGGGCCAGCGTGGTGGTGGTGTCCGTGCGGCGCTGGTCGGCGTGCACGGCACGGGCCCGCTCGATCGCCACCTCGAGCGCGACGCGGACATCGGCGTCAAGCTCGGCCAGCGCCGACGCGAGGTGTTCGGTGGGGACTCGGACCTGGTCGGGCCGCACACCGTCGAAGGACGCGCCGTATTCGAGGGCGGCGTCAGCCCCGCGTTCGGCGACCGCATCGACGATGGGCCGGACCTTGGGGACGACGGTGTCGACGTCGACACCGCCGCGCGGGAGTGCCCCGCGCAGGCGAGCCGCCGACAGCGTCGTGCCGCGCAGATCGATGCGCCGCAGCAGCCCTGGCGATACATTCACGCTGACCATTGTCCCAGAGCTGCACAAATCCGTATCGGAGGCGTCATGTCCGGTCAGACCAGCAGAAACAACCATCCCAACAACGCACCCGGCGTGCCGATGATCTTCCCGCCGTGGTTCGAGCGCCTGCAGATCAAGTACATCAACCCACTGCTACGTCCGTTGTCCAAGCGCATGCCCGGGCTCGGGGTGATCCACCATCGCGGTCGCACGTCGGGCAAGCAGTACGAGACGATCGTCACCCCCTACCGCAAGGGCGCCGTGCTGGCGATCGGCTTGGCGCACGGCAAGACCAACTGGGTCAAGAACGTGCTGGCCGCCGGAGAAGCCGACATCGAGATCGGACGCACGAGGTTGCATCTGGTCCGGCCCCGGGTTCTGCCGGCCGGCACTACCGACGAGTCGTTGCCGCGGACCGCGCAGATGCTGGTCAAACGCTCAGGGGTGTTCGTCGCCGACATCGCCTGACGCGCAGCGCGCGCTCAGGGTGGCGCTGGCCGCCTCGGCATCGGCCAGGCGGGCCGCTTGCACCGGATCGGAGTTGGACACCCCCGCGGTGGCTGCCGCCCCGATGTCCATCAGTTGGTTGGCGAACCGGCGTATCTCGTCGGCCAGGTCGGCGGGGGTGGCCGGTTCCAGCCGAGCCAACAGGTACTGCCCGCCGTCGAGCAGCGCGACCCGCGCATTGGCCGCGGCGGCCAGCGCTCCGGCGACGTCGGTGGAACCGCCCGGAGGCTCGGTGTTGGTGTTGGTCGCCACGGCAGTGCGAACCATCTCGAAGGCCTGGCACACCGCTGCCACGGCATCGGTGCGCTGAGCCTCGGTGTAGTCCGGCTCCGAGTCGAGGGTGCGCAGCAGCGCGAACACGGCAACGCCGAGAGCCAGCACCGCCACCGCAAGGGCTGATCGCATGTTCTACAGATCCAACCCCAGATCCAGCACCTGCACCGAGTGGGTCAGCGCGCCGACGGCCAGGTAGTCCACTCCGGTGCCCGCGTAGTCGGCGGCGTTCGCCAACGCCAGGCCACCGGAGGATTCCAGCTTGGTGTGCGGGCTGGCCGCGGCCCGGCGCTGCACCGCGATCTGGGTCTGCCACACCGGGAAGTTGTCCAGCAGCACGAGTTCGACGCCTTCTGCGAGCACCTCGTCGAGTTGCTCGAGGGAGTCGACCTCGACTTCGCAGGGCAGATCAGGCGCCGCCGCACGGACTTCGCGCAGTGCGGCGACCACCGACCCGGCCGCGGCGACGTGATTGTCTTTGATCAACGCCGCGTCCCCGAGGCCCATCCGGTGGTTGATGCCGCCACCCACCCGGACCGCATACTTCTGCAGCACTCGCAGCCCGGGCAGCGTTTTTCGGGTATCGCGAATCTGGGCGGATGTCCCGGCGACGGCCTCAACCCACGCCGCGGTGGTCGTCGCGACGCCCGAGAGGTGGCACACCAGGTTCAACAGCGTCCGTTCGGCGGTCAGCAGACCCTGTGTGGGGGCCTGGACGGTCAGCGCGGCGTCTCCGGCGGCCAGGCGGGTGCCGTCGGGCGCGCAGTAGACCACGCGGTAACCGTCATCGCCGAGCACCGCGTCGAGCACCATCAACGCCAGCTCCGAACCGGCCAGCACACCGGATTCGCGGGCCACCACCGACGCCGACGTGGTGGCGTCTGCGGCCACGGTGGCCTGCGTGGTCACATCGGGTCCGTAGCGAAGGTCCTCCGCCAGTGCACGGGTGATCACGTCGCGCGCGTCGGTGCGCTCACCGTCGGTGAATTTCATCAGCACCCCGCCGGGGACAGGCCGGCTACGCGTCCGGTACTGAACGCCTGGGCTGGGTCGCAATCGGGAAAGTCCGAGCGGTGATGGCATCCGCGGGTTTCGGTGCGGGCCAGGGCCGCTGCTGTCACCGCGGCAGCCACTGCGGTCAAAGCTGCATCCTCGACGTCGCGGCGTGACCGCAGGACCCGCGACGCGGCCTGGTCAACCCGGTTGGTCACCTCGCGCAGGCGGGCACCGTCACGTACCACCGAAGCATGGCGGGTCATCGCTGATTGGAGTTCGAGCCGGGGTAGCACGGGCCGCACCGGGGTCTTCGGGGTCAGCACCCGAACAGGGGCGGCGGCGTCGGCGTGGCGGACTGCCGCGCGACCTGCCCGGCCACCGACCACGAGACCCTCGAGCAGGCTGTTGGAGGCCAAACGGTTCGCACCATGCATCCCGGTGCGGGCCACCTCACCGGCAGCGAACAACCCCGGTAATGCGGTTCTACCGTCGAGATCGGTGACGATTCCGCCGCAGCTGTAATGGGCACCCGGCACCACTGGGATCGGCTGACGGGTCGGGTCGACACCGGCGGCCAGGCAGGCCGCGGTGACAGTCGGGAACCGCGACGGCAGGCCGTCGACGGCGCGCGCATCCAGATACACACACGCCTCGCCGGTGGCGGCCAGACGCGCTTCGATGGCCGCGGCGACCACATCGCGCGGCGCCAGGTCGCCCATCGGATGCACTCCGGCCGTCACCGAAAAACCTTGCCGGTCAATCAGTGTCGCACCTTCTCCGCGCAACGCCTCGGTGATCAGCGGTCGGCGCCCACCGGCGTCGGCGGTGTAGAGCATGGTCGGGTGAAACTGGATGAACTCGATGTCGCTGACGGGCAGGCCGGCCCACAGTGCAAGCGCCACACCGTCGCCGGTGGATCCGTCGGGGTTGGTGGTGGCCTGATACAAGTGCCCCAGTCCTCCGGTGGCCAGAATCACGGCCGGAGAGTGAATCACGCCCAGACCGTCATCGCTGCGCACCAGCACACCGGCCACGGCGCCGTCATCGACAAGCACCTCGACGGCGAGGTGGTTTCGGCGCACGTCCAGGGTTGCCGCGGCGTGGTTGAGCGCCCGTTGCACCTCGGCCCCGGTGGCATCACCCCCGGCGTGGATGATTCGCCGGCGCGAGTGGCCGCCCTCCCTGGTCAGCGCCCAGTGCCCGGTGGGTGATTCGTCGAAAGCCGCTCCCATGCCGACGAGTTCACCAACGGCCTGGTGACCGTCGGCGACGATCGAACGCACTGCTTCTGGATCGCACAGGCCGGCCCCGGCCGCTACCGTGTCGGCGACGTGAGCCTCGACCGAATCGTCATTGTCGGGAAGGACGACCGCGATGCCGCCCTGGGCGTAGAACGTGGCTGTCTGCTCGGCTTTGCTGAGCAGCACGACGCGACGACCCTGCCGGTGTGCGGCCAGCGCCGCAGCCAATCCCGCCACCCCGGTGCCGACCACGACGACGTCGGCGCGCTGGCGCCAGATTCCCGCGCCACCGCAGGTTGGGTTCATTCCCCGCCGCCGGGCTGTCCGATCTCGATCATCCGCGTCACGCTGGCACGCGCCGCGCGCGCGGTCTCGGGATCGACGTGCACTTCATCAGCACCCTCCATCAGGCAGCGCAGCATGGCCGCCGGGGTGATCATCTTCATGTACCGGCAGGATGCCCGATCGTTCACGGCCTGAAAGTCGACATCCGGTGCGGCGCGCCGCAACTGGTGCAACATGCCCACCTCGGTGGCAACCAGGACCTGGCGGGCACCGGTCTGACGAGCGGCGTCGAGCATTCCGCCGGTCGAAAGGATCTTGACGCGGTCCTCGGGGAAGGACCCTTCACCGGCCAGATAGAGGGCCGAGGTCGCGCAGCCGCATTCAGGATGGACGAACAGTTCGGCCTCCGGGTGGGTGCGCGCCTGCTCGGCAAGTTCGTCACCGTTGATACCGGCGTGCACGTGGCACTCACCGGCCCAGATGTGCAGATTCTTGCGGCCGGTCATCCGGCGCACGTGTGCACCGAGGAACTGGTCCGGGCAGAACAGCACCTCACGGTCGGCAGGTATCGAGTCCACCACCTCCACGGCGTTCGACGAGGTGCAGCAGATGTCGGTCTCGGCTTTCACCGCAGCAGTGGTGTTGACATAGGAGACCACCACCGCTCCGGGATGGTCGGCCTTCCACGCGCGCAATTCGTCGGCGGTGATCGAGTCGGCCAGCGAGCATCCAGCCCGCTGATCCGGGATCAGCACGGTCTTGTCGGGCGAGAGGATCTTGGCGGTCTCGGCCATGAAGTGCACCCCCGCGAAGACGATGGTGTCCTCTGGGGCCTCGGCGGCGATGCGCGACAACGCCAGCGAGTCGCCGACATGGTCGGCGACGTCCTGGATGGCGGGCAGCTGGTAGTTGTGCGCCAGCAGGGTCGCCCTGCGCAGCGCGAGCAGGCGACGCACTTCGGTGGCCCACGCCTGATCCGCGTCGACACCGGAGAACCCGTCCGGACCGTCCACGATCCGATCGGAGAGATCAGTAGCAGTGACCGTCATCGCTGCCTCCTTCCCAAGGCCGAGGTTTTCGACTTACAATCGAAAACATGGTTCATAGTAGCACCGAGCATGAAGTGCTGGCAGCGGTGCTCCAGGTTCGCCCACTTCACGGGGCGGCCAGCTCCGATAAACCTGCACTTCACGTGCTGTTGTGGCAGCGCGCCCTGGCCCCCGAACGCGGGAAATGGTCGCTACCCGGTGGCCGGTTGGGCGCCGACGAGGACCTGACGAGCTCGGTGCGACGGCAGTTGGCCGAGAAGGTCGATCTTCGCGAACTGGCCCATCTCGAACAGCTCGCGGTGTTCTCCGATCCGCAACGGGTGCCTGGACCCCGCACCATCGCGTCGACCTTCCTGGGGCTGGTCCCCTCTCCCGCCACCCCCGAACTGCCGCCCGACACCCGCTGGCACCCGGTCGATGAACTTCCCGCGATGGCTTTCGACCACGCGCCGATGGTGCAACACGCTCATCACCGGCTGGTCGCCAAACTGTCCTACACGAATATCGGATTCGCCCTTGCCCCTTCGGAGTTCGTGCTCTCGACGCTTCGTGACATCTACGGCGCGGCGCTGGGTTATCAGGTTGACGCGACCAATCTGCAGCGTGTACTGGAACGTCGCCGAGTGATCACCCGCACCGGCACCACTGCCCGATCCGGGCGCAGCGGCGGCCGTCCGGCCGCCGTGTACCGCTTCACCGAATCTCGCTATCGGGTCACTGACGAGTTCGCTGCTTTGCGCCCACCCGGGTGAGTCGACTGGATTCTTAACGCCTTCTTAAGTAAGAATGCCTGGATGGACTTGGGCAGCGTGGCACGGTCGACCGGCGCGGAGTGGATCGGTCAGCCGCCCCATGAGCCGCTGCGCAGCAATACGCGTCCGGTGATCCCCGACGATGACCCGTTCTATCAGCCGCCCGCCGGTTTCGAACACGCCCGGCCGGGCACGGTGTTGCGATCTCGCGATGTCGAACTGGCCTTCCTCGGGTTCATACCGCAGCAGCTGGTCGCCACGCAGCTGCTCTACCGCACCACCGATCTCAACGGTCGCCCACAGGCGACCGTCACCACGGTCATCGCCCCGGCCGAGCGAACCGACAGCAGGCCGCTACCGATCGTGTCCTATCAGTGCGCCATCGACGCGGTCGCGAGCCGTTGCTTTCCGTCGTACGCCCTGCGCCGCGGCGCCAAGGCCATCGGCGCGGTGGCACAGTTCGAGTTCCTGCTGGTCGCTGCCGCGCTTGCAGAGGGCTGGGCGGTGTCGGTACCCGACCACGAAGGCTCGGCCGGCATGTGGGGCGCACCGCTGGAGCCCGGCTACCACGTCCTCGACGGAGTCCGCGCAGCGATCAACCATGACTCCTTCGGGTTGACGGCACAGTCGCCGGTCGGTCTGTGGGGGTACTCGGGCGGCGGGCTGGCGTCGGCCTGGGCCGCGGAGGTGCAGGGCACATATGCACCCGAGCTCAACATGGTCGGCGCCGTGCTGGGTTCGCCGGTCGGCGATCTGGGGCACGCCTTCAAACGCCTCAACGGGAGCATCTACTCGGGCCTTCCGGCACTGGTGGTGGCCGCGTTGACCCATGTCTACCCGGATTTGCAGCGCATCATCGACAAGCACGCCACGGTCGAGGGCAAAGCGATGCTCGCCCGGATCGAGCGAATGACCACGGCCCACGCACTGCTGTGGTTCGTCGGCAAGGATATGGCGACGCTGGTCGATCGACCGCTGGAAGAGCTTCTGCTGACCCCTGAGGTGCAGAAGGTTTTCGACGACATCAAGCTCGGGACGTCCGCCCCCAAGACCCCCGTGCTGATCGTGCAGGCGGTGCACGATCGCATCGTGTCGGTCGACGACATCGACGAGTTGACCGAGACGTACACCCGCGGTGGGGCCAGCGTGACCTACCACCGCGACATGTTCAGCGAGCATCTGCTGCTGCACCCGATGTCGGCCCCGATGACGTTGCGCTGGCTGCGGGACCGCTTCGCCGGCCGGCCGCTGGGCGCGCACATCGCCCGGACCAAATGGCCGACACTGCTCAATCCGTCGACCTACCGTGGCATGTTGACGCTGACCAAGATCACCGCGAAGGTCGTCACCGGGCGGCGGGTGGAACGTCAGCCGCTGTCCCGATTCGATCGGTGAACACGACCGGATCGTCGACCGGCGGCCATGCGCCGAGGTCGTCTCTCGGCGTAGACACCGCGGCCAGGACGTAGACGATCGCGATCACCGCAGCCGGGAGAAGCAGGGTCAGCGCGATCTGTAGAGGCGTGTGGCCGAAGAACACGGCAGGCGCCTCGGTGACGTAATGCACCCGGCGATCCTCGGAGACCGGCGCAGTTGCGACGTCGACACTTCCATAGCGCCACCGAGCCACCAGCGCACCGACCCCTGCGGCGGCGCCCGCAGCACCAATCGCCCCGATGCTCAGCACGGCCGTCATCGCCGGCCCGCGGTGGGCCCGCCACTGCCACGCCAGGACGGCGGCCACTACCGCCAGCACGCACAGCATCCCGTGGAACAGTGCCGCCGCAGTGAACCAGTGGTCAGCCTCGCTGCCCAGGGCGATCTTGACGCGGTCCCCACCGCGGGTCAGCGCCACGACACCGTGTATGGGCGGGGCCAGCAGCGCCCACACCAGCCCCACAACAGCCCCGGAAGCGACCAGCCCTGCGGCCACTCGCAGCCGTGCACGGGTTGGCGACACCGTCGACGGGGTCGTGGCGCCGGTCATCGGTAGAGATCCAGGTCATGGGAGTCGACCAACCCGTGGCGCGAGCACTTCGCCCACCAGCCGTCGGGGCGCACCTGCACGATCATCCGGCGACCACACGCGGCACAGAATCGCGGCGGTTCCAGGCCGAGCTGGGCAGCGGTGGGAACAGAACTGCCGGCAGGACCGCCGGTGTAGACGTTGTAGGCTCCCGCGCCCACCGGCGCCGGAAGGTCCGCGACCATCACAGGCTTGCGTTGAGCGCCTTGATCGGCATCTGCAGGTTGTCAAGCAACTCCAGATCGGCCTCGGCGGGGCGCCCCAGCGTGGTGAGGTAATTTCCGACGATGACCGCGTTGATGCCGCCGAGAATGCCCTTCTTGGCACCCAGGTCACCCAGGGTGATCTCGCGACCGCCGGCAAAACGCAGCATGGTGCGCGGCAGCGCCAGGCGGAAGGCTGCGACCGCTTTGAGCGCCTCGCCGGCCGGCAGCACCTCCAGGTCGCCGAACGGAGTACCGGGACGTGGATTGAGGAAGTTCAGCGGGACCTCGTGCGGGTCGAGCTCGGCCAGGTTGGCAGCGAACTCGGCGCGCTGTTCGAGCGTCTCGCCCATGCCGAGGATCCCGCCGCAGCACACCTCCATGCCGACCTCCCGGACCATCTGCAGTGTCCCCCAACGCTCTTCCCAGGAATGCGTGGTCACGACATTGGTGAAGAACGACCGGGCTGTCTCCAGATTGTGGTTGTAGCGGTGCACGCCCATCCCCGCCAACTGGTCGACCTGTTCTTGGGTGAGCATTCCCAACGAGCAGGCGATCTGGATGTCGACCTCGTTGCGGATCGCCTCGATGCCTGCAGCTACCTGGGCGAGCAGACGCTCATCGGGACCGCGCACCGCGGCAACGATGCAGAACTCGGTGGCACCGGTTTTGGCCGTCTGCTTGGCGGCTTCGACCAGGCTCGGGATATCCAGCCATGCGCTGCGCACCGGTGAGGCGAAAAGGCCTGACTGGGAACAGAAATGGCAGTCCTCGGGGCAGCCGCCGGTCTTGAGGCTGATGATGCCCTCAACCTCGACGTCGGGACCGCACCAGCGCATCCGGACATCGTGGGCCAGCGCGAGCAGGTCGTCGAGCCGATCGTCGGGCAACTGCAGCACCTGCAGGGTCTGATCCTGGTTCAGTCCCTCGCCACGCTCGAGCACCTGCTCGCGGGCCACTGCCAGAATGTCGCTCACCAAAAGCCTTCCGTCTGCCAATCGAACATCTCGGCGGGGCCGAGCACTTGAACACCTCGGCGAGCCGAGCACTTGAACACCGTTCAGGTTAGGGTATCGGTGTGCAGCTCCACAAACGCGACGTGGTCGAGGCGGCGGCCTCGCTGCTGGACGCCTACGGGATCGCTGACCTGACCATGCGACGCCTCGCGCGTGAGCTTGCGGTGTCCCCTGGCGCGTTGTATTGGCACTTCGCCAACAAGCAGCAGCTGCTCGGCGCCGTCGCCGACCACATACTGCCGGCGTTCGACAACGTCACCGGCAACTGGCAACAGCGCGTCGGTGTCATCTGCCATCGGCTGCGCAACGCGTTGCTCTCGCACACCGATGGCGCGGAGTTGGTATCGGCCAGCTTCGCCGCCGGCCAATCGGTGACGATGGGTGACCTGCTGACCCTGCTGGACCGCGCGGCAGGCGAGGCCGGCGTATCGCCTGCCCACACCGAATTGGCCGCCCGGACGGTGGTGTACTACGTCCTCGGGTTCACCGCTGACGAACAGTCGCGGATGCAATGGGACGCAGCGGGTGCGGAGGTGGCACAGACCGTGTGGGCCGAAGACCCGACGGCACGCTTCGGCTTCGGCCTGCAATTGTTGGTGGACGGAATCGCCGTGCACAGCCGGGTGCGAACCTGACGATCAGCCGATCCGGTGCTCGACTTTGGCGTTGCCATCCCAGTGACGCAGCGCGACCGCGGCGCCAGGGATGTTGCGACCGACCCCGCCCAAGCCGGCGGCCGTGCCCAGCAGATCGACCGGCAGCCGACGGGCCAGGGTGACGTGCGGCGTCCAGTGTCCCGGCTCAGTGTGCGGCATCGGATCTGTGTTTCTGTGCGGCGTTGTCGCCCGGTGAACGTCGGCGTGCAGCGCGAGCAACTCGGCCGACGGCACCAACAGTCGTACCAGCGTGACCGCCGCCCCGGAGCCGAAGAACATCGGCGCGCCGATCACGCACGGCATGGGTAGTCGGGTCAGCAGGGGCCGTAGCGCGTCGTCGACGGCGCCGTCGAGGTGATCGGCCACGGTCAGTGTCACGTGCGGCCGATTGCTCGGTGATTCGTGCGCGGCCAGGCTGCGAATCCCGGCTTCGGTGAGGTCGTCCCAGATCCGGCGAACCGCCGCGTCGGTGGCGGCATCGAAGAGCAGTTCGACGGAATGGACCATCAGCCGATCAGTGCCCGCAGCCAGGCCGTGTCGAACGCGGCCGCACTGACCGATGCAAAGCGCTCAGCGGCCATCCCGCCGGCGCCGGAGGGCAGCACCGCGCGCAGTGGAGCCATGCGGGCCAGCGCCTCGCGATTGTCGAGTTCAGCGATCCCCGGGGTCGCCGGCCAGGAGCCGATCACCAGGCCCGCGCAGGCGAGCCCCGCCGATCGCAGCGCCTCGAGGGTCAACGCAGTGTGGTTCAGAGTGCCCAGGCCGGCGGCGACGACCACGAGCACCGGCGCCGCCAGGTCCACGGCGATGTCGCGCAGGGTGACCTCCCCGGCGCCGATCTCGACGAGGAGGCCGCCGGCGCCTTCCACCAAGGTCAGTCGGTCGGGTCCGTCCACGGCGCCAGCGAGCGCAACGAGTTCGCCGCGAGTCGGAAGCGGTTGCCCAGCCCGCCCAGCCGCGGCCACCGGAGCCAGCGGCTCCGGAAATCGGGCCAGGCCGTGGAGTTCACCGACACCGGAAAGCCGCCCCGCTTCGGCGAGGTCGTCGTCTCCGTCGGCGGTGCCGGTCTGCACGGGTTTGCATACCGCGACATCGATGCCGGCCAGCTTGGCGTGGCAGGCCAGCGCGGCGGTCACGACGGTCTTCCCGACGCCGGTGTCGGTTCCGGTGACGACGAGCACGCTCACGAGGGCGCGAGCACCTCGGTGAACGCCTGATCCGCCAGCGCCATATCGTCATCGGTGAGCGATGCGCGCGCCGTGAGCCGAAGGCGGGACGTGCCGGCCGGCACCGTGGGTGGGCGGAAACACCCGACGCGCACACCGCGATTCAGAAGAGCCGCGGCGGCGGCGACAGCGACCTCGGGGTCGCCGAGGATCACCGACACCACCGCAGACGCTGGAATCTCGTCAACTCCGCACATGGCTGCCAACTCGGCTGCGCGGTCGAGCACGCGCTGCGCCCGCCACGGCTCGGACTCAAGCAGCGCCAGCGCTGCCTGCGCGGCGCCGACGGCAGCGGGCGCCAGCCCGGTATCGAAGATGAAGGGCCGTGCCGCATCGATCAGGTGCTCGCGCACCGCGACCGGCCCGAGGACCACCCCACCCTGACTGCCCAGCGCCTTGGACAGCGTGGTCGTCATCACGACGTCGTGCGCGCCGGCCAGACCGACCTCGTGGAGCAGGCCTCGGCCGCCGTCACCTCGGACACCCAGGCCGTGGGCTTCGTCGACCAGCAGTAGCGCCGAGTGTCGGCGGCACACGTCGTGCAGTGCGCGAATCGGTGCCAGCGTGCCGTCGGCCGAGAAAACCGAGTCGGTGACCACCACGGCGCGGTCCTCGTCCCGCGAGGCAAGCGCGGCCTCGACAGCCGTGATGTCGCCGTGCGGGGTGACGGTGACCCGGGCGCGCGACAGCCGGCAGGCGTCGACCAGTGAGGCATGGCTCAGCGCGTCAGACACGAGCAACGACCCAGGGCCTGACAGCGCAACCACGGCGCCGAGGTTGGCGGTGTAGCCCGAGGAGAACACCAGCCCGGATTCTGCGCCGACGAAGTCAGCCAACGACTGCTCGAAGGCCTCGTGCAACTCGGTGTTGCCGGTGACCAACCGCGAACCGGTCGACCCGGCACCCCAGGTGCGCAGCGCGCTGACGCCGCCCTCGATGACGCCGGGATGCTGGGACAACCCGAGGTAGTCGTTGGAGGCCAGGTCGACCTCGGCGCCAACTGGTGGCCGTGCGCGCAGGCTACGACGCAGCCCGTCTGCACGCCGCCGGGTCGCCACGTCGGCGAGCCAGGCCAGCGGGGAGGTTCCAACGCGGGTCATGCGTGTTCCTTCTGAGGTCGACGCTCGGCACCCGGCGAGCCGGGCATTGAACACCCCGGCGAGCGGGGCATTGAACACCCCGGCGAGCCGGGCATTGAACACCGTTCAGGTTAGAGCACGAGCGACCGCGATCATCGCCGAGGTGATCTGACCCACCTCGTCGGGAGTGCAGATATAGGGCGGCATCACATAGATCAGGTTGCGGAACGGGCGCAACCACACACCGTGGTCCACCGCCACCGGTGTCGCGACACGCAGATCGACCGGTTGATCGGTTTCGATGACCCCGATCGCCCCGAGTACCCGCACGTCGACGACGTTGGATAGCGCTCGCGCCGACTCCAGGCCGTCGCGCAGTCCGGTCTCGATGGCGCTGACCTGGCCTTGCCAGTTGCCGGACAGCAGCAACTCCACCGAGGCCACCGACACCGCACAGGCCAGCGCATTGGCCATGAACGTCGGGCCGTGCATCAACGCACCCGGCTCGTTGTCGCTGATGGTGCCAGCCACATCGCGGGTGCACAAAGTCGCGGCGAGGGTGAGATATCCGCCGGTCAGAGCCTTGCCGACGCACATGATGTCGGGGCAGACACCGGCGTGGTCGGCAGCGAACAGCGCACCGGTGCGGCCGAAGCCGGTGGCGATCTCGTCGAAGATCAACAGCACATCGTGCTCATCGCAGATGCGCCGAAGGTCGGTCAGGTAGCGGGGATCATGAAAGCGCATGCCGCCGGCCCCTTGAACGACGGGCTCGACGATGACCGCAGCGAGTTCGTCGGCGTGCTCGGCGACCTGCTGGGCGAATGCCGCGCTGTATTCAGGTTCGTATCCGGTGGGGACAGCCGGCGCGAAAATCTGTTCGGCCAGCAGGGAGTGCGCTCCGCGCCACAGCTGGTGCATTCCGCCCTGCGGATCGCACACGCTCATCGGTGTGAAGGTGTCGCCGTGGTAGCCACCGCGCCAGGTCAGCAATCGGCTTTTGGCGGTATGGCCACGACTACGCCAGTACTGCAGCGCCATCTTGACGGCGACCTCCACCGACACCGATCCCGAGTCACTGAAGAAGACCGTCTCCAACCCCGCCGGCGTGATGTCAACCAGGATCTGCGCCAGACGCGCTGCGGGTTCGTGGGTCAGGCCACCGAACATCACGTGATTCATGAGGCCCAATTGGCGGGTGATGGCCTCGTCGAGGACCGGGTGACCATGACCGTGGACGGCGGTCCACCAGGACGCCATCGCATCGAGAACCTCAACCTCTCGGCCCTGGTAGGACAGGGTCAACCGGGCACCGTGGGCACCCAGCGCAACCAGCGGTTGGAGCGCCCCGGCTCCGATCGGACTGTAGGGATGCCAGATGTGTGCGGCATCGATGGCGCTGATCTCGATGGGCGTCAACGCACTCACCTTCGGTAGATTATCCCCCGATCATGAAGACCCTCGCCTCCGCCCGGACGGTGTCCCCCACCGCGTCGGGCTCAGTCCGGAATGCCGCGAATCCGCCGGCTCCCGGCATGGGCACGCGCACTTCCGGGTTCTACCGCCACGATCTGGACGGCCTACGCGGCGTGGCGATATTGCTCGTCGCGGTGTTCCACATCTGGTTCGGCCGGGTATCGGGTGGCGTCGACGTCTTCCTGGTGCTGTCCGGATTCTTCTTCGGTGGCCGGCTGCTGCGTGGTGCGTTGGCCCCGGGTGCGGCGCTTCGGCCGGTTCCGGAAGTGACCCGACTGATCAGGCGACTGCTCCCTGCCCTGGTCGTGGTGCTGGCCGCATCGGCTGTGCTGACCATCCTGATTCAGCCCGAGACTCGCTGGGAGACGTTTGCCGACCAGAGCCTGGCCAGTTTGGGCTACTACCAGAACTGGGAGCTCGCGCGCACCGCGTCGGACTACCTGCGCGCCGGCGAGTCCGTCAGCCCGCTGCAGCACATCTGGTCGATGTCGGTGCAGGGCCAGTTCTACATCACCTTCCTTGCACTGATCCTGCTGTCGGCGTTCGCCTTTCGGCGTCCGCTCGGCAAATTTCTGCGGGTCGCCTTCGTTGTTCTGCTGACCGCGCTGACCGTCGCATCGTTCATCTACGCCATCCACGCGCACAACACCGATCAGGCCACGGCCTACTACGACAGCTTCGCCCGCGCGTGGGAACTGCTGCTCGGCGCCCTGGTGGGCGCGCTGGTGCCCTATGTGCGCTGCCCGATGTGGCTGCGCACCGTGCTCGCTGTGGTCGCCCTCGGCGCGATCCTGTCCACCGGCGCGCTGATCGACGGGGTCCATGAATTCCCGGGCCCGTGGGCACTGGTCCCGGTGGGTGCCACGTTGCTGTTCATCCTGTCGGCCGCCAACCGGCACGCCGATCCCTACACCGCCGGACGGATCCCTGCGCCGAACAGGTTGCTGGCCACCAAACCGTTCATGACGTTGGGCGCCATCGCCTATTCGCTCTACCTGTGGCACTGGCCGCTGCTGATTTTCTACTTGGTCCACACCGGCAACTCCCAGGTGAACTTCGTCGAAGGCGCCGCGATCCTGGCGGTGTCGGTGGTGCTGGCCTGGCTGACCACCCGCTACGTCGAGGAGCCACTGCGTGCGCGCAAGTCGGCGTCGACGGTCAAGGTCACCTCGGTACCGCTGCGGGTACGGTTGCGCCGCCCGACGATCGTGCTGGGCTCGATCGTCGCGTTGCTCGGAGTAGCGCTGACCGCGACGTCGTTCACCTGGCGTGAGCACGTGATGGTGCTGCGCGAAAACGGCAAAGAGCTCTCCGGACTGTCGGCACGCGACTACCCCGGGGCACGGGCTTTGGTGGAAAAGGCCAGGGTGCCCGATCTGCCGATGCGCCCGACTGTCCTGGAAGCCAAGGACGACATCCCGCAGACCACCGTCGACGGCTGCATCAGCGACTTCGACAATGTTGAGGTCATCAACTGCACCTATGGCGAGCGCACCGCGACCCGCACCATCGCGCTGGCCGGTGGATCGCATGCCGAGCACTGGATCACCGCGCTGGATCTTCTGGGACGACTGCACCACTTCAAGGTCGTGACCTATCTGAAGATGGGTTGCCCGCTGACGACCCAGGAGCTACCGCGGGTGATGGGAAACAACAACCCGTACCCCAAGTGCCGCGAATGGAACGATCGGGTGCTACCCCAGATCGTCGCCGATCAGCCCGACTATCTGTTCACCACCTCGACGCGCCCCTGGAACATCAAACCCGGCGATGTGATGCCGGCGAACTACCTGGGCATCTGGGAGACCTTGAACGACAACGGCATCCCGATCCTGGCCATGCGGGACACGCCGTGGATGACCCGCGACGGCGAGCCGTTCCTGCCGGTGGACTGCCTGGCCAGCGGCGGCGACGCCATCTCCTGCGGAATCGAGCGCTCCGAAGTACTCTCTGACCACAACCCGACACTGAACTACACCGCACGGTTTCCTCTGCTGATACCACTGGACATGAGCGACGCGGTGTGTCGTGCCGACTACTGCCGAGCCGTGGAGGGCAACGTGTTGCTCTACCACGACGCTCACCACATCTCGTCGACCTACATGCGCACCATGACCAATGAACTGGGACGCCAGATCGGGGAAGCCACTGGGTGGTGGACGGACTGATGTCCTCGCCGGAGCCGGCGTCCGTACCGATGGTGTGGCCCGGCAGTGCATATCCGCTGGGCGCCACCTACGACGGAGCCGGCACCAACTTCTCGCTGTTCTCCGAGATCGCCGAACGTGTCGAACTGTGCCTGATCGGCAAAGACGGCGGTGAGCGGCGCATCGAGCTCGAAGAAGTCGACGGCTACGTCTGGCACTGCTATCTGCCGACGGTGACGCCGGGCCAGCGCTACGGGTTTCGCGTCTACGGTCCGTGGGATCCGGCCACTGGGCACCGCTGCGATCCCAGCAAGCTGTTGCTCGACCCGTACGGAAAGGCGTTCGACGGCGACTTCAGGTTCAGCCAGGCGCTGTACTCCTACGACCTGGCAGCCGACGACCTGGCCAGCGGTGGCGTCCCCCCAGGTGTCGACTCGCTGGGCCACACCATGGTCAGCGTGGTCATCAACCCGTTCTTCCAATGGGGTTCGGACCGCGCGCCGCGTACGCCCTACCACCAGACCGTGATCTACGAAGCCCACGTCAAGGGCATGACGCAGTCCCACCCGGCCATCCCGGACGAGCTGCGCGGCACATACGCGGGGCTGGCGCACCCGGCGATCATCGAGCACCTCAAGTCGCTGCATGTCACCGCGATCGAGTTGATGCCGGTGCATCAGTTCATGCACGATCACCGGCTGCTGGATCTGGGGCTGCGCAACTATTGGGGATACAACACGTTCGGGTTCTTCGCGCCCCACAACGAGTACGCCGCCGCGCCCAACCCGGGTGGTGTCGTCGCGGAGTTCAAGGCCATGGTCCGCGCCTTTCACGAGGCCGGTATCGAGGTGATCCTCGACGTGGTCTACAACCACACCGCCGAAGGTAATCACCTCGGTCCGACAATCAATTTCCGGGGCATCGACAACGCCGCGTACTACCGGTTGCTCGACGGGGACCACCGCTATTACAAGGATTTCACCGGCACCGGCAACAGCCTCAACGCCCGCCATCCCCACACACTGCAGCTCATCATGGATTCGCTGCGCTACTGGGTACTCGACATGCACGTCGACGGGTTCCGGTTCGACCTGGCCTCGACGCTGGCCCGCGAGTTCTACGACGTCGACCGGCTGTCGGCGTTCTTCGACATCATCCAGCAGGACCCGGTGGTCAGCCAGGTCAAGCTGATCGCCGAGCCGTGGGACATCGGCGAGGGCGGCTACCAGGTCGGCAACTTCCCAGGTTTGTGGACCGAGTGGAACGGGAAGTATCGCGACACTGTGCGTGATTACTGGCGGGGCGAGCCCGCAACACTGGGCGAGTTCGCTTCCCGATTGACCGGGTCGTCGGACTTGTATGAGGCGACCGGCCGACGTCCGAGCGCCTCCATCAACTTCGTCACCTGCCACGACGGCTTCACTCTCAATGACCTGGTGTCCTACAACGAGAAGCACAACGAGGCCAACGGCGAGGACAACCGTGACGGCGAGAGCCACAACCGGTCGTGGAACTGCGGCGTCGAAGGACCGACCGAGGACCCCAAGATCAACGCATTGCGGCGGCAGCAGATGCGCAACATCATGGCCACGCTGATGTTCTCGCAAGGCACACCGATGATCTCGCACGGCGACGAGATCGGCCGCACCCAATTGGGTAACAACAACGTTTACTGTCAGGACTCGCCGCTGTCGTGGATGGACTGGTCGCTATGTGAGACCAATGCCGACCTGCTGGAGTTCACTCGCAAGGTGGTTCGCTTCCGCAAGACCCACCCAGTGTTTCGCCGCCGCCGGTTCTTCGAGGGCAAACCCATCCGCAGCGGGGACCAAATTCGTGACATCGCCTGGTTGACACGCTCAGGCAAGGAGATGGAACTCGAGGACTGGGGCTCCGGCCTCGACGAGTGCGTTGCCGTGTTTCTCAACGGCGAATCGATACCGGCTCCCGACGAGCGGGGAGAACGCGTCGTCGATGAGTCGTTCTTGCTGTGTTTCAACGCTTCTGACGAGATTCAGCACTTTGTGACGCCTGACGGCGATTATGCCCGACAGTGGGTCGGCGCGCTGGACACCGCCCACCCGGCTGGTGAGACCACCCTGGAAGTAGTTGCTGGACAACAGATCTCACTGCAGCCACGGTCGCTGCTCGTCCTGCGCAAGACGGCCTGACATGGCTGGTGTGCTGTCGACGTACCGGTTGCAGATGCGCGGGGCTGCCAGCGGTGAGGCGTTTACCTTCGCCGACGCCGAGAAGCTGGTCGACTACTTCGCCGAGCTGGGCGTATCGCACCTGTACCTATCCCCCATCCTCACTGCCGCAGCGGGCTCGGCCCACGGCTACGACGTCACCGATCCGACCACGGTGTCCGCCGAACTCGGCGGACCCGAGGGTCTGCAACAGCTGGCCGAGGCCGCGCGAAGCCGCAACCTCGGCCTGATCGTCGACATCGTGCCCAATCACGTCGGAGTGGACGCACCGCAGCAGAACCCGTGGTGGTGGGACCTGCTGACGCACGGGCGCGGATCGCAGTACGCGTCGTACTTCGACGTCGACTGGAACCTGGACCCTGACGGCCGCATCGTGTTGCCGGTGCTCGGCTCCGATGACGACGTCGATGCTCTTGTGGTCGACGGGGACGTGCTTCGGCTCGGCGACCTGGTCTACCCGATCGCCCCGGGTACCGCCGACGACGACGCCTCCGGTGCGCAGGTGCACGATCGTCAGCACTACCGGCTGGTCGGCTGGCGCAACGGTGTGTGCGGATACCGGCGATTCTTCTCGATCACGTCGCTGGCCGGCCTGCGCCAAGAGGACCGCACGGTCTTCGAGGCCACCCACGCCGAAGTCAGGCGCTGGTTCGCCGACAACTTGGTCGACGGTATCCGCGTCGACCACCCGGATGGGTTGTCCGACCCTGTGGGCTACCTGAGCTGGTTGCGGGAGACGATCGGCCCGGACGCGTGGCTGGTCATCGAGAAGATCCTGGCCGTCGACGAGAGTCTGGACACCTGCCTGCCGGTGCACGGCACCACCGGTTATGACGCATTGCGTGAGGCCGGCGGAGTGTTCGTCGACCCGACAGGCGCCGAAGCGCTGACCGCGCTGGTCGAATCGTCCGGTGTCGACTACTCCGCCATGCCCGAGGCGGCCCGCCGGCTGAAGGTGCAGGCGGTCACGGCGACACTGGCAAGCGAACTCGCCCGATTGTGCCGTGTCATCGTGGCGACGACCGGCCGCGATCATCCGCAGCTGGCCGACTCGGTGGCAGCGCTGTTGAGTCACGTCGGCGTCTACCGCTCGGACTATCCCGCCCTGTCATCGGTGCTGCCCGGCGCGCTGGCCGAGACCGCAGCCAGCGAACCCGGCCTCGCGGAGCCGCTGACGCTGCTGGCCGCCGCGCTGGCCGACAGCGCTGAGGTCGAGGTGCGGCTTCAGCAGCTGTGCGGCGCGGCAACGGCCAAGTCGATGGAAGACTGTCTGTTCTACCGGGATCCCCGGCTGGTCTCGCTCAACGAGGTCGGCGGTGAACCCGACAAGTTCGGCGTCAGCGCCGCGGAGTTCCATCGCCGGGCCGGCGTGCGTGCGGCTCTGTGGCCACAGGCGATGACCACGCTGAGCACCCACGACACCAAGCGCGGCGAGGATGTCCGCGCCCGCATCGGTGTGCTGTCACAGGTCCCTTCGCTATGGGCCGAGATGGTGCACGGGTGGGAGCGGGTCAACCCTTCCCCCGACGCCCAGACCGGTTTGTTTCTGTGGCAGAACATCTTCGGCGTGTGGCCCGCTGGCGGAACGGTGACCGAGGAGCTGCGTCTTCGGCTGCACTCTTACACCGAGAAGGCAATTCGCGAAGCGGCGTTGCACACCACCTGGAACGACCCCGACGAGGAGTTCGAGTCGGCGGTGCACAGCTGGCTGGACGCCGTCATCGACGGCCCGACCGCGACGGAGATGACCGCCCTGGTCGCTCGGCTCGACCAGCATGCCCGGTCAGATGCCTTGGGACAGAAATTGATTTCCCTGACCGCTCCCGGTATCCCCGACGTATACCAGGGCACCGAATTCTGGGAAGACAGCCTCGTCGATCCGGACAATCGGCGCCCGGTGAGCTACCTGGCCCGCCGGGACTCGCTGGCGCAGATGTCGCACCCGAAGCTGCGGGTGGTGCAGACCGCATTGCGGTTGCGCCGGGAACGCCCCGGCAGCTTCCTGACGGGAGGCCACCACCCCGTGATCGCCGACGGCGCCAGCGCCGAGCACGTGGTCGCGTTCCAGCGCGGGGACGACGTGTTGGTCGCGGTCAGTCGCTGGACGGTGCGCCTGGCCGAGAGCGGCTGGGGCGACACGGCCGTGACGCTGCCCGTGGGCACCTGGGCTGACCGCCTCACCGACAGGGAGTTCCGCGGAAGGATCTCCACAGACGAACTGTTCGCGGCGTTGCCGGTAGCTCTGCTGACGCGCGCCGATGGCTGATCATCAGTCCCCGGGCGGACTCGAGTTCACGGTCTGGGCGCCGCTTCCCGAGCAGGTGCGCCTCGACGTCGACGGTGTGCTGCACCCGATGCAGCGCGGTGACGACGGGTGGTGGCGCACCGTGGTGGCCGCCCGCCCCGACGCGCGCTACGGTTTCGTCCTGGACGACGACCCGAAGGTCCTGCCCGACCCTCGCTCGGCCCGTCAACCCGACGGCGTACACGAGCGCTCGCAGCTGTGGCGGCCCCGCGCCGATGCCTGGACCGATGACGATTGGCAGGGTCGTTCGATCGAAGGCTCCGTCATCTACGAACTTCACATCGGGACATTCACCCCGGCCGGAACCTTCGACGCGGCGATCGACAAGCTCGACCATCTCGTCGACCTCGGTGTCGATTTCGTCGAGGTGATGCCGGTCAACGCGTTCGGAGGTACCCACGGGTGGGGCTACGACGGTGTGCTTTGGTATGCCGTGCACGAGCCCTACGGTGGCCCCGACGGGTTGATCCGGTTCGTCGACGCCTGCCACGCCCACGGCTTGGGTGTGCTCATCGACGCGGTGTTCAACCATCTCGGGCCGTCGGGCAACTACCTGCCCAAGTTCGGGCCCTATCTGTCGACCGGCTCCAACCCCTGGGGCGAGTCGATCAACATCGCCGACGCGGGTGCCGACCAGGTCCGGCGTTACATCCTCGACTGCGCACTGCGCTGGATGCGCGAGTTCCACGCCGACGGCCTGCGCCTGGACGCGGTCCATGCACTCGTCGACACCACTGCCCACCACATCCTCGAAGAACTCTCGGCCGAGACCGATGATCTGGCCGGCGAGCTCGGCCGACCGCTGTCGTTGATCGCCGAGAGCGACATGAACGATCCACGGCTGATCACGCCGAGGGACCAGGGCGGCCTGGGCATGACCGCGCAGTGGGACGACGACATCCACCACGCCATCCACACCGCGGTGTCGGGTGAACGGCAGGGCTACTACGCCGATTTCGGCACGCTGCAGACTTTGGCGCAGACACTGCGCAACGGGTACTTCCACGCCGGCACGTACTCGTCGTTCCGAAAGCGCCGCCACGGACGCCCCCTGGACACCGCGACAATCCCGGCAACGCGGCTGCTGGCCTACACCCTCACCCACGACCAGGTCGGCAACCGGGCAATCGGCGACCGACCCTCGCAGAACCTGACCTCGGGACAGCTCGCCATCAAGGCTGCCCTGGCCCTGGGATCGCCGTACACAGCGATGCTGTTCATGGGTGAGGAATGGGCATCGAGCTCACCGTTTCAGTTCTTCAGCTCCCATCCTGAGCCCGATTTGGCGCGGGCTACCGCCGAAGGCCGCAAACGCGAGTTCGCCGACCACGGGTGGGATGCCGACGAGATTCCCGATCCCCAGGATCGGCAGACCTTCGAACGCTCGAAGCTGAAATGGGACGAGGTCACCGAAGGTGACCATACCCGGTTGCACGCGTTCTACCGGGACCTGATCAGGCTGCGCCACACCGAACCCGACATGGCCGACCCGTGGCTGGACCACTTGCGCATCGACTTCGACGAAACAGCGCGCTGGTTCGTCATGCACCGGGGACAGTTCGTCATCGCGTGCAACCTCGCAGAGGACGCCGCCGACGTTCCGGTGTTCGGCGAGGTGGTGCTGGCCTGGGGCGAACCGCGGGTGGGAGCGACAACGACTCGCCTGGGCGGTCATTCGGTCGCGGTGCTTCGCTCGACGAGGGTTCAGTAGCGACATGCGTTCACTGATCATCACCCAGAACGTGACCATCGACGGTTCCATCGAGATGCTCGAGCCTGAGCCCGACGCATCGCCATGGTTCGATCCGGCGGTCATCGACGACGAGCTGACCGCCGAGATGCAGCGTCAGGATGCCACCGCCGACGCCCTGTTGGTGGGGCGGCGGACATTCGAAGATCTCCGCAGCTTCTGGAAAGGCCGGCACGACGATACAACGGGGACGGCAGAGTACCTCAACGCTGTCGCCAAGTACGTGGTGTCTGCAACGCTGGAGAAGCCGGGTTGGGCGAACACGATTGTGCTGCAAGGAAACCTTCTCGATGCCGTGGCCGCACTCAGGAACCGGCCAGGTCGCGACATCGTATGTACCGGCAGTATCACGTTGTGTCACAGCCTGATCGCCGCGGGCTTGGTCGACGAGTACCGGCTGTTCACCTATCCGTTCGTGCAGGGGCGCGGGCGGCGCCTGTTCCCGCAGGGGTGCTTCTTACCGGGGTTGACTCCGTCCTCGACGCCCAAGGTGTTCCCGAGCGGCGTCACGTTGATGTGCTGGCGTCAAGTCAGATAGCGATACGTCGGCGACCCCGGCTCGAGTAGCTCGATGTGACATTCCGATGTCTGCATGCGCTCCAACAGTCCCTCGAGGTCCGAGGCCGAGGACAGCTCGATACCGACGAGCGCCTCCCCCGTCTCGCGGTTGTTGCGCTTGACGTACTCGAACAAGGTGATGTCGTCATTGGGCCCGAGGACATCGTCGAGGAAACGGCGTAATGCCCCGGGCTCCTGAGGGAAGTCGACCAGGAAGTAGTGCTTGAGGCCCAGGTGCACCAGCGACCGCTCGAGCACCTCCCCGTAGCGGGAGACGTCGTTGTTGCCGCCCGAGATCAGGCAGACAACAGTCGAGTCGGGTTCGATGTCGGCGTCGAGCAATGCAGCCACCGACAGCGCACCGGCCGGCTCGGCGATGATGCCCTCGTTCTGGTACAGGTCGAGCATCGCGGTGCAGACGGCGCCTTCATCGACAGTGGTCATCGACACCATGTCGCCGGCAGCAGACAGAACCGCAAAGGGCAGCGCACCTACTCGTGCGACGGCTGCCCCGTCGACGAACTGATCGACATGATCGAGTGTCACCGGCCTGCCCCCGGCCAGTGCGGCCACCACCGAGGCGGCCCCGGCGGGTTCAGCGCCCAGAACCGAGGTCGCGGCGGTGCGCTCGGCGAGGTAGGTCGTCATGCCGCTGATACACCCGCCGCCCCCGACGGGCACGATCACCAGGTCGGGCTCGCCACCGAGTTGGTCGAGGATCTCCACGGCGATGGTGCCCTGGCCGGCCATGGTGCGCAGGTCGTCGTAGGGCGGGACCAGCGTGGCGCCGGTGCGCGCGACGTCATCGATGGCGGCCTGGGCCGCCATGTCATAGGTCTTGCCGCCGACGATCAGGTCGATGAAGTCACCACCGTGGTAGCGGATCCGGTTGCGCTTCTGCTTGGGCGTCTTGGCCGGCACATAGACCCGGCCGCGGATCGCCATCGAACGACACGCCAGTGCGAACCCCTGGGCGTGGTTGCCGGCCGAGGAGCAGACCACCCCGGCGGCGGTCTCTTCGGCGCTGAGCTGCATCAGCAGGTTGTAGGCGCCGCGCAGCTTGTAGGACCGCACGGCCTGCAGATCTTCACGCTTCAGATAGACCTGAGCACCGGTGATGTCGGACAACCTGTCGCTGTACTGCAGAGGGGTCTGGGAGACCACACCCGAAATTCGCTGGGCAGCCTCGTCGATGTCCGCGGCGCACAACGGCGCGGCGGGATCGATACGGTGCTGCTCGCTCAGCTCAGTGGTCACCGAACAATGGTGCCACCGAGCAGCGGTCGGGTGGAAATGGGATTGCCTGACCAGTAGCCCGCAACGCGTGTTTCGGCTAGCCGAAATCTTCAGTACGGGCTATCGTTGTGTTATGACCACGGCAGGACATGCTCGCGATTTCGGCGCACCCCGCGCTGCCACGGTCTCGATCGCCGGCGTCCCGTGGCCGCGCTACAAGGTGGTGGCGCTGGTGGTGGGCCTGATGACGTTCGTGGTTGTCGGCATTGTCACCGCGGCAGCGGCACCGGCCGTGCTCACCTCGGCCGCCGTTGCGACCGTGGTCTGGATCGGTGGAGCATCGCTCGGCGCGTCGCACCGGTGACTCGGCTCGCGTGACTATCCACCCAGACAGCCCGGACCCAGCAGCTCTTTGAGATCACCCATCAGCGCCGAGGACGGCGTCACCCGCAGCGACTGATCGAGCTCGAGCGTGGTGATCCGCTCCCCACTGATCAACCTCAGATGCACCTGAGCGGGCCCTGGGTGGCGGGCCAGCACTTGTTTGAGCGCGGTGACTTTGTCGACGGTGCACTGTCGTGTCGGCAGACTCACCGCCACCGGACGGTTCGTCTGGGCGGTCGAGAAGTCCGGCACCACCAGCTCGTTGGCGATCAACGAGATCCGGTCGTCACGGATGGCCACCTTCGCACCCACCAGCACGACGACGTCGTCGGCGATCTCAGCACCGAACATCGAGTAGGTCTGCGGGAAGAACAGGACCTCGATGCCGCCGGTGAGGTCCTCCAATTGCGCTGAGGCCCAAGGTAGTCCGTTCTTGTTCACCCTGCGATTGACCGACGCCAGGATGCCCCCCACCCGCACCTGAGTCTCGTTGGGAATGTCGCCGTCAAGAATCGCCGGGATCTGGGTGTCAACCTGCGCGGCCAGCATGTGGGCGATGCCGTTGAGCGGATGACCCGACACGTACAGGCCAAGCATCTCGCGCTCCAGGGCCAGCTTGTGCTTGTCCTCCCACTCGTCCTCGGGAACCTTGATAGTGAACGCCGCGTCCCCGGTGTCGACACCCGAACCGTCACCGCCGCCGAACAGGTCGAACTGTCCCATCGCCTCGGCCTTCTTGGTACCCAGAACCGAGTCCACCGCGTCGGTGTGTACCAGGAACAACCCTTTACGGGGATGACCGAGCGAATCGAACGCGCCGGCCTTGATCAGTGATTCGGTCACCTTCTTGTTGCAGGCGGCGATGTCGATCTTGTTGAGGTAGTCCGAGAAGTCGGTGTACTTGCCCTTCTCGTTGCGGGTATTCACCAGCGACGTCACGACGTTGGCACCCACGTTACGAATGGCGCCCATCCCGAACCGAATGTCGTCGCCGACCGAGGTGAAGTTCTGCACCGACTCGTTCACGTCGGGCGGCAACACCGTGATGCCCAGGCGTCGGCAGTCGGCCAGGTAGACCGCAGCCTTGTCCTTGTCGTCACCGACAGAGGTGAGCAGACCGGCCATGTACTCAGCCGGATAGTTGGCCTTGAGGTAGGCCGTCCAGTAGGACACCAAGCCGTAGCCGGCCGCGTGTGACTTGTTGAACGCGTAGCCGGCGAACGGAAGGATGGTGTCCCACAGGGCCTTTACGGCGCCTTCGGAGAACCCGTTGGCGGTCATCCCCTCACGGAAGCCCTTGTACTCGGCCTCGAGCACTTCGAGCTTCTTCTTGCCCATGGCCTTGCGCAGAGCGTCGGCCTTGCCCATCGTGTACGACGCGACCTTCTGGGCGATGAACATGATCTGCTCTTGATAGACGATCAGGCCGTGCGTCTCGGCGAGGATGTCCTTGAGTGGCTCTTCGAGTTCCGGGTGGATCGGCTTGATCGGTTGGCGGCCGTTCTTGCGATCGGCGTAGTCGTTGTGGGCGTTCATGCCCATCGGGCCGGGCCGATACAGCGCCAGCACCGCGACGATGTCGTTGAACTCGGTGGGCTGCATACGTCGAAGCAGGTCGCGCATGGGACCGCCGTCGAGCTGGAAAACCCCGAGTGTGTCGCCGCGACCAAGCAGTTCGTAGGCCTTCGAGTCGTCAAGCTCCAGCGACTCCAAGTCGAGGTCGACACCCCGGTTGGTTTTGATGTTTTCGATGCAGTCGCCGATGATCGTCAGGTTGCGCAGCCCGAGGAAGTCCATCTTGAGCAGGCCGATGTCTTCACATGACGGATAGTCCCAACCGGTGATGATCGCGCCGTCCTGCGGCCGGCGCCACAGCGGGATCGCCTCGATCAGCGGTTCGGAGCTCATGATGACCGCGCACGCGTGCACGCCGGCGTTGCGGACCAGCCCTTCCAACCCGCGCGCAGTTTCGTAGATGGTGCGCACGTCGGGATCGGTGTCGATCAGCGCGCGGACCTCGGCGGCCTCCTTGTAGCGCTCATGGGTGGGATCGGTGATCCCAGACACCGGGATGTCCTTGGCCATGATCGGGGGCGGTAGCGCCTTGGTGATCCGGTCGGCGATGGCGAAACCGGGCTGGCCATAATGCACGCGGGCCGAATCCTTCAGCGCCGCCTTTGTTTTGATGGTGCCGAAGGTGATGACCTGCGCCACCCGGTCACTGCCCCACCGGTTGGCGGCATACCGCAGCATCTCGCCACGCCGGCGGTCGTCGAAGTCGATGTCGATGTCGGGTGCCGACGGACGTTCCGGGTTGAGGAACCGCTCGAAGAGCAGACCATGCGGGATCGGGTCGATGTTGGTGATGCCCAGTGCATAGGCCACCAGCGAGCCGGCGGCCGACCCGCGGCCGGGCCCGACCCGGATATCGACCGATTTCGCGTAATTGATCAGGTCGGCGACGATCAGGAAGTACGACGGGAATCCCTTGTCGCAGATGACCTTGATCTCGTATTCTGCGCGCTCGACGTACTCCTGCCCGACACCGTCCGGGAAGCGGCGCTTCAACCCCGCCATCACCTCGTGATGCAGCCACGATGCCTGGTCGTGGCCATCGGGAACCGGGAAGATGGGCATCCGGTCGCGCGGTGTCCACACGTCTGCGTAGGACTGCACCCGCTCGGCGATCAGCAACGTCGAGTCACACGCCCCGGGCACCTGGTGGTCCCACAGCGCGCGCATCTCCGCAGCCGACTTGAGGTAGTAGCCGTCCCCGTCGAACTTGAAGCGGGCGGGGTCGGACAGGGTCTTCCCGGTCTGGATGCACAGCAGCGCCTCGTGGTTCTGGGCAGCATCGCGGGTGACGTAATGGCAGTCGTTGGTTGCCAGCGGCGGGATGGACAGTTTCTGACCGATTTCCAGCAGCCCGTCCCGTACCCGGCGTTCGATGTCGAGGCCGTGGTCCATCAACTCGAGGAAGAAGTTCTCCGGACCGAAGATCTCGCGCCACTTCGCTGCTGCCTCCAGCGCCTCGCGCTGATGGCCCAACCTCAGCCGGGTCTGCACCTCCCCGGAGGGGCAGCCGGTGGTGGCGATGATTCCCGCGGCATGTTCGGCGATGATCTCGGCGTCCATCCGCGCCCACTTGCCGAGCTGGCCTTCAAACGACGCTAGGGAAGACAGCTTGAACAGATTGCGCAGCCCGGTGGCGTTCTCGGCGACCATCGTCATGTGGGTGTAGGACCCGCTACCGGAAACGTCGTCGCTCTTCTGGCTGGGGTCACCCCACAGCACCCGCTTGGTCTCGAACCGCGACGCGGGCGCGATGTAGGCCTCGATCCCGATGATCGGCTTGATGCCGGCCGCGGTGGCTGCGTTGTAGAACTCACTGGCGCCGAACATGTTCCCGTGATCGGTCATGCCGATCGCGGGCATTTCCAGCCGCTGCGCTTCGGCCAGCATCGGCTTGACCTTCGCCGCGCCGTCGAGCATCGAGTATTCGGTGTGGTTATGCAGATGCACAAAGGAACCCGAAGACCGCGAATCCAGACCGCTCATAGGGTGGCCAGTCTATGACTGCCCACCGACAGCGCTCGGCGTGTCGTCGATGCGTGTCTTCAGGACACAGGTGCGGATGCGCCGGCGGCGCGTCGATCGGCGCGGGCGCGGCGCACGGCGTCGACGGTGAACACCGCCAGAGCGGTCCAGATCAGGGCGAACCCGACCCACCGCGCCGGGGGCATCGGCTCGTGACCGACGAGCACTCCCCAGGTCAGCTGCATCGCCGGCGTCATATAGAACAACAGACCCAGGGTGACCAGCGGCAGACGGTGCGCGGCGGCGGCGAACAACAGCAACGGCAACGCGGTGAGCACCCCGGACAAGACCATCAGTGCGGCGTGGCCGCCCCCGTGGTCGGTGAAGGTGCCGTGCCCGCTCACCTGCATCACCACCACATAGGCCAGCGCAAATGGGGTGGCCAGCCCCGCTTCGACACCCACGCTGACGCGCGGGTCGGTGGGCACCAGTTTCTTCACCGCCCCGTACAGGCCGAACGAGAACGCCAAACCCAGCCCCACCAACGGAGGCTCGCCGACGTTGACGGTCAACACCGCCACCGCGATGACCGCGATCGTCAGCGCTCCCAACTGCCAGCGGTTGAGCTTCTCCCGGAAGATCAGCAGGCCGAGCGCGATCGACACCAGCGGGTTGATGAAGTACCCCAGCGCCGCGTCCACCACATGACCGTTGTTGACGGCATAGACGTAGATCAGCCAGTTGACCGAGATGAGCGCAGCGGCAGCGGTCAGAAGCAGCCACTCCCGACCGGAGATACGACGCAGGTCCCCGAGCCGACGTACCGCGGCAACCACCACCACCATCAGCAGAAAACTCCAGATGATGCGGTGGGCCAGCACTTCGACCGCACCGGCGGGCTTCAGCAATGGAAAAAACGCCGGGAACAACCCCCACATCCCGTATGCGCCGACTCCGAAGAGCAGCCCGGACCTCACAGTTCGTGGTTTCGCAGAACGTCGAGCGCGTGCTGCAGATCAGCCGGATATTCGCTGACGATCTCGATCCGCCGGCCGTCGGCGGGATGGGTGAACGCCAGCGATCGGGCATGCAGCCATTGCCGCTCCAGACCGAGCTTCTTGGCCAGCGTCGGGTCGGCGCCGTAGGTCAGGTCACCGCAGCACGGGTGGTGCAGCGCGGCGAAGTGCACCCGGATCTGATGGGTGCGGCCGGTCTCGAGTTCGATGTCGAGCAGGCTCGCGGCCCGATGCGCCTCGAGGGTGTCGTAATGGGTGATGCTGTGCCGACCGCCCTCGACCACCGCGAACTTCCAGTCGTTGCCGCGATGCCGGCCGATGGGCGCATCGATGGTTCCGCTGGACGGATCAGGATGTCCCTGAACCAAAGCGTGATAACGCTTCTCCACAGTGCGCTGCTTGAACGCTCGCTTGAGCACCGTGTAGGCCCGCTCCGACAACGCGACCACCATCACCCCGGACGTGCCCACGTCCAGGCGGTGCACGATGCCCTGCCGCTCGTGAATGCCCGAGGTACTGATCCGGAACCCGGCCGCGGCCAGGCCACCCAACACGGTGGGACCGTGCCAGCCGACCGTCGCGTGTGCGGCCACCCCGGGCGGCTTGTCGACCGCGACGATGTCGTCATCTGCGTAGAGGATCTCCATACCCTCGATCTCGACCGGTGTGTTCTCCACCGGCGCGGGCGCCTCGGGCAGACGGACCTCCAGCCACGCCCCGGCGATCAGCTTGTCCGACTTCGCTGCCATCGAGCCGTCCAGTTCGACTCCACCGTCCTCGGCCAACGCAGCCGCGGCGGTCCGCGACAAACCCAGCAGCCGGGCCAGCCCGGCGTCCACCCGCATCCCGGCCAGGCCTTCGGGCACCGGCATCGACCGCGTCGTCATGCCGGTTCGGCCTCGCCGCCGTCCGGCTTGCGCCTCCCGACAGAATCAAAATCGAAGCCCAGCAAGGACAGCACCACCAGCAGGATCGCCCCGCCCACCACCGCCGGATCCGCGACGTTGAACACCGGCCACCAACCGATGGACAGGAAATCGACCACATGGCCCTGCAGCGGACCCGGAGAGCGGAAGAATCGGTCCACCAGGTTGCCCAGCGCCCCGCCGAGAATCATCCCGAGCCCCAGCGCCCACCACGGCGACACCAGCCGACGGCCCATCCAGATGATCCCGATGGCCACGCCCGTTGCGATCAGCGTCAACACCCAGGTGTAGCCCGTGGCCATCGAGAACGCAGCTCCGGAGTTGCGCACCAGCGTCCAGGTCACGGTGTCGCCGATGATCGACACCGGCTGGCCCGGCGTCAGCAGTTCCACCGCGAGCACCTTGGTGACGATGTCCAGGACCAGCACCACAGCGGCCACCCCGAGCAGCAGCCGCAGCCGACGTCGGGGCGCGGGCTGCATGAGCTGGTCCTCGGCGGCCGGCTCGGTGGAATCGTCAGTCACGGGTCCATCATCGCAAAGCACCGGTAGGCAAGAATCGCACCCATGGGCCGACTTGTCGTGATCACCACCGGCGGCACGATCGCCACAAGCGCTGATGCCGACGGCGTGAAACGCCCCACCCGGTCGGGCGCCGACCTCACCGCGGGGCTCGACGTCACCGTGATCGACCTGCTCCACGTCGACAGCTCGGCCCTGCTACCCGCCGACTGGGACCTCATCGCCGCGGCGGTGCGCGATGTATCCCGCGACGCCGACGGGATCGTGGTCACCCACGGCACCGACACCATGGAAGAAACGGCACTGTGGCTGGCACTCACCTGCGCCGCGGACGTGCCGGTGGTCCTGACCGGTGCCCAGCGCAGCGCCGACGCGTCCGACCCCGACGGTCCCCACAATCTGCGCGCCGCGCTCACCGTGGCCTCCAGTCCCGCTGCCCGCGGACTCGGCGTCGTCGTCGCGTTCGCCGACACCGTCTTTGCGTCGCTGGGACTGACCAAGGCCGCCACCACCGACCTGCAGAGCTTCACCGGCCGGGTGCTCGGCACTGTCGGCGCGGAGTTCACCCCAACAGCGACCGTCGACCCGGCACCGATTTTCGGGCCGCTACGCGCGGCGCATGCACCCCGGGTGGACATCGTCGCCGCCTACCCCGGTGCCGACTCCGCCGCGCTGGACGCATGCGTGGCCGCCGGCGCGCGGGGTGTCGTGCTGGAAGCGATGGGTTCGGGCAACGCGGGGGCCGCACTGATCGCCGGGGTCCGCCGACATTGTGCCGACGGCGTCTCGGTGGCGGTCTCGACGCGGGTTCCGGGTGGGCAGGTCAGCCCCGGGTACGGCCCAGGCCGCGAACTCGTCGACGCGGGCGCGGTGATGGTGCCTCGGTTGCGGCCGCCGCAGGCCCGGGTGCTTCTGATGGCCGCGCTGGCTGCCGGAGTATCACCGGAATCAGCCTTCGCCCGGTGGGCCTGACGCCCGAGGTCACCTCCGCGCCATCGCCTCGACGTAGTCGGGCCAGTCCAAGCTGTCTACCGGGTTGGCCCGAGCCACCGCGGGATCATCCACGGCCAAGGTTCGCGTCGGTCCCGCACCAGTGCTGCGGGTCTCGAACCGCACCGTCATGACGCCGTGACCGGCGCCCTGGATCCACCCGTGACCGTACTGGGCGTGCACGACGTCGTCGCCGAGCCGCCAGGCAGGGCCGGTGTCGGCGGCCTGGATGAGCGTCAGCGGGACGTCGTCGTCTCTGGTCTCCTCGGTCACCGACTCCAGCTCGGGGAACAACGGCTCCTGTTGCACCTGCGTGAGGCCCGAGAAGCCCACTCCGACAAGACGTATCGGACCGATGTCGACGGGATCGAGGAGCAGACGACGCGCGGTGCCGATCAACACCGCCGCATCGGCGGTGGCGTACGGCAGGGTCGCCGATCGGGTCAGCGTGGTCATGTCGGATCGCTTGAGCTTCACCGTCACGGTGCGCGCCCCGCGCCCATCTTTGGACAACCGCCGGTGCGCATGCTCACCGATGGGGCCGATCGCATCCCGCAGTTGCTCAAGCGTCCTCATATCCTCGGCGAAGGTCGATTCCGCACTGATCTGTTTGGCCGGCGCGTTCTCAGCGACCGGCCGGTCGTCGCGCCCGCACGCAAGTCGGTGCAGCGCCGGACCGATGGTGGCACCCAGAATGTTGGCGGCCTCGGCCTCGCTGAGCGCGGCAAACGCGCCGACGGTCTCGATGCCAAGTCGGTGCAGCTTGTCCTCGGCCACCGGCCCGATCCCCCACAATCTGCGCACCGGCAGCCCAGCCAGCAGACGTGGTTCCTCAGCGCGACCGACCACGCGGGTGCCGTCGGGTTTGGCCAGGCCCGAGGCGATCTTGGCGAGCTGCTTGCCCGAACCGGCTCCCACCGACGCCACCAACCCGGTGACCTCACGAACCTGCGCACGCAACTGCTCACAGAACGTCTCGACATCAGATTCGGTGGCGCCTACCAGCTCCGCAGGTTCGCCGAACGCCTCGTCGAAGGACAGCTGCTCGAGCACCGGCACCCGGGCGCGCACGGTGTCGAACACCCGGCGGCTGGCGATGCCGTACACGACGCCGCGCGGCGGCAACACCACCGCCGCAGCGCCGACCAGGCGACGCGCCTGATGCATCGGCATGGCCGAGCGGGCCCCGAAGACCCGCGCCTCGTAGCTCGCGCCGGCGACCACGCCCCGGCCGCCCACTCCGCCGACCAGGACCGGACGCCCTTTCAACGTCGGACGGGTCAACTGCTCGACAGAAGCGAAGAACGCGTCCATGTCCAGGTGCAGGACCCACCGAGCGCCCATTGTGTTGATGCTAGGTGTTCTTCACGGGTAGGTTGTGAACGCGTAGGCGCTCGATTGGTGTCATTCCGCCGATGCCGGTGTGGGGTCGGTGGTGATTGTAGTGATGCAGCCAGTGCTGGTAGGTTCCGGCGCGTTCGGCCTCAGAGCGGTAGGTCTGCGCATAGGCCCATTCGGTGGTCAGGGTGCGGTTGAATCGCTCGACTTTGCCGTTGGTCTGTGGCCGGTAGGGCCGGGTCCTCTTGTGGGTGATGTCGGGGCCGAGCGCTTCAGCGAAATTCTTTGACCGGTAACAGGATCCATTGTCGGTCAACACTCGTTTGACGGTGATGCCGTGGTCGGCGAAGAACGCGTTGGCGCGTTTCCAGAATCCCGCGGCGGTTTCTTTGCGTTCGTCGGTGAGGTCCTCGGAGTAGGCCAGCCGGGAGTGGTCATCAACGGCGTGGTGCAAGAACGTGTATCCCATGCCGCAGCGGTTGCGCCGGCCGGCTTGGCGACCCAGCTTGCGATGGCCGCCCCCGTCGGGGATGCGGCCCAGTTTCTTGACGTCGACATGGACCAAGTCGCCGGGAGCCGGGTGCTCATAGCGGCGGGGTTTGGGCCGGCGTACCGGTAACCCGGTGTTTTGGTCCAGGTGCCGCAGCAATGGCATCCGGTAGCGGCGCAGCACCGCCTCAACGGTCGAGCGTGGCAGGTGCAGGTAAGCGGCGATGCGATGTGGGCCCCAGCGCCGGGTGAAGCGCAGGTTGACGATGCGCCGCTCACGTCGTTTCGGCAACCGCAACGGACTGCGATGCGGCCGGCTGGGCCGGTCTACCATCGCTGCTTCGCCACCGTCGCGATAACGGTCGGCCCATTTCTTGGCTGTGGCCACCGAACATTGGAACCGCTCAGCCGCGCGCCGCAAACTCCAGCCCTGATCAACAACCGCCTGCGCAAGCCGCAACCGCCCACGAGGAGTCAACGAAGCATTAGCGTGGACCATGAGGACCTCTCGGTAATCGGATGTGCGTGTTTGGTAACCACACCGATACCGGAGGTCCTCACCTACTTCCGCTCACCACGCCGTTCACAACCTGTCTGGGAGTTACACCTAGATCCTCAGAGCAGAGTGGACCAGTAACTCCAGAACCGCACCAGGCACAACAGGATCACCGCGGTGAACCACAGCGCCACGATCGACCAGCGCCAGGTGTGCAGCCCGCGCAGCACGGCGTTGCCGCGCTGCGGCTGCACCGCGATCGTCGTCACCACGACCAGCAGCGGGATGGTCATCGACCACACCACCATGCAGTACAGGCACAGCGCGCCGATGGTGAACACGCTCTGGTAGATCAGCCAGTGCACGAACACCGTGCCCAGCAGCGTGCCGACCGCCAGCCCGGCCCAGTACCAGCGGGGCAGCTGAACCCGGGCCACCGCGAGCACCCCGGTCACCAGCACGACGGTGAACGACACGATGCCGATCAGCGAGTTCGGGAAACCGAACACGGCGGCCTGCGGGGTGACCATCACCGAACCGCAGGACAGCACCGGGTTGAGGCTGCACGTCGGCACGTAGGCCGGGTTCTTGAGCAGCTCGACCTTCTCGATGGTCAGCGCCAGCGCCGACGAGAGGCCCACCACGCCGGCGATCAGGACCCACAGCGCGCTCAGCCTCCCGACGTGCACCCCACCGTGCTCGGGGCTGTCCGGCTCGGCCGGGGACACCTCCCCTGGCGCGCTCACGCTCATGGAGCGGGAGCGGGAGCGGGCGCCGGGGTCGTCGGATCCGGATTCGGCGGCGGCGCACCGGCGTCGAGCACGGGCAGGTCACCGACGATGCTCCTGATCTCGTCGATCAGCGCGTCGGGGGTCGTCGGCTTGTAGTCCTTGCCGTTGATGCGGATGGTCGGGGTGGCCTTGACCTCGGTCGCCTTGGCCATGCCCTTGACCATGTCGTCGTAGCGGCCCTTCTCGATGCAGTTCGGGACGTCGCCGACGACGCCGGCCTGGCGCGCCACCTCGGTCAGCCGGGCCTCGTCCGGGAACGGGCCGACGCCCTCGGGCGGCTGCTGGGCGTACAGCGCGGCGTGGAAGCGGCGGAACGCCTCGGTGTCGGCTTCGGCCACGCAGTAGGCGGCGTTCGCGGCGCGGGTCGAGTACCCCTGGCCGGCCCGGTCCAGGATCGAGACCATGTAGTAGTCGGCCGCCACGGCGCCGCTGTCGATCAGCCGGTTGATCGTCGGGCCGAAGGCCTTCTCGAAGTTGCCGCACGCCGGGCACAGGAAGTCCTCGTAGAGCGACAGCACGGCCTTGGGCTCGCCGTCGTCACCGGTGATGACGTCGCTGGACGCCACCCGGATCGGCTTGGCCTCACCCTCGCCGGGCTTGTCCTCCTTGGTCATGACGATGTAGAGCACCAGCGCGACGGCGAAGATCACGACGATCGCGGTCAACCCGATCTGTACGGCCAGATTGCGTTTCTTGTCGGCCGCCTTCAGGTCGTACTTCGGGGTCTTCTTCGGTTTCGAGGCCACGGGGACAAGCGTACCGGCGGCGTTTTCGCGGCCCGTCAGACGCCGCGCAGACGGGTGCGCAGCGCGCTGATCATGTCGGCGACCGCGGCCGCGCAACCGCCCCCGATCGGGAACATGTTGGCGAAGCCGTGGATCAGCGCACCGGCCTGCCGCAGGTCGACGGCCACCCCGGCGGCGCGCAGTGCCTCGGCGTAGGCCACGCCCTCGTCGCGCAGTGGGTCGAAGCCGCCGGTCAGCACCAGTGCAGGCGCGAGCCCGGACAGGTCGTCGGCCAGCAGCGGTGACACGACCGGATCGGTGATCTGCACCGACGCACCGGTGACGTACTTGTCGGCGAACCACTCGATGTCGGCCTTCGTCAGGAAGTAGCCGGAGGCGAACAGGGTCTGCGACCGGGTCTCGCCGCTGGGGTTGGTCCACGGGTAGATGAGCAGTTGCAGCGCCGGTTGCGGCACTCCTTCGGCGCGGGCGCGCTGGGCGACGACGGCGGCGATGTTGCCGCCGGCGCTGTCCCCGCCGACCGCGACGCGGTCCGGGTCGGCACCGAGTTCGGCGGCGTGCTCGCGCGCCCAGCGGTAGGCGGCGAACCCGTCGTCGGCGGCGGCGGGCGCCTTGTGCTCGGGGGCCAGCCGGTAGTCGACCGACAGCACGTGCACCCCGGCGTCGCGGCAGATCAGCCGGCACAGGTCGTCGTGGCTGTCGAGGTCGCCGATCACGAAGCCGCCGCCGTGGAAGAACACCAGCAGCGGGGCGGCCGTGTCGGCGGTGGATGTGGGCGGAACGTAGTGGCGGGCCGGGATCTCACCGTCCCCGCCGGTCACGGTGAGATCTCTCACCGCGGCCACCGGGATCGCCTGCCGGAACCCGCCGGACAGGTCGCGCAGCTGCGCCCGCGCCGCCGCCACGTTGTTGGTGCCACCGTCGATCCCGACCAGCTTCTGCCCGGCGAGCATCAGCTGCACCGTGGTGTCGAGGGTGTTGCCGTCCACCGTCACCGTGCGGCCCGCCAGCAGCAGGCGTTTCACCGGGTCGGGGATGCGCGGCAACGCGCGCAGGGTGACACCCGCCATCGCGGTGACGAGCGCCTCCTTGCGTCCCGGGCTGTACGCGCCGTCAGCTGGCAGACTCGCAGTCATGGCATCTCCCTTGATCACGCTGAATGACGGTAATGCGATCCCCCAGGTTGGACTCGGAGTTTGGCAGACGCCGCCGGAGGCCACCGAGCGCGCGGTTGCCACGGCGCTGGAGGCGGGCTACCGGCACATCGACACCGCCGCCGCCTACCAGAACGAACGCGAGGTCGGGCAGGCGCTGGCCAAGTCGGGTCTGCGCCGCGAGGACGTCTACATCACGACCAAGCTGTGGAACGCCGACCAGGGTTATGATAGCACGCTGGCCGCGTTCGACAAGAGCATGGAGCGGCTGGGCCTGGAGTATCTCGATCTGTATCTGGTGCACTGGCCGATGCCGAAGACCAACAAGTACGTCGACACCTTCAAGGCGTTCGCCTACCTGCGTGACCAGGGCCGGATCCGCTCGATCGGGGTGAGCAACTTCGAGCCCGAACACCTGCGCACGCTGATCGACGCCACCGGCGTCGTGCCCGCCGTCAACCAGATCGAGCTGCACCCGCTGCTTCAGCAGCAGGAGCTGCGTGAGGTACACGCCGAACTGGGCATCGCCACCGAGGCGTGGAGCCCGCTGGGGCAGGGATCGCTGCTGGCGAATCCGACCGTCACCTCAGTCGCGGAGGCGCACGGACGCACCCCGGCGCAGGTACTGATTAGGTGGCATATCCAACTCGGCAATATAGTCATCCCGAAATCGGTGACCCCCGAGCGGATTGTGAGCAACTTCGACGTGTTCGACTTCGAGTTGAGCGAGCAGGACATGGCGTCGATCTCGTCGCTCGGCGATGGCACTCGCCTGGGTCCCGACCCGAGAAATTTCGAGTTCACAGGGTAGGTGACATGACCTCCTCGTCCATTCCGACGGTCACGCTCAACGACGACAACACCATGCCGGTGCTCGGCATCGGCGTCGGCGAGCTGTCCGAGGCCGACGCCGAGCAGGCGGTGCTGGCGGCGCTGTCGGCCGGTTACCGACTGATCGACACCGCCGCCGCGTACGGCAACGAGGCCGCCGTCGGCCGCGCGGTACGCAAGTCCGGGGTGCCCCGCGAGGAGATCTTCGTCACCAGCAAGCTCGACGTCCGCGACCAGGGTTTCAAGAGTGCGCAGGACGCCTGCCGCAAGAGTGTCGAGGAACTCGGTCTCGGCTACGTCGACCTGTACCTGATCCACTGGCCCGCCGGTGAGCAGGGCAAGTACATCGACAGCTGGGGCGGGCTGATGAAGAACAAGGAGCTCGGCGACGCCAAGTCCATCGGGGTGTCCAACTTCCACGAGGAGCACCTGTCGAACGTCATCGACCTGTCGTTCTTCACCCCCGCGGTCAACCAGATCGAGCTGCACCCGCTGCTCAACCAGGCGCACCTGCGCGAGGTGAACAAGGGCTACGGGATCGTCACCCAGGCGTACAGCCCGCTGGGCGTGGGCCGGCTGCTGGACAACGAGACCGTCGTCTCGGTGGCCCAGGCGCACGGCAAGACCCCGGCGCAGGTGCTGATCAAGTGGAGCCTGCAGCTGGGCAACTCGGTCATCACCCGGTCGAGGTCGCCGGAGCACCTGGCGGCCAACCTCGAGGTGTTCGACTTCGAGCTCACCGACGACCAGATGGCCGCGCTCAACGGCCTGGACGACGGCACCCGGTACCGCCCGGACCCGGAGACGTACACCGGCTAGTTGTTCTTCACGGGTAGGTTGTGAACGCGTAGGCGCTCGATTGGTGTCATTCCGCCGATGCCGGTGTGGGGTCGGTGGTGATTGTAGTGATGCAGCCAGTGCTGGTAGGTTCCGGCGCGTTCGGCCTCAGAGCGGTAGGTCTGCGCATAGGCCCATTCGGTGGTCAGGGTGCGGTTGAATCGCTCGACTTTGCCGTTGGTCTGTGGCCGGTAGGGCCGGGTCCTCTTGTGGGTGATGTCGGGGCCGAGCGCTTCAGCGAAATTCTTTGACCGGTAACAGGATCCATTGTCGGTCAACACTCGTTTGACGGTGATGCCGTGGTCGGCGAAGAACGCGTTGGCGCGTTTCCAGAATCCCGCGGCGGTTTCTTTGCGTTCGTCGGTGAGGTCCTCGGAGTAGGCCAGCCGGGAGTGGTCATCAACGGCGTGGTGCAAGAACGTGTATCCCATGCCGCAGCGGTTGCGCCGGCCGGCTTGGCGACCCAGCTTGCGATGGCCGCCCCCGTCGGGGATGCGGCCCAGTTTCTTGACGTCGACATGGACCAAGTCGCCGGGAGCCGGGTGCTCATAGCGGCGGGGTTTGGGCCGGCGTACCGGTAACCCGGTGTTTTGGTCCAGGTGCCGCAGCAATGGCATCCGGTAGCGGCGCAGCACCGCCTCAACGGTCGAGCGTGGCAGGTGCAGGTAAGCGGCGATGCGATGTGGGCCCCAGCGCCGGGTGAAGCGCAGGTTGACGATGCGCCGCTCACGTCGTTTCGGCAACCGCAACGGACTGCGATGCGGCCGGCTGGGCCGGTCTACCATCGCTGCTTCGCCACCGTCGCGATAACGGTCGGCCCATTTCTTGGCTGTGGCCACCGAACATTGGAACCGCTCAGCCGCGCGCCGCAAACTCCAGCCCTGATCAACAACCGCCTGCGCAAGCCGCAACCGCCCACGAGGAGTCAACGAAGCATTAGCGTGGACCATGAGGACCTCTCGGTAATCGGATGTGCGTGTTTGGTAACCACACCGATACCGGAGGTCCTCACCTACTTCCGCTCACCACGCCGTTCACAACCTGTCTGGGAGTTACAGCTAGGGCGCTACCGTGACAGTCATGGACGACGTGCCGATCAGCGGTGACTCCATTCGGCTCGGGCAATTTCTGAAACTGGCGAACCTCATCGACAGCGGCGCCGATGCCAAGGCGGTGATCGCCGAGGGGCGGGTCCGGGTCAACGACGATGTCGAGATCCGCCGCGGAAGGCAGCTGCGCCCCGGCGACGTGGTGGCACTCGACGGCCACAGCACACGGGTCACAAATCCGTCACTGTGAGCTAACTCACAAGCGGGCGTACTGTGGAGGTATCTCTTCAGAAGAAAGGAGATGCCGATGAAAGGCGCCCATCGCGACCCCGTCGATCACGTGCGGACGACATTGCAGCACGCCGGCGAATCGTTCATCGACACTCTGTGGTGGCCGGGTCTGATCCTCATCGGCGTGGGTACCGCGCTGATAGCGGGCACCGTCGCCGCGACTGCGTACGGCAACCGAAGCGCCTCCCTGGTGCTCGGCCTGATCGCCGGCGCGCTGGTGACCGCGGGAACGCTGTTGATCGCACTGGAACACCAGCGCGTCAAGCGAGTGGAGCGGCAGTGGCGAGCCGAACATCCTGAGCACGAGAAGCGCCTGCGCGCGGGTTAGCACGCAGTCAGCGCCGCGAACCGATCAGTCCGTCCGCCGCAATCGGAACGGATGATCGTCACCGACACTGCCGGTCATCCACCCCCCGCCGTCGTGGTCCGAGCCGCCGAGCTGCGGTTCGGTGGCGATGCTGAATCGCGTTGCCAGCAGTTCGCGCGCGATCAAGTCGGACAGCTCCTCGCGCCAGCCCGCAGGCAATTCCGGCACGGCCAACTCCAACTCGATGCGATCACCGATATCGAGTCCGAATCTGCGCCGAGCCTCCTGGAACTCTCTGATCATGTCGCGGGCCCAGCCTTCGGCCTCCAGCTCGGGGGTGACCGTGCCGTCGAGCACCACCAGACCGGCTCCATCGGCCAGCGCGGCCGTGTACTCCGGGTCGGCCGCGACCAACCGGGCGCTGAACTCCTGCGGTTGCAGAACCGCCGGGCCCGCGGTCAGGGTGCCATCGTCGTTGACGACTCCTTCGCCCGCCTTGACCGCTTTGATCGCGGCCTGAACGTCCTTGCCCAGTCGCGGCCCAGCCACCCGCGCGTTGACCGTCAGCTCGAACCGCCCGTGCGCGGCGATGTCTTCGGTGAGCTCCACCGTCTTGACGTTGAGCTCATCGGCGATCAGATCGCGATAGGGCTGCAGCCGCCGCGGATCCTCCACCGCGACAGTCAACTTGGGCAGTGGAAGACGCACGCGCAGCTTTTTGGCCTTGCGCAGCGAGGATGCCACCGAGGCGACGTCGCGCACCAGGTCCATGTCGGCGACCAGCTGCGCATCTGCCGGTACCGCACCGGGTTGCGGCCAGTCGGTCAGATGCACCGACCGCTCCCCGGTCACCCCGCGCCAGATCACCTCGGTGATCAACGGCAGCAGCGGCGCGGCCAGCCGGCTGGTTACTTCCAGCACAGTGTGCAGGGTGTCGATCGCATCGGCGTCCTCCTCCCAGAAACGCGAACGCGACCGCCGCACATACCAGTTGGTCAACGCCTCGGTAAACTGACGCAATTGGTCGCATGCCTGCGAGATGTCGCACACATCCAGTGCCGCCGTCAGGTCATCTCGCAACAGCGCGAGCTTGGCCAGGATGTAGCGGTCGAGCACGTGCGGTGAATCGACGCGCCAGGTTCCCTTTTTCGGGGCGTAGAGCGCCAGGAACGAGTAGGCGTTCCACAGCGGCAGCAGCACCTGCCGCACCCCTTCACGGATGCCCTGCTCGGTGACGATGAGGTTGCCGCCGCGCAGGATCGGCGACGCCATCAAAAACCACCGCATCGCATCAGAACCGTCGCGGTCGAACACCTCGCTGACATCCGGGTAGTTGCGCAGCGACTTGCTCATCTTCTGCCCGTCGTTGCCCAGCACGATGCCGTGCGCGACGCACGTGCGGAACGCCGGCCGATCGAACAGCGCGGTCGCCAGGATGTGCAGTGTGTAGAACCAGCCGCGGGTCTGGCCGATGTACTCGACGATGAAATCGCCCGGGAAGTGCCCGACGACCTGCTGGTCCGGGTCGGCGGAATCCACTCCGGCGAACCAGTCCTGGTTCTCGAACGGGTAATGCACCTGCCCGTAGGGCATCGACCCGGAATCGAACCACACGTCGAGCACGTCTTCGATGCGCCGCATCGTCGACCTGCCCGTCGGGTCGTCGGGATTGGGCCGGGTCAGTTCGTCGATGAAGGGTCGGTGCAAATTGTCCGGCCGGATCCCGAAATCGCGTTCGAGTTCGTCGAGGCTGCCGTACACATCGACTCTGGGATAAGCCGGATCATCGGACTTCCACACCGGGATCGGAGTGCCCCAGTAACGATTTCGCGAGATCGACCAATCCCGAGCGCCGGCCAGCCATTTTCCGAACTGCCCATCCTTGACGTGCTCGGGATACCAGGTGATCTGCTGATTGAGCTCGACCATCCGGTCCCGGAACTGGGTGACCTTGATGAACCACGACGACACCGCGCGGTAGATCAGCGGATTGCGACACCGCCAGCAGTGCGGGTAGGTGTGTTCGTAGGTGTCATGACGCAGCAGGAGCGCGCCATTGGCCGCTGCGGCGCCGGTAGCGTTCTTCAGGTCACGGATGATCTGCGGGTTGGCGTCGAACACATGTTGGCCCGCGTAATCGGGCACAGTCGCGTCGAATCGCCCCTTGGCATCCACCGGGGTGACGGCCTCGATCCCGCCGGCCTGCGCGGTGGTCATATCGTCCTCGCCGTAGGCCGGCGCCATGTGCACCAGACCCGTTCCGTCCTCGGTACTGACGAAGTCGGCAGGCAAGACACGAAATGCGTTGGGCGAGTCCATGAAGTAGGGGAACGGCGGCACGTAGTGCAGATCGAGCAGATCACGCCCGGGGTAGGTCGTCAGCACGGTGGGCTCCTCGCCGAGTTCCCGGGCGTAGGCGCCGAGGCGGGCTTGGGCCAGCACGAAGCGTTTTCCGTCACTCTCGACCACGGCGTAGGTGACATCCGGGTTGACCGCGACAGCCTGATTGGAGGGCAGCGTCCAGGGCGTGGTGGTCCAGATCAGCAGATAGGCGCCCGCGAGTTCGGGCACCGCACCCCCCACGATCCGGAAACCGACCGTGAGCGCAGGGTCCTGCCGGTTCTGGTAGACGTCGTCGTCCATCCGCAGTTCGTGACTCGACAACGGGGTTTCGTCGTTCCAGCAGTACGGCAGCACCCGGTTGCCCTCGTAGGCCAGACCCTTGTCCCAGAGTTGCTTGAAGACCCAGATCACCGATTCCATGAAGCCGATGTCGAGGGTCTTGTAGTCGTTGTCGAAGTCCACCCACCGCGCTTGGCGGGTCACGTAGTCCTGCCACTCGTCGGTGTACTTGAGAACCGAGGCCCGGCATGCCTCGTTGAACTTCTCGATGCCCATCTCGTCGATCTGGGCCTTGTCGGTGATGCCGAGCTGGCGCTGCACCTCCAGTTCGGCCGGCAGCCCGTGGGTGTCCCATCCGAAGCGCCGCTCGACTTTGAATCCGCGCATTGTGCGGTAGCGAGGCACGATGTCTTTGACGTAGCCCGTCAACAGGTGACCGTAGTGCGGCAACCCGTTGGCGAACGGCGGACCGTCGTAGAACACGTACTCTTCTGCACCATCGCGGTTGTCGATGCTGGCCCGGAAGGTGTCGTTGTGTTTCCAGTAGTCGAGGACTTCGCGTTCCAGCTTCGGGAAACTCGGTGACCCGCTTGCCGGCTTGGGGTAGGCGCTCACGTCGGTACGTCTCTTTCGTGCCTCGAGTCCGGGCACGGGGACGACGCCGACGCATGTTGCGTGAGCACCGCGGTACCACCCCGCTTGCGCAGCGATGTGCGCCGCTCTTTGTCGGCTGTGACGGGCCTACCCGTTCGGTTCTACTGGGCGCGGATGCCGTTCTTCCGAAGACTCCCCGGTGATGGCCGGATCAGCGTCGTTGGCCGAATTCTAGCCGGTGATCAGGCCGCGATCGAAATCCGATGGAGGCCGCAACCTCACAGCGGCGCGGCAGCGTCGGAGGTGATCTCGATCAACGCGAGAGGGAACTGCTCGGCCATCTCCTCGACGGAGTACGCGTCCAGCCGCGACGCGTCAAAACGCCAGTCCAGGGCCACGATGCCGTCGACCCGATGCACATGCACTTCCAATGCGCAGCCTTTGCCGGAGGCGCCGTTTGCGGTGCGCGTGAGACTCAACAGCACCTCGGATTGCGGGCTGTCGTGGCCCGGCGCCGACGCCAGCGCGGTGTGGGCGCCCTGCAGCAACTCCGTAGGGCCCATCGGCAGCGAAGCGGCACACAGCAACGACACCGGGTGGCACAGCCACCTGCGCCCGCCGGTGACGTCGACGGCTACCGCGCCATCTCCGCGGGTTCGTCCGAAGGTGCGCCCGAGAGCGGCCAGCAGGATTTCCTCGATCTGCACACCGAGCCACTCTGCGGCGGCGTCGAGCTCGATCGTCAATTCGCTCGAAGGTGACGTGTGCACCGTCTCGAACCTGGGCGCGGCACCCGCTGCCGGACGATCGAAGACCTCCAGCGTTACGGGTGCGGTGTCGACGAGGGGATGCCTGACCTCGTCAGCGATGTGGGGAGCGACCATGCAGCTAACCGTACAGCGGTTGTCCCAAATTTGGGAGAGTGCTCCCAAAACTGTGACGGCAGTGTCAATTAAGGTTGTGTTATCTGTTTGCCGGGAGGGTCTCCCCAATATCGCTTCCCGGGTTTATTGTGGTCAGGTGCCCAGGACTGATGAGAACGGCCGACAGCTCAAGGCCCTGCTCGACTACCTCCTCGACGGGGAGATCGACGCCAAGGACATCTTCGACGCGCTCGGCATCTCCAGCAGCACCTATTACCGGCGTATCAAAGAAGCCGACTACCCCAACGCCGAAGAGCTGCGTCTGGTCGCGGACCGATTTCATCTGAGCTATCCCGACCTGCAGATTCAGTTCGGATTGATGAGCCGTCAGGAAGTGTGGAGCTACGTCGAGGCGGCCGGTCCGGCACAGCTGGTCGCCACTCTGCCCCAGACCACCGAGCGCACCGTCACCAAGCGCATTCCTAAGCTCACCGAGCTCTCACCACGCCCGGACGCTCCCCCACTCTAGGACCGTCAGCCCGTAAGATTTGCTGACAACGCAGCGCCCCGAAAGCGACGACCCTCATGGCCCAGGCAACACTGATCGCGATCACTCTCCTGTGTATCGCGTGGAGCCTGTGGATCCGTCGTGTGACGTGGTCCTGCCGCTGGGAAGTCGCCGCGACGCTCAACATCGCCCTGCAGGGCGCCGCGGTGTTGCTGATGTCGCCGCTGGCCTCGGAGACCCTCGGCCACTGGCTGTACTCGCTGACCGGGAAATGGAATCTCGAGGACTACATCGGGCACGACTGCTACATCGTGGCGGCCTCGGCGGTGGTCTACAACGCGCTGGGCAGACTCGAACACGATCACGCGCTGCAACGGCGCTTCCGGTCGCACGTGGAGCTGCCGGCGACGCTGTGCATCCCGTTGCTGCTGGCCGCCTTCTGGCTGGGCAACGGCTCGTCGATCTACCGCCCCGACTTCTTCGACGTGCCCACCGACTTCTGGCTCAACATGTACTGGCTGCTGCTCTGCGGCATGCTGATCTATCTGCTCAGCTACGGCGCTCGCGCACTGTTGATCCTGCGTATGGACCCGCGGTCACGCACCATCGCCAATGTGTATCTGTTCGCCTCGGCGATGGGCATCGGCGCCTGCCTCGTGCGCATCACCACGGCACTGTTCCCGCAACTACAGACGGTTCAGGGCACCACCCTGGTGTGGGTCTTCGCCTGTGCCTGTGGCGCCGGTTTCGCGTTGACCTCAGCGCACTCGTGGCGTCTGAAAACCCGGTGGTTCTCCGGGGCGAAGTCCTGAACCCCGGCGATCAGACCGCAGTCGCGGTCACGTCGGCGAACGGCGCCCCGAACTCCGGCACCGCGCGGTAGCCGTTGCGGCGGGCCGCCGCGGCACCCCGGCGGATCAACGCCGCCGTCGCCACGAATCCGGCCTGATCGCTGAGAACCAGCGGAGTCAGCAGCCGATTGTGCACGAAGCCGAACGCCAGGCCGGTCTGCGGATCGGCCCACCCGAGCGAGCCGCCCAGCCCGACATGTCCGAACCCGGGCATCAGCCCGGGGACGGGCAGACCGTGGTAGCCGAGGTGGAACGACAACGGCAGCACCAGGCTGTGGTCCGGCCGCAGGCTACGCCGACCGGCCAGTGCGGCCGCCGTCTCCTTGGACAGGTATTGCACGCCGTCGATGCGCCCGCCGTTGGCGATGGCGCCGTACATCCGGGCCAGGGCCCGAGCCGTGGCCACCCCGTTGGCCGCCGGGATCTCACCGTCGAGCAGTGGGGTATCGCCCTGCACGAAGGCCTTGACCCCCGGGAAGTAGATGGCGCCAAACCCGGCGGAAAACGGTAGCGCCGCGATGCGTGGAGCCACCAGGTTGAACACCGGATTCTGCAGGCGGCTCTGCGGCCCGATGATGCGCGCCGCATGGGTCGGCGCCTGCGCGGGCGGTCGGCCCAGATGCAGACCGTCGGTGTTCAGCGGTGCCGCCACCTCGGTACGGACCAGCTGGCGCATGCCCTGGCCGGTCACCGCGCGCGCCAAACCCGACAGCAGCCAGCCGAACGTGAATGCGTGGTATGCGGGCCTGCCTACCAGCCAGCTGGCCGGCGCGGCAGCCAGCCGTTCCTCCATGGTCAGGTGGTCCATCAGGTGGGTTCGGTCGGCACCGTTGAGCTGGGACAGGCCGGCCCGGTGGCGTAACGCGTCGCGCACGGTGATGCCGGATTTACCGTTCGCACCGAACTCGCGCCAGTACTCCGCGACAGGCGCGTCGTAGTCGATCAGCCCCCGGTCGGCCAACCGGTGGATGACGGTGGCCGCCACCCCTTTGGTCGCCGAGAACACCATCGGCGCGGTGTCGGCGACCCAGCGCCGCTTGCCTTTGCGGTCAGCCCACCCGGCCCAGACATCGACGACACACTCTCCGTCGAGATACACCGCCAGCGCCCCGCCGCCGAAGCGCTTCCACGGGAACATCTGAGCAAAGGCTCGCACCGCGTACATGAAGTTCGGATCTGCCGCCCCGCGGACCCCCCGCGGAAGGCTCTCGGCCGACCGCTCCTGATAAAGCGCCACGTTGCGCTCCTTGTTGTTGACGCCTGTCACAATGGACTCAATCTACCCTGTGACGCGGCTAACAAACCCGGAGTTATCGAAACGTTAAGGCGCGGAATTCGGTGGATGTTCGACGGCCTGGAGGATCCGCTGCGCGGCCAGCGCCGGGGTGAGCGACCCGTCGCGCACCTGACGTTCGACGTCGGCGCGGATCGCGCGCACGCCCGGGCTCGACACCACGCGGTCGATCACGGTGTCACGCACCATCGACCAGGTCCACTCCACCTGCTGGATGCGCCGACGCGCATCGAATTCCCCGGCCTCGGTCAACACGTCGCGGTGCTTGAGGACGGTGGCCCACAGCTCTTGCAGACCGGTGCCTTCGAGCGCGCTCATCGTCAGCACGGGTGGACGCCACAGCGTTTCACGCGGATAGATCAGCCGGATCGCCCCGGCCAGTTCCCGCGCCGCGGACTTGGCCTCGATCGCATGCTCGCCGTCAGCTTTGTTGACCACGACGATGTCGGCCAGTTCCAATACACCCTTCTTGATGCCCTGCAACTGGTCTCCGGTGCGCGCCAGAGTCAGGAACACGAAGGTGTCGACCATATTGGCGACGGCGACCTCGGACTGACCGACGCCCACGGTCTCGACCAGGATGACGTCGTAACCGGCCGCCTCGAGCAAGACGATCGTCTCGCGAGTCGCCCTGGCGACGCCGCCCAGGGTTCCGGAGGTCGGCGACGGCCGAATGTACGCGTCGGGATGCACCGCGAGCCTGGCCATGCGGGTCTTGTCGCCGAGGATCGACCCTCCGGTGCGGGTCGACGACGGGTCCACCGCCAACACCGCGACGCGATGTCCGAGCTCGATGACGTGCATGCCCAGCGCTTCGATGGAGGTGGATTTGCCGACCCCGGGGACCCCGGTGATGCCGATGTGCATCCCGGCCCCCGCGGTGTCGGCGAGCTCCAACAGCAGCTCCTGAGCCTGCTGACGGTGGTCCGGGCGCGTCGACTCCACCAGGGTGATAGCCCGGGCCAGCGCCGAGCGGTCACCACCACGGAGCGCTGCCGCGAGTTCACTCACCGGCTGACTCATCTAGCTCAAGCTGTAGCCGAGGCGTTCGGCGAGTTTGTTGAGCAATCCGATCGCGGCGTCGGCGATGACCGTTCCGGGCGGGAAGATGGCGGTTGCACCGGCGGCGTAGAGCTCGTCGAAGTCACCGGGCGGAATGACCCCGCCCACGACGACCATGATGTCGGGCCGGCCCACCTCGGCCAGCGCGTCGCGCAGCGCGGGCACCAGCGTCAGGTGTCCCGCAGCCAGCGACGACACACCGACGACGTGTACGTCGTTGTCGGCGGCTTGGCGCGCAACCTCCTCGGGCGTGGAGAACAACGAACCCACGTCGACATCGAAGCCGATGTCGGCGAACGCGGTGGCGATCACCTTCTGACCGCGGTCGTGCCCGTCCTGACCCATCTTGGCGACCAGGATGCGCGGGCGGCGCCCGTCGGCCTCGGCGAACTTCTCGACCAGTTCGGTTGCGCTGCTGACGTTGCTGGCCATACCCACCTCGTCTCGGTACACGCCGGCGATGGTCCGGATCTCGGCCTGGTGTCTGCCGTAGACCTTTTCCAGCGCATCGGAGATCTCGCCGACGGTGGCTTTCGCGCGTGCCGCGTTGATCGCCAGCGCCAGCAGGTTGTTGCCCAGCCCATCGTCGCCGGCAGCCCCGGATGCGGCTGCAGCGCGGGTCAATTCGGCCAGCGCCGCCTGGGTCGCGCGCTCGTCGCGCTCACTGCGCAGCCGCTCGAGCTTGGCGATCTGTTCGGCGCGCACCCGGCTGTTCTCGACCTTGAGAACCTCGATCTCGTGGTCTTCGTCCACCTGGTACTTGTTCACCCCGATAACCGGCTGGGCACCGGAGTCGATGCGGGCCTGGGTCCGGGCGGCGGCTTCTTCGATCCGCAGCTTCGGGATTCCGTCGCCGATCGCCTGGGCCATCCCGCCGTGCTCGGCGATCTCCTGAATGTGACCACGGGCCTTCTCGGCCAGCTGATAGGTCAACCATTCGACGTAGTAGGAGCCGCCCCACGGATCGATGGGCCGCGTGGTGCCCGATTCCTGCTGCAGCAGCAGCTGGGTGTTGCGGGCGATGCGTGCCGAGAAATCGGTGGGCAGCGCCAGTGCTTCGTCGAGGGCGTTGGTGTGCAGGGACTGGGTGTGGCCCTGGGTGGCGGCCATCGCCTCGATGCAGGTGCGTGCCACGTTGTTGAACGCGTCCTGCGCAGTCAGCGACCAGCCCGAGGTTTGCGAATGGGTGCGCAGCGACCTGGATTTGGGGTTCTTCGGATCGAACTGGGCGACCAGCTCGCTCCACAGCAGCCGCCCCGCCCGCAGCTTGGCGACTTCCATGAAGAAGTTCATGCCGATGCCCCAGAAAAAGGACAATCGCGGCGCGAACTTATCGATGTCCAGGCCGGCGTCGAGCCCGGCCTTGATGTACTCGACTCCGTCGGCCAGCGTGTACCCCAACTCCAGGTCGGCCGTCGCCCCGGCCTCCTGAATGTGGTAACCGGAGATCGAGATGCTGTTGAACTTCGGCATTTTCACGCTGGTGTATCCGAAGATGTCAGAGATGATCCGCATGGAGGGCTTGGGCGGATAGATGTAGGTATTGCGGACCATGAACTCTTTGAGGATGTCGTTCTGGATGGTCCCCGCCAACTTCTCCGGCGGCACCCCCTGCTCTTCGGCAGCCACCACGTACAGCGCAAGGATCGGTAACACCGCGCCGTTCATCGTCATCGACACGCTGACCGTGGACAAGTCGATGCCGTCGAAGAGTTGGCGCATGTCCAGGATCGAGTCGATGGCCACGCCGGCCATGCCGACATCACCCGAGACCCGCGGATGGTCGGAGTCGTAACCCCGGTGTGTGGCGAGGTCGAACGCCACCGAGAGCCCCTTCTGGCCGGCCGCTAGGTTACGCCGGTAGAACGCGTTGGACTCCGCGGCCGTGGAGAACCCCGCGTACTGGCGGATGGTCCACGGCTGGTTGACATACATCGTCGGGTAGGGACCCCGTACGAACGGCGGCTCGCCGGGCACGCTGTCGAGTGGGTAGCCGCTGTCGACGACGTCATCGCGGTCGGTGGCGATGTAAACCGGTCTGACGTCGATTCCTTCGGGCGTCTCCCAGGTCAGCTGGTCGGCGACGTAGCCGTGTGCTGCTGCGGCGGCGTCGAACTGTTCGGCGGCCTGCGCCGGGGTCGGGGCCGCGGCCTGGCTGTCGCCGTAGAGGGACACCTCGGCGAAACTGTCGATCTTCTTCTGTTCGGTCGCGGTCATCTCACGCCCCCAATCGGGTCAGCAGGTCCGACAGCGCTTCGACCGCATCGATTTTCGCGGTCAGATAGCCGTCGGGTTTGGTCGCGGCCCCGGCGACCGCCTTCTCCGGTCCGGCCAGCAGGATGTGGCCGACTCCGGCGGCGCGCGCGGCATCGACCACACCGGCGGCCTCGTCGCCGTAGCGGGTGTCGGTGCCGCAGATCACGGCAACCTCGACGACACCGGCCTGATCGACCGCCTCGGCGACGCCGTCGGCCTGCAAGGGCCCGGGGTTGACTGCTTCGATCCCGCCGGCAGCGAGCAGGTTGACTGCGAAGGTGGCCCGGATGTTGTGCTCAGCCAACGGCCCGACCGGCAGCAATAACGCCTTGGGACGAGCGCCCCGCTCGGCCAGGAAAGCATCGGACCGATCCCGAAGCGCTTCGAAGGCCGCTGCGTAACGGCGCACATTGGGGAGCGGATCCCCCTGCGGCAGGGCGACTTCGGCGAGGTCGGGAAACTCGTTGACCCCGGTGAGCGCGGTGCGACGATGCGCGATGTCAGCTGCCCGCCGGTCGGCCACTTCACTGATCCGGGCGGTGATCACATCGGTGGCGTCCGCGAAACCGCCGGCCGCCTCGATCTCCTGGAAATGCGACCACGCCTGTTCGGCGACTCGGCGAGTGAGGTCCTCGACGAACCAAGACCCACCGGCGGGATCGAGCACCTGGCCCAGATGCGACTCCTCAAGCAACAGCAACTGCGTGTTTCGCGCGATGCGCCGTGCGAAACTGCGTGCGGTACCCGGGAACCCACCGTCGATGGCCACATCGAACGGGTGCACCAGCACCGAATCGGCACCGCCGACACCGGCGGCGAAGGCGGCCACCGTAGTGCGCAGCATGTTCACCCACGGATCACGCTGAGCCATCATCGGCAGCGAGGTCTCGGCGTGGATGGTCGCCGCACCGGCATCCGGCTCGCCCACCACCTCGGCGATCCGGGCCCAGAGTTGGCGCGCGGCACGCAGCTTGGCGATACCGAGGAACTGATCGTCTCCAACGGAGAACCGGAAACTCAGCTGGCCGAGCGCCTCCCTGACGGGCAGGCCCGCCGCGGTCAGTGCGCGCAGGTAGGCGACCCCTGCGGCGATGGCCGCTCCGAGCTCCCAGGTGGCGTTTGCACCGAGATCGTGCAGAGTGGGACCGTCGACGGTGAGGGTGCGGACGTGGCCGTCGTAGTCGACGACCCGGCCTGCGGTGGCGACGACGTCAGCCAGCTCAGGAGTGGCGCGGCCGGTCAGCGCTGCGGTCAGCGGGTCGGCCCCCAGGTCCACCGACAGCCGGGAACGCTGGTCGCTGTCGAGACCGTCAAGTGCAGACAACAGCGCGTCGGCTGCTGCCCCGAAGACCGCGCCGTCGCCGGCGATATCGGCGACGATCGGAACCAGATCGAGGTAGACCCCGTCGAGTAGGCGGAGTAGATCTGTCGCCGCGACCCCCGGCCGACCCGGTCCGTGGTCACCGATTCGCAGGACCAGAGCGCTGATGCCTTCGGTCAGGCCGAGCAGCACCGCTCCGTTGGCCTGTTCGGCGGTAGCCTCGTCGACAGGGAACACTTCGGCGACCTTCCAGCCGGTCTTGACGTCGCGCAGTGCGTCGCCGCCCCGGGTGAACGGCCAGCGTCCAGGCAGCGGCGGCTCGGCCAATTGATCGACCCGGGTGTAGAGCGGGCGGATCGGGAAGCCCTCGTAGGTATCGGAATCGAGCAGGCGTTCCGGCTCGGCGGGCAAATCGGCGACATCTCGCCGGGTGGACTTGGCCAGAACGCCCGCAACCGCGGAGCGCCAGCGATCGAGATCGGAATCGAGTACTCCCCCGGCAGCGCCGGCGCTGGGTTTCTGCACGCCATCAGGCTAAATGATGGCTGTCGCGGCACCTCATACCGGTCGCCCGACTCGTCGCTTCGCCGACACGAACTGTTCGAGCCTGCCCCGTAAGGTGGATAACCGTGAAAACCGTCGTCAGCACGCTGGGCACGATCGGTGCCGCAGTGCTGGCCACGCTACGGTCGGCGCCCAAGTCCCGACTGCTGGCCATCTCGTGCGCGGTTGTGATCCTCGTCGCAGTTGCGGCGTGGGTACCGCTACCCACCGCGGTGCAACTGCGCGACTGGGCCACGTCGGTGGGCGGCTGGTTCCCGCTGGCTTTCCTGGCCGCGCATATCGCGGTCACCGTTTTCCCGTTCCCGCGTACGGCCTTCACCCTGGCCGCCGGGCTGTTGTTCGGCCCTTACATCGGCATCCCGATCGCCGTCGTGGCCAGTACCGCCAGCGCCGTGCTGGCGTTGGTGCTGGTGCGGGCGGCCGGTTGGCAACTGAACCGGCTGGTCGGGCATCCACGCATCGAGGCGCTCGATGCCCGGTTGCGCCAGCGCGGATGGGCCGCCGTCGTCGCAATGCGGCTGATCCCGGCGGTGCCGTTCTCGGTGCTGAACTACGCTGCCGGGGCGTCAGCCGTCCGCGCGCTGCCGTACACGCTGGCCACGCTGGCCGGCCTGCTTCCCGGTACCGCAGCTGTGGTCATCTTGGGTGACGCCCTCACCGGTCGCGTGAACCCATTGTTGGTGCTGATCTCGCTGTGCACGGCCAGCGTCGGCATCGCCGGCCTGATCTACGAGCTGCGCAGCCATCGCCGTGCCGCAGCCACACCTAACGCGCCGGCCACCGATTCGACGCGCCCGGACATCGCGGTCAGCTGACCGGAGGCCCCTTCACAGTCAGCGTGCCGTAGAGCGTGAGGAACACCGATGACGCGACCAGCCCGGGACTCCAATCCTTGACGCGGACATGTGAGCTCGCTGCCAGCGCGAAGTAGACGGTGAGCAGGAGCGTGGTCAGGCGGGCCAACCCCGGATACCGGAACACCGACAGCAGCCCGAGCGCCGAGGCCGCCTTGACCACCGGCAGCACCGGCCACACTTTCTTCGGCAGGGCGACGGTCCGCAACGCCTCGGCGACGGGTTCGACCGGGCCGACGCAGGCCGCCGCGTCGACGGCTTGGAAGGCAGCCAACGCCGCGTAGGTTCTGGCGGAGTTCAGTGCCATGGAATTACTCTGCGGGCTTCTCGGCGGCAGGTCGCTCGGCGGCCTGCGGCGGCGGTGAGTTCAATTGCACCGAGGGCTGGCGGGCCGACAACAGGCCCGGCCCCTCGACCGACGAACGGGCTTCGGCTTCGGCTTTGGCCACCGCCTGAGCGATGGCGGGATCGGTCTCGGTGGAGAACCAATCGGCGACCTCCTCGGAATCGTCCTCGGGGCGGGGCATGTCGTCCTCGACCGGCGAGGGGGTGAATCGGAACACCCCGTCGTCTCCGGGCGCACCCAGCAGCTTGGTGAAGCCCTGCAAGGCCGAACCGAAGTCGCTGGGCACCAGCCACACCTTGTTGGCTTCACCCTTGGCCATCTGAGGCAGCGTCTGCAGATACTGGTAGGCCAGCATCTCCGGGGTCGGGCGGCCCGCCTTGATCGCGGCGAACGTCTTCTCGATGGCCTTGGCCTGACCCTGGGCCTGCAGGTAGGCAGCGGCCCGCTCACCTTGGGCCCGCAGCATGCGCGACTGTCGGTCGGCTTCGGCCGACAGGATCGCCGCCTGCTTGGCACCCTCGGCCGACAGGATCGCGGCCTGCTTCTCGCCTTCAGCCTGTTTGATCGCCGATTCGCGGTGTCCCTCGGCGGTCAGGATCATTGCGCGCTTCTCCCGGTCGGCACGCATCTGCTTTTCCATCGAGTCCTGAATCGAGGGCGGCGGATCGATGCTGCGCAACTCGACACGCGCGACCCGCAGACCCCAGCGATTGGTGGCCTCGTCAAGCACACCGCGCAGCGCGGTGTTGATCGAATCGCGCGATGTCAGCGTCTGCTCCAGCGTCATGCCGCCGACCAGGTTGCGCAGCGTGGTGGTGGTGAGCTGTTCGACGCCGACGATGTAGTTGCTGATCTGGTAGACCGCCGCCTGGGGATTGGTGACCTGGAAGTAGACCACGGTGTCGATCTGCACGGTCAGGTTGTCCTCGGTGATCACCGGCTGCGGCGGGAAGGACACCACCCGTTCGCGCAGGTCGACTCGGGCGCGGATCTTGTCGACGAACGGCAACAGCAGCGTCAGCTGGCCCGACACCGTTTTGCTGTAACGCCCCAATCGCTCGATGACAGCCGCTTCGGCTTGTGGGATCAAGGCAACCGATTTGGCGACCACGATGACCGCGAACACCACCAGCACGGCCAGCAGGATCAATCCTGCGACGGCACCATCCACAACGGGCTCCTTCTGCTAGGCGATTTTGACGACCATCGCGGTGGCGCCATCGATCTGCACCACTGTCACCTGGTCGCCGGGTTCGAAAACATCGTTGTCATTGAGCGGACGAGCCGTCCAGACCTCACCGTCCAGCTTGACCTGCCCGGTGTGCAGCGCCACCCGGTCGAGTACCAACGCGCTGCGACCTTCCAAAGCCTTGGCGGGTTCGGGCAGGCCGATCCCGGACTGCATCCGCCGGCGTAGCGCCGGACGAACCGCGACCAGCAGCAGCACCGAAACCAGCGCGAAGACCAGACCGTCGGCCCAGATGGGCCAGTTCAGCAGCCAACTCGCCCCGGCTGCAGCCAACGCCCCACCGCTGAGCATGAGCAGGAACAGATCACCGGTCAGCGCTTCGGCGCCGGCGAGAGCCAGGGCGGCGATCAACCAGATCAACGCAACGGGCATGCCCGTCAGCCTACGCGTAAACGGCCCGATGGGCGGCCAGCAATTACACTGCAGCCATCATGTGGTGCCCAAGTGTTTCGCTGTCGGTGTGGGCCAACTCCTGGTTGGCCGGCGCCGCCGCGCCCGACGATGTCCTGGATGCGCTATCGCAGTGGGCGCCAAAGCATTCGGTGACGGCCTACGACTCGGTCGCCGCGGAGCGGACCGGATTGACGTGGCCGGATCTGGAAGACTCCGGTTCGGTGTCGCTGTTGCAGACGCTGCGCACCGCATCCGGTCCCCGGACCTCGGCACCCGCGATATCGGTGGCGCTGCCCGTTCCCGGCGATGTCCGGGGCCTGCCACCGGGCACGCAGTTCGGTCGTGACGCGATCACGGCGGGCGAAGCGGTCCTGGTCGCGCACCCGGACGGGGCGGTCGGACTGGTACCCGACTTCGAGTACTCCGATGACTCCGACAGCGAGTGCGGAGAGGAGTTCGAAGCCGAGTTGTCGGCGTTGTCGTGGACGGTCTATTCCCTCGATACGGTCGGCCACCACCCCCACTACGAACTTGGCGAAGCCGAGTATCTGCTGCGCGATGCTGTGCGTTCGGCCGCCGACACGCTGGTAGCGCTTCGCTCCGGGACCTCGGGAGGCGAGGTCGCCGACCCGCGCGCCCTGGTCGAGCAGGTTCTGGAATCAGTTCTGGCGCACCGGATCCCGGATCACGCGCCCACTCGTGCGGTGCGGGTGCTGGAGAATGCCGCCCACGTCGATGCGATCATCAGCGTCAGCTCGGGACTCATCCCGATCGGTCTGCAGACTTCGTCGGAAGCTCAACTGGCCGGCGATGCGCTGCGGCCGTTGATCTCGGTGGTCCGTTCAGCCCGGTTGGCGGCGGTGGATGCAATTCTGAATTCCGCCTGGCGCGGGTGAGCGCTCACTGTCCGCAGGCAGGTGTGCACAGCGCACCGTTGACGGTGCAACCGTAACTGGGCACGGCCTCGGGGGCCCCGGCCCGCACCGCAGGCAGTCCACGGTGCAGTTCATCGATCAGGTCGACCACCAGCCGGGCGAAGCGCGGCTCGGAGTTGGGGGTGGAGGCCCGCGTGTAAGCGATACCTGCGTCGGCAGCCTGCTCGGCCAATTCGCTGTCGAGGTCCCACACCACCTCGATGTGGTCGGCGACGAAGCCGATCGGGCAGACGATCACCGCGTCCACCCCGCGACCGGCCAGTGATTCGAGGTGGTCGCCGACATCCGGCTCAAGCCACGGGACCTGAGGTGGTCCCGACCGCGACTGCCAGACCTGGTCGTAGTCGGCGTACCCGGCCGCCCCCGCCACCAGTGCCGCGGCGTGGGCAACCTGACGCTGATAGAGGTCGGGACCGCACCGGGATGCCGCGCGCAACGGGATCGAGTGCGCGGTGAACACCAGACGCGCTCGGCCACGCACGTCGGCCGGTAACCGAGTGGCGGCCTCGCCGATCGCGTCGGCGAACATCTCGACCATCAACGGATGGTCGAAGTACTGGCGAAGTTTGGTCAGCTCGGGCGCATCCGGCCCCGCCGCTGCCCGACCCCGGGCGATGTCTTCTTGGTACTGGGTACACCCGGAGTACCCACCCCACGCCGATGTGGAGAAGACAGCGGCGCGCCGTATCCCGTTGTCGCGCATCTGCTTCACGGTGTCTTCGATGAACGGTTCCCAGTTGCGGTTGCCGAAGTACACCGGTAGTTCCATGCCCCGGCGGGCCAGTTCGGCCTCGATCACCGTGATCAGGTCTCGATTGATCCCGTTGATCGGCGAGACCCCGCCGAAGTGGAGGTAGTGCTCGGCGACCGACTCCAGCCGCTCCCTGGGTATCCCCCGGCCCCTGGTGACGTTCTCCAAAAACGGCATCACCTGATCGGGCCCTTCGGGTCCGCCGAACGACAACAGCAGCAGGGCGTCGAAGGACGCCACCGGCGAGGTCACGTCAGCTCGTCACAGCAACTGGGTGCTGGCGCCGCCGTCAGCGTAGATCACCGTGCCGGTGGTTGCGGGCAGCCAGTCCGACAACAGCGCGCACACCGTCTTGGCAACCGGGGTGGGGTCCTTCATGTTCCAACCCAGCGGGGCTCGCTGGTCCCAGCCCTCCTCCAGCAGCTGCATCTGCGCACCGGCTTCGTCTCCGAGTGCTCCACCGACGATCGCACTCATCGCCAGTGTCCGGATCGGTCCTGCGGCAACCAGATTCGAACGCACACCGACTTTGCCGGCCTCACGGGCGACAAAGCGGTTGACCGACTCCAAAGCACTCTTGGCGACAGTCATCCAGTTGTAGGCCGGCATCGCCCGCGTCGGATCGAAGTCCATGCCCACGATTCCGCCGCCGGGGTTCATGATAGGCAGCACGGCCTTGGCCAGCGAAGCATAGGAATACGCCGAGATGTGAATGCCCTTGGCGACGTCCTCGTAGGGCGCATCGAAGAAGGGATTGATGCCCATACCGGTCTGCGGCATGAATCCGATCGAGTGCACCACGCCATCGAGCTTGTTGCCCTCGCCGATCACCTCGGTGATCCGGTCGGCGAGGGTGTCCAGGTGCTGGTCGTCCTGCACGTCGAGTTCGAGCAGTGGCGGCTTCGACGGCAGCCGGTCGAGAATGCGCTCGATGAGCCGCAGTCGGTTGAAGCCTGTGCAGATCACCTCGGCGCCGGACTCTTGGGCGACCTTGGCGATGTAGAACGCAATCGACGAGTCGGTGATGATCCCCGTGACGAGGATCCGCTTGCCTTGAAGAAGCGTCACAGTGAAAGCCCTTCTCTTTTCTGGTGTTAGTGGCCCATGCCCATGCCGCCGTCGACGGGGATCACCGCGCCGGCGATGTACCCGGCGTCTTCGGACGCCAGGAAGCTGACCACACCGGCGACCTCGTCGGCGGTGCCGACCCGCTTGGCCGGGATGAAGTCCAGGGCACCCTTCTGAATGCGCTCGTCGAGCGCACGCGTCATCTCGGTGTCGATGTACCCCGGAGCGACGACATTGGCGGTGACGTTGGCCTTCGACAATTCACGCGAGATCGAACGGGCCATCCCGATCAAGCCGGCCTTGGATGCTGCGTAGTTCGCCTGATTCCCGATGCCCCACATGCCCGAGACCGAGCCGACGTAGATGATGCGGCCGAACCGCTTGCGCTGCATGGTGCGCGATGCCCGCTGGGTGACCCGGAACGCGCCGGTGAGGTTGGCGTCGATGACCTTCTGGAATCTCTCCTCGGTCATCCGCATGAGAAACGCGTCTGCTGAGATGCCGGCATTGGACACCAGCACTTCAACCGGTCCCTGGTGCTCCTCGACCTCGGTGAAGGCGCGATCGACCGCGTCGTTGTCGGTGACATCACACTCGACGCCGAACAGGCCTTCGGGTGCGCCCGACCCCCGGTGGGTGACCGCCACCTTGTGGCCGTCGGCCGCCAGACGTTGGGCGATCGCCAGACCGATACCCCGGTTACCGCCGGTGACGAGCACCGAACGGGACACGAAGGCGGGCCGTCCGCCGGCGGTGTTCTCCGTCGAAGTCATGACCGTCAACTTAGTCGGTTCGCCGGGTTCTTAAGAAATCGCCTTACCTAATTGGGCAGACGACGGTTGATCAGCAGTGCAGCCAATGCCGCACCGGCCAACACGGCGGCGCCCAACCGCAGCCAGCCCACACTGGCGTCGCCCTTGATCGTCTCGTAACCGATCTGCTCCTGCAGATTGGTGAACACCTCTTTGAGCTGCTCCAGACTCGACGCGGTGAACGCCTCGCCGCCGGACAACTCGGCGATCCTCTCCAGCATCTCGTCGTCGACCGGTACGGGTTGACGTTGGTCGTTGATCTCCACGTAGCCGTACGGCGTACCGAACGAGACCGTGGATATGGGCACACCCTGGTCCTTGGCGGTGCGGGCCGCTGTGTAGGCGCCCTTCGGGTTGTCCGGGTTCGACGGGACGGTCTCCTTGCCGTCGGACATCAGCACAACCCGCGCCGGCGGTGGTTCGTCACCGCCTCCGATGACCGCACCCACGGTGGCGATCGCCTGCAATGCGGTGAAGATGCCCTCACCTGTGGCGGTTCGGTCGGCCAACTGCAGTCTGTCGATCGCGTTCTTGGTCGATTCGCGGTTCGTGGTGGGCGAGACCAGCACGGTGGCGGTACCGGCGTAGGCGATCAACCCCAGATTGATTCCCGGGGTCAGCTGGTCGGCGAACTGCTTGGCGGCCTCCTGCGCGGCGGTCAACCGATTCGGGGCGACGTCGGTGGCACGCATCGACTGCGACACGTCGATCACCAGCATCACCACCGCGCGATTGCGAGGGATCCGGACATCATGGGTGGGCCCGGCCATGGCGACGGTGAACGACACCAGAGCCAAGATCAGCAAGGTCGCCGGCAAGTGGCGTAGCCGGCTCGGCCGCTGCGGCGCCACGCTTTCCAGCAACTCCATGTTGGCGAACCGCAGCATCCGCTTGTGACGGGCCAGCTGCACCACGATGTAGAGCCCGATCAGCGCGAGCACCACGAAGAAGAACAGGAAGAACCACGGGTGTTCGAAGCCTGACAGCGACATCGGTCCGAGCAACGGTAAAGTCATGTGCTACTTGTCTTTTCGTGTTTAGCGTGCCGCTAGGGCGCCGCGTCGGCGACTGGCCACAAAGCGGACCACGTCGGCGATCCAGTCCCGGTCGGTGCGCAGCGTCAGCAGGGGTGCGTCGCACCGGCGCAGGGTGCGCGCCACGTCGGCGCGGTGGGCCGCAGCAGCCTGGGCGAAATCGGTGCGCAGCTGTTCGTCGATGGTGAACTCGCGGGTGCGCCCGGTCTCGGTGTCCTGCAACACCACATCGCCTACGGCAGGCAGCTCGATGTCGCGGGGATCGAGGATCTCGATGCCGAGGACCTCGTGGCGCCCGGCGATGGCCCGCAGTGGGCGCATCCAGTTGATCGGCCCCAGGAAGTCGCTGATGATCACCGCCATCCCGCGCCGGCGTTCCGGCCGTCGCAGTGCGTCGATCGCCGCGGCGAGGTCCCCGCGCACGCCGACCGGTGCCCGCGGGGTGGTGGCGATGGCCCGCAGCAACTCCTGCTCGTGCATCCGACCCGAGAGCGCAGGCACCCGACGCAGCTCGCTGCCGTTGGAGATGATCGCGCCCAACCGGTTACCACCGCCGCTGTTGAGGAACGCGATCGAGGCGGCCGCGGCGACGGCGAGATCACGCTTCTCACAGCCCGCCGTGCCGAAATCCAGACTGGCGGACACGTCGACAACCAGCCACGTCTCCAGCTCACGGTCGGCGATCATCTGCCGCACGTGCGGATGGGTGGTCCGCGCGGTCACCGACCAGTCCATCCGGCGCACGTCGTCGCCTGGCTGGTACAGCCGCGACTCCCCCGGCTCCGACCCGGGCCCGGGCAACAGACCGAGATGGTCACCGTGCAGCACGCCGTCGAGCTTGCGTCGCACCGTCAGCTCAAGTTTGCGCAGCGCAGCTGTCAGTGCCGGGTCGCGGATCTCGCCGCGCTTGAGCGACGGCAGGTCCACCCCACGGCGAGTCCGCGCGCCTTCCGAGGATTCCGGTGAAGTCACTCCAGTTCCCGGCGTCAGCGGCTGGCCGCAGCGGCCGCTGAGGGCACCGCCGGCGGTGCCGAGTGACCCTGCTGCGGAATGGCATTGACCTGGGGCAGTGCGACGGTCTGCAGGATGCGGTTGATCACCGTCTCCGACGAGATCTCGTCGGCTAGCGCGTCATAGGTCAGCACCAGGCGGTGACGCAGCACGTCGGGGATGACCTCCACCACGTCCTGCGGGATCACGTAGTCGCGGCCACGGATCAACGCCAGCGCTCGCGAGGCGGCGATGATGCCCAGCGAAGCGCGCGGCGAGGCGCCGTAGGCGATCCAGGCCTTGGCATCGGGCATGCCGAACTTCTCCGGCTCGCGGGTGGCGGTGACAACGCGCACGACGTAGTCGACCAACGCATGGTGCACGAAGGTGTTGGCGGCGACGTCCTGCAAGCGCAGCAGATCCGCGGTGGTCAGAATCCCCTTGGGCTCCGGAGGTTTGACGCCCATCCGGTAGATGATCTCGCGCTCTTCCTCCGGCGATGGGTAGCCGACGTTGAGCTTGAACAGGAAGCGGTCGCGCTGCGCCTCGGGCAGCTGATACACGCCTTCCTGTTCGATCGGGTTCTGGGTGGCCATCACCAGGAACGGGCTGGGCAGCGGGAAGGTACGACCACCGATGGAGATCTTGCGCTCGGCCATCACCTCCAGCAGTGCCGACTGGACCTTTGCCGGTGCGCGGTTGATCTCGTCGGCCAGCAGGAAGTTCACCACGACGGGGCCGAGCTCGATGTCGAACTCCTCCTTACCCTGCCGGTAGATGCGGGTACCGACGATGTCGGTGGGCACCAGGTCGGGGGTGAACTGGATACGGGCGAAGGTGCCTCCGACGACCTTGGCGAACGTCTCCACAGCCAGCGTCTTGGCCACGCCGGGCACGCCTTCCAGCAGCACATGGCCTTTGGCCAACAGGCCGACCAGCATGCGCTCGACGAGCTGGTCCTGGCCGACGATGATTCGCTTGACCTCGAAGATGGCCCGCTCAAGGGTGTGGACCTCGTTCTGCAGACCGTTGGACTGCGCCGGACCGGAAGCCGCCGGGCTCGCTGCGTGCGCCCCGGCGGAGTGGCCCTGGGTCGGGGCCTGTCCGGGATATCCGCCAGTGCCCTGCGGCGGCCCACTCGGTGAGGTCATCAATGTTCCTTCCACATGTGCAGTACATGCCGGTATGTCCCGGCGCCGGCCGAGGGGCCGTGCGTCCGTCGTCAACTATTCCAGGCTGCTCGGAATCCGTCGACGTCGCCCGGCGGCGAGCCCTTCGGCGCCGCAGCATTCATCAGCTGGGCTCAGCGTGAGTTCAGCTGGCGCTCAGGATTCGATAATCCGGGCCACGTTCGGCTGCAGTCCCGCAGTCCGCACCGGGCTGATGGTGACTTTGCCGGCGCTGCCGGAGGACTCCAGCATCTTGCCGCCGCCGAGGTAGATCGCCACATGTTGGCTACCGCCGGGGCCCCAGAACAGGAGGTCGCCGCGCTTGGCCTGAGACAGCGGCACCTTGCGGCCGGTGTTGTACTGATCGCCGGAGTATTTCGGGATCAACACCCCCACCCCGGCGTAGGAGAACTGCGTGAACCCGGAGCAGTCGTAGCCGACGGTGTTGGCTCCCGAGTCGATCCCGCGGCTCGGTCCGGTGGGTTTGCCGCCTCCCCAGGAGTAGGGCGTGCCCAGCTGGCTGCCACCGCGCCGGATGACGTATTCGATGGCCGCCGGCCCGCGGACGAAGCCCGGCGCCACGCCGGCCGGGGCATCCTTGGGAGCCAGGCCGATGGTCTGCAGGAACTTGCGGCCCAGGTCCATGGTCACCTGGGTGGCTTGGGCGGTGGCGGCCAGCGATGCATTCGCGATGGCCAGCGGGTCACCGGGAGCACCCGCACTGATCAGCTTGGGCAGGGTGGGGTCCCACTGATTGGCCTCCGGCTGGGCGCCGGCAGGACCGGCCGCGCCGAGCAGCACGGCGGCCGCGGCGAGCAGGGATGCAGTCAGAGAGACGAGGAAGCGGCGCACCAGTCGATCACCACTCGATCATTCGGACGGCGTAAGGCGTCATGCCGCTGGTGCGCACCGGTGAGATCTTGACCACCGAACCGGTGTAGGGCGCCTCCAGCATCTGACCGTTGCCCAGGTACATCGCGACGTGCTGGCTGCCGTTCGGGCCCCAGAAGAGCATGTCACCGCGGCGCATCTGCGCTGATGGCACCTTCCGGCCGGCGTTGTACTGCGAGCCCGAGTAGTGGTCGAGCTTGATGCCGACCCCTGCGAACATGTAGAGCATCAGGCCCGAGCAGTCGAAGCCGACGGTGTTGGCTCCGCGGTCGATGCCGCGACTCGGGCCGGCGGCGTTACCGCCGCCCCACGAGTACGGCACCCCCATTTGCGACATGCCGCGCTTGATGACGTACTCGGTGGCCTGCTGGCCGTGCAGTCGCGGGATGGCTCCGTTGGTGATGCCGGTCGGGGTGGGCAACAGACCCAGGCTCTGCAGGAACCGTCGTCCGAGATTCTGGGTGATCTCGAAGGAGGTGGTGATGATCTTGATGACCGCATTGATGATCTGGATCGGGTCGCCGCTGACGAAGGCACTGGGGATCTGCGGCAGCGTCATATCCCAGGCGGTCTCGCGATTGCCGGTGGCCGGGTCGACGTCCCAGTCGGCGTCGCCGCCGCCCGGAGCGGCGGCTCCGGGCGCCGTGCTGCCGCGCCCAGCCGTGGATCCGGTCGGCGCGGCGGCCGGCGAACTGCCCGACGGCGCGGCCAGGGACTGGGCTTCGCGCAGCTTGCTCTGCGCCTCTGCGCGTTCGGCGGTCAGACGGTCGAGTTCGACCTGCTGGGCCTGGAACGTCTCCTGGGCCCCGGTCAGCGCCGCGACTGCCGCCTGCTGACTGGTCTCTGCGGCCTCGACCGCCTCGTCGGCCTGTTGCTTGGCCAGCCGTGCCGCGGACTCCTTGTTTACCTGCTCAGTTCGAGCTGCGAGTAGATCGGACATCACCTTCTGCGAGCTGAGCGACAGCGTCTGGCCGGCTGCGGCCGCGTGGAGGATGTCGGCGGGGTCACCGGCGGTCAGATACGAGCTGGACGGCCCGCGGGTGTACATGGCCGCGGCGAAGGTGTCGAACCTGCGCTGGGCGGCGGCGATCGCGGCGTCGGCGTCCTGGACTCGCCGGGCGCTCGCATCGACTTCGGCCTGTGCCTCGGCGGCGGTGTCGCGCGCATTCGCCACCTCCAGGATCGCCTTGTTGACGCTCTCCTGCTGCGTCTGGATGGCGGCTCCCAGGTTCTGCAGCTTCTGGTTGACCGTCGCCACCTGGCTGACCAGCTCGACGATGCTGTTGCTCTTCGGCTGGGCCTGCGCCAGGTGCGGGGTCGTGACGACCATGCCGAACGCCAATGTCACCGCGCACAGCCGCGAAGCGGAGGCGCCGCCAGGGGTGCGTCTCATCCGATTCAAGTCTCCTCAGGCTCCACGCGAACGTGTCGGCACTTTCAAGGCACCGTTCACAGGAGTCACATAAAGCACAACTGCAACAACAGGCACCGATTGCACCGTACGTCACATATGACGCTGAAGAAACTTTTGTAACAAATTACAACAATGTAATTGCAAATGGCGTTATCGAATAGTGATGTTTTGATTCGCCAGTATTAGCGATTGTGACAGTCAATCCTGCTCAGGACTGACTTCTTTGATTGCCTCACGTTTGCCGCGCACTTGCAGTATCCGGGTTGCCACCACAGCTGCTGCAACGGCGAGAACAAGCACAATGGTGAATGGCGTCCAGGCAAAGTGCGAGTTAGTCAACTCCCCCACGAAATTCTTCGAGGACTGCACCGAATCGCCGGTTCTGGCAAGGTCCTGACCCGCCTCCAGGGTGACCCGGTCAAAGGTCGGGCTGTAGGTCCCGGCGAACCCGGGGCTCAGCGTGAGCACCGTCGAACCCGGGTAAGCCATGCCGACCTCGGTGGCGATGTCGCGCAGCGGGGTCTCAATCGGCGGATTGAAATCGATGACGACGATCTTGAGGTCGATCCCGTCCTCACGTGCGTCGTCGACGACCTCGCGCAGCGCCGGGACATCCGCCGCCGCGGCAGGCGGGACGCTGACTCCGTCGTCGGCGACATCAGCTTTGACCTGTTCGATGTCGATCTCCGGCGGGATGTATGCCGGCAGGTGGGGAATCCAGAGCGGTCCGGTCACATCAGCAAGGTACGCGACCGCACTCTGCACTCCGCCACGACACGAGCAGACGGCGGCGTTTGACCATCGCTTCCCGGGTATTCCCTAGGCGTTCATTGCCCTGAATAACTTACAGGACAAGCGTACTGTTAGGGTGACGACGCCGCGGCACAGCCCGTCGCGGCGAACTGATCTACGCCGGGAGTTGATGTGAGCAGCAAGAATTCATCCCAGAACTCATTCGGAGCGCGCAACACGCTCGACGTCGGAGACAAGAGCTACGAGATCTACCGCCTCGATGCGGTCCCCGGCACCGAAAAACTTCCCTACAGCCTCAAGGTGCTCGCCGAGAACCTGCTGCGCACCGAGGACGGGACCAACATCACCAAGGACCACATCGAGGCGATCGCCAACTGGGATCCGTCGGCCGAGCCGAGCATCGAGATCCAGTTCACCCCCGCCCGGGTCATCATGCAGGACTTCACCGGCGTGCCGTGCATCGTCGACCTGGCCACCATGCGCGAAGCCGTCGGCGAGCTCGGCGGCGATCCGCAACAGGTCAACCCCCTGGCGCCGGCCGACCTGGTGATCGACCACTCCGTGATCGCCGACCTGTTCGGTCGCGCTGACGCCTTCGAGCGCAACGTCGAGATCGAATATGAGCGCAACGGTGAGCGCTACCAGTTCCTGCGCTGGGGCCAGGGAGCATTCAACGATTTCAAGGTGGTGCCTCCCGGCACCGGAATCGTGCATCAGGTCAACATCGAGTACCTGGCCAGCGTCGTGATGGATCGCGATGGGGTGGCCTATCCGGACACCTGCGTGGGCACCGACAGCCACACCACCATGGAAAACGGTCTGGGCGTGCTGGGCTGGGGGGTGGGCGGTATCGAGGCCGAGGCCGCGATGCTCGGCCAGCCGGTGTCGATGCTGATCCCCCGCGTTGTCGGCTTCAAGCTGACCGGTGAGCGCCGCCCGGGTGTGACGGCCACCGACGTTGTGCTCACCGTGACCGAGATGCTGCGCCGGCATGGAGTCGTGGGCAAGTTCGTCGAGTTCTACGGCGAAGGAGTGGCTGAGGTGCCACTGGCCAACCGCGCGACGCTGGGCAACATGAGTCCCGAATTCGGTTCCACCGCAGCGATGTTCCCGATCGACGAGGTCACAATGGAGTACCTGCGGCTGACCGGGCGCAGTCAGGAACAGCTGGCCCTGGTCGAGGCCTACGCCAAAGCGCAGGGCATGTGGCACGACCCGTCACGCGAACCCACGTTCTCCGAGTACCTCGAGCTCGACCTCGCCGACGTGGTGCCGTCGATCGCTGGACCGAAGCGCCCGCAGGACCGCATCGCGCTCGATGACGCGAAGAATGCTTTCCGCAAAGACATCCACAACTACGTCGAGAACAACAATCCCGCGCCGGAGACCCAGCTCGACGACGCGATCGACGGCACCTTCCCGGCCAGCGATCCGGCGACGTTGCAGTTCGCCGACGACGGCGCGGTGCCGGTGCACTCGGCAGCAAACGGCGCCGACGGCCGCCCCACCAACCCGGTGACCGTCACCTCCGATGAACGCGGAGAATTCGTGCTCGACCACGGCGCGGTGGTGATCGCGGCGATCACCTCCTGCACCAACACCTCCAACCCGGAGGTGATGATCGGTGCGGCACTACTGGCCAAGAACGCCGTTGAGAAGGGTCTGACGAGCAAGCCGTGGGTGAAGACCACGATGGCGCCGGGTTCACAGGTCGTCACGGATTACTACGACAAGGCCGGCTTGTGGCCGTATCTGGAGAAGCTGGGCTTCTTCCTCGTCGGTTACGGCTGCACCACCTGCATCGGCAACAGCGGGCCGCTGCCCGACGAGATCAGCAAGGCCGTCAACGACAACGATCTGTCGGTGACCGCGGTGCTGTCGGGCAACCGGAATTTCGAGGGCCGGATCAACCCCGACGTGAAAATGAACTACCTGGCATCCCCTCCGCTGGTGATCGCCTATGCGCTGGCCGGCAGCATGGACTTCGACTTCGAATCCGACTGCCTGGGCACCGACGCCGACGGCAATCCGGTCTTCCTGAAAGACATCTGGCCGTCACAGCAGGACATCAGTGACACCATCGCCAGTGCGATCAACCAGGAGATGTTCACCAAGAACTACGCCGACGTGTTCAAAGGCGACGACCGGTGGCGCAATCTGCCGACGCCCAGTGGCGACACCTTCGAGTGGGATCAGGATTCGACCTACGTGCGCAAGCCACCGTACTTCGACGGCATGCCTGCCGAGCCGGAGCCGGTCACCGATATCTCCGGCGCCAGGGTCCTTGCGCTGCTGGGCGATTCAGTCACCACTGACCACATCTCCCCCGCCGGCAGCATCAAGCCGGGAACCCCAGCTGCGCAATACCTGGAGTCGCACGGCGTCGACAAGAAGGACTACAACTCCTACGGCTCGCGGCGCGGCAACCACGAGGTGATGATCCGCGGCACCTTCGCCAACATCCGGCTGCGCAATCAGCTGCTCGACGACGTCTCAGGCGGGTACACCCGGGACTTCACCAACGGCGGTGAGCAGGCGTTCATCTACGATGCCGCGCAGAACTACGCCGAGCAGGGCATCCCGCTGGTGGTGCTGGGCGGGAAAGAATACGGCTCGGGGTCCTCGCGCGACTGGGCCGCCAAGGGCACCAGCCTGCTGGGCGTGCGCGCGGTGATCGCCGAGTCCTTCGAACGCATCCACCGGTCGAACCTGATCGGGATGGGCGTCATTCCGCTGCAATTCCCCGAAGGCGAGTCGGCGGCGTCGTTGAAGCTCGACGGCACCGAGACCTTCGACATCACCGGCATCGAGGAGCTCAATAGCGGCAAGACTCCCAAGACGGTGCATGTCAAGGCCACCAAGGAAGGGTCGGACACCGTGGAGTTCGACGCCGTGGTTCGGATCGACACCCCCGGTGAGGCCGACTACTACCGTAACGGCGGCATCCTGCAGTTCGTACTGCGCAACATGCTCAAAACGCAGTAGTCGGAAGGATTCCCACCGACGAGGAGCATCGCATCGACGAGCACTTGGGCGAGGAGCAGCGAATATGCCCCGGGTGACCGACGACCATCTGGCGGCGCGCCGCCGCCAGATTCTCGACGGCGCCCGCCGGTGTTTCGCGGAGTACGGGTACGAGAACGCGACCGTGCGGCGGCTCGAGCACAGCATCGGGCTGTCGCGCGGCGCGATCTTTCACCACTTCCGCGACAAGGACACGCTCTTTTTCGAGCTGGCCCGTGAGGACGCCGAGCGCATGGCCGACGTGGCCGCGCGGGAGGGCCTGATCCAGGTGATGCGGGACATGCTGGCCGCACCGGAGCAGTTCGACTGGTTGGCGACCCGTTTGGAGATTGCTCGCAAGCTGCGCAACGATCCGTCGTTCAGTCGGGGTTGGGCGGAACGCTCGGCAGAGCTGTCCGCCGCCACCGCCGAGCGGTTGCGCCGCCAGAAGCAGGCCGGTCGGCTACGCGATGACGTCGCCGGCGAGGTGCTGCGCACCTACCTGGAATTGGTGCTCGATGGGCTGGTGGCCCGCCTGGCTTCCGGCGACGATCCGCAGCGGCTCAGTGCCGTCCTCGACCTCGTCGAGGACTCAGTGCGACAGCGCTGATCAAGCCGCAGTGCGACAGCGCTGATCAAGCCGCAGTGCGACAGCGCTGATCAAGCCGCAGTGCGACAGCGCTGATCAAGCCGCAGTGCGACAGCGCTGATCAAGCCGCAGTGCGACAGCGCTGATCAAGCCGCAGTGCGACAGCGCTGATCAAGCCGCAGTGCGACAGCGCTGATCAAGCCGCAGTGCGACAGCGCTGATCAAGCCGCAGTGCGACGATCACTTACGGCCGCGGTGATTGGGCCCGCCGCGGCTGCGCATGGTCGCACCGGACTCGCGCAGCATGCTGTGGATCGAGCCGTATGAGTGGCCGGTGGACGCAACAAGGGTGCGTATGCTGGCACCGCTCTCGTACGCGGTGCGGAGCTCGCTGATCAATTGATCCCTGGTTTTGTTGTCCCTTTTCATTCCGCCCTCCCGCAGTTCGCTCGGAACCGATTACCCAACGGAAGAACTGTTGACACGTGGCTCAGGCCAGCTCGATGAGATCCCGGTATTCGTCCGACCAGAAGTCCTCGGTGCCATCGGGCAGGAGCAGCACTCGTTGCGGGTTGAGTGCCTCGGCGGCGCCGGGATCGTGGGTCACTAGTACCACCGACCCGACGTAGCTGCGCAGCGCGTCGAGAACCTGCTCCCGCGAGGCCGGGTCGAGGTTGTTGGTGGGTTCGTCGAGCAGTAGCACGTTGGCTGTCGAGGCCACCAAACCGGCCAGCGCCAACCGGGTCTTCTCACCCCCGGACAGGGTGCCGGCGGGCTGCTCGAGCTGAGCACCGCTGAACATGAACGCCCCGAGCAGCCCGCGCAGGTCCTGCTCCCCAGTGTCAGGGGCGGCGTGGCGGATGTTCTCCCACACCGTGGCCAGGTTGTCGAGGGTGTCGTGTTCCTGAGCGAAATAGCCGATCTTGAGGCCGTGACCGGGCTCCAGACCGCCGGCATCGGGGGTCTCGACCCCTGCCAGGATCCGTAGCAGCGTCGTCTTACCGGCGCCGTTGAGCCCCAGGACGACCACTCGCGATCCGCGGTCGATCGCCAGATCCAGCCCGCTGAACACCTCCAGCGAGCCGTAGGTCTTGGTCAAACCCTTGGCGATCAGCGGGGTCTTGCCACACGGCGCGGGGGTCGGGAACTTGATCCGAGCCACCTTGTCGGCGGCCCGCTCATCGTCGAGGGCAGCCATCATGCGATCGGCACGTCGCAACATATTCTGCGCGGCAACGGCTTTGGTGGCCTTGGCGCCCATCTTGGCGGCCTGGGCGCGCAGTGCGGAGGCCTTACGTTCGGCGTTCGCGCGTTCGCGGCGGCGCCGTTGCTCATCGGTGGCACGCGCATCGAGGTACTTCTGCCAGCCCATGTTGTAGACGTCGGCCTCACCGCGGACCGCGTCGAGGAACCACACCCGATTCACCACGTCGGCAAGCAGCTCGACATCGTGGCTGATCACGACCAGCCCGCCGGTGTGGTTCTGCAGGAAAGTGCGCAGCCAGCCGATCGAATCGGCGTCGAGGTGGTTGGTGGGCTCGTCGAGCAGCAGCGTGGTCGCCGAACCGCTACCGCTGTCTGATGCGGCGAACAGGATGCGCGCCAATTCGACGCGGCGGCGCTGTCCGCCGGACAGCGTGCGCAGCGGCTGGGTGAGCACGCGGTCGGGCAATCCGAGGCTGGCACAAATTCGGCCGGCTTCGCTCTCGGCGGCATACCCGCCCAGAGCGGCGAACCGTTCCTCCAGTTGCCCGTAGCGGCGAACCGCCTTGTCCCGGGCCGCGTCGTCGACGACCTCGGCCATCAGCGCCTGCTGCTTCTCCAGATCCGAGAGCAGGGCGTCCAGGCCGCGCGCCGAGAGCACCCGGTCGCGGGCCAGCTGGTCCAGGTCACCTTCCTTGGGATCCTGTGGCAGATAACCAATTTCACCCGTACGACTGATATGTCCGGCGTAGGGTTCGCCTTCTCCGGCAAGGATGCGCATGGTGGTGGTCTTACCGGCGCCATTGCGGCCGACCAGTCCGATGCGGTCACCGGGCTGCACACGCAGCGCCGAGCCCTCGCTGGAGAGCAGGGTGCGCGCTCCGGCGCGGACCTCGAGGTCCGTTGCGGTGATCACGCTGATGCTCCTGAGATTTAACGAGGGCGAGGGCAGACGGGCCCGGCCCCGCCGAAACCGGCTTTGGGCCAGGTTAGTGGCTACGACCGGCCCGAGGCCAATCGATTGTCGCCTACTTGTCGTCGGTGAAGGTCGGCGCTCGACCCTCCCGGCGAGCGGCGACGGCCTCCTCGAAGTTGTGTGTCAGCAACCGGACGTACAGCTGGCCCAGGCCTTCGGCCTGCATGTGGGCTTCCAACGATCCGGCATCCAGGCCGCTCCACAGCGTGCGCTTGGTCAACTCGGTACCCGGTCGGGAAAAACCGGCAATACGCTCTGCCATTTGGTAGCAGGTGGCGAGCAGCTGATCGGCGGGCACCTGTCGCGACACCAACCCGATGCGCTCGGCCTCCTCGGCGTCGACATCACGTCCGGTCAGCATGATCTCGGACGCCCGCGATGACCCGATGGCTCGTGGCAGCAGATAGCTCAGGCCGAGTTCACTGGCGGTCAGGCCGTTGTTGATGCCGGCGGCGCGGAAGTACGCGTTGGCCGCGGCGATCCGGATGTCGGCGGCCAGCGCCAAACACAGCCCGCCGCCGATGGCCGCACCGTTGACCGCGGCGATGACCGGTTGATGCATCCTGCGCAGCGCCAGAATGACGTCGTCGAGTACCTCCATCGAGCGCAACCCGAAGGTGGGCCGGGTCAATCCGGCCACGTGGGGTACCGACCCGGCGGACTTATGGTCGGCGCCCGACGAGAAGCCGCGGCCGGCACCGGTCAGCACCACGACGCGAACATCGTTGTCGTAGGTCAGGTCGCGCAGCACGTCGCGCAAAGGCACCATCACGTCGAACGCCATCGAATTCATCCGCTCCGGACGGTTCAGCGTCACCAAGGCGACATGCGGACGCGGGCGCTCGACGAGGACGAACGGCTCAGGCTGGGTCACGCCTGCACGGTAGCGGGCGCCGACGGCGCGACTACTGCTGGCCGTCCTCCTGGGACGCGATCGCGGCGTCGATGTCGAATTCCTTGACTTTCTGCACCAGGTCCTCCAGCGCGGCCGGGGGTAGCGCGCCGGCCTGGTTGAACACCAGTTTGCCCTTCTTGAAGGCCATCAGCGTAGGAATGGATCGGATGTCGGCCGCGGCGGCGAGCTGTTGCTCTGCCTCAGTGTCGACCTTGGCGTAGACGACGTCGGGGTGCTTGTCCGACGAGGCCGAGAAAGTCGGTGCGAAGGCACGACAGGGGCCGCACCACGATGCCCAGAAATCGACCAGAACGATCTCGTTGTCGTTGATGGTCTCGTTGAACTCTTCGGCGGTGAGGTCTCGGGTAGCCACGTTGTCCCTAACGTCGTGCGGGTGTCTGCTGTTCCCAGTCTGGCACGGCATCGGTGTGCGGGTCGGCAGCGTCGAATCAGCGACGATCGGCCATCCAGCTACCGTGCCGCAAGGCGGCCGGGCGCGCGGACTCGGCCGGTTTCGCGTCTGGCGGGTGTTGTCCCAGCGCGTCGAGCACCTCGCAGGGCTCGGCGGCCGGGTGGGGCCACGGCGCGGCGTGGATCTCCGCAAGCTGCTCGTCGACGGAGCGGAACCTCGCTCGGGATTCCTGACGGAAATCGGCCAACTCAGACTCGACAGCGGCGAGACGGGATTCGACACTGGTCATTCGATCCGCGTGCACACGCTGATTGGCTCCCAGCGCGTTGACCGCGGCAAGCACGGCGCGATAGTCCCCCGGCCCAGCCTCCAGCGCCGAGATCCGAGCCTCGTGATCGTCGAGCATCCCCACGAAACTCAGAGTAGGGAATCTTGTTTACCGGTACTGCCGGTCGACGACCCAGCTGTTAATGGACCGGTGGGACAACGGCGCACCGCTCCCCGATCCGCGCTGGTGGCCAGCGCGGCGTAGGCCTGGAGCGCTGCCGACACGGTGCGCTCCCGTGCCCGCGGACTGAAGCCCTTGAGCCGTTCGCGGCGGCGCGCCAACTCCTCGTCGTCGACGCGCAGGTGGATGCGCCGTTGCGGCACGTCGATGTCGACGACGTCGCCGTCCTCGACCAGGGCGATCATTCCCCCGGCTGCGGCCTCGGGCGATACGTGCCCGATCGACAAGCCCGAGCTGCCGCCGGAGAACCGGCCATCGGTGACCAGCGCGCACCGAGCAGCAAGGCCGCGACCCTTCATAAACGACGTCGGGTGCAACATTTCCTGCATGCCCGGTCCGCCGCGTGGGCCCTCGTAGCGCACGACCAGCACATCGCCGGGCTGGATCCGGCCACCGAGGATCGCTTCGACAGCGTCCTCCTGGGACTCGACGACCACCGCCGGACCACTGAACCGCAGCAGCGCCTCGGCCACCCCCGCAGTCTTGACCACACAGCCGTCAGCGGCCAGATTGCCGCGCAGCACGGCCAGTCCGCCGTCCGCACTGTGGGCGTGCGCGATGTCCCGGATGCACCCCGCGGAAGAGTCGACATCCAGCGAGTCCCACCGCTGCGTCTGGGAGAAGGCCGACGAGGACCGCACACCTCCTGGCGCGGCCCGGAACAGTTCAGCCGCCTGCGCGGTCGCGGTGCCACTACGGACGTCCCAGTCGTCCAGCCAGGCGCCGAGGCTGTCGGCGTGCACCGCCCGCACCGATTCGGCGAGCAACCCGCCCCGGCGCAATTCACCCATCAGCGCTGGGACCCCGCCGGCGCGGTGCACGTCCTCCATCAGGTCGGTGCCGTTGGGGGCAACCTTGCACAGGCACGGCACCGCACGCGAGATTGCGTCGATGTCGTGGAGACTGAAATCCAGCTTTGCCTCGTGTGCCGCGGCAAGCAGATGCAGGACCGTGTTGGTGGAACCGCCCATCGCCACGTCGACGGCCATGGCATTGGTGAACGCGGCGCGGTCGGCGATCTGGCGGGGCAGGACGCGCGCATCGTCGTCGTCATACCAGCGGTGCGCGAGCTCGACGACCAATGCACCGGCACGTTCGTAGAGCTTGCGCCGGTCGGTGTGGGTGGCCAAAGTTGATCCGTTGCCCGGAAGCGCCAGACCGAGGGCCTCGACCAGACAGTTCATCGAGTTCGCGGTGAACATCCCTGCGCAGGAGCCGCACGTCGGGCAGGCCGCCTCCTCGATGCGGCGCAGATCCTCGTCGTCGACTCCGCGGTCGGCGGCGGCTGATATCGGATCGATCAAGTGCAGCCCGCCGCGCGTCGAGCCGTCGGCCATGGTGGCGCGGCCGCCCTCCATCGGTCCACCGGCAACGAACACCGTCGGGACGTCGATGCGTAGCGCCGCCATCAACATCGCCGGAGTGATCTTGTCGCAGTTGGAGATGCACACCAGTGCGTCAGCCCGGTGTGCTTCGACGACGTACTCGACCGAGTCGGCGATCAAATCGCGCGACGGCAGCGAGTAGAACGTCCCGAGATGGCCCATCGCGATACCGTCGTCGATGGCGATGGTGTTGAACTCTCGCGGGATACCGCCAGCCAGGCGCACCGCATCGGCGACGATGCGCCCCACCGGCTGCAGGTGTGTATGGCCGGGTACGAACTCGGTGAAGCTGTTGGCTACTGCCACGATCGGCTTGCCGAAATCGGAGGCAGCCACCCCGGCAGCGCGCAGCAGCGCGCGGGCCCCGGCCATATTGCGTCCGTGGGTGACGGTGCGGGAGCGCAGTTCAGGCATACCCTGAGGGTCTCCGTCGATGGTCTGGCCCCACAAGACTGTCTGACTACTGGTAGTCAGAACACCAGGTGGTGGCGAACCGACCAGCCGCGACAACACCAGGACGGCAAATAGCATGTCTGCCATGTCGGCGCAGTCCGAGAGCCAGGCGGAACTGGGCGCTTTCCTGCGAGCACGCAGGCAGCGCATATCGCGAGAGACCTACGGGCTGCCGGCCCGGGTGCGGGGTCGCGGGACCGGGTTACGCAGGGAAGAAGTCTCGGCCCTGTGCGGGGTCAGCATCACCTGGTACACGTGGCTGGAGCAGGGACGGTCAATCACGCCATCCCGCCAGGTACTCGATGCGATCGCACGCACTCTCCAACTGTCCCCGACCGAGCACCATTACCTGCTGGGGCTGGCCGGCTACGCGCCTGCGACAGACCCTGCGCGGATACAGCCGGCGCCCGATCACATCCAGCGGCTGCTCGACGCGCTCGGGGATCGCCCGGCCTACGTGCTGGCGGGCGACTGGTCGATCGTCGGTTGGAACGCCGCCTATGCCCAGTTGTACCCCACCGTCGCGGTGGTCGGCGCCGAGGAGCGCAACCTGCTGTGGCTGGTCTTCACCGACCCATCGGTGCGCACGCTGCTCGATGACTGGGAGCTGACCAGCACCCGTTTCCTCGCGGAGTTTCGGGCCGAGGTGGCGGGACGGCTCAGCGATCCGCCGATCCGGGATCTGCTGGACCGCCTGCATGCAGCCAGCGTCGAGTTCCGGCACGGCTGGGATGCCCACCCGATCGCCGGATTCGAGTCCCGCGAACGGGTCTTCCACCATCCCACCGCCGGGTTGCTGAGGTTGGAACACCATCAGCTCCGACCGTCAGACAGGCCCGATCTTCAGCTCGTGGTGTACACGCCCTACAGCGTGTAGGCCCGCACCCAGTCGACCTTCATCTGAGCCTGGAACGGTATGTCGGCCGGCGGGTCACCTGTCCACGGGTTCCCGACAGCGATGTTGAGGATCAAGTAATGTTCCCAGGCCCCGGAGAACGGCGTCCAGTTTCCACCCAGGGCTTCATATTCGGCTTTGGTGACGCGACCCACCTCGACACCGTCGACGTGCCAGACGATGCGGTCGGCGTGCCAATCGATGCCGTACTCGTGGAATCCGGCCGACAGATCGACGCCCAGATCCGTGCTGAAGCCGGGCAGTTTGACGTCAATGGTGTTGTCTCGGTCGGCGGGACCGTGAATGTTGCCGGTCCATGTGCGCCGAGCCTGCGGTGTCCCGAAGCCCGGCACCTCGACGATGTCGATCTCACCTTGCCGCGGCCAGTCGTACTCGTGGCCGGGCTCCAGCCCGACAGTCCAGAACGCCGGCAACACTCCCCGTGTCACCGGCATTTGGATGCGGGCCACCACACGGGTGCCGACTGCGATCGACTGCTTGCCGAACGTCACGAGCCGTGCCGAGGTGTAGTTGTACGGCGCACCGAACCGGTCCGGTGGGGTTTCTCTGCGCGCTTCGAAGACGAGATTTCCGGCGCCGTCGATGAAAACGTTGTCGCCATCGGTGTAGTACTGGTTCTCACCGGCAGGCCAGCCCCACCGGCCGGTCTGGAAACCCCAGTACCGCAGGGTTTCTTCCATGCTTGAAAAATTGGTCTCCCACAACAACTTCGGCTGCGCTGGGCCGGCATCGGGCGGCAGCACGTCGCGGTAAATGCGGGCGCGCACCCCCAGCCACCAGGTCTGGACGAACTTCGGTACCGGAATCGCCAGGAAATCGGGCCCGTAGTTGGTCTTCTTCACCCCGATGGAATACAGCCAGTCGACGATCATCGAGCCCACTGTCACCCGAACCGTGCTCGGCACCTCTGCGGTGCTGATCGCCGCTACGGCCGCGGTCATCGCGGCCTGCTCTGATTGTTCCGCGACCGTGCGTGATTCACCCACCTGCGTCGTTGCGCGCGACTCGTCGACATCGGAACGTCTGACTCTCAAATCATTGCGCGCCGGCACCGCGACAACCCCGACGGCCGCCTCTTCCTTGTCGGGTCCCCGACCGGAATCACCGGCGGGTCCCGGCGCGCCCTCCGCGGCCGACCCTTGAGTCGCCGCATCGTCGGCAACGGCATCGCCGTCGTCGAGTTTCACGATGGTCACGTTCTCGGCGACCGAATCCACCAACTCCGGCTCGGCCCGGGCGCCGGTGTCGGCGGCCTCGGCCGGGGCCTCGCGCTCTGCTTTGGTGGTGTTGTCGGTACGCGTGCGGGGTTCGCGCGGGGCCCGAGGCGACTGGCTGTCGCGCGACGCCGACACCGAGCGATCGGAGCGCTCTGCTCCGGTGGTGTCGGCGCCGGCGATGCCCGTTCCCGCCATCATCGCCGCGCCGATTCCCGCGGCGACCACACCACCAGCGAACCAGCGTTTGCCACTGCCCAAATGCATGCCCGCAGAACGCCTAGTGTGCATCGACCGTCCATTCCCACCGAAGGGATAGAGAAGGTACGACTACTCCGCGGAGTCCGCTGTCCAACGGTCACCAGGAGCGAACGCAGAAGCCAAATCACGTTCACCACGGCGCAACGCCTAGCCGGGCTTTCTGGCTGACTACGCGTGGAGCACAGCAAACGATAGTCGGGCTCTCCCCAGAGCGTGGCAGATCGCCAGAATCGGTGTCGGAAAAGAGAATTGGGAGCATGTCGACTCTCCTCGGCAGAGCGCGCTCGACGGTCCGCTGCCGAGTCAGCGCAGCCGCACAGGTTTGCTCAGAGCATGCACTCGCTGTGCGCTCGAGGTACTCGACGGCGCTAGGACGTGGCCCTTCGACTCGAAGGGAAGCGGGACAAAGTCAACAAGACACTTGCCCGCCGCGGCCGAGGCAACTGAGCTTCAGGACCGGCGGGCGGTTGGACTTCCCTACTCGGGGACTGGCCGATGTCAGACCGTGAAGCCCAGGGCGCGGAGCTGCTCGCGACCGTCCTCGGTGATCTTGTCCGGTCCCCACGGCGGGTTCCACACCCAGTTGATCTTGATCTCGCTCACCAGCCCGGCGCCGACCAACGCGGTGCGGGACTGGTCTTCGATCACGTCGGTCAACGGGCATGCCGCAGAGGTCAGCGTCATGTCGATCAGCGCGACCTTCCCGGCTTCGCCACTCTCGACACCGACTCCGTAAACCAGCCCGAGATCGACGACGTTGATCCCGAGTTCGGGGTCGACGACATCGTGCATCGCCTCCTCGATATCGGCGAGCAATTGGTCCTCGGGTACCACTGTGTCACTCATTGACGCTCTCCTCCAGTTGGTCTGACTCGTGCGCCTGCGCGGCGGGGCTCAATTCGTGCGCCTGCGCAACGGGGCTCAGTTCGTGCGCCTGCGCAACGGCGGCCTTGAAGGCAGTCCAGCCCAGCAGGGCGCATTTCACCCGAGCCGGGTACTTGGCCACGCCGGCGAATGCCACACCGTCACCGAGCACGTCCTCGTCGCCCTCGATTCTGCCTCGGCTGGACACCATCTCCGAGAATGCCGCAACCGTCTTGAGGGCATCCCCGACGCTCTGTCCGATCACCTGATCGGTCAGCACCGAGGTCGCGGCCTGGCTGATCGAACAACCCTGTCCGTCATAAGACACGTCGGTGACGGTCTGACCGTCGGGCGACAGCGCCACCCGCAGGGTGACTTCATCGCCACAGGTCGGGTTCACGTGGTGTACCTCTGCACCGAACGGCTCACGCAGGCCGCGATGGTGCGGGCGCTTGTAATGGTCCAGGATGACTTCCTGGTAGATCTGCTCGAGTCGCACGTCTACTTCCCGAAGAACTCCACCGCGCGGCGCACGCCGGCGATCAACCGGTCGACTTCGTCAGCGGTGTTGTACACCGCAAATGAGGCCCGTGCGGTCGCGGCGATGCCGAACCGGCGGTGCAACGGCCACGCACAGTGATGCCCCACCCGCACCGCGACTCCCCCGTCGTCGAGTACCTGACCGACGTCGTGGGCATGCACACCGTCGACCACGAACGACACCGGGGACCCGCGATCGGCCATCGTTGTCGGGCCGATGATCCGCACCCCGTCGACGGCCACCAGACCCTCCAGAGCAGCCTGCACCAGATCGTTCTCGTGTTGTTCGACCTCATTCATGCCGATGCCCCGGAGATACCTTGCCGCTGCGGCCAATCCGACCACCTGCGAGGTCATCGGCGTGCCGGCCTCGAACCGCTGCGGCGCCGGCGCGTACGTGGAGGCCTCCATCGTGACGGTCTCGATCATCGACCCGCCGGTCAGGAACGGCGGCATGGCGTCGAGCAGCTCGCGGCGGCCGTAGAGCACTCCGATCCCGGTAGGCCCCAACATCTTGTGCCCCGAGAACGCGGCGTAGTCGACGTCGAGGTCGTGGAAGTGTACGGGTTGGTGCGGCACCGACTGGCACGCGTCGAGCACGGTCAGCGCGCCGACACTGTTGGCTCTGGCCACCAGCTCCGCGACCGGCGCGACCGCGCCGGTCACATTGGAATGATGGCTGAACGCCACCACTTTGACGCGCTCGTCGAGCTGTAACGAATCCAGGTCGATACGGCCGGCTTCAGGCCCCTCGGAAGTAACGCCGAACCACTTCAACGTTGCACCCGTGCGGTGCGCCAGTTCCTGCCACGGCACCAGGTTCGCGTGGTGCTCCAGTTCAGTGGTGACGATGACGTCGCCGGGGCCCACGACTCGGTCGAATCGCCGATCGCCCAGCACATGGGCCACCAGGTTGATCGCCTCGGTCGCATTCTTGGTGAAGATCAGCTCGTCGGCATCGGCGCCGACGAACTCAGCGATATCCTCCCGGCCCTGTTCGTATGCGTCGGTCGCTTCCTCCATCAACTGGTGCGCACCGCGGTGTACCGCCCCGTAGGACGTGGTCAGAAAGTCGCGTTCGGCGTCGAGCACCGCCAATGGCTTCTGCGACGTCGCTCCGGAATCCAAGTAGGCCAGCTGCTTACCACCGCGCATCACCCGGTTCAGGATCGGGAAGTCCGCCCGAATCGCTGTCACGTCGAGCGTCTTGGCGGCCGTCATGTCAGGCTCCGGCGGCCGCTGCTTGAGTGAAGCGCTCGTAACCGTTCTCCTCGAGCTCATCGGCCAACTCCGGACCGCCGGAGGTGATGATGCGGCCTCCGACGAACACGTGCACGAACTGCGGCTGGATGTAGCGCAGAATCCGGGTGTAGTGGGTGATCAGCAGCACCCCGCCGTTCTCGGATTCCTTGTAGTGGTTCACGCCCTCGCTGACCACGCGCAGTGCGTCGACGTCCAGCCCGGAGTCGGTCTCGTCGAGGATGGCGATCTTCGGCTTGAGCAGGCCAAGTTGCAGGATTTCGTGGCGCTTCTTCTCACCGCCGGAGAATCCCTCGTTGACGCTGCGCTCGCCGAACGATGGATCGATGTCGAGATCGTTCATGGCGGCCTTGACTTCTTTGACCCAGTGGCGCAATTTCGGAGCCTCGCCCCGAACCGCGGTGGCGGCCGTGCGCAGGAAGTTCGACATCGACACGCCGGGCACCTCGACCGGGTACTGCATCGCCAGGAACAAGCCCGCGCGGGCGCGCTCGTCGATGCTCATCTCCAAAACATCCGCGCCGTCGAGGGTGATCGACCCGGAGGTCACCGTGTACTTGGGGTGACCGGCGATGGCGTAGGACAGCGTCGATTTGCCCGACCCGTTGGGCCCCATCACGGCGTGCGTCTCACCGGACTTGACGGTCAGGTCGACGCCTTTGAGGATCGGAACCTCCTCGCCTTCGGGGGTGAAGACCGAGGCGTGCAGATCCTTGATTTCCAGAGTGGTCATGTCAGTCTGTTCTCGATTCGGTGATCGCTAGTTCTCGTTCAATGGCTTCAGTCAAACGTTCGCGCACAGCGGGCACCGGCATCTTCGCGATGATCTCGTTGAAGAAGCCGCGCACCACCAGCCGGCGCGCCTGCTCCTCGGGGATGCCGCGGGCCCGTAGGTAGAACAACTGCTCGTCGTCGAAACGGCCGGTGGCGCTGGCGTGGCCGGCGCCCACGATCTCGCCGGTCTCGATCTCGAGGTTGGGCACCGAATCAGCGCGGGCGCCGTCGGTGAGCACCAGGTTGCGGTTCACCTCGAAGGTGTCGGTGCCGGTGGCCTCGGCGCGGATCAGTACGTCGCCGATCCATACCGTATGGGCATCGGGCTTGTTGGATGACGGATCACCTTGCAGCGCGCCCTTGTACAGCACGTCGGACTTACAGTTCGGATGCGAATGGTCCACCAGCAGCCGTGATTCGAAGTGCTGGCCGTCGTCGGCGAAGTAGGTGCCCAGCATCTTGGCGTCGCCACCGGGGCCGGTATAACGCACGGTGGCGGTGGTGCGCACCACGTCGCCGCCAAGGGTGACGTTGACGTGGCCGAGCACCGCGTCCTTGCCCAACCTGGCGTGATGAGCGCTGACGTGGACCATGTCGTCGGCCCAGTCGGCGATCCAGATGATGCCCAGACCCGCGGAGTCCCCGACGATGAGCTCGACGTTGTCGGCATAAGTGCCGCTGCCACGCAGGTCCACCACCACGATCGCCCGTGACAACTCCTCGACCCGGATTTGCAGGTGCCCGTAGGCCACCGCGCCATCACCGGGTCCGGTGACGTCGATCGTGATGGGCTCGGCGACCTCGGTGTCCCGCGCCACGGTCACCACGGTCGCCGATTCGAACGACGAGAATGCTTGTGCGGCAACTCGGTCGGAGGGCACGCCACCCTGGCCGAGTCGCTCGTCGCCGCGCGCGACGGTCTCAACCGTCACACCTGGTCGCTCAGAGACCGCGATCTGTGCCGTCGCGGTAGGTGACGCGGAACCGTCGTGCAGGCCGCGCAGCCGCTTGAGCGGGGTGAATCGCCAGATCTCGTCCCGGCCGCCGGGCACTTCGAACGCGTTGACGTCGAACGACGAGAACAGCTCACCCTTATTGACGGCAGCGAGGGCCGAACCCTCTACTGCCTGCGTCAATTCCGTCACTATCCGACCGCGCCTTCCATCTGCAGCTCGATCAGCCGGTTGAGCTCCAGCGCATACTCCATCGGGAGTTCTTTGGCGATCGGCTCGACGAAACCGCGCACCACCATCGCCATGGCTTCGTCCTCGGTCAGACCGCGGCTCATCAGATAGAACATCTGGTCCTCGCTGACCTTGGACACCGTGGCCTCATGGCCCATCGTGACATCGTCCTCGCGGATGTCGACATACGGGTAGGTGTCCGAGCGGCTCACGGTGTCGACAAGCAGCGCATCGCATTTCACGCTTGAGCGGGATCCGTGCGCACCCTTGTTGACCTGAACCAGACCGCGGTAGGAGGCCCGTCCCCCACCCCTGGCGACCGACTTGGACACGATGTTGCTCGAGGTGTGCGGTGCCAGGTGCAGCATCTTGGCACCGGTGTCCTGATGCTGCCCCTCGCCGGCGAATGCGACCGAAAGCACCTCACCCTTGGCGTGCTCACCGGTCATCCACACCGCCGGGTACTTCATCGTGACCTTGGACCCGATGTTGCCATCGACCCACTCCATCGTGGCGCCGGCTTCGGCACGGGCACGTTTGGTCACCAGGTTGTAGACGTTGTTCGACCAGTTCTGAATGGTCGTATAGCGGCAACGGCCACCGGGTTTGACGATGATCTCCACGACCGCACTGTGCAGCGAGTCGCTCTTGTAGATCGGTGCGGTGCAGCCCTCGACGTAGTGCACATAGGCGTTCTCGTCGACGATGATCAGCGTGCGCTCGAACTGTCCCATGTTCTCGGTATTGATCCGGAAGTAGGCCTGCAACGGGATGTCCACGTGCACACCGGGCGGCACGTAGATGAATGACCCGCCCGACCACACGGCGGTGTTGAGCGCGGAGAACTTATTGTCCCCGGCCGGGATCACCGTGCCGAAGTACTCCTTGAACAGCTCCGGGTGCTCTTTGAGCGCGGTGTCGGTGTCCAGGAAGATGACGCCTTGGGCCTCGAGGTCCTCGCGGATCGAGTGGTACACGACCTCGGACTCGTACTGCGCGGCGACACCGGAGACCAGCCGCTGCTTCTCCGCCTCGGGGATGCCCAGCTTGTCGTAGGTGTTCTTGATGTCGGCGGGCAGGTCGTCCCACGTGGCGGCCTGCTTCTCGCTGGACCGCACGAAGTACTTGATGTTGTCGAAGTCGATGCCGTCGAGGTTCGAGCCCCAGTTCGGCATCGGCTTCTTGTCGAAGGTGCGCAGCGCACGCAGGCGGATGTCGAGCATCCACTCGGGCTCGCTCTTCTTCGCCGAGATGTCGCGAACCACCGCCTCGGACAGCCCCCGCTGCGCGCTGGCACCGGCAACATCGGAGTCGGCCCAGCCGTAGCCGTAATTGCCCAGCGAGGCGATGGCCTCTTCCTGGGTCAACGGTGCGGCTGGCTCAGCAACTGAGGCCTCCGGCGTGAGTGTCATTGCGACACACTCCTTTTGCTCTGTGGTGGCTTCGGCGCGGGCTGTGCGCCGAAGGATCTTTACCGTCCGGTTGTACTCAAGGGGACATGGGTGGTGCAGGCACAGTCGCCGTTGACGATCGTGGCCAACCGTTGCACATGGGTCCCGAGCACCTCGGCCATCGCCTCCTGCTCAGCCTCACACAACTCGGGAAACTCCTCGGCCACGTGCGACACCGGGCAGTGATGCTGGCAGATCTGCACGCCGGGCACCGGCCCGCGGACCCGCGCGGTGGTCGTCGCATAGCCCGCTCCGGTGAACGCCTCGGCGATCCGATCAGCCCGCGCCTCGACACCCGCGACATCCACACTGTCGAGCGGCCCGCCGGGCGGGTCGATGCCGGCCAAGATGGCGTCGATGCGCTGCCGGGCGAACGTCCGCACCGCGTCGTCACCACCGATCTCCCGGAGTTGACGCATCGCGGCCGCCGCGAGCGCGTCGTAGGCGTGTTCGAGCTTGGCTCGACCGGCGGCGGTGAGCTGGTAGCGCTTGGCGGGGCGGCCCCGCCCTTCCTGCTGCCAGGCCGCTGCGGCCGTGGCCTTCGCGTCGCCCGCGTCGATCAGAGCGTCGAGATGACGCCGCACCCCGGCGGCCGAGAGTCCCAGCTGAGCGCCGATGTGACGGGCCGTGGTGGGGCCGGATTCGAGCAGCAGCCGGACGATCGCGCTGCGGGTGTCCCCGTGTGAATCACCATCGACAGCCGTCGACGGCACCGGTGAGGGTGCTGCCGAACTGTGCTGACGGAATTTCACTACACCAGTGTGACGCAATTCCCCGAGCGGGTCTACCAAGGGCACCCTTAGCGTCGCGTTGGACTTCTCACAACGCCGACGCTCACGATCGGGAATACCGCGCCCGCTACGCTTCCTTCGTGGCAGCCCGCCGACATTCTCTCAGTACGTCGATCGCCGGGTGGCACGGCGACGAACGGACGGTCGGCAGCCCCCTCACCAACGCCGAGCTGGTCGCGATGCACCGGACCCGGTTGTTCGGGGCCACCGGCACCGTGCTGATGGCGATCGGCGCGCTGGGCGCCGGGGCGCGTCCGGTCATGCAGGACCCGACGTTCGGGGTCCGGCTGCTCAACCTGCCCTCGCGTATCCAGACCGTGTCGTTGACCATGACCACCACGGGCGCGGTGATGATGGCGCTGGCGTGGTTGATGCTCGGCCGTTTCACGCTGGGCAAACGCAAGATGACTCGCAGCCAGCTCGATCGGACGCTGCTGCTGTGGGCGCTGCCGCTGCTCATCGCGCCGCCGATGTACAGCAAGGATGTCTACTCCTACCTGGCGCAGAGTGAGATCTCCCTGCAGGGCGCCGACCCCTATCAAGTCGGGCCCGCACCCGGCCTGGGCCTCGACCATATTTTCACCGCCTCGGTACCAAGCCTGTGGCGCGAGACTCCGGCGCCCTACGGGCCGCTTTTCCTATGGATCGGCCGCGGGATCTCCGCACTGACCGGAGAGAACATCGTCGAGGCGGTGCTGTTGCACCGGCTGGTGGTATTGATCGGCGTCGGGATGATCGTGTGGGCCACCCCGCGGTTGGCCCGCCGGTGCGGCGTGGCCGAGGTCAGCGCGCTGTGGCTGGGGCCGACGAACCCGTTGTTGTTCATGCACCTGGTGGCTGGCATTCACAACGAGGCACTCATGCTCGGCCTGATGCTGGCCGGCACGGAGTTCGCGCTGCGCGGTATCGAAGCCATCGGCGATTCCACCCGGGCGCGCTGGTATTCGCTGGCGATGCTGCTCGCCGGCACCGTCTTGATCACGTTGTCCTCGCAGGTGAAGCTGCCCTCGCTGCTGGCGCTGGGTTTCGTCGCGATGGCTCTGGCCCACAAATGTGGCGGCACGGTCAAGGCCTTTCTGGCCTCGTGCGGCGGGCTGACGGCGGTTTCGGTCGCGGTGATGGCGATCATCGGCTGGGTCAGCGGGCTCGGGTTCGGCTGGCTGTTCACCCTCGGCACCGCCAACGTGGTGCGCAGCTGGATGTCGCCGCCGACACTGCTGGCGTTGGGTACCGGTCAGGTCGGCATCCTGCTCGGCCTGGGCGATCACACCACTGCGGTGCTGGGCTTGACCCGCGGCATCGGTGTCAGCCTCATTGCGGTGATCGTCACCTGGCTGCTGCTGTCGGTGTTGCGCGGTCGGTTGCATCCGGTGGGCGGGCTTGGGGTCGCGCTGGGCGCGACGGTACTGCTGTTCCCGGTGGTACAGCCGTGGTACCTGCTGTGGGCGATCATCCCGTTGGCCGCGTGGGCCACCCGTCCCGCGTTCCGCTCGACGGTCATCGTCGTCACGCTGGTGGTCGGCATCTTCGGGCCCACCGCCAATGGTGACCGGTTCGCGCTGTTCCAGATCGTGCTGGCCACCGTCGCCAGCTTCCTGATCGTGCTGGCGCTGATAGCGCTGACCTACCGGTGGCTGCCCTGGCGGGCGGTGCCCGAAGCCGCGTCGGGCACTCTCACCGATGACGACAACGAGCCCGAGCAGCCGCGTGGGTCCCCACCGCCACCACGGGCACCGGTGGGCGACGCTTACGCTGAGTCACCGTGAGCTCGAATCCCCCGCCTGTACTGCTGCGAAACGTCAGCAAGCGGTACGGGTCGACCACGGCGGTCTGCGAGCTCGATCTCGACGTGCAAGCCGCCGAGGTGCTGGCCCTGCTCGGTCCCAACGGTGCCGGGAAGACGACCACGGTGGAGATGTGCGAGGGGTTCATTCGACCCGACCAGGGCTCGATCCAGATTCTCGGCCTCGACCCGGTTGCCGACAATGCTCAGGTGCGGGCGCGCACCGGCGTCATGCTGCAGGGCGGTGGCGCCTACCCGGCCGCCCGGGCCGGCGAGATGCTCAACCTGGTGGCGTCCTACGCCGCCAACCCGCTGGACCCGCAGTGGTTGCTCGACATTCTGGGTTTGCGGGAATCTGCGCGCACCACCTACCGCCGGTTGTCGGGCGGACAGCAGCAGCGGCTCGCCCTGGCCTGCGCAGTGGTCGGGAAACCCGAATTGGTGTTTCTCGACGAGCCGACGGCGGGCATGGACGCCCACGCCCGCCTGGTGGTCTGGGAGTTGATCGAGGCGCTGCGCCGCGATGGTGTCACGGTGGTGTTGACCACCCATCAGCTGGCCGAAGCCGAGGAACTCGCCGACCGGATCGTCATCATCGACCGTGGCCGGTCGGTCGCGACCGGGACCCCCGCCGAGCTGACCCGCAGCGGCGCGGAGAACCAGCTGCGCTTCCGGGCACCTCGCATGCTCGACCTGGCTCTGCTGGTGGCGGCGCTGCCGGAGGGCTACCGCGCCTCCGAGGCAGCGCCGGGCGAGTACCTCGTGGAGGGCCACATCGACCCCCAGGTCCTCGCGACGGTCACTGCCTGGTGCGCCCGGTTGGACGTGCTGGCCACCGACATGCGGGTCGAACAGCGCAGCCTCGAAGATGTCTTCCTCGAGCTCACGGGGCGGGAGCTACGGAAATGACCGACCCGAACCGGTTCGCCGCCGGCACGTTCACCCCCGACGCGCGGCCCGCCGCGGTGCCGCAGATGCTGAGCGCGCAGTTTGGACTGGAACTGCGCCTGTTGCTGCGCAACGGCGAGCAGCTGCTGCTGACGATGTTCATCCCGATCACGCTGCTGGTCGGCCTGACACTGCTGCCCCTGGGCTCGTTCGGACCGAACCGGGTGGCCACTTTCGTGCCGGCCATCATGGCGCTGGCGGTGATCTCCACGGCGTTTACCGGCCAGGCCATCGCCGTGGCCTTCGACCGCCGCTACGGCGCGTTGAAACGCCTGGGCGCAACCGCGCTGCCGGTGTGGGGCATCATCGCCGGCAAGTCACTGGCCGTGGTGGCGGTGGTGTTCCTGCAATCCGTGCTGTTCGGCGCCATCGGCTTCGCGCTGGGCTGGCGGCCCTCGGTGGCAGGGCTGGCGCTGGGGGGTGTGGTGATCGCCTTGGGCACCGCGGTGTTCGCCGCGCTCGGCTTGCTGCTGGGGGGCACGCTGCGCGCCGAAATCGTCCTCGCCGTGGCGAACCTGGCGTGGTTCGTGCTCGCCGGTCTCGGCGCCCTGGTCCTCGACGGCGCCGAAGTCCCGACGGGCGCGCAGTGGGTGGCGCGGCTGACGCCGTCAGGGGCGTTGACCGAAGCGCTGTCGGCCGCCATGGCGCTATCGGTAGACTGGTTCGCCATCCTCGTACTGACTGCGTGGGGCGCTGTGGCCGCGGTCTGCGCACTGCGCTGGTTCCGCTTCACCTGACCCGAGCAGCGGCAACAGGAACTCCAACTGGCCAACCTCTTCGATGTTGTGCCGAACCCAGGCCCGCATCTTGTCGTCGGGAAAGCGCCGGCACACCGCCCGGTTCACCGGCGCCAGCGCCGGCGAGCGCGCGCCCAGGTCCATCACGGTCACGTAGTGGGCACCGTCAGCGCCGGCCGACCAGGTGTGCTCCAGCTGAAAGAACGGCACCCCGCCGATCCGTTTGACCAGTCGGATACCTGTCTGGTCGAGCTTCTCGACCCGAGCCACCTCATTGATGGTGAACTCGGGCCGGCCGCCGAATGCCTCCACCATCCGATAGCGTGCCCCTTCAGCGGCGCCGCCGGTTGGCGCAGGGCGGGCCAGCTCCCAGCAGATGTGGTCGACCGGGTGCCATGCGTGGTAGCGGTCGACGACCCGGTCCCCGTAGGTCATGGTCTGGCCGAGGTGGGTGAACCACTCGAGCAACAGGTCCGGCGTCACGTGTGCCAGCGGCCGATGATCGATGGTGACCCGCCGGCGGTGGTGGGGCCACGCCGAGTACGAGACCGTCGCACTGTCGACAGGCCGCAGCGGAAACAGAACGGGTAGCGCCATCGGATCTCCTTCAAGATACGGTTTCGTTTCTTAAAGCCAGACTATGCTGTTCCCGTAAGATACGCAAGAGTATCTTCACAACAGCGAAAGCGAAGTGGTGCGATGCGACGGCGTGGAGCCGAACTGGATGCGGCGATCCGGTCGGCGGTGCTCACACTGCTGGCCGAGGGCGGTCCGGGTGCGGTGACGATGGAGGCAGTGGCCGTCGCCGCGCAGACGAGCAAGCCGGTGCTGTACCGCCGCTGGGCCGATCGCCGGGCGCTGCTGCGCGACACCTTGATCGGCATCGCTGCCACGTCGATTTCCACCGAGGACACTGGCAGCTTCCGCGGGGACATGCTCGCGGTGTTACGCAGCTGGGCCGCACTGTTCGCCGGTGACACCGCGACATTGATGCGGTCGGTTGTCGCGGCCGTAATCGGTGACGACGAACTGGCCACGGTGTTCCGCCACGATGTGCTCGGTCGGCGCAAAACCGAGATGGACGAGCTGCTCGCGCGGGCCGTGCGCCGTGGCGAAGTGCGCCCGGACGCCCCCGTCGAACTGGTACGCGAGCTCGGCCAGAGTGTGCTGTGGCACCGCCTGGTGATCAGCGGGGATCCCATCGACGACGACCTCATCGTCACGCTCGTCGACGAGGTTCTGCTGCCTGCGGTCGCCCCTACTACGTCACGTAGTTAGCTGACCTCTACCATCGACAGCGTGTCCGTCGGACGTTTCTTTCTGCGGCTCGTCGACGTGCTTCCCGAGCCGAGCCTGCGGGTACAGCGCATCGTCGCCGCCGCGGTGATCTTCACCCAGGGCGGTATTGCCGTCACCGGGTCGATCGTGCGCGTCACCGCCTCCGGGCTGGGATGCCCGACCTGGCCGCAGTGCTTCCCGGGCAGCTTCACCCCGGTCCCCCACCCCGAGGTCGCCGGCCTGCACCAGGCTGTCGAGTTCGGCAACCGACTATTGACCTTCCTGGTCGTGGCGACCGCTGCGATCGCAGTGATCGTCGTCACCCGTGCCCGCCGGCGTCGCGAAGTGCTGATCTACGCGTGGCTGATGCCCGCCTCGACGGTGGTGCAGGCGGTGATCGGCGGCATCACCGTGCTGACCGGGCTGTTGTGGTGGACGGTGGCCGTCCATCTGCTGGCCTCGATGGCCATGGTGTGGGTCGCGGTGCTGCTGTTCGTCAAGGTCGGCCAGCCCGATGACGGGGTGGTGCGGCCACAGGCTCCGAAGCCGCTGCGCCAGTTGACCGTCCTCAGTGCGGTAGCGCTGGCCGCGGTGCTGGTCACCGGCACGATGGTGACCGGCGCGGGACCCCACGCCGGCGACAAGAGCATCGAGCGGCCGGTGCCGCGCTTGCAGATCGAGATCACCACGCTGGTCCACATGCACTCGTCCTTGCTGGTGGCGTACCTGGCGCTGTTGGTGGGTCTCGGCTTCGGCCTGCTCGCCGTCCGGGCACCGGCGGCGGTGCGCAAACGCCTCGCCGTGCTCGTGGTTCTGGTAGCCGCCCAGGGGGCTCTTGGTGCGGTGCAGTTCTTCACCGGCGTGCCCGCGGCGCTGGTGGCCATCCACGTCGCCGGTGCGGCCATCTGCACCGCGGCCACTGCAGCGCTATGGGCGTCGATGCGAGAACGGACCCAGTCCGAAGTCGTGCAGAGCTGATTCCACCGCGAGCGCGAACTGCCGCTGCTGAGCAGCTCTGGTGGTCTCGTCGAGCTGACGCCAGCCCAACGACGGCTCGACCAGTTCCAGCTCGAGCAGCACCGCGCTCGCGCCGGTGCCCAATATGTCCACACGCGCGTAGAGCAGGTCGGCGACATGGAGTTTCAGCAGTGCAGCGGTAGCGGCGAGCGCCGCATGCCCAAGATCCCACACCGCCAGGTCGGGATCGGCGACGGCTAGCGACTCCCTGGCGAAGGTGCCCGAGCGGTCGAGGTCGGGAGGGTGGCCGTGCGCCGAGAGCATCGGGCCTTTGGTGAAAGCGTGGGACTGCTCACCGCGGAGGAACACCAGCGCGGTCTCTCCGTCGACGACCCGCGGATCATAAGGCTGCACCAGTGCGGTGTGCCCGGCGCGCTGCAGACCCTCGGCATGGGCGAGCGCCTGCTTTGCATCGTCGAATCGCAGCGCCCCCCTCGACCCGGCTCCCACCGCGGGCTTGACCACGACCTCGCCGTCGGGGAGGTCGGCGATGACCACCGCGTGCCCCGGTGGATAGAACGCGCTCGGCACCGTCGGTATCCCGGCGGCGGCGAGGTCGTCCAGATAACGCTTGTCGGTATTCCAGGCGACCACCGTCGCCGGGTTGAGCAACCTCTTCACCCGGGTGCTCCAGCGCCGGAACTCGGACAGGCGTTCCACGTAGTCCCATGTGGCGCGCAAGATGACCAGGTCGGCGTCCACAGTGGCCGGGTCATCCCAGGGCATCCAGCGGGCATGCAGACCACGTCCGCGCAAGGCGTGGACCAGGCCCTCGTCATCACCGTCACCTTCGGGCAGCGCCGCACACCCCGCCAGCACGATGCGGGGGTGATAGAGATCAGGGCGGGCCAGGTGCACGGCCGAATGCTAGACCTCTCGGCGGCCAGACAAGGATGGTGTCCATGTACGCAATCGAAGTCGCCCAGACCGGCGGACCCGAAGTCCTCAACTACGTTGAGAAACCGCGGCCATCTCCGGGGCCAGGTCAGGTGCTGATCAAGGCCGAGGCGATCGGCGTCAACTTCATCGACACCTACTTCCGCTCAGGGCTGTACCCCCGCGAGCTGCCTTTCGTGGTCGGCAGCGAGCTGTGTGGCACCATCGAGGCCGTCGGCCCCGACGTCGCGGCGCTCACCGTCGGCGACCGGGTTGTCACCGATAGAGCGCTCGGAGCATACGCCGAATACTGCTTGGCTCCAGCAGACTTCGTGGCCTATGTGCCGGACGGCCTGGCGCCCGAGGTGGTGGCCTCCGCGCTGCTGAAAGGGATGACCGCGCACTACCTGATCAGATCGACCTACCCGGTGCAACTACGCGATTCGGTACTCGTCCACGCCGGCGCGGGTGGCGTCGGACTGATCTTGACCCAATGGGCCACCAGCCTGGCGGCCAAGGTGATCACCACGGTGTCCACCCCCGACAAGGCCGACCTGTCCCGGCAGGCCGGGGCGATCGAGGTGCTCGACTATCCCAGCGATCCCGAGGAGTTCGGGTCCCGGGTCCGGGACCTGACCGGCGGTAAGGGGGTGGCCGCGGTGTACGACGGCGTGGGTGCGTCGACCTTCGAGGCCAGTCTGGCCAGCCTCGCCGTGCGCGGCACGCTGGCGCTGTTCGGTGCCGCCAGCGGCCCGGTTCCGCCGGTGGACCCGCAGCGGCTCAACGCCGCGGGCTCGGTGTACCTGACCCGGCCCAATCTCGCCCACTACACCCTCACGCCGGATGAGTTCTCTTGGCGCGCAGGAGAATTTCTCGATGCCGTGGCGGACGGCACGCTCAGCGTGACGGTCAGCCGCCGGTATCGGCTGCGCGAGGCCGAGCAGGCACACCGCGACCTGCAGGGCCGCAAGACCGTCGGCTCGGTGGTGCTGGTCCCCTAGACCGGCTCGGCGAACGGGAATGTCCAGGACCCGTCGAGCAGTTCGGGCCGCGGACGGTACAGCCGCACCAGGTAGTTCCAGCCCGCCGTCACCGGAAGGCAGTTCGCGACCGACCCGTCACAACCGCCGAACTGGATGGTCACCGCACCGTTGGCGTCGGTGACGCCGGTGACGCTGTTGACGGAATACGCGTCGGCCGGGTTCGGCGTGAAGTATCCATCCGCGTTGTACACGGTGACCGACCAGAACGCGTCGACAGGAACGTCGCGCACCGTCATCCGGTGCACTCTCGTACCGTCGTTGTCGGCCGGGTTGACGGTCAGATAAAGCGCCTCGCGCTCGGGGTTTCCGCCCCACGCGGCGGCGGCGCCGATCAGCCGCCGCACCGGATCGACCACACCGTCGGCACCGAACATGCCGCGGCTGTCGGGCAGAGTGGCGAACAACGCGATCAGCGCGTCTCGGACGCTCTGCTGGCTGACGGGGTCCCAGTCGGGTACCTCGAAGCGTCCGGGCCCGGCCTGCTCGGCCGTGACAGCGTCCTGCAACGCGTGCACCGTGGCCAGGTCGGCCGGGTCGTTGGGGTCGACGAGGGTGCGCAGCACGAGCATCACATACCGGGTCCCGATACCGGCACGACTGAAGGTGTGACGGCCCGCGGAGTAGATCACCTCGGGGACGAAGTGGTCCTGCGTGATGACCTGCAGCGCCATGAACCGGCCGGCGGTGTCGGGCAACGTGACCGTGACCGGCCCGGCGTCGAGATCGAAGACCGCCACCGAGTACAGCGTGTCCCGGTTCTGGCGTACCACGAGCTGATTGTCCAGCGAACCGAAGTCCCGGTGGTGGGCGAAACAGCCCAGGCCACCGTCGCGCACCACGTTGCCGAAGTAGAGGTCGGTCTCGGCTCGGACGAAATTGTCCGGACTGACGTGCTCGGTCACGTTCAGACGGTCAGCAAGGTGGGCAGGGCCAGCGCAGAGTCGACGGCCAAGGCGCAAAACACCACGGCCAGGTAATTGTTGGACTGCAGGAAAAGGCGCAGCGGCTTGACCGGCTGACCGCGCCGCACGCCGGCGTGCAGCTGATGGGCCATCACCAGGAACCAGGTGCCGGCCAGGATCGCCACGGATGCGTACAACCAGCCGGTGGACAGCGCCAGCGCCAGCGTGGCGGCGACCGTCAGCCAGGTGTAGATCAGGATCTGCTTGGTGACCTGCTCCTCGGTGGCCACCACGGGCAGCATGGGGACCCCGGCGGCCTGGTAGTCCTCCTTGTACTTCATGGCCAGCGCCCAGGTATGCGGCGGTGTCCAGAAGAAGATGATCGCGAACATCACCAGCGCGGGCCACTCGATGGTCCCGGTGACCGCGGACCATCCGATCATCACCGGCATGCAGCCGGCTGCACCGCCCCAGACCACGTTCTGCGATGTGCGACGCTTCAACACCAACGTGTAGATCAGCACGTAGAACGCGATGGTGGCGCCCGCGAGATGGGCCGACAGCAAGTTGGTCGTCCACCACAACCAGAAGAACGACGCGACCGACAACGTCAACCCGAAGATCAGTGCATGGCTACGTGGCACGGTCGCGCGGGCCAGTGCCCTACCCTCGGTGCGCTTCATCTTCTTGTCGATATCGGCGTCGGCGACGCAATTGAGCGTGTTGGCGCCGGCCGCGGCCAGCAGGCCACCGACGAGGGTGTTGAAGATCAGCAACGGGTCGACGGTGCCGCGGTTGGCCAGCAACATCGCCGGGATCGTGGTGACCAGCAGCAGTTCGATGACCCGCGGCTTGGTCAGCCCGATGTAGCCCAGCACACGGTCGCGGAATCGGATCGGACCCTTGGAAGCATCGTCGACGAGTCGGTCTTCGCGAATCCTCACGCAACCACTCCTCGGCGACAGTTCGGGACGACACCGCTTCCCGACGGGCTTCTACTACAGAGGATGGTAGACCGCGCGGGCCGGTGCCCGAAATCGCAGGGTCGGGTTGGGCACCCCCGGGTGGGGGATGACCACTGCGTCGCGACCGCGTTAAACACTAGGGTGGTTGATGCGGCTCGACACCCTCCGCCAAGCCAAGGAGTGCACCCTCGTGACCACGATCGAAGAGATCACTTCCCTCACCCGGCCCCACCACCCGGATGACTGGACGGACCTGGACTCGCGGGCGGTCGACACCGTCCGCGTGCTGGCCGCCGACGCGGTGCAGAAGGTCGGCAACGGCCATCCCGGTACCGCGATGAGCCTGGCGCCGCTGGCCTACACGCTGTTCCAGCGTCAGATGCGCCACGATCCCAGCGACGTGCATTGGCTCGGCCGCGATCGCTTCGTGCTGTCCTGCGGACACTCCAGCCTCACCCTCTACATCCAGCTCTACCTCGGCGGGTTCGGTCTGGAACTCTCCGACATCCAGGCGCTGCGCACGTTCAAATCCAAGACACCGGGCCATCCTGAGTTTCGCCACACCGCCGGAGTGGAGATCACCACCGGCCCGCTGGGCCAGGGGCTGGCATCGGCAGTCGGTATGGCGATGGCCGCACGCTACGAGCGCGGCCTGTTCGACCCGGATGCCGCACCGGGAACCAGTCCGTTCGATCACCACATCTACGTGATCGCCTCCGACGGCGACATCGAGGAGGGGGTGACCAGCGAGGCCTCTTCACTGGCAGGCACCCAGCAGCTCGGCAATCTGATCGTGTTCTACGACCAGAATCAGATCTCGATCGAGCACGACACCAACATCGCGCTCTCAGAGAATGTCGCCGACCGCTACCGAGCCTATGGCTGGCACGTTCAAGAGGTCGAGGGCGGTGAGAATGTCACCGGTATCGAAGAGGCCATCGCAGCCGCCAAGGCGGTGACCGACAAGCCGTCGTTCATCGCGCTGCGCACCATCATTGGCTTCCCCGCCCCCAACAAGATGAACACCGGCGGGGTGCACGGTTCGGCACTCGGCGACGAAGAAGTGGCCGCGGTCAAAGAGATCCTCGGGTTCGACCCGAACAAGACCTTCGAAGTCACCGAGGACGTGATCACCCATACCCGCGATCTGGTGGCGCGCGGCAAGAAGGCACACGAAGCCTGGCAGCAGGACTTCGACGCATGGGCAGCTCGCGAACCGGAACGCAAGAAGCTGCTGGACCGCTTGCTGGCCCAGGAACTGCCCGAAGGCTGGGACGCCGACCTGACCACCTGGGAGCCCGGTTCCAAGGCGGTGGCCACCCGCGCGGCGTTCGGTCAGGTTCTCAACGACGTCGCACCGAAGCTGCCCGAACTGTGGGGTGGTTCTGCTGACCTGGCCGGCAGCAACAACACCACTATTAAGGGCGTGAAATCGTTTGGCCCGCCGTCGATTTCGACGAGCGACTTCACCGCCGACTGGTACGGACGGGTACTGCACTTCGGCGTGCGCGAGCACGCGATGGGCTCGATCCTGTCGGGCATCGTGCTGCACGGCCCGACCCGGGCCTTCGGCGGGACGTTCCTGCAGTTCTCGGATTACATGCGGCCGGCCGTACGTCTGGCGTCGTTGATGGATATCGACACCATCTACGTATGGACCCATGACTCGATCGGACTCGGCGAGGACGGGCCCACCCACCAGCCCATCGAGCACCTCGCAGCACTGCGCGCGATCCCGAACCTGGCGGTGGTGCGCCCGGCCGATCCGAACGAAACGGCGTATGCCTGGCGCAGCATCGTGGCCCGCGGCAACGGCAGCGGCCCGGTCGGTTTCATCCTGACCCGCCAGGGTGTGCCCGTTCTGGAGGGCACCGATACCGACGGCGTCGCCCGGGGCGGCTACGTGCTCGGCGGCGGGGACGCCGGCGGTGCCGACGTGCTGCTGATCGCGACCGGTTCAGAGGTCCAGTACGCCGTGGAAGCGCAGAAGATGTTGGCGGACAAGGGTGTGACCGCAGTCGTGGTGTCGATGCCGTGCTTGGAATGGTTCGAGGCACAACCCCGCGAGTACCAAGATGCCGTGCTGCCGCCGACCGTCTCGGCACGGGTCGCGATCGAGGCCGCGGTAGCCCAGAGTTGGTACAAGCTGGTGGGTCACACCGGCGAGATCATCTCGATCGAGCACTACGGGGAGTCCGCCGACGACAAGACGTTGTTCCGGGAGTTCGGCTTCACCGCGGAGGCCGTGGTAGCTGCAGCGGAACGCGTGATCGCGAATTGACAACTACTCATTGATGATTGAGGACAAGACATGACTCAGAACGCAAATTTGGCGGCATTGTCCGCCGCGGGTGTCTCGGTATGGTTGGACGACCTGTCCCGTGAGCGCCTGCAGACCGGCAACCTGACCGAGCTGGTCGACACCAGGTCGGTGGTGGGCGTGACCACCAACCCGTCGATCTTCCAGGCCGCGCTGTCGAAGGGTCACGCCTACGACGACCAGGTCAACGACCTCGCCGCCCGCGGCGCCGACGTCGATGCCACCATCCGCACCGTGACCACCGACGACGTCCGCAACGCCTGCGATGTGCTGGCCAAGACGTACGAGGCCTCTGACGGGGTGGACGGCCGGGTGTCGATCGAGGTGGACCCGCGGCTGGCCCATGACACCGACAAGACCATCCTGCAGGCCGTCGAGCTGTGGAAGATCGTCGACCGCCCGAACCTGCTGATCAAGATCCCGGCCACCGAGGCTGGACTGCCCGCCATCACCGCGGTGCTCGCCGAAGGCATCTCGGTCAATGTGACGCTGATCTTCTCGGTGGAACGCCATCGCGCCGTGATGGACGCCTATCTGGCGGGCCTGGAGAAGGCCAAGGACGCCGGGCACGACCTGTCGCGGATCCACTCGGTGGCGTCGTTCTTCGTCTCCCGTGTCGACACTGAGATCGACAGCCGCCTGGACAAGATCGGCAGCGCCGAAGCCTTGGCGCTGCGCGGCAAGGCCGGGGTGGCCAATGCCCGGCTGGCCTATGCCGCCTACGAGGAAGTGTTCCTCGGCGGTGACCGGTTCGGTGCGCTGAAGTCGGCCGGCGCGCGGGTCCAGCGCCCGCTCTGGGCGTCGACCGGGGTCAAGAACCCCGACTACTCCGACACGCTGTACGTCACCGAACTGGTAGCGCCGAACACGGTGAACACCATGCCGGAGAAAACCCTTGATGCCGTGGCCGACCACGGTGTGGTGACCGGGGACACGGTCACCGGCCGGGCGGCCGACTCACAGCAGGTCTTTGATGAGCTGGCGGCCATCGGAATCGATCTGACCGACGTCTTCCTGGCACTCGAGAACGAAGGTGTGGAGAAGTTCGAGAAGTCCTGGCAGGAGTTGCTCGAGGCCACCCAGGGGCAACTCGACGCAGCCGGGAAGTAGCCCGGGTGCGATGAGCCAACCACCGCAGAACCCGTTGCGGGACAAGCGCGACAAGCGCATGCCCCGTATCGCCGGACCGTGCAGCGTGGTGATCTTCGGGGTGACCGGCGACCTGGCCCGCAAGAAGCTGATGCCGGCCATCTACGACCTCGCCAACCGCGGGTTGCTGCCGCCGTCGTTCGCGCTGGTGGGCTTCGCCCGTCGGGACTGGGCCGACGAGGACTTCGGCGAGGTGGTCTACGAGGCGGTCAAGAAACATGCCCGCACCCCGTTCCGACAGGAAGTGTGGGATCGGCTGGCCGAGGGGTTCCGGTTCGTGCAGGGCACCTTCGACGACGATGCGTCGTTTGCACGGCTCAGCGAGATCCTGCAGAAGCTCGATGTCGAGCGCGGTACCGGCGGCAATCATGCGTTCTACCTGTCGATTCCACCGAAGGCATTCCCGGTGGTCTGCGAACAGCTACAAAAGTCTGGGTTGGCGCGCCAGCAGGACAACCGCTGGAGTCGGGTGGTCATCGAGAAGCCCTTCGGACACGATCTGGACAGTGCCCGCGAGCTGAACTCGGTGGTCAACAGCGTGTTTCCGGAGGAGTCGGTGTTCCGCATCGATCACTATCTCGGCAAGGAGACGGTGCAGAACATCCTGGCCCTGCGGTTCGCCAATGAGCTCTACGAGCCGATCTGGAACTCGCACTACGTGGACCATGTGCAGATCACGATGGCCGAGGACATCGGACTGGGCGGGCGCGCAGGCTATTACGACGGTATCGGGGCCGCTCGTGACGTCATCCAGAACCACCTGTTGCAGCTGTTGGCGTTGACGGCGATGGAGGAACCGGTCAGCTTCAATCCGCACGAACTGCAAACCGAGAAGATCAAGGTGCTGGCGGCCACCCGGCCGATGCAACCCTTGGATCAGACCAGCGCACGCGGCCAGTACGCGGCGGGATGGCAGGGCAGCGAGCATGTCCCGGGATTGCTCGACGAGGACGGCTTCTCCCCCGATTCCACCACCGAGACGTTCGCTGCGATCACCCTGGAGGTCGACACCCGCCGATGGGCCGGGGTGCCGTTCTTCCTGCGCACCGGGAAGAGGTTGGGGCGCAGGGTGACCGAGGTGGCCCTGGTGTTCAAGCGGGCACCGCACCTGCCGTTCGACGCGACGATGACCGAGGAACTCGGCAAGAATGCCCTCGTGCTGCGCATCCAGCCCGACGAAGGCATCACCACACGGTTCGGCTCGAAGGTGCCGGGCAGCGCGATGGAGGTGCGCGATGTCAACATGGACTTCTCGTACGGCTCTGCGTTCGCCGAGGACTCGCCGGAGGCCTACGAGCGGCTGATCCTGGATGTGCTGCTCGGCGAACCGTCACTGTTCCCGCTCAACGCCGAGGTCGAACTGTCCTGGGAGATCCTCGATCCGGTGTTGGACAACTGGGCCTCCCACGGCCGTCCCGAGCCCTACCCTGCCGGCACCTGGGGTCCGCCATCAGCGCACGAGATGGTGCACCGACTCGGTCGGGAATGGAGGCGACCGTAGCGATGATTGTGGACCTTTCCGACACCACGACCAACGAGATCAACAAGAAGATCACCGGTCTTCGTGAAGAGGGCGGCGCGCTCACCCTCGGGCGGGTGCTGACGCTGGTCGTCGTGGTCGACGCAGACGCGGCCCTGGAGGATGCGGTCGAGGCGGCCACCTTCGCCAGCCGCGAGCACCCGTGCCGGGTGATCGTCACGGTGCCCGGCAACCGGGTCGGTGCCGATGCCCGGCTGGACGCCCAATTGCGAGTGGGCCGCGACGCCGGTGCCGGCGAAGTGGTGGTCCTGCGTCTGCACGGAGAACTTGCCGACCACGCCGACAGCGTCGTGCTGCCGTTCCTGCTTCCCGACACGCCAGTGGTGGCGTGGTGGCCGACCTACGCCCCCGACGTGCCGTCCAAGGATCCGATCGGCAAGCTGGCGATCCGCCGGATCACCGATGCCACCCGCGCCGAGCATCCGCTGGCCGCCATCAAGAGCCGGCGGCCCGGCTATTCACCCGGCGACACCGACATTTCGTGGAGCCGTATCACCTACTGGCGAGCGCTGCTGGCCTCGGCCATCGACGAGCCGCCCCACGAACCCATCGAGTCCGCGGTGGTCTCGGGGCTGGCATCGGAGCCGGCGCTGGACATCCTTGCCGGTTGGTTGGCCAGTCGTATCGACGGGACAGTGACCCGGACGGTGGGCACCCTGAAGGTCGAGTTGCACCGGGCCAGCGAGACGGTGACGTTGAGCCGTCCCCAGGACGGGGTGACCGCCACATTGAGCCGGACGGCAAGGCCGGTGGCCTTGCTTCCGCTCGCACGCCGGGATGTCAAGGAATGTCTGGCCGAGGAGCTGCGCCGCCTCGATGCCGATGAGATCTACCACGAGGCGCTGGCTGGGATCGACAAGGTGACGTACCGATGATTCTTGAGAAGTACTCAGACACAGACACTCTGGTTGCTGCGGCAGGTGACCGCCTGGTGGGCGCCGTCACAGCCGCCATCGACGCTCGTGGCGTGGCACATATCGTGTTGACCGGCGGTGGCACCGGGATCGGCATGCTCGAGCATGTCGGCGGGCGGGCCGATGAGATCGACTGGTCGAGGGTCCATATCTACTGGGGCGATGAGCGTTTCGTACCGCGTGACGACCCGGAACGCAACGAGAAGCAGGCTCGGGAGGCGCTGCTCGACCATGTCGGCATCCCCGCGGCCAACGTCAACCCGATGGCGGCCAGCGACGGTGAGTTCGGCGATGCGCTGGACGCGGCGGCCCAGGCCTACGCTCACCTGCTCGCCGAGGCCGGCGGCGCTGATCCGACGCCGGTCTTCGATGTTCATCTGCTGGGCATGGGTGGCGAAGGCCACGTCAACTCGTTGTTCCCGGACACCGCTGCGGTGCGGGAGACGACCCGCACCGTCGTCGGAGTGACCGACTCCCCCAAGCCGCCACCGCGCCGGATCACTTTGACACTCCCGGCGATTCAACGCTCACGCGAGGTTTGGCTGGTGGTCTCCGGGGAGGGCAAGGCCGATGCGGTGGCTGCCGCCATCGGCGGGGCCCAACCAGTCGACCTCCCGGCTGCCGGCGCGGTGGGCAGCGAGCAGACGGTGTGGCTGCTCGACGCCGCGGCCGCCTCTCGGCTCTGATCGGCACACCGATCCGATCCTGAAATCCGGCAGACGCCGTCAGCCGACGACAATCACGTGCAGGTTGCGCGGACCGTGCACGCCCTCGACCCGGTCCAGTTCGATGTCGCTGGTCGCGCTCGGTCCGCTGATCCAGGTCAACGGCCGGGTGTGTAGCCCCGCCTCCACAAGCAGGGCAACGGCCTTGGGGACATCGTCGACGACCTGCTCGGCCGACACCACGCAGACATGGAGGTCGGGCACCAGGCTCAGCGCACGCCGGCCCTGACCGCAGCCGTGGTGCAGCACGATGGTGCCCGTGTTGGCGATGGCCACCGTCGCAGTGGTGACGACCGCGTCCACCCTGTCGAGGTCCTCGGGGCTCAGCCCGTCGCCCACCCACCGGGCGGCATCCGGCCATGCTCGCTGCACCCAGCCGTCACCGGCCACCGTATCAGCGCAGCGCAGCGCCGTGGTGACCGCGTCGGCGACACCGCTGGACTCGACACGCTCGACCACAGCGCGGTAGTCGGCGACCCGCTCGACGAAGCGCGCTACCGGATCCAGTTCACCTGTCCCGACCGCTCGTCCGTACTCCCACGGCACTGCCCCGACCGGAGGTCGGTCTGCCAGCGCGGTCCGGATCCGGGCCAAGATCTCGCTGCGTGCGTCACTCACCGGCCCCTCCCGTTCGCTCCCACCAGGCCCGGAACGATTCAGTCGGCGGCACCGGCGCGTCCCGCGTACGCGACCACGGCCGGGCCGGCCACGGAAGTGACCGCAGCACACTGCGACGCCGGAACAGGCTGCTGCGCAACACTTTCCCGGCCGCGTTCACGACCGTCGCGAACCTGCGTAGACGCCGGTGATCGGCCAGCGTCCACGCGGCCGCGGTCATCGCCGCCTGTTCGACCGACGGCACACCGCCGCGGCGTTCATCGACCACCCGGGTGCGCAGGTGCACCAACATCGACGGGATGTCGATGCGCACCGGGCACACGTCGTAGCAGGCGCCGCACAGGCTCGAGGCGTACGGCAGCGACCGGTCGACATCGCTGCCGGTTCCGCGTAGCTGGGGGGTCAACACCGCACCGATCGGACCCGGGTACACCGAGCCGTAGGAATGCCCTCCTGCCCGCTCGTAGACCGGGCACACGTTCAAACATGCCGAGCAGCGGATGCAGCGCAGCGCGGCGCGGCCCTTCACGTCGGCCAGCACCCGCGAACGGCCGTTGTCCAGCAGGACGATATGCACGTCGCGCGGGCCGTCGTCGGCGTGGGCTCCGGTCCAGATCGTGGTGTAGGGATTCTCCCGTTCGCCGGTACTGCTGCGCGGCAGCACCTGCAGCATCACCTCGAGGTCCCGCCACGACGGCAGCACCTTCTCGATGCCCACCACCGAGATGAGCGTCTGCGGCAACGTCAGGCACATCCGCCCGTTGCCCTCCGATTCCACCACCACCAGGCTGCCGGTGTCGGCGATCGCGAAGTTCGCGCCGGAAACCGCCACCTGGGCCCGCAGGAACTTCTCGCGCAGATGCAGGCGGGCCGCCTCGGCCAGCCGGGGCGGGTCGTCGGTCAGGTCGGCCGGCGCCGGACGTCCCACCCGGCCCATCTCACGCATGAAGATCTGCCGGACTTCTGCCCTGTTGCGGTGAATGGCCGGCACCAGGATGTGGCTCGGCCAGTCGTCACCGAGCTGGACGATCAGCTCGGCCAGGTCGGTCTCCCACGCCTGGATCCCGGCGCGGGCGAGTGCCTCGTTCAGCTCGATCTCCTGGGTCGCCATCGACTTGACCTTCACCACCTCCGAGGCCCCTCGGGAAGCCACCAGATCGACCACGATGCGGTTGGCTTCGGCCGCGTCACGGGCCCAGTGCACGGTCGCGCCCGCTGCGGTCGCGTTGGCCTCGAACATGACCAGCAGCTCGTCGAGGCGGTGCAGCCCGGCGTCTTTGATCGCTTCGGCGGCACGCCGCAACTCCTCCCAGTTGTCGAGCTCGGCCACGACACGTGCCCTCTTGGCGCGGATCGTCGTGGTGGCGTGCGTGAGGTTACGCTGCAGGACTGGGTCGGCAAGCGCCGCTGCAGCCGCGGCCGGGAAGGCCGGCAGACCCAAGAAGTCTCCGGTGACGCCGACATGCGGGGGGCGGCTGCTCACAGCCGGGCACCTTCGGTGCCGGCCAGCACCTCGGCCAGATGCATCACGCGCATCGAGGAACGCCGGCGCGACAATAGCCCGCCGATGTGGGCGAGACAGGAATTATCGCCCGCCACAAGCACTTCGGCTCCGGTCTGCTGGGCTGCGCGAGCCTTGTCCAGACCCATCGCCACCGAGGTGTCGGCGTTCTTGATCGCGAATGTGCCGCCGAAGCCGCAACACTGCTCGGCGGCTGGGAGGGTGATCAGCTCGATGCCGCGCACCGCCTCGAGTAGCTGCAGCGGCCGGTCACCGACCCGCAGCATCCGCAGCGAATGACAGGTGGGGTGATAGGTGACGCGGTGCGGAAAGTATGCGCCCACATCGGTGACGCCCAGAACGTCGACGAGCAACTCGGAGAGCTCGTAGACCCGGGGCGCGATGGTCTCGACGGCGGCCTGCAGCACGACGTCGCCCGACCGTGCCGCCACGTCGCGATGCTGGTGGCGCACCGATCCGACACACGAGCCCGACGGCGCGACCACGGCGTCGTAGCCGGCGAAGGACGTGGTGAAGGCACGCACCGCCGGCAGAGCCTCGTCGGCATAACCGGTGTTGGTGAACAGCTGTCCGCAGCAGGTCTGGCCCAACGGGAATTCGACGTCACAGCCAAGCCGACGTAACAGTCGGACAACAGCTTTCGGCGTGTCCGGCCACATCAGGTCGTTGTAGCAGGTGGCGAACAGGGCCACCCGCAGTTTCATGCGGGCATCCCCAACACCGTAACCGACGCCGGACGAGCACGTCATACTTGCACCCATGGCAGACAGAGGCGGCAAACCGGTACGCACCGGACCCGAACGGATCCGGAAGTTGGCACAGGCAGCACTGAATGCCGACGTCACCGTCGAACAGGTCGACACCATCCTCGAAGGGCTCAGCGTCACCCTGGAGGACCTCGACAAATCCACCGGCAACCTCGACGCGACTTTGGAGCGGTTCAACGAGACGATCAGCCGCATCGACGAACTGGCACCGCGACTGATCGCCGTGGTGGACCGCTTGGAGGGCATCGTGACCCGGGTGGAGCGGATGGTCGGCGTCGGCGAGTCGGTGATCATGCCGCTGGCCGCGACCGAGCAGCTGGTCCGCGGCGCGTTTGACCGGGTGCGCCGCAGCACCGGCCTGTGAGGAGAGACCAGCCACCGTCGCGACAGCGACAAATTCAGCCACCGTCGCGACAGCGACAAATTCAGCCACCGTCGCGACAGCGACAAATTCAGCCGCTGTTGCGCAGTGCGGTGGCCAGTCCGCTCATGGTCAACAGGATGCCGCGCTGGACCAGTTCGTCGTCATCTCCGGCGCGGTAGCGGCGCAGCAGCTCGACCTGCAGGTGATTCAGCGGTTCCAGGTACGGGAAGCGGTTGAACACCGAGCGGGCCAGCGCCGGGTTGTCGGCCAGCAGGTCGTCGTGCCCGGTGATCAGTTCGTGCATGCGGATCGTGCGTGCATGCTCATCGACGATCATGTCGAACACCCGACGCCGCAGATCACTGTCTTCGACCAGTTCGGCGTACCGCGCGGCCAGCCCCAGGTCGGACTTCGCGAGCACCTGGGCCATGTTGGACAGCACCGTGGCGAAGAATGGCCATCGCCGATACAGGTCCTGCAGGACCTCCAGTCGGCCGTCCCCTTCGGCGATGTACTGCTCGAAGGCGGTACCGGTGCCGTACCAGCCGGGCAGCATGACCCGGCACTGACTCCACGCCAGCACCCACGGGATGGCGCGCAGATCCGAGATGGATGTGGTGGGTTTGCGTGAGGTGGGCCGGCTGCCGATGTTGAGCGCGCCGATCTCACTGACCGGCGTCGAAGCTTTGAAGTAGTCGACGAATCCCGGTGTTTCGTGCACCAATTCGGCGTAGGCGCGCTGTGCGCGGCCGGCGAGGTCATCGAGCACTTGATAGGCCGGCCCGGCTTCGTCCCCCAGACCTTCGACATCGAGCAGTGTGGCCTCCAGAGTGGCCGCGAGTAAGGTCTCCAGGTTCCGGTGGGCGACGCGCGGTTCGGCGTACTTCGCCGCGATCACCTCGCCCTGCTCGGTGAGCCGCAGCGAGCCCTGCACCGCACCTGGGGGCTGGGCCAGGATCGCGTCGTAACTCGGGCCGCCTCCGCGACCCACGGTGCCGCCCCGCCCGTGGAACAACCGCAACCGGATCCCGGTCTTGGCTGCCGATTCCACCAGGTCCAGCTCGGCGCGATACAGCGCCCAGTTGGCCGCGAGGTATCCGCCGTCCTTGTTGGAGTCCGAGTAGCCCAGCATCACCTCCTGGCTGTCGCCGCGGGCGGCCACTAGTGCCCGGTACAGCGGAAGATCAAGCGCCGCTTCCAGAATCGAGGCCCCGCGCTGCAAGTCGTCGATGGTTTCGAACAGCGGCACAATCCCCACCGGGGCGTACGGCTGCTCCGACGACGCGTCGAGCAGACCGGCCTCCTTGAGCAGCAGCGCTGCCTCGAGCATGTCCGACACCGACTGGCACATCGAGATGATGTAGTTCGGGACGGCCTGCGAGCCGAACACCCGCACGGCCCGGGCCGCCGCGGCGACGATATCGAGTTCTTTGCGCGCCAGTTCTGACAGTTCGGCGCCGGGCCCGGTCAGTGGGCGCCTGGTGGCGAGTTCGGCGGCCAGCAGTTCAACCCGGTCGGCCTCCTCCAGCGACGCATAGTCGGGGTGCACACCGGCCCAGGCGAGTAGTTCGGACACCACCTCCTCGTGTACATCCGAGTTCTGCCGCATGTCGAGCCCGCAGAGGTGAAAACCGAAGACACGCAGAGCTTCCCGAAGTCGACTCAGCCGATCGTCGGCCAGCACCGCACTGCCGTGAGCCCGCAGTGACGCGTCGATGGTGTCCAGATCGTCGAGCACGTCGGCGGGAGTGGCGTAGGGCGGCAGACCGAGGTCCAGTTCGTGCTCGGGTTGTCGATCCAGGATGTCGCGAGCGGTCGCGGTGAGGCGCGCGTGCACGACGCGCAGCGCGCGGCGATAGGGCTCGTCGGCACGGGCCGGTTCGTCACAGGTGTCGGCCAGCTGTGCCAGCGCGGCGGAGGGCTGCACCAGCCGCGCCGACATCGAAAGCTCCTGCTCCAGAGCTGTCAGTTCGCCGAAATAGTGGTCGAAGGCGAGATAGGCGGCGCTGCCGGTGGCCAACCGGACCACCTCGCCGGTGACGTTCGGGTTGCCGTCCCGGTCACCGCCGATCCAGGATCCCGGCCGCAGGATGGGCTCGATCAGCAGAGGTCGGTCGGGCCAGCGCTGTTGGAACTGTTCCCGTACCGAGGCGTTGACCTGTGGGATGACGTCGAAGAACGCCGCCGGGTAGTACCGCAGCCCGGTTTCGATCTCATCGGAGATCTTCAGCCGCGACAGCCGGATCAGCGCCGTCTGCCACAGCGTCAGGATGTGGCGGCGCAGCTCACGCTCGATGTCGCGGCCGTCGTCGGTGGTGTGCAGTCCGTGCAGCCGAAGCCGCATCAGCTCGGTGATGCGGTGCTGGGTGTCGAAGACCGTCCGCCGCCGGGTCTCGGTGGGGTGGGCGGTGATGACCGGCGAGACCAAGGCCCCGCGCAGGGCCTCGTCCACGGTGTCGGCGTCGAGCCCCGCGGAGTCGAGCTTGGTGTAGGTCGCCGCGAGGGTGCTGTTCTGCGGAGGCTCGCCGGCGGCCTCGTGAATCGCCCGGCGCCGCTCGCGGTGGATGTCCTCGGCGACGTTGGCCAGCAACGCGAAGTGGGTGAAGGCCCGGATGACGGGGATGGCGTGGTGGACGTCGACACCGTCGAACAGCTTGGCCAGTTCACCACGGTCTATCTCGGAGCGACGGACCCGGAAGGACTCCACCCGGGCTCGCTCGACGAGGTCGAAGATCTCCTCCCCGTTCTGCTCGCGCACGGTGTCCCCGAGCAGCGATCCGAGCAGCCGGATGTCTTCGCGCATCGGCTCGGTGGCCTCTCGGCCCACCTGGGTGCGATGCACAGCCCCGATCGGCGCCAGGGCACTGTCGGACACCGGATCGGAGTTCTCACCCATATCGTCAAGTATCGGTTCAGCCCCGGAGTAGCGCATGGCGAGCACGGTAGCGTGGGCGACGCGCCGAGGTCAGGAGGACCCGATGAGCGACCAGGAGTGCGAAGTCCTCGTGGTCGGCGCCGGCCTGGCGGGATTGCGGTGCGCCGGCGTGCTGGATGCAGCCGGCCGCGACGTGCGGGTGTGGGAGGCCGCCGACGACGTCGGCGGCCGGATCCGCACCGACGTGGTCGACGGGTTCCGGTGCGATCGCGGATTCCAGGTGCTCAACCCGGCCTATCCGGCGCTGCCGGGCAGTGTGGATGTCGCCGCGTTGCGGTTGCAGCCATTCCTGCCCGGCGTCGGGGTGCGTCGCGAACGGGGCTCGATCACCCTGGTCCATCCGCTGCGCAAGCCGGCGGGGGTGCCGGCCATGCTCACCGCGGGGGCGCTACGACCGGCCGACGTGCTGGCGCTCGGCCGCTGGACTGCTCCGGCGCTGCGTCCGTCGCGGCTGCGGTCGGCCCTCGGCGACACCAGGTTGGCCGACGCGCTGGACAGCTCAGGCGTGCAGGGCGAGGTGCGACGGGTGCTGGAGCGATTCCTGTCCGGGGTGCTGCTGGACGCCTCCGGCGCAACCTCCAACGCGTTCGCTCTGCTGCTCGTGCGGATGTTCGTACTCGGGGTGCCGGCGTTGCCCGCCGACGGCATGGCGGCGCTGCCGCGACTCCTCGCAGCTGCGGTGCCGGGCCGAGTCCGCACCGGTACGCGGGTGACCTCTGTCGAGCGCGGCGGCCGCGACTGGACGGTGCGCGCCCACGACGGCGCGACGATGCGGGCCCGTCAGGTGGTGATCGCAACGGACCCCGGGACGGCCGCCGGGTTCACCGGGGAACCCGCGCCGGCGATGCGTGGGGTGATCACCGACTGGTGGGCCAGCGACGTCACCCCGGCCACCGGAGGAGCCCTGCAGGTGGACGGCCGCGCCGGGGCGCGTGGCCCGGTGGTCAACACTGCGGTGATCAGCGATGCGGCGCCGAGCTATGCACCGCCGGGGCGGCAGTTGATCCAGGCTTCGGCGCTGCATCGCGCCGATGACACACCGCCGTCGGAGGAGCAGATGCGTGCGCACGCCGCGGAAATCCTCGGGGTGTCGGCCGCTGACTGGCAACCGGTGGTGCGCCATGTCGTCAGTGCGGCACTGCCGGCTCAGCCCGCCCCGCTGGTCCTACGGCGATCGATACGGGTGCATTCGGGACTGTGGGTGTGCGGGGATCACCGCGACACCGCCTCGATACAAGGGGCGCTGGTCAGCGGCAGACGCACCGGCGCCGCGGTGCTGCGGGCTCTCAGTTGTACTTGATCAGCAGGGCCATGCCGACGATCGAGACCAGCCAGATACCGGTGACGAACAACGTCAATCGGTCCAGGTTCTTCTCCACCACAGTGGAGCCCGACAGGCTGGACTGCACGCCGCCGCCGAACAAACTGGACAGGCCGCCACCCTTGGCACGGTGCAGCAGGACCAGGAGGACGACCAGAACGCTGGTCACGACCAGGGTGATCTGCAGGGCCATTTCCATGGCCGCCAGATTACACGGCGGCCACTCTCACCTCAGGCGCCGGTCAGGGAAGCGGCCCGCCGGCCGCGATGGCTGACAGGGTGGCGAATTGCTCGCCATCCAGCGACGCTCCGCCCACCAGCGCGCCGTCCACGTCGGCCTGGCCGACGATCTCACCGACATTCTTGGCGTTGACCGAGCCCCCATAGAGAACGCGCACCCCCGCCGCGATGTCGGCCGAAGTCAGCGCCCCGATCTCCGCGCGAATGGCGCCGCAGACCTCCTGGGCGTCGGCTGCACTGGCGACGCGGCCGGTTCCGATGGCCCAGACCGGTTCGTAGGCGATGACGGCCTGTCCGATCTGTTCGGCCGACAACCCGGCCAGCGAACCGCGCAGTTGGTTGACATTGTGCTCGACGTGGTTGCCGGCTTCGCGGACTTCCAGGTGCTCGCCGATGCAGATGATCGGGACCACGCCGTGCCGGAACGCCGCCGCGGCCTTCGCGGCAACCAGCGCGTCGTCCTCGCCGTGGTAGGTGCGCCGCTCGGAGTGCCCGACGACGACGAAGGTGCACCCCAGTTTGGCCAGGAACGCACCGCTGATCTCACCGGTGTAGGCGCCGGAGTCGTGCTGTGAGAGGTCCTGGGCGCCGTAGGTCAATCGCAACTTGTCGCCGTCGACGAGCGTCTGCACGCTCCTCAGATCGGTGAACGGCGGTATCACCGTCACGTCGACCTTGTCGAAGTACTTGTCCGGCAACGAGAACGCGATCTTTTGTACCAGCGCGATCGCCTCGAAGTGGTTGAGGTTCATCTTCCAGTTGCCGGCGATCAACGGCTTACGGGTCATGGCGCTGCGCCTTTCAGTTGTCGAGCACTTGGATACCGGGCAGGGTCTTGCCCTCGAGGTACTCCAGCGACGCCCCTCCGCCGGTGGAGATATGAGAGAAGCCGTCCTCGGGCAGACCCAGCTGACGAACCGCCGCAGCCGAGTCGCCACCGCCGACCACACTGAACGCACCGCGGCCGGTGGCACCGATGATGGCCTCGGCAACACCCTTGGTGCCAGCGGCAAACGCCGGGAACTCGAACACCCCCATCGGTCCGTTCCAGAAGACCGTCTTGGCGTTCGACAGCAGAGCCGTGAACCGCTTGACCGACTCCGGGCCGATGTCCAGACCCATCTTGGTGTCGGGAATGCGATCGGCGGCAACAGTTTCCGGTTCCGAGTCGGCCGCGAACTCATCGGCCACGACGATGTCGACCGGCAGGTGCAACACGTCGGCGTAGGTGTCGAGCAGTGTGCGGCAGGTGTCCACCATACCTTCCTCGAGCAGCGAGTTACCCACCGAGAAGCCTTGTGCGGCAAGGAAGGTGAAACACATACCGCCACCGATGATCAAGCTGTCCGCCTTGGTGGCGAGGTTCTCGATGACCGCCAGCTTGTCGGACACCTTGGAGCCGCCCAGCACCACGGCGTAAGGCCGATCGGTCGAGCTGGTGAGCTGTTCGAGCACCTTGACTTCGGCGTCGACCAGTGTGCCCGCGTAGTGCGGCAACAGGGTCGCGACATCATAAACCGACGCCTGCTTACGGTGCACCACACCGAAACCGTCCGAGACGAACGCCCCGTCCTCACCGACGAGTTCGACCAGTGCCTTGGCGAAGGCGAGCCGCTCGGCGTCGTCCTTGCTGGTCTCGCGGGCGTCGAAGCGCACGTTCTCCAGCAGCAGGATGTCGCCATCGGTCAGGCCCTCGGCACGGGCCAGCGCGTCACTGCCCACCACGTCTGCCGCGAGCTGGACGTGGCGCGCAAGCTTTTCACCCAGCGCCGCAGCGACCGGCGCCAGCGAGTACTTCGCATCCGGTTCACCCTTGGGCCGACCGAGGTGCGCGGTGACCACGACCTTGGCCCCGGCATCCGAGAGCGCCTGCAGTGTCGGCACCGATGCGATGATCCGTCCCGGATCGGAGATCTGGCGGTCGTCGTCGAGCGGGACGTTGAGATCGGAGCGAACCAACACGCCCCGCCCCGCCACCCCCTCGGCCAGCAGGTCGGCCAGTGATTTGATGGCCATTGTCAGCTACAGCGACTTACCGACGAGGGCGATCAGGTCGGCGAGCCTGTTGCTGTATCCCCACTCGTTGTCGTACCAGCTGACCACCTTGGCCTGGTTGTCGATGACCTTGGTCAGGCCCGCGTCGTAGAGCGAGCTGTGCGGGTCGGTGACGATGTCGCTGGATACGATCGGGGCGTCGTAGTACTTGAGGATGCCCTTCATCGGACCGTCGGCGGCGGCCTTCATCGCGGCGTTGATTTCGTCTGCGGTCGCCGACTTGTTGAGCTCGGCGGTCAGGTCGGTGACCGAACCGGTGGGGATCGGCACGCGCAGCGCGTAGCCGTCGAGCTTGCCCTTCAGCTCGGGCAGCACCAGGCCGATCGCCTTGGCGGCACCCGTGGAGGTCGGCACGATGTTGATCGCGGCGGCCCGCGCGCGACGCAGGTCCTTGTGCGGACCGTCCTGCAGGTTCTGGTCCTGGGTGTAGGCGTGAATCGTGGTCATCAAACCCTTGACGATGCCGAACTCGTCGTTGAGCACCTTGGCCAGCGGGCCCAGGCAGTTCGTCGTGCACGACGCGTTGGAGATGATGTTCTGGCTGCCGTCGTACTTGTCGTCGTTGACGCCGAGCACGATGGTGATGTCTTCGTCGGTGGCCGGCGCGGAGATGATGACCTTTTTCGCACCCGCGTCCAGGTGGCCCTGCGCCTTGTCACGCTTGGTGAAGATGCCGGTGGACTCGACCACCACGTCGACACCCAGGTCGCCCCAGGGCAACGCCGACGGACCCTCTTTGACGGCCAGCGCCTTGATCTTGTGGTCGCCGACGACGATGGTGTCTTCGCCCTCAAGACTGACGTCATACGGAAGCCGGCCCAGGATCGAGTCGAACTTCAGCAAGTGAGCCAGCGTGGCGTTGTCGGTGAGGTCGTTGACCGCGACGATCTCGATGTCGGTGTTCTTGCCCTCGGCCTTCTGCGCGTCCAGCGCGCGGAAGAAGTTGCGCCCGATACGGCCGAAGCCGTTCACGCCTACCCGGATCGTCACGTGTCTCTCCTTCTTTTCAATCTGTTGAACTGCGCTGTTGGATCTCCTGAACTACTCGCAGCCAGCCTAGTGGGTATCAGAGAACCGCCGCGCTCTGGTCGGTGTAGGGGTTTCCCAGCCAACGCCGGCGAAGCGCCTGCATGGTGCCGTCGTCCTCCAGTTCGGCCGAGGCGACCTGCAGACGGGCCAGCAGCGCATGATCGGACGGGGCCACCGCGATAGCGATGGGTTGCGCGGCCAGGCCGCGCTGCACCACCTCGACCTGCGGCGCGGTCACCAGCAGCGCACCCAGTACCGGTGCGAGGCCGACGACGGCGTCGCACCGGCCGGAGTCGAGGTCGGCCAGAACTGCGCCGGGCTCGCTGAGGTGGACCCGGCCGGCCTTGCCCCGGTCGACCAGATCGACGGCCACGGCCGCGGCGGGATCGCCGCGACCCGCCCCGATCGTCAGCCCGCGCAGTTCGTCGACCGACTGCACCTGCGGCAGGCGTCCGGTGTGGACGGCGAGCGCCTGACCTGTGATCAGGTAGGGCGGCAGCAGCGCCACCCGCTGGGCGCGGGCATCGGTGACCACCACACCGCTGACACAGTCGTAGGTTCCGTCGAGCAGCTCATCGAGCATCTGATCGAGGTCGCCACCGCCCGGCCGGAAGTCGATGGGTTCGTCGAGTCTGTCGCCCAGGGCGGCCATCAGTTCAACGTCGAGCCCGCCCTCGCCCCGGACAAACGGCGCCACCGGGGTGCCCAGTCCGACCCGCACGGTTTCAGGCGTCTTCCAGCAGATCCGGGGTGACCGCAGACTCGGTGTCGGGTATGCCGTCCTGCTTGGCCTTTCGGTCGGCCATCGATAGCAAACGCCGAATACGTCCTGCCACAGCATCTTTGGTCATCGGGGGGTCGGCCAGTCGACCCAGCTCCTCCAAGGAGGCCTGGCGGTGCGCGACCCTCAGATAACCGGCGGCAGCCAGATGATCCGGGACCGATTCGCCCAGAATCTCCAGGGCGCGCTCGACCCGGGCGGCTGCTGCTACCGCGGCCCGCGCCGAGCGTCGCAGGTTGGCGTCATCGAAGTTGGCCAATCGGTTGGCGGTGGCGCGAACTTCGCGGCGCATGCGCCGCTCCTCCCAGGTCAACCGGGTGTCCTGGGCTCCCATCCGGGTCAGTAACGCGCCGATCGCCTCGCCGTCGCGCACCACCACACGGTCGCTGCCGCGCACCTCGCGGGCTTTCGCGCTGACTCCGAGACGCCGAGCCGCGCCGACGAGTGCCAGTGCCGCTTCCGGTCCGGGGCAGCTGACCTCCAACGCCGAGGATCGTCCCGGCTCGGTCAGCGAACCGTGTGCCAAAAACGCTCCGCGCCAAGCAGCCTCGGCATCGGCAACGCTACCGCCGACGACCTGGGCGGGTAATCCCCGAACCGGCCGGCCACGCAGATCGAGCAGGCCCGTCTGCCTGGCCAGCGCCTCGCCGTCTTTGGCCACCCGCACCACGTAGCGGGTGCTCTTGCGGATCCCGCTGGCCGAGAGCACATGCACCACGGCGTTGTACCCGTACAGGTCGTAGATGTCCTTGCGCAGTCGGCGGGCGATGATGCCCAGGTCGACTTCGGCTTCGACCACCACCCGACCGGACACGATGTGCAGACCGCCGGCAAAGCGCAGCAGCGAGGCCACTTCCGCGCGGCGCGCGCTGACCGAGTTGACCACCAGGCGGCTGAGCTCGTCTTTGACCTCGGCTGTCATCGCCACGGGTCGTCACCTCTCGGTCCGTTAGCTGTCGGGGTGGGCACTGTCGGCTGATGAACCACGTCGGGGGGTTTCGCACCATTTTGGAGCACCCTCTCTAATGCTGCGGCCAACTTCGCCGGGTCATGTAAAGGTGTACCAGGTCGGGAAACGTCAGCGAACTCCACGTGAGCATCGAGGATGGTGGCCGTGCGGCGCAGCTGGTCACGCTCGCGCTCGCTGGGCACCCGCGCCGAGTCGACGATGATGTCGGCGACGGTGAAGTCGTCTGGGGCGTGCTGGGCCAATACGTGGATGTGTCGCTCGACCGAGAAGCCTGCCGTCTCCCCCGGCTCGGCCACCAGATTGAGCACCAGCGCCCGCCGCGCAGTGGTGGCTTTGAGCGCCGCGGCCAGCTCTGGAACCAGCACATGCGGGATGACGCTGGTGAACCACGAGCCCGGTCCGAGCACCACCAGGTCGGCGTTGAGGATCGCGTCGACCGCCTGGCGGGTGGCCGGCGGGTCACCGGGAGTCAGCCGCACTCGGCGCACCTTGCCGACCGTGGTGGCGATGGCGACCTGACCGCGGATGACCCGGCTGACCCGCGGGTCGGATTCCAGCCCGACGACGTCAGCCTCGATTCCCAGACCGACCGGGCACATCGGCAGCACCCGCCCCTTGACGCCGAGGATGCGGCCCAGCTCGTCTAGCGCGGCCACCGGGTCGGCCAGTACCTCGTTGAGGCCGGCCACCAGCAGGTTGCCGATGGGATGGCCGGCCAGCGCCCCGCTGCCGCCGAAGCGGTGCTGAATGATGGTGGCCCACAGCCGGCCGTGCGGACTGTCAGAAGCCAACGCGGCCAACGCCATTCGTAGATCACCGGGCGGTACCACGTCGAGTTCGCTGCGCAACCGGCCGGACGATCCGCCGTCGTCGGCGACGGTGACCACCGCGGTGACATGCGGCGTCAGCCGCCGCGCTGCCGACAGGGTGGCATAGAGCCCATGGCCACCGCCGAGGGCGACAATGCGTTGACTCATTCGCGGCCCAGATCTCGATGCAGAACCCGCACCGTCAGATCGGTGTCGTGCAGTCGTTCAGCGAGCGCCTCGGCCATCGCGACGCTGCGGTGCTTGCCACCGGTACACCCGATCGCGACGGTCATATAGCGCTTCCCCTCCCTGCGGTAGCCGTCGATGACGACATCCAACAGATGATGGTAGGAGTCGAGGAACGCCTCCGCGCCGGGTTGGCCCAGGACATAGTCGCGGACGTCAGGATGCTGACCGCTGTGCCGCCGCAGACTGTCTACCCAGTGCGGATTGGGCAGAAACCGCACATCCATCACGGTGTCGGCGTCCATGGGCAGACCATATTTGTAGCCGAAGGATTCGACGGTGACATTGGTGTGCGCCACCGTCTCCTCGGCGAAGGCCCGCTCGATGCTTTCCCGCAGTCCGTGCACCGACAGCGATGAGGTGTCTATCACCAGGTCGGCGGCCGCACGTACCGGCGCCAGCAGCGCGCGTTCTGCGGCGATGCCTTCGGCCAGTGTCTGGTTGCCCTGCAGAGGATGGCTGCGCCGATTCTGCTCGTAACGACGCACCAGGATGTCGTCGGAGGCCTCCAGGAACAGCACCCGGGGCGCGATGTTGCGGGTCGCGAGTTCGCTGCGGACGAAGTCGAGATCTCCGGTGAAACCGCGGGACCGAACGTCCATCACCACCGCCAGCCGGGTGATGCGCGAGCCCGCAGCAAGTCCGAACTCCACCATCCGGGCGATCAGCTCGGGCGGCAGATTGTCCGCGACATACCAGCCGAGATCCTCCAGCACCTTGGCAGCCGTACCGCGACCGGCTCCCGACATCCCGGTGACCAACACCACGTCGATGCCACTGTCGCTGCCGGAATCCAGGTCCCCGGCACTGTGGGCGGTGCCGGCTCCGCTGCGCAGTTCTTCGTGCATTCCTCGCTCTGTCATCCCGATGCCCTGCTCTGATCATTGCCGATCGTCGATTCGGGCGCTTCGGATTCGGGTGACGCGCCGAGCGCCTCCAGGACAGCTCGCGCTGTCGCTGCGCCGATTCCGGGCACCGCGGTGATCTCCTCGACGCTGGCCTGTCGCAGCCGGGCCAGCGAGCCGAAGTGGGTCACCAGCGCTCTGCGCCGGTGCTCACCCAGCCCCCGCACCGAGTCCAGTGCCGAGGCGGTCATGCGCTTGGACCGCTTGCTGCGGTGATAGCTGATCGCAAAGCGATGCGCTTCGTCGCGGATGCGCTGTAACAGATAGAGGCCCTCACTGTTGCGGGGCATGATCACCGGATCGGGCGCCGTACCGTCCAGGTTGGCCAACCAGACCTCCTCCAGCCGCTTGGCCAGGCCGATCACCGCGACGTCGGTCACGCCGAGCTCTACCAGTACCGCGGCAGCCGCGTTGACCTGCGGCGCCCCGCCGTCGACGACGAACAGGTTGGGCGGATAGGCGAACTTTCGCGAGCGGGCGACAGGAGCCGCGCCGGCGGCGACATCAGACACCGGAGCCGACATGTCAACCGGCTCCTGCGTATCGCGCAGGTGCCGGTAGAACCGGCGCCGGGTCACCTCGGCGATCGAAGCGACGTCGTCGGAGCGGCCGTCCCCGGCCGCTTCCCGGATCCCGTAGTGCCGGTAGTCCGATTTGCGGGGCAGTCCGTCTTCGAAGACCACCAGCGAGGCGACGACGTCGGTGCCCTGCACGTGGCTGATGTCGACGCACTCGATGCGCAGCGGAGCGTCGCGTAACCCGAGCGCCTCTTGAATACTCTGCAGTGCAGCACTTCTCGCGGTGAAGTCACCGGCGCGCTTGAGTTTGTGCTGGGCCAGCGCTTGCTCGGCGTTGCGTTTGACGGTCTCGGCCAGGGCACGCTTGTCCCCACGCTGCGCCACCCTCAGCGACACCCGCGATCCGCGCAGCTGGCACAGCCAGGTCTCCAACTCGGCGGCGGTTTTCGGCAGGACCGGGACCAGTACCTGCTTGGGCACCGGGTTGGTCGCCTCGTCGCCACCGCCGTCACTGGCGCCGCCGAGCGCGGCCTGATCCCCGTAGAATTGGGTCAAGAACTGCTCGACCAGGTACTCCCGGGTGGATTCGCCTGGTTCGCCCGATTTTTCGATGATCCAACCGCGTTGGCCACGCACCCGCCCGCCGCGCACATGGAACACCTGGACCGCGGCCTCGAGGTCGTCGTCGGCGAAGGCGACCACGTCGGCATCGGTCCCGTCGCCGAACACCACGGCCTGCTTCTCCAGTGCGCGGCGCATCGCTCCGATATTGTCGCGCAGCCGGGCGGCCCGCTCGAAATCGAGATCGCTCGCCGCGGAGTTCATCTGCTGTTCCATCTCGCGGATCAGCCGGTCGGTCTTGCCCGCGAGGAAATCGCAGAAATCCAGCACGATCTGTCGGTGCTCCTCGGCCGACACGCGACCGACGCATGGTGCCGAGCACTTGTCGATGTAGCCCAGCAGGCACGGGCGACCGATCTGGTTGTGCCGCTTGAATACTCCGTTGGAGCAGGTGCGAGCTGGGAACACCCGGGTCAGTAAGTCGAGCGTCTCCCGGATCGCCCAGGCGTGCGAGTATGGCCCGAAGTAGCGCACCCCCTTGCGGCGCGGTCCCCGGTACACCTTGAGCCGCGGGTATTCCTCGTTGAGGGTGACCGCCAACACCGGATAGGACTTGTCGTCGCGGTAGCGGATGTTGAACCGAGGGTCGAACTCTTTGATCCAGTTGTACTCCAGCTGCAGGGCCTCGACCTCGGTGGTGACCACCGTCCATTCCACGGCCGCGGCAGTGGTCACCATCTGGCGGGTGCGCGGAGCCAGACCCGAAATATCGGCGAAGTAGGAGTTCAAGCGGCTGCGCAGGCTCTTGGCCTTGCCGACGTAGATCACCCGGCCCTGCGGGTCGAGGAATCGGTAGACACCCGGTTCGACGGGGATCGACCCAGGCGCGGGTCGGTACGTCGCGGGATCAGGCACGGACCCAGGTTACTGCGGCGCTCCGACGCAGCGAAGCGACCGCGGTCGAGAAGGGTGCTCGGTGATTGCTGATGCCCTCACCGGCGATTGCCGTTGACCCGGTACCGGTCCACCAGGGCTCGGACGGTGTCCATCGACTCCACGGCACGTTTCCGGTCCACGGCCTGGATGGCCATCACCGGGACGTACTCGTCGTCGGGTAGATCCACCCGGGCCCACCGCGCACCGGGATGAAACGATATGTCGACCACCTCGTTCCATGGAATGAGGCGGTATCCGAACAGGTTTCGTACCGCAACCCCAGGAGGTCCGACACGCAGCCGCGGCCGGGCGAACAAGGAAACGAAGCCGCCGATCACCAGCCCCAGAGCGGCGATGCCGACCTGGTCGGCGGTGGTGAAGAGCACCCCCGTCGAGGCGGCTTTGAGCAGCACCCCAACCGCGACGTGTGCCGCGATGATGATCGCCGCGGCCCCGTAGGCGAACAGCGGCGTCAGAAAAGGTCTGACTTCGACGTCCCAGTCGTCGGCGCTCATGAGCCCGACCGCAGGCCACGCAGCGTCAGCGCCGTCGACAGCGCCGCCGCCGCCGCCTGGGCACCCTTGTCCTCGGTGGACCCGGCCAGTCCGGCGCGGGCCAGCGCCTGGGCCTCGGTATCGGTGGTAAGCACCCCGTTGGCCACCGGTGTCGACGCATCCAGCGATACCCTGGTCAGGCCTTGCGTGACCGCGTCACACACGTAGTCGAAATGCGGTGTCTCACCCCGGATCACCACACCGAGGGCGACCACAGCATCATGGGTGGCCGCCAATTCCTGTGCCACGACCGGTATTTCAATGGCGCCCAAGACGCGAACCACCGTCGGATCGCCGACCCCGGCGTCGAGAGCGGTCTTGCGGGCGCCTTCGAGCAACGCATCGCAGATGGTCGCGTGCCAGGTGCTTGCCACGATGGCCAGCTTCACCGTGGCGGCGTCGAGTTGCGGAAGGTCCGGAACACCGGCGGCCGGGCTCATACCGCGCCTCCGAACTCACCGGGCACCGCTTCGTCGAAATCGTCGAGCCCGGTCAGATCGTGACCCATCCGGTCACGCTTGGTCATCAGATACCGGATGTTCTCCGAGTTGGCGCGGACCGGCAGCGGAACCCGTTCGATGATGTGCAGTCCGTAGCCGTCCAGCCCGACGCGCTTGGCGGGGTTATTGGTCAGCAGCCGCATCGAGCGCACCCCGAGGTCGACCAGGATCTGCGCGCCGATTCCATAGTCACGGGCGTCGGCGGGCAGGCCCAACTTGAGATTCGCGTCCACGGTGTCGTCACCGGCATCCTGCAACTGGTAGGCCTGCAGCTTGTGCATCAATCCGATGCCCCGACCCTCGTGACCGCGCATGTAGAGCACCACGCCGCGGCCCTCCCGGGCCACCATCGCCAGCGCCGCGTCGAGCTGAGGGCCGCAGTCGCAGCGCCGGGAGCCGAACACGTCGCCGGTCAGGCATTCGGAGTGCACCCGGACCAGGACATCGTGGCCATCGGCCGTGGGCCCGGCGATATCCCCCTTGACCAGTGCGACGTGTTCGACCTCGTCATAGACACTGGTGTACCCGACCGCCCGGAACTCGCCGTGGCGGGTCGGGATGCGTGCCTCGGCGATACGTTCGATGTGCTTCTCGTGCTTACGCCGCCACTCGATGAGGTCGGCGATCGAGATCAAGGCCAAGTCATGTTCGTCGGCGAAGATGCGCAGCTCATCGGTCTGCGCCATCGCACCCTCGTCCTTTTGGCTGACGATCTCACAGATCGCGCCCGCCGGCTGCAGTCCGGCCATCCGGGCCAGGTCGACGGCGGCCTCGGTGTGACCGGGCCGACGCAGCACGCCGCCGTCCTTGGCCCGCAACGGCACCACGTGACCCGGTTTGGTGAAATCGTCGGCCACCGCGGCCGGGTCGGCCAGCAATCGCATCGTCGTTGCCCGGTCGGACGCCGAGATACCGGTTCCGACACCAATTTTGGCGTCGACGGTGACGGTGTAGGCGGTGCCGTGCTTGTCCTGGTTGACCGCATACATCGGCAGCAGTCCCAGCCGGTCGCAGATCTCGCCGTCGAGCGGAACACACAGGTAACCCGAGGTGTAGCGGACCATGAAGGCCACCAGTTCAGGAGTGGCCTTCTCGGCGGCAAAGATCAGGTCGCCTTCGTTCTCCCGGTCCTCGTCGTCGATGACGACCACGGCCTTGCCCGCGGCGATGTCGGCCACCGCACGCTCGACCGAATCCAGCCTCGTCATCGTCGCACCACCTTTGCCGGTTCCGGGTGGAACCACCTGCATTCCGTTGTGAACTGCTTCCTCAGTATGAACCACGCGCAACGGCCGGTTATTGCCCGGCGGCGTCAGGTGGCCACCGCCGCGGCCAGCACCGCACAGTCGAAGAACATCATCGTCTCATCGCGGATGACCGTGTCCACCTTCTTGCCGGCCATCGCCGCGTAGAGCGGGGACAGACCACCGGAGCCGGGCAGCATCCAGTCGTGCGGCTCGATCATGATGCACGCAAACGAGGCAATGGCCTGCGGCGAGGCCGCGCAGACCTCGGTCTCGGCGCCTTCGATGTCCAGCTTGACGATCAGCGGCGCAGCCTCGGCTACCTGCGCGATCAGCTGATCGAGCGTGACCGACGGCGTGGTCGAGCCTCCGTCGGCGACCCGGTTGGCCCAGGAACCGTGGTCTCGGTTGACGAGGTCTACCCCGCGGTCGTGGCTCCACAGCGCCGCCCGCACCGGATGTATGCGCGAGTTCACAGCACAGTTGCGTCTGAGAATCTCGACACACCCAGCGTCGGGTTCGACAGCGATCACGATCGCGTCGGGGAACCGATCGGCCAGGTAGAGCGCCGAGTAGCCGACGTTGGCACCCGCATCGATGATCAGCGGCACGCCGCCGGCAGCGCGCAGTTCAGCGGCGTGTGCCTGCAGTCGCGTCATCCAGTACGGCGGGGCGTCGTACTCACCGGCGGTGAAGATCTGGGCCAGCACGTAGGGGTCGCTGTCGGTGGGGCGCACCCACAACCGATGCGGCCCGCAGGGCACTGCCACCGGCCGCGCGCGCCCCAGCGCGCGGCAAATCACCAGCTTCAGCGCCGCGAGAGCACCGATGCTCTGGGCCAGCGCAAGGACGTGTCCCACCTGCTCACGCGCGGTACCGATCACGCACCTCCTGCGAAGACCCGGAAATCGCTCCGTTGTCTAACAGACCCCCGGGGGTGGCGCAATGGCTTCCTCGGCGCCGGCCTCAGGCGTTGCGCCGGTCGTCCTGCGGTCCCAGCAGCCGCTCGACATATTTGGCGATGACGTCCACCTCGAGGTTGACGTGCGCGCCGACCTCGACGCGGCCCAGCGTCGTCATCTCCAACGTGGTGGGGATCAGCGACACCTCGAACCAGTCGTGCCCGAGTCCTGACACGGTCAACGACACCCCGTCGACGGTGATCGAGCCCTTCTGCACCACGTAGCGCGCCAACGCCGCAGGCAGCGCGACACGCACCACCGTCCAATGCTGCGAGGGGGTTCGACTGATGATGTGACCGGTGCCGTCGACGTGGCCCTGCACGATGTGGCCGCCCAGGCGGCTGTTGACCGCCGCGGCGCGCTCAAGATTGACCCGCGCGCCCACCTCGATGCCGCTCAGACTGGAACGGCTCAGTGTCTCGTTGATCACATCGGCGGTGAAGCTACCGTCGGCCAGGACATCGACGACGGTCAGGCAGACGCCGTTGACCGCGATCGAATCACCATGGCCGGCATCCGAAGTCACCACCGGTCCGCGGATCACCAGACGTGCGGAATCGCCGAGCGATTCCCTGCCGATGACCTCGCCCAACTCTTCGACGATTCCGGTGAACACCCGCCCAGCCTAGAGGCTGCGCCACTTCGGCAACCGCGGCCGGCGGCGCGCACCCTCTACGATGCAGGCATGCAGACCCGCCTGTCGGCGACCTTCGTCGCCCTCATCGCCGCCCTCGTCTTTGTCGCCGGCTGCTCCAGTTCGCCGGAAGACTCCGGCAGGGACCTGCCGGATGCCGCGACCCTGCTGACCGAGTCCAGCCAGACCACCAAGGGTCAGTCCAGCGCGCATCTGTCGCTTTCGGTGCAGGGGCAGCTGGCCGATCTGCCGGTGGAGTCGCTCGAAGGCGAGCTGACCCAGTCCCCCAGCGTGGCCGCCAAGGGCACCGCCGACATCGTCTTCATGGGTCAGCGCCTGCAAGGCGTCGACTTCGTGGTCTCCGACGGCGATCTCTACGCCGCGCTGACCTCGGGCGGCAATCTGTCGAACTTCGGTCCGGCCTCCGATGTCTACGACGTCGCCGCGATCCTCGACCCGAACGTGGGCCTGGCCAACGTGCTGGCCAATTTCACCGATGCCACGGCCGACGGCCGCGAGACGATCGACGGGGTCGGCACGGTGCGCATCACCGGCAACGTCAGCGCCGACGCCGTGAACAAGATCGCCCCGCAGATCGCCGCGACCGCGCCGGTACCGGGCACTGCCTGGGTTGCCGAGGACGGCGATCACGAGCTGATGCAGGCCCGCCTGGAGCCCAGCCCCGGTAACAGCGTCACGATGACGCTGACCAAGTGGGGCGAGCCGGTCGAGATCGAGAACCCGGCGGTGCGATGACCGGCGCCCCGCCGGCGGTCATCTCGTCGGCCAACCGACGCATCGCGATCAGCGCCGGAAGCCTTGCGGTGATCCTCGGCGCGCTCGACACCTATGTCGTGGTCACGATCATGACCGACATCATGCGCGATGTCGGCATCGGCGTGAACCAGATTCAGCGCGTCACCCCGATCATCACCGGCTACCTGCTGGGCTACATCGCGGCGATGCCGCTGCTGGGCCGGGCCTCGGACCGATTCGGACGCAAGCTGCTGATCCAGGTCAGCCTCGCCGGATTCGCGCTGGGGTCGGTGGTGACCGCGCTGTCCACCGACCTGACGGTGCTGGTGATCGGCCGGATCATCCAGGGCACCGCCAGCGGCGCGCTGCTGCCGGTCACCTTGGCGCTGGCCGCCGACCTGTGGGCGGCGCGCAACCGCGCCGCGGTGCTCGGCGGAGTGGGAGCAGCGCAGGAGTTCGGCGCCGTGCTGGGCCCCATCTACGGCGTCACGCTGGTGTGGCTGTTCGGGCACTGGCAGTCGGTGTTCTGGATCAACGTGCCGCTGGCCGCGATCGCGATGGTGATGATCCACTTCAGCCTCCCCGGCCGCCTGGAAAGCGAGAACAAGGAGAAGGTGGACGTAGTCGGCGGTTTACTGCTGGCTGTCGCACTGGGCCTGGCGGTCATCGGGTTGTACAACCCGGCGCCCGACGGCAACCAGGTGTTGCCGAGTTGGGGGCCGCCGGTGCTGGTCGGCGCCGCCGTGGCGGCGGTCGTGTTCTTCGTATGGGAGAAGTTTGCCCGAACCCGGCTGTTGGAACCCGCCGGAGTCCGCTTCCGCCCGTTCCTGGCTGCGTTGGGCGCTTCGCTGACCACCGGTGCGGCTCTGATGGTCACGCTGGTCAATGTCGAGCTGTTCGCGCAGGGTGTGCTCGGCAAGGACCAGATCGAGGCGGCTTTCCTCCTGCTGTGGTTCCTGGCCGCGCTGCCCATCGGTGCGGTGCTCGGCGGCTGGCTGGCAACCCGGGTCGGCGACCGCATCGTGGCGTTCGCGGGGTTGCTCATCGCCTCGGGCGGCTACCTGCTGATCGCGCAGTGGCCGGTCGACGTGCTGACCGCCCGCCATGATCTGGGCGTGCTGAGCCTGCCGACACTCGACACCGATCTGGCCATCGCCGGCTTCGGCCTGGGGCTGGTCATCGGCCCGCTGACCTCGGCGACGCTGCGGGTGGTCCCGTCGGCACAGCACGGCATCGCCTCGGCCGCGGTGGTGGTCTCCCGGATGATCGGCATGTTGATCGGCATCGCGGCGCTGAGCGCCTGGGGTCTTTACCGGTTCAACCAGCATCTGGCCAGCCTGCCGGCCAGTGCCGGCGGCGATACCCTCGCCGAACGGTTGGCCGCCGAGGCCAACCGGGTGCGGGAGGCTTACGTATTGCAGTACGGAGAAATCTTTACGATCACCGCGATTGTGTGTGCGGTCGGCGCGGTGCTGGGTCTGCTGATCAGTGCGCGCGAGGAGTACGCCGAGGAGCCGGAAGCACCGGCACCTCAGCAACGTTCCAGCCCGCGTCCCATCAGCTGAGGCCCGTGGGCCGGTTCGGTTTCGCTCTGGGTCATCTTGTGCAGTTCGCGCAGCACGTCGCGGATGACGGTGCGGACGATGTTCGGGGTGACCAGGTCGATGGGAAGCCAATTCTGCACTGCAGTCATGGTGGTGTCCTTTTCTCGTGCTCTCATGCGCAACTCGTCGGTGAAAGCGCGATATTCCCGCCGGGACGAACCCGACGCTGTTTCCCGAGTGTAGCGATCGCACCTGCGACCTGGCTGTGCCGAAGCGACCGGTGTGTTGCGTACCGCTACAACGGGGTCAGGCTGAGCAGCACGTCGGGCCCGATGGGCAGGGTCGCGTCATAACGCCACCGCTGTGCGCTTGTGATGCTCAGCACACCGACGTCGTCGACCACGGTGATCGGACCGCCGAGCAGAATGGGCGCCACATAGGCCAAAATCCGGTTGATCGCGCCGGCCCGCAGGAACGCGCCCGCCAGCGTCGGGCCGCCCTCCAACAGTACGTCGGTGCGGTCCGACAGCGCCTTGAGCACCTCGTTGGGATCACGGGTCCGGATGACCATGGTGCGTGAATCGTCGTTGAGAACCTTTGCGTCGGGCGAGATTTCGCGCTGCCCCACCACCACGCGCAGCGGCTGGTGATCGGCCAGACTGCCGTCGGGCAACCGCGCGGTCAGCGACGGGTCGTCGGCGAAAACGGTGCCGGTGCCGACGACGATCGCATCGGCGGCCGCCCGCCGGCGATGCACATCCGCGCGGGCGGGTTCACTGGTGATCCACTGACTACTCCCATCGGCGGCCGCGCTTCGGCCGTCAACACTGGTCGCGAATTTCCATGTCACATGCGGTAATCCGGTGCGCTGCTTGTGCAGCCACTCGCGCAGCGGTCCACCGGCCACTGCCGCTGAGGCCACCCCCGGGTGGACCTGAATGCCGGCTTCGGACAGTCGAGCAGCTCCGCCGGCGGCGACCGGATTGGGGTCGGTGACCGCGAACGCAACCTGCGCGACACCGGCGGCCAGCAATGCTTCGACGCACGGCGGTGTGCGCCCGACGTGATTGCACGGTTCCAGCGTCACCACCGCGGTACCGCCAACAGCCCGCTCGCCCGCTCGTCGCAGTGCCACCACCTCCGCGTGCGGCCCGCCGGTCGGAGCTGTCGCGCCGACACCGGCGATCTGACCGTCGCGATCCAGAATGACTGCTCCGACAGGCGGATTCGGATAGGTCCGACCTTTGACCTTCTCGCTCTGCTCGATGGCCGCGGCCATCGCATCGTCGAGGTTCACTGCCTCGGATGCGCGGCCGCGGCCGCGGCCTGCTGCCGCAGGGACCGCACTGCGGCTGCGGGATCGTCGGCGCTGTACACGGCCGATCCGGCCACGAAACAGTCCACTCCCGCCTCGGCGGCTGCCTCGATGGTGTCGGCGTTGATGCCGCCGTCGATCTCGATCAGGATCGTCAGCTCACCCGAATCGACCAGCCGCCGAGCGATTCCGACCTTGGGCAGCACTTCGGGGATGAACTTCTGTCCGCCGAATCCCGGCTCGACCGACATCACCAGCAGCGTGTCGAATTCCCGCAGGATTTCCAGATAAGGGTCCAGCGGTGTGCCCGGTTTGATCGCCAGTCCGGCCTTGGCGCCGGCCGCGCGGATATCGCGGGCCACCCCGACCGGGTCATCGGTGGCCTCTACGTGGAAGGTGACGTTGTAGGCGCCGGCTTCGGCGTAGGGCGGGGCCCACTTGTCCGGGCGATCGATCATCAGGTGACAGTCCATCGGGATGTCGCTGACCTGCAGCAGCGACTCCACCACCGGCAAGCCTAGGGTCAGGTTGGGCACGAAGTGGTTGTCCATCACATCGACGTGCAACCAATCCGCACCTTCGACCGCGGCGACCTCGTCGGCCAGCCGGGCGAAGTCCGCGGACAGGATCGACGGCGCGATCAACGGCGCGGCAGAAGCGTGCGGTGCAGCCATACTCAGAGCCTATCGGGGCTCGGTTACCCGCAGGGCGGCGGCGAACATCGCGTCGGTGCCGTGGCGGTGCGGCCACAGCTGGACCGACGTCGCGTCGCCGATGTCGGCGGCCGGCGCGAACAGCGGCCGGGTGTCCAGCGCGTCCACCGGGTGACGGCGCAGGGCGTCGGCCACCACGCCGGTGGTCTCGGCCAGGTGCGGAGAGCACGTCGCGTACAGCACCACGCCCCCGGGCCTGGTCAACGTGATCGCCGCGGCCAGCAGCTCACGCTGCAGCTTGGCCAGCGTTGCGACGTCGCTGGGTTGACGCCGCCACCTGGCTTCGGGACGGCGCCGCAGCGCGCCCAGGCCGGTGCACGGCGCATCGACCAGCACCCGGTCGAAGCCCGGCGCCAGGCCAGACTCACGACCGTCGACGCGGTGGATGGTGACGGGCAGGCCGGCGGTGTTCTGCGCGACCAGGTCGGCCCGCCGCGGGGCCGGCTCGACGGCGGTCACCGTGGCACCGCAACTGCTCCCCAGCGCCGCCAGCAGCGCCGTCTTGCCGCCGGGGCCTGCACACAGGTCGAGCCACCGTCCGGTGTCGGGGCCCTCCAGCGGGG